>CAZNHL010000083.1:0-15199 GCA_964572965.1 uncultured Bifidobacteriaceae bacterium
TGTCGATTTTGTTGAGTTGTTCAATCGCTCTGATAAATACCTTGATGTTTCGCAATGGAGTATTGCCAATATGCAAAATGACATTGTTACCAATAAAAAAGTAATAGGGACTGTGCCTAATGTGTTGGCACCCGGCGGCTATGTTTTTCTTACAGAAAAGCCGGACAGAGTTAAGCAGGATTATCCGGCCGCTCATATCAATGCCGCTATTAAAGTCAGTTCAATGCCTTCTTATAATGACGATAAAGGAATCGTGATTTTGTGTACACCTGCCGGAAGTATCGGTGATCGTTTCGATTATTCAGCAAGTTTTCATTTTCAGCTTATCGATAATAAAGAAGGTGTTTCATTAGAGCGTATTGACGCAAACGTAACAACAGCTTTGAAAGATAATTGGCATTCAGCTGCTTCAGATGTCGGTTATGCAACACCTGGTTATATAAATTCGCAGTCGCGCAAGAGCATTGCAAGCGGTGATGATATTATTATTGAACCGCAGGTGTTTTCTCCAAATGAAGACGGACATGATGATTTTACTTTAATATTTTATAAGTATAAGACTAAAGGGAAAGTGCAGAATGTACATGTTTATGATGCAAGTGGAAGGTTAGTCCGGGTTTTAGGACAAAATAGCCTTGCAGGAGCAGAAGGTTTTTTGCAATGGGATGGTACAACTGATGCCGGACAAAAAGCGCATGTCGGGCCTTATGTTTTACACATCGATGTTTATGACCTGGAAGGAGGTCTGAAAACCTACAGAAAGCGTGTGGTACTTGCTTTTTAAAGTAATGTGCCTGAACTCTGATTGTAGTTCAGGCCTCCCCGGAGAAATTAAACATAAGATATTTCTCAGTAAAAATAGGTGTGTTCAATAGAGGACTATTTATAAGTCATGTCTATTTCGGTAATTCGCTTACTGTACCACAACGTTTGCAGGTACGCAAATCCAGAGAACTTTGAAATTTGTTCATTACCAACGGTAAGTCCTTAACGATATCGTTTACCGGAATAAACTCTTCATAGAGTTTATTACCACATTTTTCGCAGAACCACATAAAGCCGTCCTTTTCAGCAGGTTCCCGGTAACGCTCTACTACCAGCCCAATTGTATTAGGGCCTCTTCTTGGGCTATGAGGTGTTTGCGGAGGAAGCAGAAACATGTCACCGGGGCCTAAAATAATATCCCTGACAGCATCATCTTCAATAATTTTTAATGTGATAGTACCTTCTAGCTGATAGAACAATTCCTCTCCTTCATTATAGTGGAAGTCATTTCTGGAGTTAGGGCCGCCCACAACCATTACAATGAAATCTTTATTCAGTTTAAACACCTGCTGATTGCCCACCGGTGGTTTCAATAAGTGACGGTGTTCGTCAATCCAATTTTGTAAGTTTATCGGAGCTGCTATGGCCATACAATTATCAGGATTAAATTCAAAATACTTGATATGATACGAATTAAAGTAAAAAATAGCTTAGTTTGAACGTTTTTTCAAGCTTTATACGTATCATAGTTAATTAATTTTTTTATCAATTTTTGCGGCACTTACATGAGAGTTTTTCTTTGCTTGTTTAATATATTGCTGAGCGGGTCTTTAATGGCTCAGTTGAATGCCGATAAATGGCAGGAAATAAAGGAATTAGACCGATTAATCAGTTGGTCAGATTCCATGGATATTGTACATGAAATCCGTAAGGGAGAAATAGAGCTGCATCTTGCCCATTTGCCCGCTGGGCAGTCAGACCTTCGTCAACAGTCTCAAAAAAAATACATTCAGCTGGTTGAAAGTGACTCGTTACGAAAAGCGGAGCTTCAACAAAAAGTGAATGACGCCCGAAAGTTTTACAGTGGCCACAGAGTTGTTGTATTTAATGACTCTCTATTTGCCGTTTATTCAGGCTCAGGACCAATCAGTGCTGAAGACAGAGCACTCTACATTGGTGAGCAAATAATGGGTCTCCTGGATAATGATGATAGCGAGGTAGAAAAATTGAGTTTAAAGGAATCCGGGAAGTTTTTTGAAATTATGTCTGGTAAGACAAGGATTATGATTGTAAGTAAGGCTGACGCTCTATGGAATAATAAAAGTCAGATGTTGCTAGCCTCTGAGTACCTCTCTACGATACAGGATAAAGTTAATAGCGAACTGGAGAGAAAAAGTTCTTATTCACTAGTAAGGAGAATTATTGAGTTTGTTGGACTAGTTGTGTTTTTGTACTTTTTTGTGACTCTTATAAACAAGGGTGTTAAAAAAGTTAATATAAAAATTAAGGCCAGAGAATTTGGGAAGGAAGACAAAATCGGATTTTTTAGATTTATTAAAGATGAACGGGGCATAAACTTTCTGATAAAAATTATTAATGGAGCCAAAGTGTTATTTATAGCGCTGGTTTTTTACCTGCTCTCTCCAATTCTTTTCGGACTTCTTCCATGGACGAAAAACTGGTCTGAGAGGTTGGTGCACTGGACATTGGAGCCTTTTAAGAATATCATTCTGGCCGCAGTAAATTATTTGCCAAACCTGCTTACCATAATTGTAATTATGACAGTAGTTCATTATTTCAGCCGTTTAATGAAATTCATTGCTGTCGAAATAGAAAAAGGAGCAATTGTCATTCCCGGATTTTATGCTGACTGGGCTCAGACTACTTACAATATTGCACGGTTCCTGCTTTATGCATTTATGTTCGTGATTATTTTCCCTTATTTGCCAGGTTCGGACTCCCCAATTTTCAAGGGTGTATCAGTGTTTTTAGGGGTCTTGTTATCTATTGGTTCTTCTTCTGCAATCTCAAATATGGTTTCGGGACTTGTAATTACTTATATGAGACCTTTTAAAGTTGGGGATTTTGTAAAGATAGGAGATGTTGTGGGCCTTGTTCTGGAGAAAAATTTATTGGTAACAAGGGTAAAGACAATTAAAAATGAACAGATTACTGTTCCAAATTCTTCCATTCTTTCCGGTCATACTATTAATTATTCTGCTGCCAATATAAGTTCTACAGAATTGATTCTTAATACCAGTGTAACTATGGGGTATGATATACCCTGGCGACAAGTTCACGAACTCTTAATCAATGCAGCTTTAGCTACAAACGGGATTGTAAAAGACCCCAAACCCTATGTATTGCAAACCAGCTTAGATGATTTTTATGTTTCTTATGAGATTAATGCTTATACAAATATGCCATTGACTATGTATTTAGTATATTCTGAATTACATCAAAATATACAGGATACGTTTTTTGAAGCAGGAGTTGAGATCATGTCACCTCATTATACTACATTACGAGATGGTAACGCTGCTGCCGTTCCTGCTAATTATTTACCCAAAGATTACAAAGTGCCGGCATTCAGAGTTGAGAAGACGGATTGAATTTGCCATTTTTTAAGTGGGAACTATAAATTGAACCAACCAAGAAAAGTCATTTATTAATTGTTGTAGAAATGCGTTATACGGTTTTCTTATTTTTGATTTATGTAATAATTTTTTCTGCCTGCAGGAACGAGTATAATTCAGGAACTTCAAAATATATTGCCTATATAGGCCGCTATACTGATTGGCAAGAGCCGGGCGTTGATAAGACTAAGTTTGATAAGCTACATGAACTGGCATTGCAACGTTACCTCAAAGACATCAATCCTAAGGGGCAGCAACTGGGGCTGAAAGTTTTTGATTGCAAACGCAATGGGAAGGTGAGTGATTCTATTTATAAGGTTATTGCAAAAGATACCAATATCGTTGTGGTAATCGACAATACATGGGGAGAACATCTTGGCTCGGCAGCGAATACTATTCAGCAATTAAAAATCCCTGTTATAGCTATTAATGCCGATAAGGCTGGTCTCAATTATGGGGGACAGGTGCTATTTACCGGTAACAGCGACCTGCTGCCACATGATATCAATGCATTTGTACAAAAAGCGCTCAAAACTACAGAGGTCAATTTTATCAGTGAAGAAGATTATCCTTTACATACAGTTTTCCTTAAATCCTTTCAGGAAAGCGGTATTCGTGTAAAAGGTCAGGTCTTGGTTAAGGCAAAAGCTGCATCTATAGATTCTGTGGCTTTTTATACAAATGTGAAGCAGTTATTTGCAGATCCGGCGGCGCAGAAGCGCTTGACCATTCTTAATGTGCATAGTAATATCGGCAAGTCACTGATCGCCTATCTCGAAACTCATTATCACCATCTTCAGCTTTTAGGGCATAGTTATATTGTAAATACAGATCAACTGAAAAAGTTTGGGAAAAAGTCTAATAATGAACTTATCCTGATCAGTAATCCCAATGATGCTATCAGCAAAACACTCACAGAGGATATTGATGATATGAAATCGCAGGCTCCGGAACTGTTCGAGAGTCCGAATCATGCCATGTTTGTAAGCCGATGCCTTGACGCTTCTTTGCTGATCAAGCATTTTTTTGAGCAGAATCCTAAGGCTAAACCTACACAGGCTGCTTTTGCCGATTACCTGAACGGACTGCGCGGAAGTACTTTTGCCGATAATGAAGAGGTATTTGAAATTGACAGCAGCAACTCTTTAGTGCCTGAATTATATTTCTCTGAATATACCAATGGTAAACTGAACTCTTATCCCTTGCAGCTTAATCTGGACAGAGAGTTGATTCCTAACCTGTTTTTCGGAATGGAAATCGTTGATATTTATGATATTAACATCAATACTAATTCCTTTACCTCAGATTTTTACTATTGGGTAAAGCTAGATAGCTCCAACCGCGAAGCAGAAAAGTACATTGCCTTTCAGAATATGAAGCAAAATGAAAGTTCACAGGAACTGATTTTTGAGAAATACGACGGCAATATTATTTACAAACTGTACAAAGTTTCAGGAAATTTCTATGTGAACTTCAGGCTGGCCGATTTTCCTTTTGATCAGCAGGAACTCTATATTACGGCCGAAATTCTTAACCCGTCTAATAAACTCAAAGTGTCTTTTGATCAAAAAAGCTTCGATCAGGAAACTGGGGCTATCGATAAGTTCAAGATTACAGAATGGGAGAAAAAACGTTTCTATGTAACCGTTGAAAATACCGTTTCCAAAGGCCTGCACGGCGATCCGGAGATTGAAGATGACAAATTGAGCGAGTTTAAAAATATAACCTTCAGGCTTCAGGTTGAGCGTAAAGTTGTGACACCTTTACTGGAAATTATTTTACCATTAATGATGATCGGTATTGTGGCCATTGCGCTATTGATGTTGCGTGATATTTCTTTCGAAAATCTTGGAGAGGTGAGTATAGGGGTTTTTATTACCATTGTTGCTTATTCCATTTCTTATTCCGACTCTACGCCCAATACAGATGATCTCACAAGAGCCGATAAGCTATTCTGGTTGACATTTATGTCAGTCCTTATTTCTTTCCTGATTGTAATCGTCATGAACTCTATTTACAAAAAAGCAGAAATTGAGGGGAAAAACCTGCGGACAACAGGTTTAATTATCGGGTGTGTTTATTTGGCAGGAGCAGCTATTGCGTTATTGTTCTGAGTTTTCTCAGATAAATTTGTAGTTTTGCGAAGATCAAAATTTACCATGGAAATTATCACTGCCACCACTGCCGATCTTGATTTGCTAACTCCAATGTTTGGGGCATACAGACAGTGTTATGAGCAAATCTCTGATGTTGCAGAGGAGCGACAATTCCTGCATGATCGTATTACCAAAGACCAGTCTGTAATCCTGGTTGCAAAAGTTGATGGAGTGGGTGCCGGATTCATTGTCCTTTTTCCATCTTATTCGTCGGTCTCTATGAAGAAGATCTACATTTTTACCGATCTTTATGTTGATCCCGCTTACCGCAAACAAGGCATTGCTAAAGAATTAATGAACGAGGCCATCAAGTTTGCTTCGAAAACATCTTCTACAGGCTTAGTAATAGAAACACGCATCTCAAATCAGTCAGCCTCCAAGCTTTTCTATGACGTCGGTTTTCAGAAAGACGGCGACAGAATGTATTATTATCTTGAGTTTTAAATTTGTTTTGCCCGACCCCTTTTTGTCATTATTGCTAAAAGAACCCACAAGGTAGGGGTGGGTCGAAGGTATGAAATTCGAGCCTACGTGGGCTTCAGTATCGCCTGTCGTAGTATTATAAATTTGTAGCGCATCCGAATCAGCAATACCGAGTAGCATGATTTTGGTAGTGAATACCAAAATTTTGGTAATTTTCAGAGAGGAAAGTGAACTTTATGGATGAGCAGTTATATTTATTCAAAATTCGAGAAATTATGAATAATTCACACGCAGAGTCACAAACTGATTCAAAATCCCCGAAACCAATTGCTCCTAAAATTGAAGAGATTTTAGCCAAAAATAAGTCTTTGATTCTGGCAACTGTCAATGCAGAAGGAGCGCCTAATGCAAGCTATGCACCATTTGCAAGAGTAGGCAATAAATTCTATATCCTGGTTTCCTTTATGTCTGTTCATACTAAAAATTTGAGAGACCAGGGAAAGGCATCTGCAATGTTCATTGAAGACGAAGCTGATACTAAACAAATGTACGCGCGTACCAGATTGACCCTTACAGTTACAAGTAAAGCAATAGAAAGAGGGACTGAAGAGTGGAACAACGGAATAGCTAAATTACAAGACATACATGGCAAAATACTTGACGTGCTGGTTGGCATGGAAGACTTTATCATGGTAGAACTTACTACACAGAAAGGTTCTTATGTTAACGGTTTTGGCAGTGCTTATTTTGTAGATGAAAACATAGAAGTGATCCAGCACAGAAATGAAGTTGGTCATGGCACAAAAAGCAATTAAGCTTTTTTAAAGAGCGAACACCACTAAAAGGCGAATAAAGATAGTCCGTTTTAATGGTGTTCGTTCTTTCCTAATCTGTTCTGGCTGGCTTAGTAAATCTTAATTCATAGGGTATTTATTATGTATTAGCTCTTTTGGTTCTATACGGTAGCTGATTCAACTTTTTCTTGGGATCAAAAATAAACCCACCAGCCTAAATCCTCAATCTGCAATTAAGTAATTTTCTTATCTTTGTATTAAGCATAAACTCGTTTAAATGAAGATAGGTATCTTTTTTGGCGGCCAGTCTCGTGAAAGGGAAATTTCTTTTGCAGGCGGTCGTACTGTATATGACAATTTAAATAAGTCTTTATTTGAAGCTGTTCCTGTTTTTGTGGATAGCCTTGGGAATTTTATTCTGCTCGACTGGCAGTATATCTACAAAGGTACGATCAGGGATTTTTATCCGCCCGTTGATACGCTTCCTGCTAAAAAACATACATTTCAGGTTTACATTGAATCTTTAGGGAAACTTTCTGATGCAGAGTTGAATAACATCATCTCAAAGGTTGGAAAGAAGATTAGCCCGGAAGATTTTCAGAAATATTTTGATTTCGCATTCCTTGCTTTGCACGGACCTTATGGTGAAGATGGGAACATTCAGGGGATTTTGGAATGGTATGGGATACCTTATACCGGTTCAGGAATTCTACCTTCTGCAATTGGTATTAACAAGCTTGCTCAGAAACAATTGATGCAGACATTAGGCTTTAAAAGCCCGTTGAATGCTACTTTAAGTAAGAAAACGTGGGTAGGCGCTAAAGAAAAGCAGTTTATTCTTGATGATATTATTGGTGATTTAGGCTTGCCTTTTGTAGTGAAATCTCCGAATCAGGGATCCTCTATAGGTGTTTCGGTTTTGTCAGATGGTAATCTGGAAAAGTTTGAAGCTGCTGTTAATAAAAGTTTTTTTATTCAGGAGATTAAAGCTGCAGAATGGACGAAGTTAAGTGCGGACGGAAAATATGCGCTGATCCGTGACCTTACTGATATTCGCGTAGGTATTGGTATGCCGGTATATGTGGCGGGCGAATTGATTGTGCATCCTTCTGATTTGCTGGATTATCTGGATAAAGCTTTTGCCGGCGGGCAGAAATCTGTAGTAATTGAAAGCCTTGACGGTGAAGAGCTGATCATGTTTGAAGGTTTTATCAAGGGGCAGGAGTTTTCTTGTATCGTTATTCAGGATGAAGACGGAAAGGCTATTGCTTTACCACCAACTGAAATCGTGAAGGGAAATGATGTGTTTGATTACCGCTCTAAATACCTGCCGGGTATGAGCCGTAAGATTACACCGATTAATTTGCCTGATGCTCAGATTGAACAGATCCGTAAAGAGTGCGAGAACTTGTATGTTCAGTTGCAGTTTAATGTATATGCGCGTATTGATGGTTTTATCAACGGGAAAGGGGAGATTTTCCTGAATGACCCTAATACAACTTCAGGGATGATGCCTTCTTCTTTCTTCTTCCATCAGGCAGCGGAAATCGGTTTGAACCCGTCTCAGTTTTTGACTTATATTATTCGTACTTCTCTGGCTGAAAGGCTGAAAACAGGGAAGCATATATTTGCTATCCGCTCTTTGCTGGAGCAGCTTGATAGTCATATCGAAAAATTGAACAGCACCGCTTCGGAAAAGGTCAAAGTGGCTGTAATTATGGGGGGCTATTCTTCGGAAAGACATATTTCGGTAGAATCAGGAAGGAATATTTTTGAGAAACTTGCTTCATCTACGAAGTATCAGCCATTTCCTGTGTTTTTGACAGGAAGTGATCAGGCGCATGAGTTATATCATATTCCGGTGAATGTCATGTTGAAAGACAACGCTGATGATATTAAAGAAAAAGTACATGCTGTTAACCAGCAGCGCCATCCGATTATTGAAAAAATAATTAACGAGACAAAAAGCATTACTGAGAAGTTCGCTTCAAAAGCAATTTTCAAGGCAGAAAAGATCAATTATGATCAGTTAGGCCAGATGGTAGATGCAGTCTTTATCGCATTACATGGCCGTCCGGGTGAAGATGGTTCTTTGCAGGTAGAGCTTGAAAAAGTTGGTCTTTACTACAATGGGTCAGGTACAGAAAGCTCTGCTATTACGATCAATAAATACGAAACCAATAAATTGCTTCGTCAGCACGGAATCAGTGTTGCTAATCACCGCCTGGTTTATCAGCAGGAATGGGAAAAAGGAGAAGATGAAATTGTGGCAGATATTGAAGCCGGTTTTAAATACCCGATTATTGCCAAACCTGCAGATGATGGCTGCAGTTCAGCTGTAAAGAAGATTAAGAACAGAGAGGAACTGATTGCTTTTGCACATATGATGTTCCGAAGTGAGCCTGAGTTTTTGGAAGCTGAATCTAAAGTGCTTAATTTAAAGTATAAAGAAGAGTTTCCTCAAAAAACGTATTTCCTGATTGAAGACCTGATTACAAGGCAGAATGCCAAGCATTTTCTGGAAGTAACAGGAGGGATGTTGACAAAGGCTACTGATAAAGGGATTCAGTATGAAGTGTTCGAGCCTTCTGAAACCCTGGCTTCAGGTGAAGTACTTTCACTGGAAGAGAAGTTTCTGGCAGGCGAAGGACAAAATATTACACCATCTCGTTTTTCTCCAAATAAAGAAGAACAAGTTTTTATCAGTAAACAGGTAAGAGCTGAATTGGAAAAGGTGGCAAAAATTCTCAATATTGAGGGATATTGCCGTATTGATGCATTTGTACGTATTTTTGAAGATAATAGTGCAGAGACAATTATTATAGAGATAAATTCGTTACCTGGTATGACGCCTGCGACGGTGATTTTCCACCAGTGTGCTATTAACGGTTACAAGCCGTATGAATTTATTGATGCAATTTTAGAATACGGAAAAACTAAAAAGAAAAAACTGGTTGCTTAAATATGTCGTTTTTTAAAGTGAATACCACGAGAGATGTTGTTATAAATGCTGTTGTTGCCATCGCGATCTTTTTGGCACTGGTATCTTCGTTTTTCCTTTTTTGGTTGCCTTATACAACCAATCATGGAGAAGCAATTGTAGTACCGGAGCTGCAGGGTCATTCTGTTGCCAGTATTGCAGGAACATTAGAAGCTAAAAGCCTGAGATATCAGATTTATGATTCAGTTTACCGTCCAGGAAGCACACCAATGACGGTGTTGACTCAGTATCCGAGATCAGGGACTACGGTAAAAAGTAACAGGAAAATATATATTACTGTTACTGCCATTAATCCTCCGCAGGTGAAAATGCCTAATCTGGTTGATGCATCGTTGCTGAATGCCCAGATGGTATTACAGAGTTATGGGTTGAAGCTGGGAACAGTAACTAAAGTGCCTCATTTTGCAGAAAATGCTGTGTTGAAGCAAATGGTTGGCGGACAGGATATTAAATCAGGGACAATGATCAGTAAGGGATCTGCAGTGGATCTGGTGGTCGGAAATGGTCTGAGTAATATTGAAGTGGATATTCCAAATCTGGTAGGAATGGAATCTGTTGATGCCAAAATGTTGTTACAATCAAACAACCTGGAAGTAGGCGTTGTTTTATATGATGATAAATCGCGGGAAGATGCAGGAAAGGTTGTAAAACAAAAGCCTGCATTTGTGGCAGGAGAGAAAATAAAACAAGGTCAGGCCGTGGATATCTGGATTGCAGGAGAAAATCCTGGTAAGGTTGTTTTAGATGAAGATGAATAAACAGCTCCATAAAATTGTTTTTTTTGCACTCACCGTTAACTGCTTATTAGTGGTTAACGGTGTTTTTGCGCAAATTCAGCTAACCCCTTATTCACCGCGAGTAAATAATGCAGCAGCAGCAGCCCCAAATAGAAATATGAGGGTGGAAGCGATTACTGATACATTGAAGCTGCCTTTCTGGGACGATTTTTCTCAGCTGGATACGAATGGACGTCCTTTGTCTGTAAATTGGGCAGAAAGAGGCGGAGTAACTGTCAATAATGACTGGGCAATCGGACAACCGACACGTAATGTTGCCGTTTTTGATGGTACAGATGCTAACGGCTCTGTTTATTCCAGTTATATTTTTAAGAATGGAATTGGAGACAGCCTTGTTTCTGAAAAAATCAATTTATCCTCATTTACTGAAACAAGCAATGTTGCTCTGAGCTTTTATTACCAGTGTGGAGGAAAAGCAGAAGCTCCTGATTCAGTGCAGGGAGATTATCTGTTATTGAGTTTTAAAGGAGATAGTACTAATAGCAAGCGGAGTAAGGAAAAAGTATGGCACAAGGTATGGAAACAGACTGGTTGCGCAGGGAAAAAGGTGTCATTGGACGATCAGAACAAATTCGTATATGTTTATATTCCTCTGGATAGTGCAAAATATTTACTAAGCGATTTTCAATTTAAAATTCAAAACTTCGGTAAGCTTTCAGGCGCATTTGATGTATGGATGGTAGATTATATCTATTTAAATAAACCTAGAATAGACACAATAGATAATCCAAAGGATCAGTATCAAAGTGACAGAGCCGCAAATTCTGTTGGTAATCTGTTTAGTAAGTATACGGTAATTCCTTACAAGCATTTTTATCAGGTGGGGGCGACAAGTTTTCTGAATACAAACATGAATGGTTATGTTAGTAACTTAAGTACTAAAGATAACCCCATAAACGGATTTGTAGAAATTAGCGATAGTAAAACAGGTTTGATAACACCTAGTTTTACTTTTGATGTAATCCCTTCTGGAGGAGAATTTAATTTTAAAGTGAAATTAGAGCCTACTTCACCTCTTAATTTCGTTTCACAGGATTCTGCCCAGGTTATCCAGACAAAATTATATATATATGACCCCAATCAGGAAATATCTGCACCTTTATTAGGTTTCCCTAAAGAGGCTTTTTATAAAAATGACACTGTTGTTTCATTCTCTTACTTGGATAGCTGTTATGCTTACGATGACGGGGTGCCTGAGTATTCTGCTGCCGTAGGTTCAAGGGGGGCAAAAGTGGCTTACAAATATGAAATTCCTGTTCAGAATGCGATTATAACAGGTTTCAGGATTTATTTTTCCCGCAATCTCAAAGATATTACCGGTACGGCATTTACGCCATATGTCTGGAGAACATTGGATAAAAAGGGAGTTGGTCGAAATGATGAGGTTTTGTACCCGTTGGCAGGTAAAATAGATACTGCCCAGACTTCTGTACATTATTCAGAAGGTGGGCTTCCTGGTTTTAGTGATTACATTTTCAGGACAACCAAGCCTATTGTTGTGAGTGATTCATTTTATGTAGGATATGCTCAAAATGATTATCAGAATTTACAGGTAGGATTTGACTACAATGAAGAAAGGTCAACATCTCATGGTTTGTTCTCAAATGTCGGGACGGGCTGGTTGCAGTTTAATGAAGCTCCCGGCAATTTAATGATCAGGCCTATATTTGGGTCTTTTGCAACTCCCACAACCAGAGTAGATGAAGAAGGAATTAGTGATATCTATTTGGGACCAAGTCCAACAACAGGTATTGTACAGGTGCTTAATGAAGAGATACAGGAATTCAGGGTCAATGATGCAACAGGTAGAAACGTTGGAGGAACATTGATTAAGGACAGGACTGGTGACCGATTAGATCTGTCTGTTGCCAATGACGGGCTGTATTTTGTGCAGTTGAAAGTGAAGGGTACCTGGTTCAATAAGAAAGTAATTGTGATAAAGTAGTTTAAAAGATAATATAATGGATATTACTGCAAAAGAGTTAAAAGAAAGACTAGATAAAGGCGAAAAGTTGATTTTGATAGATGTACGTGAACCTTCAGAATATAAACAGGCAAATATAGGCGCAACTTTGATTCCTTTAGGTACTTTACCGCATAGTCTTGATGAATTTGAAGAGTATAAAGATCAGGAGGTAATTGTTCATTGTCGCTCGGGACGCAGAAGTGAACAGGCTCAGCAGTATATGGAGCAAAATGGTTTTAATAATGTTCGCAACCTGATAGGTGGTATAGAAGCATATTTATCTCTTTAATTTGTAGATTTCATTGAAAGGCCTGTTACTGACAGGCCTTTTTTGTTTTATGGATTTTCAGTATTTTTATTTTAAACCTATTACTATGGATAGAAAATTTAACAAGTACCTGATTTTGATTCTTACAGTTTTGATAGCAGACCTTGTAAGCGAATTTATAATGCACAAATTAAGTTATTCTAAAGATGCGCATCATCCATACTATTCTACAATGATCGGGATGCTGGTAACAGTAGCTGTTTTTGCTCCGCTATTGGCTATTATGGATGCCATTGTAGGTAACCTTGCCGATGCTTATGTGAAAAAAACAAAAAAAGCAGCTGGCGGTAGTGTGCAGGGTTTCGTGATTGCTACTATTGTAGGTTTAGGAATTTTGTATTGTTTGTACCTGAAAGTATGGTTTGGTATTGATATGCTTCACAAAGCTGCTGCCATTTTCCGGTAGCATGCCGCTGTTCCCTCTAAAGGCATGAATATTTGGAGGGATAATAACACCGGATTTTTCCTTATACAAGGACTTCTATTTTAAATATAGTTTTCGCTTCGCCTGAAATTTCAACTCTTTCATTTAAGAATTTTGTAAACAGCTGTCCTCTTCTCTGAGATAGTTGTACCGAAAAGAAGTTCTCTTTTCCTGTTCTTGCGTGCCAAAAAGGTGTAAGTGCACATTGTGCCGAGCCTGTCACAGGATCTTCGTCAATGCCTGATGCGGGAGCAAATACTCTTACCACATAATCAATACCTCCTTCATTAGACGGAGCGGTGACCATCAAATGTCCCAGTTTACTTTTTATTAGAAGCTCTGGCTTAGACTGAACTGCGAGTACCTGTGTTTCATCTTCCAGTAAAACAATCTTCCAGTCATAGCTGCTTTCATAAAAGTCAACAGGAGAATAATCAATAATACTTTCTAAGGATGTTGGAATTGCAGCCCTTTTTATTGGATAGGCAGGGTAATTCATGATAATTTTTTGTTGTTCCTTCACAACCTGTAATGTTCCTCCTGCCGCAAGAAATGTTATCGTATCTTTGGCGCCAACAATAGCGTTTTCATACATGATATGTGCCGATGCCAGTGTAGCATGACCGCACATAGGTACTTCTGTAGTAGGAGTAAAGTAGCTGATTTGCCATTCAGTTTCATTTTTACCCGGACTTACGAATGCTGTTTCCGATAAATTCATTTCATTTGCTAACTGTTGCATCCGTGATTTATCCAGTGGCTTTTGTGTAATGCAAACCCCGGCCGGATTTCCTTTGAATGCTTCGGATGTAAATGAATCTACCTGATAGATAATCATGAGAATGTTGTTTTTATGGAGGTCTCTAAGTTAGTTTTTTTATAAGAAAGCTATTTATAGATGGCGTTTTTTTTTTCAGAATAGCAGACATTCGTACTTTCATAGATTTTAGCCTATGAACAATTTTAACTAAAGTGAGGGAGGGGAATTTTAGTGAATCAATATAGTCGGTTGTTTATTAGAATATATCAGATGTGTTTTACCCCCTTACAAGTAGCAATAAACCGGAAGAAGTACTTTTCTGTATATCTGTAAATCAACACTTGCAATTAGCTGTAGAATAGCGTAATTTTGAGCCCACTTATCCGGAAAGACCGAGGGAACGGGCCCTATGACGTCTTAGCAACCTTGTCCAGACTTGGTGCTAACTCCCGTTCCGCATCACTGATGCGGAAGAAGATAAGATAAAGCGTCCCCGCCAATCCCATCCTTCTTTCCGAGATTAGTATAGAGTAATGAGAATTGAGTAGTGAGAATCAATGGTTTTCATTTTACCCTATTCCCTCGTTGCTTGAAAGTTATCAATGAATGTTTTCTGCGAGTAAAGTGATGGGTTTCAAACTCACTACTCAAACTCACTACTCACTACTATGAC
Source organism: uncultured Bifidobacteriaceae bacterium (assembly GCA_964572965.1). Lineage (GTDB taxonomy): Bacteria > Bacteroidota > Bacteroidia > Cytophagales > UBA9547 > CAZNHL01. The sequence continues at coordinate 14,724 of CAZNHL010000083.1, forward strand.
GATACAGGATATACTGAAAGACCGCATTTTGATTCTGGATGGTGCTATGGGTACTATGATCCAGCGTTATGACCTACAGGAGGATGATTTCAGGGGTGAACGCTTCAAAGATCATCCGCATGACCTCAAGGGAAATAATGATTTGCTGTCTTTGACCCGTCCTGATGTAATTGAGGCAATTCACAAGGAATACCTTGAAGCTGGCGCTGATATTATTGAAACCAATACCTTTAGTGATACAACCATTGCGATGGCAGATTATCACATGGAGCATCTGGTATATGAATTAAACTTTGAATCTGCGCGTATTGCAAAGAAAGCAGCAGAAGAATATACCGCTAAAAATCCTGCAAAACCTCGTTTTGTTGCAGGGGCAGTCGGCCCAACAAACCGTACAGCATCCATTTCCCCTGATGTAAATAATCCAGGTTACCGTGCCATTACTTTTGATCAGCTGGTTGCTGCTTATAAAGAAC
>CAZNHL010000084.1:0-15126 GCA_964572965.1 uncultured Bifidobacteriaceae bacterium
AACAACCTCTTCTGTAGTTTCAATTACAGTATCACAAACTACTGCAATTGATGATAACTTTCTGAAAGATGCGTTCACTGTTTACCCAAACCCGACTACAGGTTTACTTTATGTAAACGACAATATAACCTCTGCAAGCATTTATGAACTTTCTGGTAAACAAATTGAGCAGATTGAACTAAAAGACATCAAACAAATTAATCTGACAGCTTACACTCAAGGCGTTTACTTGATCAGGCTTCAATCTGAATCAGAAAGCCTGTTTGTAAAAGTTGTAAAAGAGTAAGTAATACATCCAAATTAGTTTTTCGTAAAAGTCCGGGTTTATAATCCGGACTTTTATTTTCCGGCCACATCTCTTAAATAACATTCGTATACAACTAACGGAAATCATTCCTAAATTTGACTCCCCGTCAAATTTTCCTGATTCAGTATATGATCAACTTTATACTTATCGCTGTTTGTATTGGCGCAGGCCTCGCACTTCGGCGCTGGACCAATATGCCGTCCGATGCCCACAAAGGCATTAACACATGGATTCTCTATGTAGCACTTCCTGCCTTTTCTTTAAAATACATCCCGACTATCCAGTGGAGCCGGGAATTGATTTTCCCCGCTGTAATGCCACTGATTATCTGGTTTGGTGCCTGGCTATATGTAAGAATTTATGAATCAAGGTATAAAGTAGACAAAGCAACAAAAGGAGGTATGATACTTACCGGCGGATTGGCCAATACGTCATTCATGGGGTTTCCTTTGATTATGGCCTATTTTACAGAGAAAGATTTAAGTATAGCCATTATTTCAGATCAGATTTCATTTACAGTTTTATCAACTTTGGGTCTGATTGTTGCACTTAAATCATCACAAAGGCAGAAAATCACTTCTGGCGTAATCGTCAAAAAACTATTCCGATTTCCTCCTTTTCTGGCTTTTCTTTTTGCGCTGATTGTGCCGGTTTTTATAGACATTAGCCCTGCCGCTCCTCTTTTCGATAAACTGGCTGCAACTGTAGGCCCTTTGGGCTTATTTTCTATTGGTCTCCAATTAAAGCTTGAAGGATGGAGAATGGAACTTCGTCATATAACTGCCGGTATTATATACAAATTGCTGATTGCTCCGGCAATTGTACTCTTAATTGCACTGATTTTTCAGCTGAAAGGAATTATTGCTCAAATCACAGTTTTCGAAGCATCAATGGCAACTATGGTCACTGCCGGCGTACTGGCAGACGAATATCACCTCAACTCTAAAGTATCAAATCTTATTGTTGGGATAAGCATTCTTTTCTCTTTTATCACTACAGCCTTTTGGTGGTGGATATTGCGGCTTCTTTTATAATGAACTTTCGGGCAGTATTCTGACTTTTACTACTTCAAGATTACTTCAAAAAGTTTTGCCTATTTATGTTTTATGAAAGTGCTTATTATTGAAGACCATAAAGAGCTTGCCTCTTCAGTTCACGATTTTCTTGTACAGGAAGGCTATATCTGTGAATTAAGCTATACCTGCGATGAAGCGAAAGACAAATTGGTCTCTTTTGAATATGACTGTATTTTACTAGACATTATGCTGCCTGACGGCAATGGCCTTGATCTTCTGGAATTCATTAAGGAACAGCAGATTCAAAGCAATATTTTAATTACCTCTGCCAAAAATGCACTTGATGACAAAGTACGAGGCTTAGAGGAAGGCGCCGACGATTACCTGACCAAGCCTTTCCATATGGCGGAGTTACATGCACGCCTGCGCGCTATCTACAGAAGAAAAAATTTAAACGGTGACAAAATCATTCAGTTTAAAGAAATACGCGCTAATACTGATACATTAGAAGTCTGGATCAATGATAACCTGTTAATACTTACAGGAAAAGAATTTGACCTCATGGTCTATTTTCTGGTAAATAAAAACCGCGTACTCTCCCGCCAGGCAATTGCCGGGCACCTGTGGGGAGACTATACAGACAACCTGGCTAACTTTGATTTTGTGTACCAGCACGTAAAAAACCTGCGCAGAAAAATAAGTGCAGCAGGCGGTACAGATTATATAGGCACTGTATATGGACTAGGCTACAAATTTAACGCTACGAAGCATGAAGCTTAATTATAAATTCACTCTCTGGTACCTCTCTATTACTTTTTTTGTAATGCTTATAGGAGGCGCAATTGTTTATTATGAAGTAAAGCACGAAATAGACAATGCAGAAGTGGGCCGCCTTAAACGCATCAATGACAATCTGGCTGCCAAATTAAAAGATAAAGGTGTAAATGATGTTGAAATCAATAAAAGAGCGGAAATAATAGAATTCGAAGAGCCTTTACCACTTCAAAAATCAAAAGTTGTTTACCATAGCCGCTGGAACACCCAGCTTCAATGTAAAGAGTGTAAAATGGTTGTCAGCTCTTTCTATACTATCGCCGGTAAAAATTACAGTATTTCAACCTATGATTATGTTGTTAAATCCTCTGAAATACTGGCAGGCGTGCTTGGGTCTTTCAAATGGATTTTAGTACTGCTATTGCTATTTGTATGGGTTTCCGGCCTGCTGATTTCAAAACGGATACTGGCTCCTTTCGAAGAAACTCTCAGGGTGATACAATCATTTAACCTCAAACAGAAAAAACAGGTAGAATTGCCGCATACACGTACTGCTGAATTTAAAGAGCTGAATAGTTTCCTGAAAAAAATGACCGACAAAGCGCTCGAAGACTATTTAATGCTGAAAGAGTTTACAGAAAATGCTTCTCACGAATTGCAGACTCCACTTGCCGTAATCAGAAGTAAACTGGAATTATTGATTGAAACTGATATCAGCGACAACCAGGCATCGCACATCAATGCCATTAACAATTCTGTCAATAAACTATCTAATATTCACAAATCGCTGATACTGCTTACCAAACTGGAAAATCATGAATATACAGCAGGACAGGCAATTGATTTCAGCCAGATTGTAAATGATGCTATTTCAAATTTTAAAGAGCTGATTGAAATGAAAAACATCAGACATGAAATAGCTATTACACCAAATGTCCATTTGCATTTCAATACAATACTTGCAGATATACTTGTAACAAACCTGATCAGCAATTCAATCAGGCACAACCAGCCTGAGAACGGCACAATTCAGATCATACTTACCGAAAAACATTTACTGATCCGTAATTCCGGCGTAACACCAGAAGGAACCCCTGACCAGATGTTTCTTCGCTTCAAGAAAAGTAACCAAAGCAACAATTCTATTGGCCTTGGTTTATCTATTGTAAAACAGATATGTGACATCAATGGCTTCACTATTAAATATACTTATGAGAATAGTCTGCACCAGATTTATGTAAGTTTTAAACCGGAAACAAACACAACATCTGAGGCACATCTTTTATACGACATAAAAACACTGCCACAAACAGCATACAATCAATCCGAAAATATTGACATGCAAAAGGTAGCAACAAACTGATTCAACAAAAAAAGTATTCAGCTTGTCACGTATAAGTATCTGGACTTAAGCGATTTTTTTTATTCTTAATACATAGTGTTTAAGCGCCGGATTAAATAAGCGGCAATATTTGTAAAATTGATTTTCTATGTCACCTTTTTCCTTTCTGTTATGAAATTTCAATACAGTTAATTTATTTAAAGAAGGCCCAAAAACTTATGTATATGAACTATTCAGGAGATTACCTGAATGGTAAACAAAAAACAACATGGACTTACAACTAAAAAACAAAACAGCATTTATCAGCGGTTCAACTCAAGGAATCGGTTTTGCAATTGCCAAACAATTACTGCAAGAAGGAGCCAAAGTAATTATCAATGGCCGTACGATACAACGTGTTAACGAAGCCGTTGAAAAACTTAAAAATGAAACCTCTAATGGTGACGTTTCAGGAATTGAAGCTGATTTTTCAAAAGCTGATGAAATCAACGCCCTGTTAAAAAGACTACCGGAAGTTGATATCCTGATCAATAATGCAGGCATTTTTGAACCGAAACCTTTTGTTGAAATTACAGATGAAGACTGGTTTAAATTTTACGAAGTGAACGTGTTAAGCGGAGTACGTTTATCTCGCCATTATTTCCCTAAAATGTTGGCTAAAAACTGGGGAAGAATCATTTTCATTTCCAGCGAATCGGCAGTAAATATTCCTGAAGAAATGATTCATTACGGAATGACTAAAACCGCCCAATTATCAATCAGCAGGGGCTTGGCAGAATTAACTAAAGGTACCAATGTAACCGTAAACGCTGTCTTACCCGGGCCAACCAAATCTGAAGGTGTCGGTGAGTTTATAAATCAACTGGCAGCATCTCAAAATCAGACTCCTGCCGAAGCAGAAAGAGATTTCTTTAAAACAGCACGCCCTACTTCATTGCTTCAACGTTTTTCTTCGGTAGACGAAGTTGCCAACATGGTTACCTATATCTCCAGTCCTTTATCTTCCGCTACCAATGGCGCCGCTGTTAAAGTTGACGGTGGTACTTCAAAATTCATTTTATAAACTTATGACTTTGAAAAGACAACTAGGAAACTCCGATTTACATGTAGCTCCGCTTACTTTCGGAGGTAACGTATTTGGCTGGACAGTAGACGAACCAACATCATTCCGGCTTTTGGACTCTTTTATTGAAGCTGGTTTTAATTTCATCGATACAGCTGATTCATACTCCCATTGGGCACCAGGCAATAAAGGTGGCGAATCTGAAACTGTAATAGGGAATTGGCATAGCCAGCGCGGCAACCGCGACAAAATAATCATTGCTACAAAAGTAGGAACAGTGGTAGGTGAAAACAGAAAAGACATTTCAAAAGCCTACATTCTTAAATCGGTAGAAGCATCGCTGAAACGTCTAAAAACTGACTATATAGACCTATACCAAACACATTGGGACAACTACCAAACACCTGTCGAAGAAACGCTCCAAACCTATGACGAATTAATAAAATCCGGTAAAGTTCGCTGGATAGGAGCATCAAACCTTTCACCCCAAAGACTGAAAGACTCTCTGGAAATAAGTAAAAAACATGGCTACCCTTCTTATATTTCATTTCAGCCTTTGTATAATTTATATGACCGTGAAGTATTTGAAAAAGAGCTGGAACAGATTTGCCTTGATAACCATATCGGTGTCATTAATTACTATGCATTGGCAAGTGGATTTCTTTCAGGGAAATATCGTTCAGAAGCAGATCTTTCAAAAAGTGTAAGAGGCCAAGGAAACAAAAAATACCTGAATGAACGTGGTTTAGGTATTTTGACGGCCTTAGATGAAGTTGCTAAAAAGCACAACACCGCAGTTACAAGCGTTGCAATAGCCTGGTTACTTACCAGAAACTCTGTGACAGCTCCAATTGCAAGTGCCACAAACACAGACCAATTAAATGCACTAATAAAAGCCACAGAACTGAAATTAGACGATCAGTCAATAGCACTGCTTAATAACGCTAGTAAATGGCAGGTTATTAAAAAACATGATTAATGACGCTGATTTTTTGTTTAAGTCAACAGATCAGAGCCTGATTTACCGATTTTACAGGTATTTATCCTAAGTATCTTATAAAGCGGACAAAAGCGTAAAAAGCTCGTTAAAACTAAAATAATGGCTATACTCATCGCCACTATTGCCCATAAACCTATAATCATACCGGTAAAACACAAAATAGCAATCATTACCGCAATTACCGTTCTGATAATACGGTCGTTTGTACCCAGATTCGTTTTCATGATTTCATAAGCTGTTATATTGAATGTAACGTTTTTTTCGTAAAAACCGCTAAAATACAAAGCAACAACCTTCACACACAACACATTAAACACCAACAGTTTGTAGAAAAATTACACACCAAAAACCTCTTTATCATACTAACAAAAAATATTCAGCTGCTTTTATCTGGGGAATAGTAGCCATATCCTTACATCTGTACTAAAACTAAGCTTTATAAAAATGATTGGTACAGTGATTGTATTAATATTATAGAGAAATACTTTTTTTATTCTAAATGCTAATACCATGTACAAATTACCACAAAGCGATTTCACGAAGTCTGAATTCATGAAAAGACCATTACGCCCGCTTTCTGCGTCAAAAGAAAGTACCGGAAAACAAAAACACAATGAGCACTTCTCTGAAACCCGCTCAGAAAGGAACCTTACAGCTTCAACTCAGAAAGAGACTTATGTGTATTAAATAAAAAAGGTTAGTTTTTGTGCTTAGGCCAATGCTAACCCTTATTATTTTTAGCCCTATTCATTAAATTTAGTTACTCTATCGGCTTAACCCATCAAAGGATATATATTTAAATATCAGTAGGTTAAAAACAATCAAACTTTAGACTAGAATTACTATTTTTAACAATAACCAACACACTACAACCTATATTATTATGAAATCAACTCTATTAACAATTGCGTGTGCTATGCTGACGGTTTTCCAAAGTAATGCACAAACATATACAAGCCAGCAAGTTGTAAATAACATCAGTTCGCCAACTGCTTTTGCCTTTGCTGATCAAAACCTCATTTTTGTCACTGAAAAAGCCGGCAAGCTAAGAGTAATCAAAAACAATACTTTATTAAGCAAAGCAGCCATTACGCTTTCGGTATCTACAGAAAGCGAGCGTGGCCTTATTGGCATAGCTGTTGACCCAGAATTCAGTAGCAATAAATTGGTTTACCTTTATTACACAGTTTCAGGCACCCCGAAATTTAACAGAATAGAAAGATATAAATTCGAAAGTGATACTCTTACACTTTCAACGAAACAAACAATTCTGGAACTAAATCAGCTATCAGCCGGCAATCATAATGGCGGCGCGTTGAATTTTGGCCCTGACGGTAAGCTATATATCGGGGTTGGTGAAAATGCGGTAGGAAGTAATTCACAAAACCTTGACAATTACCTGGGAAAAATCCTGCGCGTTAATTCTGATGGCTCCGTTCCGACAGGCAATCCATTTACCGGCAATGATGCCAAATCAAGAATATGGGCTTATGGGCTCAGAAACCCATATACGTTTACATTTGATCCGGCTTCAGACAGACTATTCATCAATGATGTAGGAGAAGGAACGTGGGAAGAAATCAATGACGGTACTACAGGCGGTCTTAATTTTGGCTGGCCAAGTAAGGAAGGAAAATGTGTAAATAATTGTACCGGCTATACAGACCCATTATATGCATATGGACATGGAAATGGCGTAAATTTAGGATGTTCGATCATTGGAGGCACATTTTTCAATCCGACAACAACTAACTACCCTACTAACCTGAAAGGTAAATACTTTTATACTGATTTTTGCGGAGACTGGATTAACTATATAGATCCGTCAAATCCAGTTACATCAACAAACTTAATTACCAGTCTGCCCGGCGGCATCACTTACCTGCTCACCGGACCTGACGGCAATTTATACTTCCTGAGCAGAGCAAACGGAGCTTTGTACAAAATCACTTCAGACAATGTGACTGCTGTAGACGACACTCAATTGGACAATAGTTTCAACGTGTACCCTAACCCAACTTCAGGTATTATAAAAGTGGAATCCGATAAAGGGTTCGCTACAACAATAACCGACCACTTGGGCAGAGAAGTATATAAAACGGCTTCTTTAAATAGCACTCAGGAAATAGACATCAGTCATCTTTCGCCAGGCTTCTACTTTTTACAATCAGGTGATAATAAAACGAAATTGATTAAATACTAAAAGAAAAGGGTGATGCTTCAATAAGCATCACCCTTTTCTTTCAAACAAAAAATTAAAACTACTCTTTACCGCCAAACAAAAAGCCAACAGCAAAATTTACTGCAGAAGCTTTTGTAACATTATCGTTTCTACGAGATTCAGCTTTGCTGTCTTCGTAGTGAGCAGAAATATTAGACAAACCGAGGTTATAACCAGCCTGAATAAACAAACCATTATTAAACTTATAATCAAGACCAAAGTTTAAAGAAACATTCAATGGATTGATGTGTGCGTCTCCGTTAGGTTTTGTAGGAACTTTCCCTGGCCTAATGGTAATAGTTTCATCTATACCACCACCCGAAGCTTTAGCCTTTCCGCCCAAAGCCAATGCAAAAGAAGGACCTGCAAATACTTCGAACTTGCCTGGACCGGCTTTGATTCCCGCAGCTAAATTAATAGGCAATTCCAGATACGAAATTCTCATAGTACTTGTACCTGTTCCTGTAACAATGCCATTCCAATCCGTTACAGTATACTCTGTTTTGGCTCCCCTTTGCAAATACAACAACTCTGGTCTGAGTGCAAATATGTTGCCTAGTTGAAAATTAGCTACTACACCTACAGTCGGGGTTATAATCGACTTGTAATCCGATTTACTTCTACCACTAGACACTTTTGTATTATTCAGAGTAGAAACACCCAAGCCCAATTTAGGCCCGAAAGAAACTTGTGCAAACGAAGCTGAAATTGATGAGATTATAAATACCCCAATTAAAAATACTTTTTTCATTCTTATTAAAATTAAATATGGTTATTAACTCTGTCAAAGTTAGAACTTTCAAAGCTCAATTTGAACACGATGTAATTTTAGGACTTAGATAGTATTAGCAGACAACAAAAAATAATATCCCGACAATACTATTAAACATAGAAGACTGGCTTTCTGCGCTTTAAAAACCACAAACAATCACCCGCATTGAACATAAAAAAGGTTTTGCGATGTAAGATTTTGTCCGCTATTCCATTATCTCCGATCATTTCTGTATTTTTGCATTTCTAAAACTACAGAAATGTCATACCCATTCCTTTATCTCAAACCTAAACGCGAACGTTCTATTATTCACCGTCACCCCTGGATTTTTTCCGGTGCGGTTGACAAACTGGACCAGAATGCCAAAGAAGGAGATATTGTAGAAATATTTTCTGCAGACAAAAAGCTATTAGGTTATGGCTTCCTTTCACCAAACAGTCAGATTACCTGCCGTATGTTTGAATGGACTCAGACACCAATAGATGTTGACACCGAAGACTACTGGCATGGGAAAATAGCACGTGCACTGGAAATCCGTAAAAAGCTGGTAATTTCAGAAAGCACCAATTGTTACCGTTTACTACATGCTGAAGGCGATTTCTTCCCCGGAATTATTGCCGATGTGTATGACAATGTAGTTGTAGTTCAGATTCTTGTAAAAGCCACAGAACAACGAAAACAACTGATTGTAAACGCGATCAAACGTTGTGGCTTCGAACATATTTATGTAAAATCAAAAACATCTTCACATGTGATTGAAGATGTGCAATTGGCATCAGGCTGGCTGGCCGGCGAACAAAGCGTACCTGCTGTGGCTATAGAAAACAATGTAAAGTTTTATGTCGATTATATTGAAGGACAAAAAACAGGATTCTTTATTGACCAGCGTGATAACCGTTTGTTATTACAACAACTTTCAAAAGGCAAAAAGGTATTGAACACCTTCTCATACACAGGGGGCTTCAGCGCTTATGCAGTGGCAGGTGGCGCAACAGAAGTAGTTTCTGTTGATATTTCTAAAGAAGCTGTTGAAATGGCAGACAAGAACGTCCGCCTGAACTACCCGAAAGCTAACCACGTTTCTGTTGCGGCTGATTGTTTCGACTACCTGAAAGAAATGCCTGAAAATGAGTTTGACCTGATCGTACTGGATCCTCCTGCATTTGCCAAATCTGCCCGTGCTGTTGACAATGCATCCAGAGGTTACAAACAAATTAACATGAGAGCTTTCCAGAAAATCAAACCGGGAGGAATTTTATTTACTTTCTCTTGTTCTCAGAATATTTCGAAAGAATTATTCCAAAAGATCGTCTTTGGTGCAGCAGCAGATGCACGTAGAAATGTACGTATCATCCACCAGTTACACCAGCCTTGTGATCACCCGATCAACATCTACCACCCGGAAGGCGAATACCTGAAGGGCTTGGTTCTTTGGGTGGAATAATCAACACTTTGAAGTATGTATTGCAGCAGTCTAGGTATTTGCTAAATTTGGGTAAATCAAACTTTTAGCAAATGGACCAGCCCAAAATAGAAATTAAGATCGGTAAAGCAGATAAGATTATCAATTGGATTGCACTAGCTTTATTTCTGTCCTGTTGGATAACAGCATTTGTAGGTTATCAGAGCTTACCTGAGCGTATTCCTATTCATTTCAATGCGGCAGGCGAGCCCGATAACTATGGTATGAAAGGCACTATCTTCCTTGTTCCTTTTATTGGTTCTTTTCTGTTTTTTCTGATGACAGGCCTTAGCAGGTTTCCACATCTGTTTAATTATAGTATCCCTATTACCAAAGAAAATGCCCCAACCACTTATCTTGAATCAACAAGGGTACTAAGGGTTATCAACCTGATTATGCAGGCTGTTTTTTTATATATCGTTGTATCTATTATTATGGTGGCTACGGGTAAACAGGCGGGCCTTAGTTCTTGGTTTTTGCCGCTATTCATATTCGTGATCATGATTCCGACTGTTTATTTGTTGTTTAAAAGGTATAAAGGGGAAAAGAGTTCATAAGGTTTGGTAAGAATAAAACAAAAAGTAACCATAGCAGCGCCGTTTAATTTTAAAAAACCGGTAAAAGTGCAAGTCACTTTTACCGGTTCCTTTTCTTATAACAGTGATCTTAAAATCATTTTGAGTGATTTTCGTTTTCAAATAAGGACAGGCTCAGCCACCGGTAACTGATCTTGTCGAAGATACTGATCAACCCTTAGCTTATTTCTGTTAAACCAGTTTCACAAAGTTACCTTCCAGATTAACGTTAAAATTAATTTCAGCCTTCAGCGCTTTTAAAAATCTTCAAAACTGTATCAATTGTTGCGCTGTTAGCACTACTTTCAAGCTTAGAAATTTGAGCTTTTTGCACTCCTACAAGTTTCCCGAGTTGTTCTTGTGTCAAGTGGCGCTCCTGTCTTGCGGTCTTGATCATTTTCCCCAACACTTCCATATTAAGCTCGTATTCGTCACGATCATTTGTACCAACTTTGCCGATATACTTATCCTTCATTTCGGCAAGCGAGTAAGTTTTAAGTTCTTTAGTTGACATATGGTTAATTCCCCCTTTTAAGTTTAAAATACTTTTTATTAACAAAGAGTTTATAGAAGTTATAGCTTAAGTTATGAATTTCCGTTGAATCTTTTGTTTATTGATTTTACGGCACTGGCAATATTGGTTTGAAATATGGACTTCTCAGTCCCATAGAAATCAAATTTCAGATTTGCGTATTCATATAGCGATTTCCAGTTTTGAAGACTTTCTTCGTTTGACACAATTGAAATAGGTGTAATGCTATTATTCCTGTAAACATTGGGCTCAAACAATTTCAAAAACCTATTCCCGAATTCGTAGCTCAAATCGGTAAAATCAAGAATTAATGCCTGTACATTTTTCAGTTCAGACACCTTGTCTTTGCTTACATTTATAATATAATCTGCATCTATATTTCCAGCAGCGCCAACTCCGCATATCCCATCGAATTTCAAATAAAGAAAATTCTTAAAAAGCTCTGCTTTCGTCAATTTGATATTACTCATTCTCTTTTAATTTCGAGCAAGGACCAGCATTAAGCTACCCACTATAATTATTACGAACCCTACTACTGCTATTTCAAAAAGTATTATCAAAATATCCTCAAAACCCATTACCCCCTTTTACTCCGCTAAACAAACTAGCCACACCAATTAATATAACCAGCTTCCCAAGACGATTAAATCTTTTCATTTTAGATTGAGAATTACTCCGAATAATGTTTGTTAAATATAATCAGATACTTGTACAAATACCTCACAAACCTCTCCCATCCTTCACCCCTCCTTACTGCACCCACAGATACAACCCGAGGTACTTGTAAAGACCAAAGATGGATAATTTCAACAAGCTCAATTACCTAAGCCATACATAAAACTAAATGCGACCACGGGCCTTTAAACGCAAACAGCCCACGGTTTAAGCCGTGGGCTGTTTTGCATTAATGATGAACCAGTAACCCGAAACAAATACAGATATTAATACAAAATCCTGAAACGGATTGTGTGGTCTATATTCTTCATTTCTTTTTCAAGTTCTTTGTCGTGTTTCTTATCGATATCCGTGATCACATAACCAACAGTTTCATTTGTTTTCAGATACTGTCCGAGGATGTTGATATTGTGCTTAGCCAAAGAATTGTTGATTTGTGCTAATACTCCAGGCATATTACCATGAACGTGGATCAGACGATGCGCATTTGTCAACTCTGGCAATTGGATCTCAGGGAAGTTAACGCTTCCGTAAGTACTACCGGTGTTTACATATTGCATGATACGACTTGGTACAAACTGACCGATGTTAGCCTGTGCTTCTTCCGTAGAACCACCAATATGTGGCGTAAGAATCACGTTAGGGATATTTCTTAATTCATTGATAAACTCCTCGTCATTAGTCTTTGGCTCATAAGGGAATACGTCAATTGCCGCACCTCTCACTTTACCGCTCTTCAAAGCTTTTACCAAAGCAGGAATCTGCACCACCTGTCCGCGTGCAGCATTCAGGAAGATCACACCGTCTTTCATCGCGTCAAACTCGGCTTCACCAATAAGATCTGTGTTAGATTTACGGCCATCAATGTGTAGAGAAACCACATCAGCAACACCTAAAAGTTCATGCAAAGAGTTGCATTTTTTAGCGTTACCCAATTGAAGTTTTTCAACCACATCGTAGTAGTAAACTTCCATACCCAGAGCCTCTGCTACTACAGAAAGCTGAGTACCGATGCTACCATAACCGATCAAGCCTAATTTCTTACCACGGATCTCGTAGCTGTGTCCGGCAGATTTGTCCCAGATACCTTTGTGCATTTTTTCTGTTTTCACAGGAATGTTACGCATCAAAAGGATCATTTCTCCAATAGCCAGTTCAACTACTGAACGAGTATTGCTATACGGTGCATTGAACACCGCAATACCCCTTTTTAAAGCACCTTTAAGGTCAATCTGATTGGTACCAATACAGAATGCGCCGATAGACATAAGTTTTGGTGCATTTTTCAATACTTTCTCAGTTACCGTAGTCTTAGAACGGATACCAAGAATATGTACATTTTTGATTTTCTCACAAAGCTCATCCTCGTCCATAGCTCCTTTATGGAATTCCACATTGTAACCTTCTTCTTTGAACAATGCTACTGCACCCGGATGCACGTTTTCCAACAACAAAACATTGATTTTGTTCTTAGGGAAAGATACTGCTGCTGTCATACCTGTATGTGTTAAAAACGCCTCCAAACTCGGAGTTATATGGTCTGCTTTTTCTACTACTGTTTTTCTCTCTACGTTTTCAGTAAACGCATAAAAACGGCTTGCTACGCCTTCTGCCCTGATTTCATAATCTGTATAACCGTCGCCGATCACATAAATCTCGCCATCAAGATTCAGGCTTTTCAATTTCTTGGCTTTCCCTTTGTTCTGACAAAGCTCATTGGTCGTATCAAAACCAACAATCGTATCGTTTGCATCATAAACAAAAGTATTGGCAAGCACATGGTCTGCCGAAATTCCGTAATCTTTCACTACCGGAACGATAAACTCTCTGAAGCCATTCGAAACGATATAAATATTGTCCGCATTCTTCACAAAGAATTCTTTATTTCTGATCACAGAATCCGACACTTTACCCTGAAGGATTTTTACAAGTTCTGGCAAATGTGCTTTTGTTGCATTCAGAATCTGTAAGCGCTTTGTCAACGACTCAATCAACGACAATTTACCTTCCATTCCAAGATCTGTGATTCTCTTGATTTCTGCCAAAGCTGCGGCACCCGCTTCACCGGGACAGGCAACTTCACATAAGATATCCAGGGCTTCTACTTTGGTAAACGTACTGTCGAAATCGAAAACAAAATACTTTTTAGTCTTCATGCACAAATTATAATTAAAGAAAGAAAGCGGCTCTTTGATCCGAAAGTTTGTCGGATGCCGAATATGAAGCTGCAAATTTCTTCATTTTTTCCGAGAAATGATAATCTATTTTAAAGAAAGGATAAGCATTGGGCTGAAGGCTGAATGCTTAAAGTAAAATGTTTAATTAAACACATCCTTCAAAAAAATATTACGCTTTAAGTCTGCAAATTTTAGCATTATATAAAGCCTACCACCTATTAAATTTCTCCCCAAATTTTATGCAACAATTCCAGAGGCAGGAGACTCGGTTTACGGACAGAATTCACACCTCATGGTTTACGTTAAAATGCTTAAGAATTAATAGTAAAGAGTATTTTGGACTGCGCTCACAACTTTCAGTGCCATTAAATAGTGTATTAAACCAAACCTTTAAATAACTTCAAGAGTAAAAAGCAAGTAAAATTATTTTTCTCATGTATTCTTCAGACTTTAGAAAATTCGACAGCGCAGAGGTTGACTACAACCTAGAAGGCAGGTATGGATCGATTAAATGGCTTAAAGAATCTCGCTCAGACGACTTTAAAGCGATTTGGTTATATGTTGCCGCATTAAAAGAAAAACACAATATCAATAAATGGTTCTTCGACAAAACATTTGAAAGTATTTATCCCAATGACGATAAATGGAAAAAGAACCAGTTATTTAAAGAATCCGTTGACATAGATTCATTTACCAGAGAAAATAGCCTCCATGTAGCTATTATTATGCCATTAAATTTCTATACAGAAGTAGTCACAACAGAATTTATTAACGAAAAAAGCAAGCTGGAAGGCTACAATTTCAAAATATTCAAATCACCTGAAGAAGCTCGCATCTGGCTAACAGAGCAAAAAGATCCCCACCTACTGACAACCGCTTCAGAATCTAGCAGGTTTTCGTACAAAGAAGACAATAAGCAAGTATGAACAAACCCTGTCTTGTATAGAACCGGTTCCGCTGGGGCTAAAAACGGCAATGCTACTTTTTGAGAAATGTAGCGTTTCAAATTCTTAGACATGTACACTAAGGCACAAAACAATTATAGATTAAATGACTATCCGCTTCTATGAACCTTATTGTGTTTCTCCGCAGATAACGCAGAATTTCGCAGATCAGGATTTAAAACTCCGGTTCTGTAAACCCTGAAAAATCAACAATCATTTGCACTATCAGGAAATTATTAGGTAAAATTCAGAATCTCTGGTTAAAC
>CAZNHL010000085.1:0-10291 GCA_964572965.1 uncultured Bifidobacteriaceae bacterium
TCTAACATCTAACATCTAACATCTAACATCTAATTTTTCATATGAATATCAGGCTCAAAATATTGGTTTATTTTTCAATCCTAACAATTAGTTTGTTGGGGACTGCCTTTATTTTGATTTATACACTTTTTTCAAATTACAGGCTTGAGCAGTTTCAGCAACGGATTAAAGACAGGACTATTACTGACTTAAAGTTTATTACTGAAGTTCAGCAGATTGACAATGAGTTGCTGGCTACGATAGACAGGCATACAATTAATAACTTGTACCGTGAGAAGATTATGATCTTCGACAGTAATAAGCAATTGATTTACTCAAGTATAGATGATACCGAAATTAAAGCGCCGGGTACTATTCTTAACCTTCTCAGTCCGGATGAACCTTTGCTGGAGTTTGAAGAAGATGGCTATGATGTGGTCGGAATGGTTTTTGAATACCAGAATCAAAATTATTATGGAGTTGCCAAAGCTTATGACAAGTTTGGCCATTTTAAAATAGAGTATCTCAAATATATACTGCTGACTATTTTTGCAGTTATTTCTTCAGTTGTATTGGTTACTTCCGTAATCTTGTCCAAGCAAATATCTCAGCCAATTAATCAAATGGGTATTGAGCTGGAGAGAATCAACCTTGAAAACTCTGATAACTATATTACTGTACCGGAAGGGAACAATGAAATTAACCTGTTGGCTACACGCTTTAATGAGCTGATGAAAAAACTGGACAATGCCTTTTTGTTTCAGAAGCATGCCATCCATCATATTTCGCATGAATTAAAAACACCTATTTCTATCCTGGTTTCCAATTTCGAAAGGATGGAAAAAGAAACTGATATTGAGAAAATAATGGTTGGTCTCAGAAATCAGAAGGAAGATACCAAAAACCTGAGTGATATTATTAATGCCCTGCTGGAGCTGTCAAAAGTAGAATCAGGTAATAAGGTAGATGTGCTGGAAATACGGATTGATGAAATCATTTTTGATATTATTCATGAATTAAGAGCCATCCGCAAAGATTTCAGGTTTACTGTGGAGATAGACGATAGTATTGAGAATGAACAGGGCTTGATAGTATTGGGAAATAGGCGTCTTTTACACACTGCTTTAATGAACCTGGCAACTAATTGCCTGAAATACAGCAATAATGATAAGTCCAGAATTAAAATCTATAATTCGGCCAGTCAGTTGTTGTCTCTAGACTTCATTAATAATGGAGAAATTATTCTGGCAGACGAGGAGCAGTTTCTTTTCCAGCATTTTTTCAGAGGAGTAAACAGTAAAGGTAAGCGGGGCTTTGGATTAGGTTTAGTATTAATCAACAAAATCATTACTCTTCATAATGGTACCATTTTCTATCACCAGCTGGGTAATTCTGAAAATGTTTTTCAAATAAATTTGCCATTAGCAGAATCTTAATACGTTTTAAGGTTTTTTTAAGAAGTAATGACCCATTTTTGTAAAGAATTAGGGAGCATTATTATGAATTATACCAAAACAGTAGTTCTCTTCTGCCTTATCCTTTCTTTTTTTAGTAGCCGGGCAGCAGATACTTTAAAAGTCACATTGTCAGAAGCAGAGGATATGTTTCTGAAGCAAAACCTTCACTTACTGGCTCAGAAATTTAATATTGATGAGCAGAAAGCTTACATCATACAAGCTCGTTTGTGGAGCAACCCAAATTTCCAGTTTGAGCAAAATATCTACAACCCTATTAATGGAAGATGGTTTGATGTAACCAAAACGGGAGAAACCATTGCACAAATTGAACAGCTGTTTACCCTCGGAGGTAAAAGAAACAAACGAGTGGCCCTGGAAAAAATAAACACAAAAATGGCCGAGTATCAGTTTTATGATTTACTCCGCACTTTGCGTTATTCTCTCAGGACAAGTTTTCACAATATCTTTTATATCAATCAGTCTTTAGCACTTTATGAGGAGGAAATCTCTTCACTGCGTAAGACCGTGAATTCTATGCAGATGTTGTATGAAAAAGGGACTATCCCTTTGAAAGACCTGGCAAGGATGCGTTCTTTCCTTTTCTCCATTGAATCTGAGAAAAAGGATGTAATTCTTAGAAGAGCAGAATATGAAGCTGAGTTGAAGATCCTTTTGAACCAGCCTTCAGCTGCAAACATTGTTCCTCTTATTGCTAACCCTTCTTATGACAATGTAAGTGTAGCTGCGCTGCAGTTAACGGATTTGCAGGCAAGTGCCGGAGAAAACAGGTATGACTTGAAAATTGTGAAGACTCAGGTAGAGTGGGAAGAGCAAAACCTGGCTTACCAGAAGTCACTTGCAGTTCCGGATTTGACTCTTGGCGCTGTGTATGACCGTGCCGGTAACTTTATACAAGATTACGCTGCTGTTACTTTGGGAATTGATCTTCCGACATGGAACAGAAACCAGGGGAATGTGAAGGCCGCTAAGTCCAGAATTTCCAGTTCAAAACTGATGTTGCAGATATACCAGAATAATGTAGATATAGAAGTATCTGAAGCATATAAAAGAGCTGTTCTGTCAGAGAATCTATACAATGACCATCATAAAGAGTTCAATGATGAGCTTAGCAAAATGATGGATGCACTTTTGCTCAACTTTGAAAAAAGAAATGTAGGTATTGTAGAATTTATCGATTTCTATGAATCCTACAAAAACAGTATGGTGCAAATGTATCAGCTGAAAACAGATAGAATTAATGCTGTTGATGAAATCAACTTTGTTAGCGGCACAGAGATAATCACTTACAAATAGAAGCATTGATGAAAACATTTAATTATATACCGTTATTACTGGCAATGTTTGTCAGCTTGCAGGCTTGTGAGAATACCAAGAAGGCAGAACCGGATAAAGACTTTTCTTTGTCAGACTCAACCCTTAGCCTTATCGCTTTTGATACGGTAAAGCAAGAGCCTATTAAAAATGAGCTGAAACTAACTGGAAAAATCACCTTTAATGAAGATAAGGTAGTAAAGATTTACCCTATTGTGGGTGGTCGGGTAGAGGCCTTAAAGGTTGAATTGGGCGATTATGTAAGGAAGGGTGATGTACTTATGATAGTGCGGAGCTCTGAGATTGCTGATTATGAAAACCAGTTAGTATCTGCGCAGTCTAATGTGATTATAGCACAAAAAAATGTGGATGTAACTGAAGATATGTTTCAGGCAGGACTTGCATCTGATAAAGACCATGTAAATGCCAAAAATGAACTTCAGAAAGCAGAAGGTGAACTTGCCCGTGTGAAAGAAGTATTGGACCTGTTTGGAGCAACCGGAAAACCTATTATTGAAATTAAAGCTCCGGTAAACGGTTTTGTTGTTGAGAAAAATGTGACTGAAAATATGCAGTTCCGTGGCGACAGCCCTAACAACCTGTTCACTATTTCTGATATGGATAATATCTGGGTGATTGCCAATGTGTATGAGTCTGATGTTGCCAAAATACGTTTGGGTCTTGATGCCAGAATTTCAGTATTGGCTTATCCGGATAAATACTATGAAGGGCATATTGATAAAATATTCAATGTAATTGACCCTTTTTCTAAAGTGTTAAAAACAAGGATTGTATTAAACAATGCTGATTACATGCTTAAACCGGAAATGTTTGCTAATGTGAGAGTTATGTATCAGGATAATCACGGTTTACCTGCAATATCGGCTTCAGCAATCATTTTTGATAACAACCGCAATTTTGTATTGGTTTACAAAAGCCCACACAATATTGAAATCAGAGAAGTGCAGGTTGAGAAAACAATCGGTGATATTGCTTATATGAAGAGGGGACTTAACCTGGGTGATGTGGTTATTTCTAAAGGTCAGCTATTGGTTTACCAGGAACTAAACTAAGAGGGTGTTATGATAAAAGTAATAGGTAAAGTTATAGCATTTTCACTTTCCAATAAGTTCCTGATGCTTTTAGGGACATTCATTTTCATATTGGTAGGTTTTTATAGTTATCTGAATACACCGATCGAGGCTTTTCCGGATGTAACCAATACAAGAGTACAGATCATTACCCAATGGCCGGGAAGAAGTGCCGAAGAGATTGAGAAACTGGTAACGGTGCCTATTGAAACAGAAATGAATTCTGTGCCGGATAAAACGAGTCTCCGCTCTATTTCGCTTTTTGGGTTATCGGTAGTAACCATGCTTTTTGATGATGAAGTTGATGACTTTCATGCAAGGCAGATGGTGGCCAATAAGATGATGAGTGTAACGCTGCCGGAGGGTGTTGAACCCGAAATGCAACCTTCTTCAGGCCCTACGGGAGAAATTTACCGGTATACAATTAAAAGCCCTAACAGAAGTGTAAGAGAACTTAAAACAATTCAGGATTGGGTAATTGAAAAGCAATTGCGCAAGGTGCCCGGGGTAGCTGACATCGTGAGTTTTGGAGGAGAAGTGAAGACCTTTGAAATCATGGTTGATCCTAACAGGCTTGCCGAATATGACATTGATGCTTTGGAGTTATATCAGGCTGTTTCAAAAAGCAATGTCAATGTAGGTGGTGATGTTATAGAAAAAAACTCTCAGGCTTACGTGGTAAGAGGTATTGGTCTTATCAATTCAATTGATGAAATAGAAAACATCATTGTTGATAATATCAATGGTACACCAATTTTGGTGAAGCACCTCGCTACCGTTGTAGAATCAAATATGCCTAACCTTGGTTATGTAGGCCGCGATGACCAGAAAAACCTGGTTGAAGGTATCGTAATCATGAGGAAAAATGAAAATCCAGGGAAAGTACTTACAGCTCTTAATGAAAAAATTCAGGAAATCAATGAGGTTTACCTGCCTAATGATGTAAAGATTGATACTTTCTATGATCGTTCTGACCTCATAGGAATGACTACCCATACGGTTTTAAAGAACCTTGTGGAAGGGGTTATTTTGGTGACCCTGATTGTGTTCCTTTTCATGGCTGACTGGCGCACAACGGTTATTGTGTCTATTATCATTCCATTATCGTTGCTATTTGCCTTTGTCTGCCTTTATTTCAAGGGAATGTCTGCAAACTTGCTTTCAATGGGTGCAATCGACTTCGGTATCATTATCGATGGCTCTGTAGTAATTGTTGAAGGGATATTTGTGGTTTTAGATCAGGCTGCACATAAGCTGGGGATGGAACGTTTTAACAAACATTCAAAGCTGGGGTATATTAAAAAGACTGGTGCAGAACTCGGCAAATCTATTTTCTTTGGTAATATTATCATTATCACTGCCCTGCTGCCGATATTTTCATTTCAAAAAGTGGAAGGAAAAATGTTTTCTCCTTTGGCCTATACGCTTGGCTTTGCTTTGCTGGGTGCATTATTATTCTCTCTCACACTGGTACCGTTGCTGTGCAGTATGTTGTTGAATAAAAATGTGAAAGAGAAACATAACCCTTTCGTGATTTTTATAGAAAAAACAGTTCAGAAAGGGTTTGATATAGTTGATAGAAACAAGAAGAAGAGCCTTATGGCGGCCTTTGGGGCTTTAGGTGTTGCTGTTGTAGCCTTCACATTTTTGGGAACAGAGTTTTTGCCTCAATTAAATGAAGGGGCTTTATATGTGCGTGCCAGCATGCCTATGAGTTCGTCATTAAATACATCCATTGAGCTTACTGAAAAGATAAGACATAGCATTATGCAGCTTGATGAAGTAAAGAAAGTGATGTCACAGACCGGGCGACCCAATGACGGTACTGATCCCACAGGATTCTTCAATATTGAGTTCCATGTTGATCTGAAGCCTAAAGAAGAATGGACACGGAAAATTACCAAGGAAGAGCTTATTGCTGAAATGAAATCCAGGCTTGGTCAATATCAGGGTATACGTTTTAACTTTTCACAACCTATTATGGACAATGTGGAAGAGGCAGTATCCGGTGTTAAAGGCTCGATGGCAGTAAAGATTTTTAGTCGGGATTTTAGCATACTGAATCATGAAGCAGAGAAGGTTTATAATATTCTGAAAGATATTGAAGGGATAGAAGACCTTGCTATTGTGGAGATTACAGGACAGCCTGAGTTAAGAATAGAGCTTAATCAGGAAAAGATGGCTATCTATGGTGTAAATACCGCTGATTGCCAGTCTGTAATTGAAATGGCTATTGGCGGTAAAGCAGCTACACGTTTATATGAAGAAGAGCGCCGTTTTGATGTACGTCTGCGCTACTCCCCTGAGTTTAGAAAAACCGAAAAGGATATTGGTAATCTGCTTGTACCAACCGTAAAACAGAATAAAGTACCGCTTAAAGAAATTGCTTCAATAACTACGATAACCGGTCCTGCTTTTATTTACAGAGAAAATAACCAGCGTTTCATTGCAGTGAAATTTTCTGTGAGGGGGCGTGACTTGGGTAGTACCATTGCAGAAGCTCAGAAAAAGGTTAAAAAAGAGATTGTTTTAACCAAAGGGATGTCGGTAGAATGGAAAGGTGAATTTGAAAACCAGGTAAGAGCAACGAAACGTTTACAGCTTGTTGTACCAATTACTATTTGCCTTATTTTCGTTATTCTATTCATGACCTTTAATAATGCCAAAGATGCGGGTCTGGTATTACTCAATGTACCATTTGCTTTAATTGGAGGTATTCTGGCACTGTTGATTACTAATATTAATTTCAGTATTTCGGCTGGTGTAGGCTTTATAGCCCTGTTTGGTATCTGTGTTCAGAATGGGGTGATTCTCCTCTCTAAGTTCAAAGAGGATTTGCAAAAAGGGTTTACATTAAAGCAGTCGATAAGGAATGGCATTCAGCACCGTACAAGGCCCGTGGTTATGACGGCCACCATTGCTATGATCGGTCTTTTGCCGGCAGCCTTGTCTACGGGAATAGGCTCAGAAACTCAAAAACCGCTTGCTATTGTATTGATCGGCGGGCTGATAAGTGCAACAGTATTAACATTGATGATATTTCCTGTCATTTTTGAGATATTTTATTACAAAAAGAGCCCGGAGAAAATACTTGATGTACAGGATGGCTGGGGAGCATCGGAAAAGATGCGCGATGATTCTGATGAACATCGTCCACATGCAGATAGAGAATAAAACAGAATAAATTTTAAATAAGAATTGAAATAGCGATTACCCTTGGTAGTCGCTATTTTTTTTGAGTCATATCATATAGTATTTTTCTATATCTGTATATAAAAAATCAATTTTTGATATAAACAAAAAGGCATTTTATTTGTCATATAGATATAGAAAAAGGACTAAAAATATAAGGTAAGTTTGGCTCACGGGTCTGTCTCTGACAAGCCTGTGAGTTTTTTATATTTTTTCCTGTGCCTTCGAACCGTTTCCGGAATTCTCAAAGCCGGGGTCGGGTTGAGAGACCTGTCTGTTTTCCGGTGTATTTATTGAACCTGAATAATTTTCAGGAGTGTGCTGTTTTTAGGTAAATAACCGAAAAAGTCCCTTTGCTGTATCCTGAATTTTATGGAGTAATCATATACTACACCCGACTTTTTTAGAGATTTTGTAAGGATATTGTATTTTTCAAAATCAGGTATTCCGGGGTAATCGTGAATAATCCCAAAATCGGATTTTCTGATAAGAGATGAAAACCTTGTGTATGTATTCCGGTCGCCTAATTTAAATTCACTTGGTAGTTTTAAAGAAGTTGTACCGTCCGGGGTAGAAACGGTGGTACTTTTAGTAGAAGTTCCTACTACAATTCCTGTACTTTTATTCTCCTTGTTGGGATATGAGCCGATTAGTAAACATAACGTATCTCCGTTGGCACGGGAGACTGAAACTGCAGGGTAATTCTGGGAGAGCAGTTTTAAGATTTGTGCAGGTTCAGTAAGACCTTTTGCGTCATCATTCAGGACTTCATCATAAACAAGATCAAGCTTTTGTTGTTGGTCATACTCATAAGTATGCATAAGCTTTTCTGTATTGACATTAAATAAGTCAAGTTTGAATTGTTCCGGGAGTAATGTTAATTTATAGAGGGTTGCATCGAAATAAAAGCTGTTGGAATTGACTGTTTCTCCGGAGAATAAATGTGTTTTTAGCTCTCCCGTATTTAAATCGAATTGCCATAATACAGTAGAGGCCGTGTTATCAGCTTGCAGAAACTTTTCCCAGGTAAGAGTAAGGAAGTTTGTATCGGTATTATAAATTTTTTGGGTTTTAGACGCTGCTATGATATTCTTAATGCTGTTTTCATTAACTAAAACAGTTTCCTCCGATTTGTAAAAACTAACCAGGTCAGCAACATTTTCATACACATACATTTTGTATTCTGAAGTGCCGCTAAATACAAATAGTTTCAGTTTCTGGCGTGATTTGTCACATGTGAATACACAATACTTGTCGTTGTTTTGAATGCTATAGAGAAGCAAGTCTCCTGCCGCTGTCCGGAGATTGATATTCTCTCTTCTTTTATCAGCAGTTCCATACCTGGAGATCGACTGCATATTCAGGAAAAGGCTCCCTTTTTTTGAAGCAAAGTAGAAAACGAAAGTGGAATCTGTGGCTATTTTGCCAAGCAGCGGCAATTTTTCGCCATGTTCGTAGTCTTTGTTATTGTAAGTGACAGCCCTGACAAGCTGACCGGCTTTGTCTATAATTTTGAATTTGTCAGTGGTTGGGTTTTTGAAGTAAACACACAGACTGCTGTCATTGGCAGCAAGTATATCTAGATTGTGAGGATAAAATGTCCCAAGGTCTATTTCTTTGTTTGCAATTTGCCCATGAGCACACACTCCAATAAAAAATAGCAACCCACAGATATAAATTCCCTTCATGATTAAAATTTGAGTTTTAAGGTATTGCTATGATAGTGAACATAGTGCTTTTTCTGGAGAGGTAACCCAGATAATTGGTTTTATTTATTTTAAATAGGACGTTTTTTTCAATTTTAACTCCGGAATCCTTCAGGGAATTGATGAACAGAGAACTCTTTTTGAATGCCGGAATCTCAGCAAAACCTCCTACTATACTATAATCCGATTGTTTAATAGCTGTACTAAACCATGTATTGTATGAGCTTTCTCCAGTATTTCCCGGCACAAAATAACCAGGAGTTGCAGGGTTTATAAGCATTACAGCGGGAGCGCCCATTGCACCGGCAGTTCCTGGATTAGTGACTGTATAAGATGACTGATCAATTTTCTGATGCGAACCTATAAGTAAAGAAAGAGTGTCTCCCAGCTCATTCTGGACAGCTACGGCCGGAACCCCTTTATTAAGGCGTTTCAGTATTTTTTGAGGTTCCTTCAGCTCACGGTCGCCCTCATTAGCCATGAATGCCGTATTTTTACCTGTTTGTGTTACATGGCCGTTTATAATAGCTATACTGTCTTTTTTTGAATACTCATACTTATAAAGACTTTTAGCAGAGGCAGCGTCGAATAGTTCAAGCCTCATATGGTCATTTGATAAAGAAAACTTGTAAAGCTTGTTATGATAGTAGAATGTATTGTTGTTGTGATAACTTGTTTTAGGAAAAACGCGCTTTTCCAGCTTATCAGTTTTTAAGTCAAAAACCCAGAATTTTGTATCGCTTTCAGGATGATCATCAACATCTGGCTCATCGGTATCAAATTCATGATTGTCCCAGGTTAAAATGAATTTGTCAGCTTCAGTGACATACAGTTTTTTGTTCCTTGCTACGGTTTCAATCGTAAGGTTAGTATTGTTTTTTATGACAGTAAAATTGCTTTCTGCCAGAAACTCTTCCAGTTGCTTTGAACTGTCAAAAGTATGCACTTTGTACTTGCTTGCAGAAATGAACTCCAGAATATTTATCTTTTTGAGCTTTTTATTATAGGTAATAACATAGAGGTTTTTTCTGTTAGAAAAGGCATCAATCAGTTTATCACCCTTATTTAACTTCAGGTCAATGTCAGTAATTTTTTTGTCGTCACTGCCTGTTTTGGAAATATAGTAAGTGTTGATAAATAGCTTGCCTTTTAAGGATTCAAAGTAAAAAAGGTAGGCAGAGTCAGTAGTTACTATCCCATGAAGTGCCAGTTTATCTCCATAATCATAGTCTTTATTTTTTAATGAAAAAGTTTTGGAAACTTTACCTTCCGTGTTTACAATCTTAAAATTGTCGGTTTTAGGTGTCTGATAGTACAGGCACATATTTTGATTGCTATCTGCAATTATGGCAATATTAGATATATCTGTAGTGCCCAGATTAATAGTTGTTCCTGTACCTTGTGAAAATGAAATGTTGTAACTGAAAATCAGGAGAAACAGGATAAAACTTTTATGCATCTGGACTATATGAAAGAATAATGGTTTTTAAAAAATGCGGCTGATACTCTTGGTACCGGCCGCATGAAAAATTAT
>CAZNHL010000085.1:10301-14725 GCA_964572965.1 uncultured Bifidobacteriaceae bacterium
ATTATTTTCCTCTTACCAGGGAAATGAACTTTTTAATGTCTCCTTTGAGGTCTTTACTTCCTGTAATAGCTTTTACAAAAGCACTGCCGATAATAGCTCCGTTGGCATATTTGCTTGCCTGAAGAAAGCTTTTGTTATCGTTAATGCCAAAACCTATTACTCTCGGGTTTTTAAGGTTTAGTTTTTGGATACGCTCAAAGTAAACTTCCTGCTCGTCAGATACGCCATTTTTAGTGCCTGTTACACTGGCAGAAGCTACCAGATAAATGAAACCGTTTGAGTTCTGGTCAATCCAGCGTACGCGTTCATCCGAGCTTACAGGTGTAATCAGGAAAATATTAGAGATACCGTACTGATCAAATGTCTTTTTGTAAATATCAAGGTATTCCTGCATCGGAAGGTCAGGAAGGATTACGCCGTCAATGCCGATCTCGGCACATTTTTTACAGAAGTTTTCCAAACCATATTGTAATACAGGGTTGATGTAACCCATTAGCAGCAAAGGTATTTTTACGTCTTTGCGGATATCTTTCAACTGTTCGAACAGTAATTTTACAGTCATGCCGTTTTCAAGCGCTACTTCGCTGCTTGCCTGAATGGTAGGCCCGTCTGCAACCGGGTCAGAAAAAGGCATGCCGATTTCAAGAAAATCGACACCCGCTTCTTCAAGGGTTTTAATAATGGTAAC
This sequence comes from uncultured Bifidobacteriaceae bacterium, assembly GCA_964572965.1. Taxonomy (GTDB): domain Bacteria; phylum Bacteroidota; class Bacteroidia; order Cytophagales; family UBA9547; genus CAZNHL01. Next base: position 10,990 of record CAZNHL010000085.1, read on the forward strand.
TGTATCGTTCAAAGCAGGATAACCCGCCGTAAAGTAAATTGAAAGTACTTCTTTATTTTTATTTTGGAATAATGTCGTCAGTCGATTCATATGTGTTGAATGTTACGTGTTACGCGTTGCGGGTTCTCTGCTGCTTGTAACACTATTTGTATCAATTTGCGCTTGTGTTGGATGATTGTTTTAAAAACTAACAACCATCACCCAACAACTAACAACGAATTAAAGGCTAAGCCGCTTCATATAAGTAGCCATATCCTTATCACCGCGGCCTGAAAGGTTTACTACTACCGTTTCGTTCGGCTGTGCATTTAACTGCTTCAGTACTGCCAGTGCGTGGGAAGATTCCAATGCAGGAATAATACCTTCAAGGCGAGTTAGCTGAATGGCAGCTTCTAAAGCTTCTTCATCAGTAATAGAGAAGAAACGGCCACGTTTGCTGTCAAACAAATGCGCGTGCATTGGCCCGATGCCCGGATAATCCAGACCGGCAGAGATTGAATATGGCTCAATAATCTGTCCGTCTTCTGACTGCATCAATAATGTTTTGCTGCCGTGTAATACACCCGGATGGCCCAGAGCAGTTGTGGCAGCTGAGTGTCCTGAATGAATACCCATACCTGCTGCTTCTGCAGCTACAAGCTGTACATTTTTGCGGTCAAGATAATGATAGAAAACTCCGGCTGCATTAGAGCCGCCGCCCACACAGGCAATTACATAGTTTGGATCTTCTTTACCTGTATGCTCTTTTAACTGCCATTTGATTTCTTCACTGATTACAGACTGAAAGCGGGCTACCATGTCAGGGAAGGGATGCGGGCCAACTACAGAACCGATGATATAATGTGTATCTACCGGATTGGCAATCCAGTCGCGCATGGCCTCGTTGGTGGCATCTTTCAACGTCTTACTTCCGCAAGTTGCTGCACGTACGGTAGCGCCAAGCATTTTCATGCGGGCTACGTTTGGTGCCTGACGCTCAATGTCAATCTCGCCCATGTAAACGACACATTCCATACCCATCAGTGCACAGGCGGTTGCGGTAGCTACCCCGTGTTGTCCTGCACCTGTTTCAGCAATGATACGGGTTTTGCCCAATTTCTTTGCCACCAATATCTGCCCTAAAGTATTGTTCACTTTATGAGCCCCGGTATGGCAAAGGTCTTCGCGTTTCAGATATACATTTGTTTTATAATGCTCAGATAGTCTTTTGGCAAAATATAATGGTGTCGGGCGACCAACATAATCTTTCAGTAATGCATCCAGTTCTTTTTTGAACTCCGGAGTATTGATGATGGTAAGGTATTTCTGACGTAGCTCTTCCACATTTGGATAAAGCATTTCAGGGATATAAGCCCCACCGAACTGTCCGTAATAACCTTTTTCGTTTACCTGGTAATCAGCGTTGTTTTCTGACATATCTCTATCATTTCATTGGGTTTTAAACCCTTTTTACATTCATTTTATACCTCAACTTTATAGTTGAGTATTAATTCGTCGGCACTTTTACCCCTGATGCCCCAATTATACATAGGAGTTTCAAAAAGGGTAATTTCCAGATCCATTGGTACAATGCCCAACTCTTTTTCAAACCTTTCGAAGAGAAGCCTGTGTAGTTTTTTCTTTGCTTCTACCGACCTGCCTTCAAACATACTGATCTCTATAATGGTATGTTTTCCGGTTCTCCCTTCAAAATAGAAAAAGCTGTCTTCTTCTATATAAATGAAACGGTGTGCCTTTTTCTCTTTCGGATATTGCAATGCGTCTGTAACACAACTGTGCAAAACATCCGAAAGTTTTTCTCTGACCGGGTGCAGATGTTCTCTGGTTCCGTAGATTTTTATTTGTCCCATGACGATGCGTTTTGTTAATATTCAATTGATTAGGTTATCACTAACCTTTGCCAACTTTTACATAACAAGTGGGCACATCGCCCTATAAATTCAGGTTTGAGCAAGCTCATATCTTTAGCAAAATTAATCCGACTTTGATAGAATAAAAAAGAAAATGGGTTTATCGTAAACCGACAAACCCATTTTTTTGATAATGAAATTACGCCCCACGGTTTACCATCGAGAAACATTCCACCACCAAATATTTTTATTTAAGTTTTTCATTTTGCTTTTCAATAATGCAAATGTACCGGTTTTGTCGAGAAATCAAAGTTTTTAATCAGAGTAGTGAGTAGTGAGTAGTGAGTAGTGAGTAGTTTTTCTTTATATTATAAATTAATCTAACACCTAACACCTATTTTTATTAAACCATCAAACTTTTAAGCTGACTTAGTTTCTCTACATCCTTTTCACCGGGTTTAGTTTCAAAACGGCTGTTTACATCCAACCCATACAAGTTTAGTTTTGCCAGATCGAGTTCTTTTACTTTGTCAATTTCCTCAATGCCAATGCCCCCGCTCAGGAAGAAAGGTTTTTCACCATCATAATTTTTAAGAATTGACCAGTCGAAAGTTACCCCGTTTCCGCCATGCTCTTTCCCTTTTGTATCAAAAAGGAAAAAGTCTACATAGAACTTATAATGATTGAGCACTGAAAAATCAAAATCGTTGTCGATAGAGAACACTTTGATAACAGTTACACCACGGTTCTTCAATTTCTCACAAAGTTCAGGGCTTTCATTGCCATGAAGTTGTACTGCATTGAGCAGGTATTTTACAACCTTCTTCATGATATAGTCTTCTGAAGCATCCACAAAAACGCCCACACGTTTTATCTCCGGGTCAAGCTCGTAATACATGAACCCTTCACCTACAAAACGTTTCGAGTTTTCATAGAAGATAAAACCCATATAATCCGGCTTGGCATCTGCTGAAACTGTTGCAATATTTTCAGGGTCACGCATTCCGCAAACTTTCAGTTTAACACGGCTTAGCGGATTCGCATTCATATTGGAAGTTATAATAGCAATAATTTTTTCTCTTTCATGGAATACCTGATATTCAGTAAAGATTAACAGTTTTACCCCAAGGCGGGCAAGTCTTTCTTTCTTTTCAAGATCCATAAACCAGGCGTCAGAATGGTCATGATTACCATCTTCTACATCAATTGCCAGGCGTTGTTCTTTGTTATAGAAAACGACTAGTTCTTCATCAACCGTAGCAAAGCTTGCAAACTTCTGGTCAGGAAACTGTTGGATCAGCATGATTTCCATGGCTAATTCAGTTTCGCTTCTGTTTTCAAGCATGTATTCTGCGAATATTCTTAATTGTTCTTTTTGTGGCATTGCTGCTAATAACCTTTATGCACCCAATTAACTGATTTGTCTGCTAATTACATTTTCATAACGCTCTCCATTAAAACGGAGAGAGGCGTGAATTCGTTCCTGAAAAAGAATTTCCTCATAATGACATTTCCCATCAAAACCCTTGCCAAGTTGTCCGCTCATCCCTTTTTTCCTTAAATCAGCAAGTTCGGGATGCTGTTCAAAGAAGTTCCATTGCCATACCAGGCTGCCGTTCCTGTCAATTTGTTTAAGGTTACCGTCGCTGTCTGTTAACAGGAGGTATTCGCCTGCAGCTACTCCCCACATACCTTCGGTTTTGCCGGTTACCTGATGTGTGAATACCATTTCTCCATTTCTGATATTATAGGCATGCGCTATTTTATAGTTGCCAATAATCACAATTCTGTCAGCAAACAGAATCGGGTCCGACGGTAAACCGGTAGCTAGTACCTGAGCCCAGAGTTCTTCCCCGCTTTCAATATCAAACGCATATAGTTTAGCG
>CAZNHL010000086.1:0-2604 GCA_964572965.1 uncultured Bifidobacteriaceae bacterium
CTTTTATAACTATCGTTCATGTGAAAAATTATTCCTCACAAAAATCAACATTTATAACATACTCCACAACTTTTAAACTTGATCCCCTTTGGTCCTATATTTCATCGGATAGCACATAAAAAAAACAAGCCCTTAATTGCTTAAGGGCTTGTACAAATTCTGGTCAGGAATTTTTGTAGAGAGAGAGGGATTCGAACCCCCGGACCTTTGACAGTCAACGGTTTTCAAGACCGCCGCATTCGACCGCTCTGCCATCTCTCTGAATGTGATGCAAAAGTAGTGTTTACTTCGATTCAACGCAAGTTTTGCATCACTTTATTTCTATATTTTTTTAGAAAAATTTCACTCCGGTATAGCTGAATGGTGTAATTGCCTTAAGCTCAGCCTTGATTGCCGGGCTCACCGGTAAACTTTCTATAAAATTAGCGATTCTTTCTGCCGTGATCTTTTCGTTATTCCTTGTCAGGTCTTTCAAAGCCTCATACGGTTTAGGGAAGTTTTCTCTGCGCAATACTGTCTGAATACCTTCTGCCACTACTGCCCAGTTGTCTTCAAGGTCTTCGTCAAGCGCTGCCTGGTTCAGTTCTATTTTGCCCAAACCTTTCAATAAAGCTCCGAAAGCAATAAAGCTGTGTGAGATCGGCACACCAACGTTACGCAGTACTGTAGAATCAGTAAGGTCGCGCTGAAGGCGTGAAATAGGCAATTTAGCAGAAAGGTGCTCGAAGATGGCATTGGCAATACCCAGGTTACCTTCTGAGTTTTCAAAATCGATTGGATTAACCTTGTGAGGCATTGCAGAAGAACCGATCTCTCCTGCTACTATTCTTTGTTTGAAATAGTTCATGGAGATGTATTGCCACATATCACGATCCAAATCAATCAGGATAGTATTTACACGCTTCAGGCCGTCAAATAAGGCTGCAAGGTTGTCGTAGTGCTCAATTTGTGTTGTGTATTGGCTACGGGTCAGTCTTAGTTTGTCTTCAAGGAATTTGTTAGCAAAGTCAACCCAGTTAAAAGAACCATAAGCAACGTTGTGTGCATTGAAGTTACCTGTAGCACCACCAAACTTTCCTGAATAAGGAATTTGCTTCAATAGTTTTACCTGGTTTTCAAGTCTTTCAACAAAAACCATCAGCTCCTTACCTAATTTAGTTGGAGAAGCAGGCTGGCCGTGTGTTTTTGCCAGCATGGAAATGTCTGTCCATTGTTGAGCATATTTCCTGATTACTTCAATAACTTCTGTCAATTTAGGATAAACAGCTTCTTCCACAGCATCTTTGATGAGCATTGGAATAGAGGTATTGTTAATATCCTGTGACGTAAGGCCGAAGTGGATGAATTCAACAACATCGCCAAGGCCTAAAGCTTCAAAGCGCTTTTTGATGAAATATTCAACCGCTTTGATGTCGTGGTTGGTGGTTTTTTCAATTTCTTTTATTTCCAGTGCATCCTGTTCAGTGAACTGCTCATAGACAGCACGTATCTGAGGGAACTGAGTCGGTTTTACAGATGAAAGTTGTGGTAATGGTAATTCGCAAAGTGCTATAAAGTATTCAATTTCTACTTTTACTCTGTACTGGATTAGTCCGTATTCAGAAAAATACTTTGCCAAAGAAGCCACCTGGTTACGGTAACGACCGTCTACCGGAGAAATGGCTGTCAGTTTACTTAACTCCATTTTATATTGTTTACTGCTATTAAAAACAAAATCCCCTCATTTTGAGGGGCTTTTAACTTATATCGCAAATATAAAACTTTAATTACTGAAACTGTTAACTCAAAGACGCTTTTTAGATTAAATTGCAGTATCAAAAAAAGTAAAAGCTTCACATGTCGGCAGGTAAATTTACACTAACAGTTAAAAATATATCCCCAGCGGGAAAAGACGCAGTAAAAATAGCATTTCAGAAACCGGAAGGTTTTGTTTATAAACCGGGTCAGTTCCTTACTTTTAACCTTCCCGATCTGGACGAAGGTTTTATGAGATCTTATTCATTAAGCTCCTCTCCCTTTACAGGTGAAGATCTGATAGTTGGTGTCAGAAAAGTAGGTAACGGTAAAATTTCTACCTATTTCAACCATAATGTAAAGGTGGGCGATAAGCTGGACATCATTGGCCCGGCGGGTACTTTTACTACTACTATTAATGTATCTACAAAAAGACAAATTGTTTTGTTTGCTGCCGGAAGTGGTATCACTCCTATTCTGTCTATTCTGAAATCTATATTGATAATGGAGCCGGAAACGAAAGTTTCGCTGATATATGCCAACAGAACTGAAGACTGGATTATGTTCAGGGAAGAGCTTAATAGTCTTGAAAACCAGTATGCAGGCCGTTTTCAGTTGATTAATGTACTGAGCCAACCCGACAGTTCATGGGTAGGTCTGAGGGGCCGTATTGATAAAGACATGGCTATCCGCCTGATTGAGCAGGTGCTTATTTTCCCTAAACAGGCTGAATACTACCTGTGCGGCCCCGATGGATTTATGGAAGAGATAAAAAGTGCATTGAAGCTTTTACAGATTCCTGCATCACAGATTTTGTTTGAAAGCTTTGGTACTACAACGCACGCTTTGCATGTGCCAGAGTCTGCCGGT
>CAZNHL010000086.1:2614-13884 GCA_964572965.1 uncultured Bifidobacteriaceae bacterium
GGTAGTGATTCTCCTTCTGAAGTAACTATCCGCTACCGTAAAAACACCTATACTTTATCTGTTCCTAAAAACCAGACTATCCTTTCTGTTGCCAAAGCTGAAGGTATCCGTTTGCCTCACTCCTGCGAAAACGGGATTTGCTCTGCTTGTATCGGTAAGTGTATAAGCGGTCAGGTAACGGTTGATGAGGATCAGGCCGCATTAACAGATAACGATTTAAAGAAGGGATATATATTAACCTGTGTGGGTTTTGCCACTTCTGACAAAGTGGAACTGGAAATAGATTAAGGAAGAAAATAGCATCTCTTTCAAAAAAGATCATCAAAGAATAGTAACTTAGCCCCGAACAAATCGGGGCTTTTTATGCGCTTTATTTTAACAACACTACTACTATTATCTGTTAGTCTTTTTTCATATTCACAAACAAAAGACTTTTTCAAAGAACATTTGTTTACAGCCGGTATCGAAGGACCTTCTGTTGACAACAATGGCAATATTTATGCAGTAAACTTCCAGACAGAAGGAACGATTGGCCAGATAAGTCCGATGGGCGACTGTGCCTTATATATATCACTCCCACAAGGCTCAACAGGCAATGCCACTATTGTACTTGCTAACTTTGACCTGCTTGTTGCAGATTATACCGGCCACAATATTTTGCGGATCCAGCATGGTACTTTAAAAACCGATACGCTGGTACATGAACCGGCTATGAACCAGCCCAATGACATTGTCAGACTTTTGAATGGCTACATTTATGCATCAGACCCTAATTGGAAGAAATCTACAGGAAAACTTTGGTTGATTAAAGACCGGAAAGCAATTTTACTGGACAGCACTATGGGGACTACCAATGGGATTGAGTCAAGTCCGGATGATAAAGTTTTGTATGTAAATGAGAGTGTTCAGCAAAAAGTATGGGCTTATGATATTCAGTCTGATGGCCATTTAACAAATAAAAGACTCTTCCATCAATTCAAAGAAAACGGTATGGATGGTATGAAATGTGATGAAAAGGGCAATCTTTATATTGCCAGATATGGCCATGGAACGGTTGCGGTGCTATCACCAAAAGGTAAACTGATCAAGGAAATAAAACTCAAAGGAAATAAACCAACCAACATTGCCTTTAGCGGCAAAAGAGTATATGTCACTATGCAGGACCGTGGCAATATAGAGTATTTTGAAAACGATATTAAAGGTAAAAAGAGATTTTAAAATGATGACGAGCAAAGAGATTTCAACAAAACGCCCAAGGACTTTTTTGCCTGCAAGTTTCAAAATAGATTCATGGAATACTTTAGAGTTTTATTATAACACATTATTAAACAGGGAAATAAATTCAATTAAGGGCCTGAGCCAATGGTTAAAAGACAGAAGTGAACTCGAATCTGTTGTTTCTGAAGATCTGGGCTGGAGATATATCCACATGTCTTGCTTCACTGACAATCAGGAATACCGTGATGCTTTCAATTTCTTCTTGCAGGAAATTGAACCGCTTATTGCGCCGGTATCAAACAAGCTGGACGAAAAGGTGCTCAACTCTCCTTTCACCAAAGAATTAACTTATTCCGGTGACAAGATTATGGTAAGAGCCATTGAAACCAGTTTTAAGTTATTCAGGGAAGAAAACATTCCTTTGATTACTGAAATCTCAACTGAACAGCAGAACTATGGCGCTATTACAGGCGCTATGACTGTTGAACTGGATGGCAAAGAGCTGACGCTTCAGCAAGCCGGAGTACAATTACAGTCTGTAGAAAGAAGCGAACGTGAACATGTTTATAAACTGGTAAATCAAAGACGATTACAGGACAAATCTAAACTGGATGATTTATACACTCAACTGATCGGCTTACGCCATCAGGTAGCTGTCAATGCCGGTTTTGCTAATTACCGTGATTATATGTTTGATGCTATGGGCAGGTATGATTATACTGCCCAGGATTGTTTCAATTTCCACGATGCCATTAAAAAGGCAGTAGTGCCGGTACTGGATGAGTTAAGTGAAGAAAGGAAAAAGTCTCTAAACGTATCGCAACTAAGGCCTTGGGATCTCGTTGTTGACGCTGAAAACAAACCTGCGCTTACTCCTTTTAAAGGAGGCAAGGACCTTACAGAAAAAACCATTGAATGCTTTGACCGCCTTGATCCGTTTTTGGGCGAATGTCTGCGTGTCATGCAGGAGATGAAACATTTAGACCTTGAATCAAGAAAAGGAAAAGCGCCGGGTGGTTATAACTATCCGCTTGACGAAGCAGGTGTTCCTTTCATTTTCATGAATGCTACTTCGACTCTTCAGGACATGATTACTATGCTGCACGAAGGCGGACATGCTGTTCATTCAATCCTGACAAAAACGCTTCCTTTATATGCACACAGAAATCTGACTTCTGAGATTGCAGAACTGGCTTCTATGTCTATGGAGCTGATTTCTATGGATCACTGGGATATTTTCTTTGATAATAAAGAAGAGCTGAAGCGCGCCAAAATACAGCATCTGGAGCATATTATTGAAACTCTGCCATGGGTAGCTACTATCGACAAGTTCCAGCATTGGATTTACGAGAACCCGGCCCATACTTTAGCTGAGAGAACCACCGCCTGGAACAAAATCCATTCTGATTTCTCCAGCAGTGTAATTGACTGGTCAGGCCTTCAGAACTTCAAAGACAATGTATGGCAAAAACAATTACACTTGTATGAAGTTCCTTTCTATTATGTTGAATATGGTATTGCCCAATTAGGAGCCATCGGCGTTTGGAAAAACTGCAAGGAAAATCCGAAAGAAGGACTTAAAAAATATATTGAGGGTTTAAAATCAGGCTATACTAAAAACATACGCCTGGTTTATGAAACAGCAGGTGTAAAATTTGATTTTACCGAGAATTACATCAAAGAATTAATTGCATTTGTAGGCAAAGAATTACATGCGATTAAGCAATCTTAAAAAATGATTTTGTTACTAAGAAGCAGATAAACTGCTTCTTAGTAATTCATATTTATACTATTTACAGTATAATATTACATCAAATGGTATCCTATAATACAAATAGCGATATTTGTACTAAGGACTAACCATATGTATTTTTTTCGCAGCATAATACTATTCCTTTTATTTTCACACTTGCTATCGGGTCAGAGCATTGTAGAAATAAGTTCGAACAAGGTTGATATAAAACTTGGGCGATCTTCATACTATTATCTAGACACAGCGAAAGTTCATGCTACTCAAACCCAAATACAGAAACTCTACGAGCAGAACCAGCTACCAATCTCAAAAAAGACTTACCCAAATTTTGGTTTATTAAAAGGAAAAAATGTCTGGTTTGTGTTTACGCTACAAAACAGACTTTCAGAACCTAAAGAGCTCGTACTGGAAGTGGCATATCCGATGATTGATTCAGCCTGCCTTTATGCCCCGGATTCTAATGGCTATAAAATTGAATGTGCAGGCTCAAAAGTAATGCATTCCAGCTGGTCCTATAAAAATAAAAAAGTGGCTATCCCGCTATTCCTTCTGGCTAACGAGCAAAAAACATATTATCTCAAAATAAATGATACAGAAAGCCTTTATGTAGATTTAGGACTTAGCTCTGAAGACGTTTTTGCGGCTAACGATGATATTAACCAACTGTTCAATGGTTTTGTATTCGGTATCCTGTTTCTTTCTATCATTTTCAGTATTGTCTTATACCTCGGAAACAAGGATTTCAACCAGCTTGTATTTGCGGCAAACAACCTTGGAGTTGTACTCATTCTTCTGGTCGTCGATGGTTTCTTATATTATTATTTGTGGCCCGAAACGCCCTATTTAAATGATGTTTCTTTCAGGGTAGTCATTTTTGCCACTAATATTGCAGGCGAGGAATTTACCCGCAGGTTTTTAATATTACACAAAGAAGCACCTACTGCTAATGCTATATTAAAGGCATTTCAGGTTTTATCTGGCATTGCGGTTATTTTCGCCCTTTTCGGAAGAGTAGATATTGCTGCCTATTTTTCAATAATCATGCTTATCGGTCCTTTCATTGAAACATTCGGAGCAATAAAAGCTTATAGAAATGGCTATACACCTGCATCAAAGTTTCTGATTTCACGACTTCCGTTCTTTATCATAACATTATCATTTGCTATGATTGAGATCAATATCATTCCATACTGGGGCCCTCTATTTCAAAATATATTTGCCAGCGGTGCTATCTTTCAGGTAATACTAATTTCACTAACCCTTTCTGAAAAAGATTATAAGGCCAGACTTTCTAAAATTGAAATTGAAAGAGAGCATGAAATTCTTAAAAACAAAGAGCTATCTGAGTCAAACCGTTTCAAAAATGAGATCCTAAGTATTACTTCTCACGATTTGAAAGGTCCGTTAAGTAATATCAAAACACTGGCATCTTTCATTGCAGATAACAAATATGATAACCACGAAGAATTGATCCAGTATTCGAAGCTAATCAGGGATACTGCCAATAACTTGAATATACTGGTCAAGAACCTGCTTGATAATGCTGCTTTAGATCTTGGAAAATTTGAGCTGGATATTAAACCTACAGAGCTTTCTGAGATGGTCAATGATCTTGTAAAACAGCAGAAATATGTTGCTGCACTAAAAGATCAGAAACTGCTGGTCTATTATGACCTCCTTACCAACTATGTGGCCTTTGTAGATGAGTTGCGTTTAAAACAGGCACTGGAAAATCTCGTGTCTAATGCACTTAAGTTTACTCCCCAGGGAGGTACCATTACAATTGCTGTAACTAAAAATGCTACTCATACACGCGTTGAGGTAAAAGACCAGGGACCCGGCTTAACAGATGAAGATAAAAAGCATTTATTTAAGGAATTCAAAAAACTATCTGCCAGACCAACCGGTAAAGAAAGCTCTACCGGTCTTGGTTTAACAATTGTTAAGAAAATCATAGACTTGCATAACGGAAAAGTATGGGCAGAAAGCATCTACGGACAAGGCAGTAGTTTTATTATTGAAGTTCCGAATAAAGCAGGTGTTAAGTTGTCTGTCAAATAACGATATATACCGTTTCATCGCACCTTATCTACCTGATTTGTTTAACCAGAGATCCTGAATTTTGCCTGCTAATTTCTCTGATAGTTCAGACTTTATTGATCGTTAAATTTTCAGGGTTTGCAGAACCTGAGTTTTAAATCCTAATCGCGAAATTCTGCGTTATCAGCGAAAAAACATAAGAAGGTTCATAGAAGCACGGATAGTCATTTATAATTATGATTTAGTGCTCAGTTCATCTTCCTGCGGTTCATTCCATATTTTTTTACCAATAAGGCTAAGTGCTCCCAAGCCGATAATCAAAAATACCGCGGTAACAATCTTTCTTGAATAATCACCGTCTTTTCCGTCAAGAGCTTCGGCTAAATTCTGTGCCTCTGTTCCAAACCAAAAAAATACTGCAGCCCTTGGCAAAATTCCGGCAATACTTCCCAATATATATATAGGAAAACTAAACTTGCAAGCAGCTAATACAATATTTGTAACAGCGAAAGGCATTACAGGTGTTAATCTTGTAAAAAAGACCAAGGCCCAGTTGAACCGGTCTTTCTTTTGCCAGAATGTTTCAACCTGAGGCAATTGACGCAGATTATCCACAAAATGACCTTTATCGAAAATTTTAAAACCCCAATACCCTAATGAAGCAGCAAAAGCATAGGTAAATATGAATAGCGCAAAGGAATCAAAACCAAAAACAAACCCACATGCCAAACCTGCTATAGATGTCGGAATAATTCCGATTGCCATAGTAATAGCTCCTAAAACTACCAGCAAAAGAATTGTTGAAACTGTAGGGTTCTGAAGTATTGCTGCAATTTCAGTGACACCATAAAACCATACACCGGCAATTGTAAGTAGTGGTAAAACAGTCAACACCAACAGGCTAATAAAAACCACTTTGTTTTCTTCAAAAAACTTCTCTAATTCTTCCATCTGTTCGTTATATTACCAAAGGTATAAGACTGCATATTGTCAGCCTGTCACCTTTTTGTCAAAATGAAGTGCCAAAGGTACAAATAAGAAACTTGATTATCTGACATTAAAAATTGATTCGTATGAAATTTGCTACAAAAGCAATCCATGCGGGAGTTCATCCCGATCCTGCTACTGGCGCTATTATGACCCCGATCTATCAGACTTCCACCTTTGTGCAGGAAGCGCCGGGTCAACACAAAGGTTATGAATATGCACGTACGCAGAACCCTACCCGAACAGCACTACAAGACAATATTGCTGCATTGGAAAACGGGAAATCCGGCTTATGTTTTGCATCAGGAATGGCCGCCACGGATACAATTATGAAGCTCTTAAAACCTGGTGATGAGGTAATTTCTACCAATGATCTATATGGCGGCTCTTATCGTATCTTTACAAAGGTATATGAACATTATGGTATCAAATTCCATTTTGTACCAATGCATAATACTGAAGCCATTGAAAAACATATTAATGACAATACGAAGCTGATCTGGATCGAAACACCAACCAATCCGTTGCTCAATATCATCGACATTGTTTCAATAACAAAGCTGGCAAAGTCTAAAAATATTTTAACCGCTGTAGACAATACCTTCGCAACTCCTTATTTACAGAACCCGCTCAATTTAGGTGCCGACATTGTGGTACATTCGGTCACTAAATACCTTGCAGGCCATTCTGATGTTGTAATGGGCGCTATCATTATCAATGATGAGGCTTTACATGACAAACTGAAGTTCCTGCAAAATGCCTGTGGCGCTGTACCAGGACCACAAGATTGTTTTCTTGTCTTGAGAGGTATAAAAACACTACATATCAGAATGGACAGACATTGCCAGAATGCCCATTCAATTGCACATTTCCTTAACTCTCACCCTAAAGTAGAAAAAGTATTCTGGCCTGGTTTAGAAACGCATCCGAACCATGCTGTCGCAAAACAGCAGATGAAAAACTTTGGAGGCATGATTTCCTTTTCTCTCCGTAATGATGACATCAATGAAGCACTGCGGGTTTTAAGCAGTTTTAAACTATTCTCTCTGGCAGAATCTCTTGGTGGTGTGGAATCATTGTGCGGGCATCCTGCCAGTATGACTCATGCCAGTATTCCCAAAGAAGAAAGAGAAAAAACAGGGCTCAGCGATTCGTTGATACGCCTGAGTGTTGGTATTGAGGATGCAGAAGATCTTATCTGGGATCTGACACAAGCTATTGGATAAAGAATAATGAGTAGTGGGACATTTCTCACTACTCATTACTAACTACTCATTACTAATATGTAACTTTACAGCCTTATGGCAGAAAGAGTTATTTTAGTTGCATCGTACAGTTATTTCCCCCATTTATCCGGTGTTGCAGAAATTATTAAGGCTACTTATACCGGGCTTCTTGCACGTGGCTATGTTGATAAAGTCGTCTTAATTTGTGCTAACACAAAAAAACAAACAAATTTCGAAGTCCTTGACGGTATTGATGTCTATCGTTATGAAATGAAGTCATTACTCGATGGCAGGGTTCCATTACCTGGAAATGAAGCCGGAGATTTGATGGAAGAATTAATCATAAAATTCAAACCCTATCAGATCCATACACATACACGCTTTCAGTTCCTGTCACTTACGGCACTTGCTGCGGGCAAAAGACATAAACTGCCGGTTATTCATGTAGAGTACCTGGCTTCTCATGTAAAAGGCGAAGGTCTTTTCGTAAATACAGCATCATATATCTGGGATCAGACAATCAGCCGTTATATATTCAGCAAAGCCTCAAAAATCGTTTCTACCAGTGAGTCTATCCATCATTTCATTACGGATAATCTGGGAGCAGCCACAGGTAAAAGTATTATCATCCCTAATGCTTCTACCCTTTCTGCAACTCCGGAAACTTATCAGGAGAAATTCGCAGACATCCAACTTTTCTCTATGGCTTATATCGGCCGTTTTGTAAAACTCAAAAACACACCTGTTATTATAAAGGCATTAAAAATCCTGAAAGACAGAGGACTCGCTTTTAAATTCTATTTAGCCGGAGACGGTGCTTTGAAGGAGGGAATTTTAGCTTATATCAAAGAACATCAACTTGAAAGCCATATTGAGTTTCTTGGCAAAATAAGCAAGGAAGAAGTGACTAGTACTTTACAAAAAACACATTTATTCCTGAATCCATCCTGCCTTGAAGGTTTACCTAATACTGTGTTAGAGGCTGTATCACAGAGCAATATGGTAATTGTGACCGATGTGGGCGGTAACAGGGATATTGTTAAACATAAGGACTTCCTGATTCCATTACCAAAGCTAACATCAATTTCGCTTGCCGATAAAATTGAAGCCGTAATGAAAAACTATCCGGCCTATATTTCAGACTGGCAGGCAGCGAAGGATTGGGTGGTCGAAACATTTAGCTGGGATCATGTGATTGAAACTTATAAAGAAGAAATTTTATAAATGTGATTATTCGTTTGTTCTAATCTGGTTGACCTAAGAAAACAGACATACTTTATATAAAGAGCGATGCCCTGATAAAAATATCAGGGCATCGCTCTTTATGGGAATGAACATTTATTCAACTATCAGTTCATCAGCCATTAATGTTACAAATTGCTCTTGCCCTTTAGGACTAACAGCTCTCATTTTATTAACAGCTACTAACCTCACAAATCGTACGTTGTGTGCTTTTACCGAAATTTCAAAATTCATTGCGGAAGTATTATGTTTATCAACTTCCCCCTGCATATCAAAACCGGCTTTGACATATTCTTTACCGTCTTCAGACACAAATACTTCAATGTTTTCAGGCGGCAATATGCCGTAAGGCGGAATATTAGCAAAGCGGATACTCACTTTATGTAATTTACTTACAATACTTCCTAAATCAATTGTAGCATCAAGGTTTACTTTCACGAAGCGCTGCCAGTTACTGCTAAACATGTCTTTATTTGAACCGACAATACCATCTGTTAATGTAAAATCGGTCGTTTTAAACTTTTGATTGTCATATGGAAAAGCAAAAACAATAGGCTTTCCGTAAGCCTTATGTACAATAAATCTTTGCTTACGGATCTGACCCTGTATTTTTCCGTTCTTAAAAACAGCAGCTGAAATTCTGGCGGTCTTTTTTAGTTCAATACCTTCTTTATATAAAGTTGAATGTTCATTCGGCTTATCGCCATCAAGTGTATATCTTATTTCCTGCTCATTCAACTCATTATACAGTTCTACTAAAAATGGTTTACCAGCTTCAGAGGCAGTTGGTTTAAAACTCACATTATAAACACTTTGAGAATAATGAATATTTCTATAATTATAGCGTTTTAATTGTTGAGGTACTTTTTTTGCAAAACGCGACCAGTCTTCTGGTTTTTTGGATTTCGCCCAGGTTACTTCTGCCAGGGCTGCAATACGCGGAAAGACCATATATTCTACATCCTCAGGAGTTTTCATATACTCCGTCCATACGTTTGCCTGGGCTCCCATAATATACTTCGCTTCTGAAGACATTAAAGTATCAGGAACAGGTTCATAATTAAAAACTTTACTTATAGGTAAATACCCCCCTATTGCCAATGGTTCACCAGAAGCAATTCCCTGATAATGGTCAAAATAAAGATGCGTACCCGGTGTCATTACCACATTATGTTTAGCCTGTGCTGCCGCAACGCCCCCGCTTATTCCTCTCCATGACATTACTGCAGCATTAGGTGCCAGACCGCCTTCCAGAATTTCATCCCAGCCGATGAGCTTTCTTCCTTTTGAATTAATAAACTTTTCTATTCTTTTGATAAAATAGCTTTGTAGTTCATGAGAATCCTTTAAGTCAAGATCTTTAATTTTCTGCTGAATTTCAGATGATGCATCCCATTGGGTTTTGATTGCTTCATCACCTCCTATATGTATATAGCTACCGGGAAACAGTTCTATCACTTCTGCTAACACATTTTCCAGGAAAGTGAAAGTCTGATCGTTAACATTAAAAATATCAGGAAAAATACCCCATTCTGTCACCACTTCCGGCCTTTTACCGGTTACACCCAGCTCAGGATAAGCTGCAATTGCTGCTGTTGCATGTCCTGGCAACTCTATTTCAGGAACAATAGTTATAGAACGGTCGGCAGCATAACGGACAATCTCTTTGATCTCTTCCTGAGTATAAAAACCTTGCACTGGTTTATTATCAAATTTATGAGGGTATTCGTAATTATGCCCAATAAGAGTTTCTTTCCTTTTCGAACCGATAGCCGTCAGTAAAGGGTATTTTTTAATCTCAATACGCCACCCCTGGTCATCTGTAAGGTGCCAGTGAAACACATTAAGCTTATGCATAGCCATATTGTCGATGTATTTTTTAATAAAGTCAACCGGCATAAAGTGGCGGCTTACATCAAGGTGCAAACCTCTCCACTGAAATCGAGGCATATCTCTTATTTCCAAATATGGCACTATCCACACAACATCATTCGGAGTCTTATTTTCAATTTCAGGGGGTAATAACTGATACAAAGTCTGCAAGCCGTAGAACAATCCATTTGCTGTTGAAGCAAATATTTTAACACCTGCTTCATTAACGGTTATTTTATAGCCTTCTTTACCCAAACTGGTATCAGAATCTAAAGTACTAAAGAATATAGAATTGACAGCAGGAGCTTCTGCCTGTATAGCAGACAATGCAAAACCTTTTGTATTGTTAAGTCGTGCGGCAAGTGAAGCTGCTATTTTAATCGCTGCAGCATCACCCTTCTGTGCCAGCACCTGCGTGTTTTTTCTGATGTAGAAAGCCCCTTCTTGAGTCTGAATACTCATTGGCTGTGGAATAATAGTAAGAGAATCTGCAGAAATAGCCTTTGTTACAACCGGCTTAAAAAAAACGGTTGTTAAGAAAATAAAAAAAATGGCAATTGATTTTCTGGTTAGCATATAAATGATATTGAATCAGGGTCTGAATTTATGAAAGTTTAATAAGCCTTCGAAGCCTTATCTTATAAACTTTTAAATTATATAAGAGTAAATAATGTCAAATGCCTATCCGCTCCGGCAGATTAGAATTTAAAACTCTGTTTCTGCAAAAACATGAACATTAACAATCAATAAATCTGCGCTATTAGCGAAAAAAGAATCAGGATCCCTGGTTAAACGAATCTGGGAAGTTGCGATGAAAGGGATACTCAATTAATATCGATATGTAAACAAAGAGGAATTCAGAAACGATTAAAAACAAATAAACCTGAACATTACTATTCAGGTTTGTTGTGAGCCTCCTGTCGGAATCGAAC
>CAZNHL010000087.1:0-13771 GCA_964572965.1 uncultured Bifidobacteriaceae bacterium
CCTTATTCTATGTACCTATGAGGTAAAGTTTTAATATTTAAATGGGACAATCTAATTATTTTAATCTCTACAATTAGCCTTAACCAATGTTTTTATGGCTGATACTGCTTTTAATTCAGTATTTATGACTTTACTTACTTTGGTATTAGTTAAAATAATTCCATATATCCCCCTACAAGAATCAATGAAAGGGAATGTACCTGTTGCTCCTGGACAAAATATCTCGGGTTGATGCTCCTTATGCTCGTCAAAATTATAGAGCCATGTGCCTAAGCCATAACTTATGTTTTTGCCATCGGCAATTTCTTTAATAAGAAGGTTTGATTTAAGCATGTTTTGTATGACAGAAGGAGATACCTGGCTTTTGTAGAATTCCTGAACGGATGATTCTGAAATTACATGTGTTCCTTTATACAGGCCTTTATTCAAAACCATTTTCATAAAGCTCAAATAGTCTGCCGGTGTTGTACAGAGTCCTGATCCTAATGCCGGATTATCTTTTTCCCAGCAATAGGTACTGTTGATCATATTGCATTTTGAAGCAATGTTCTTTTGGAATAGCTCTTCCCATGAGCTATTTGTTACCACTTCAGCGATTCGACCTACAATCCTGTATGACATTTCCCCATATTCAAATGTTTTTCCCGGGCTGGATTTCATTGGAGTATATTTTGCCATACTATCAACCAGTTGAGCTAAATTGATATTTTTATACTCAAACCCCGCAAATGCCGGAAATCCGCTTGTATGCGTAAGGCATTGCCGAATAGTTGAGCCTCCTTTGTTGTATTTTGTGAAATTTGGCAGGTATTTTCCAATAGAATCGTCAAGCGACAGAAGCTTCTGGTCTGCTAATGTTAGAATTACAGAGGCTGAAATCCACTTGCTAGCTGATGCAACTCCAATTTTTGTGTCATCCTTAGCAATACCGGTTTGATACTTGTATATAGTAGAGTCACCCTGATTTACTATCATAATTAAATGACCATTAAAGTCTGTTTTCTTACTTTCTAAGTTTTTGGAAATGTCAGAAAAGCTTTGGCAATAGACTGTTTGAGCATTGAAAAAAAATATTGTTAATAAGAATAAATACTTCATAATTGAGATTAATGGTGAGCGGAATAACATAGTTGTTACTGGAAAAGCTATGAATGTCAGTTGTTTACTTTTATTATTAGCCAATATATAAAATATCCGGTAAACTCTATTTGCGGTGTTTATGACAAGCTCAGGTATTAAGGATTGCTGAAGCTTGGTATCTGAGCCTGGTTTATACTCTAAACGGCATAAGCCAGAAACGTAACACTCTTCTTACTGTTCCGTATCTTCTTTGAACTATGATTTAAAAGGTGGTTGTATTTAAAACCATCTGAACACAATTAACCTTACTTATTTATAATGAAAAAGAACTATTTTATTGCACTGGCCTGCATACCATTGCTGGGCAGCTGCACGATTATCAGACCCGGAGAAGTTGGAGTAAAGCAACGTATAGGCAAACTATCTGATAAAGTTTATACAGGGGGTACTGTAGTGTATAATCCCTTTATTACAAAAGTAATCAAGAGTACGTCCAGGACAATAAACCTGGAATTGTCATTAACTCTTCCTAGTAAAGAGGGGTTGAGTATTACCTCCCATATATCTATCCTATATAGAATAGACAAGGAGAAATTACCACAGATCATCCAGACAATTGGCCTTAATTATGAGTCAATTATTGCAAACGTTTTCCGGTCTGCTTCAGCAGATGTCTGTGCACAGTTTTTTGCAAAAGATATGCACTCTGGTATGCGGGCTGAAATAGAAAAGGCTATCAGAGTCAAGATGGGCGAAATACTCTCCAGTCAGGGAATTATCATTGAGTCAGTATTGATGAAAAGCATTCAACTGCCAGCAGGCCTTGCCAATGCCATTGAGGAAAAATTGCGTGCAGAACAGGAAGCAATGCGTATGGAGTTTATACTGCAACAGGCTAAACTTGAAGCTGATCGTAAAATTATCGAGGCAAAAGGTGTCAGAGATGCACAAAAAATCCTGTCAGAAGGTCTCACAGAGGAAATTATCAAAATCAGGAGTATTGAAGCTTTTAACGAACTTTCAAAATCGTCTAATAGCAAAGTTATTATTACTGATGGCAGAACGCCGTTTCTTATTGATGGTAAATAGGTGTTTCGGGTCTGCAAGCAGTGTACTAACTTATCAGGTTTCTATGTTGGCACCGACGTCTGTCCAATGTGATTAAGTTAAGTTTCTAAAGACCGGAAAGAGGTCAAATATTTATAGTTTGATATGATGGAAGGGGTATTTGTTCGATTCCAATGGGATCGTATTTACATTCCTCTATAATCTCTATACAAGTATGAACTTTTCGGATTCTCTTAACTAAACAACACGGCTGTTGGTGCCAATAATTACTAAGGGCAAGCCTCTAGTTCTTTTACAATTGTCCCTTTTTTGAGTTCGCGTCTTTTGATAACATACCTCTTTTTCTTGAATCGAAGGTCTGTTGTTCTTATTGCAACTTTATGCTCTTTACCTTTCTTTTGGCTGATAACTATTATCTCCTCCTGTGAGTTTAATGACGGAACTGTTCTAATATTATATAATTTTTTATTGATAATGTTTCCGGGAAATAGTAATAGCGGATTCTGGTATCTCATGCTAATTTCGCTGATACCTTTTTTAACTTTTATATTTATAGACCCCACTTTAAACTGTTTCCCAATAAAAACCTTTGAACTACTGTCTCTGTTGCCTATAGCAGGCATTTTTATTATGTCGATAGAGTCTTTATTTTGGATGATTTTGAATAATAGCATGCTGCTGTCATTTGGCGCAATAGGAAAATAAAGTTCCCGGAATTGGTAACAAGGTAGCAGCGAAGGAGAGACAGTAAATTTGACTGTCAACATTTTATCAGTAATTATCAGTCTGTCTTTTTTTTCAATAACTCTGCTATCTGGCGGGAGTGAACAAATATCCGTTTCTTCGACTTCAACATGAAATTTGTCATCGCATAGGCTATTACAATAGCTACTGTTGTAAATGGTACCTTTAGATATATATATCTTTACGCCACTTTCATGTGTGAATATCGTATCGTTGGTCGGGATGGTACAATCATAAAAAACTTTCTCACATATACGGCTATCCCGTGTAAAATAGACATTTACTCTTCTGTTTTTGTTCCTGTCAGGTGTGTTATCAGGATAATTTGTGCTTTCACTTAGCCCTTCATGCAAAATAGGAATGTTGGCCAGCTTCTTTCGGTAAGGGGGAGAAGGCGATGAGGTGTATTTCTCTAAGTAGTTAATAGTTGGGCTTGGGGGGCTGCATTGAGTGAAATATTTTTTTATTGTATCTCCTTTAAACTTTGATTTTAAATAACTGTTAACAGCCTGAGCTCTGTTGTTCGAAAGGTTTAAATTGTACTGTTGCGAACCGCTTGTGTCAGTATAACCGAATATTTCAATATGATACAAATAAGTAGTGTCTTTTAATATGACATTCAATATAGAATCAAGGAGCTGTTTGCCATCATGGGTAATTTCTGATGAATTGCGTCTGAAATATAATTCGGCAGTGTAATTCCTGTGTTGGTGAGGATTCAACAATACTGCTTTGTCGATAATTTTATTTTCCTGGGCCAGTGTTAATTGTGCCAGCATGTAAAACAGTATACCTGTAAGTATATATTTCATTGTTTTCAGGTCAGATATATTTCAATTTACGAAGAGTTAACCTTGAACCAAAGGAGAATAAAACTTAGTAAATGCATTCGGTTACATATTGTACTTAATATTCATCATCATCAAAGCTGTAAAAATGATAATGTCCTGTACGAAATGTATTGTCCACGCAATTAAAAGTCCTTTTGTCTCTATTGTTACCTTACACAAAATGTAACCTAACACACCAGACATTAAAATACCGATAACTCCGCCCGGATTTCCGAAATAATGTGGCAGTCCGAACAATATAGCCGACATAATCAATATGGTCAATTTGGGATAATGATTAAAAAGTCCGCCAACAATGCCAAAACGGAAAATCAGTTCTTCTGCCAATGAGTTTGTGAGTGAAAACAGCAATACCAAAGGAATAAAGCTCCATTGAAAATTGTTGATACTGTTTGTATATTTCACGGCTAGCAACATAAATATTGCTGTAGCAATACTTACAAAGGACAGCAATTGAAGTCCATTTACTTTCCATGAAGATTTGCCGTTTATTCCAAGCCATTTCTCTTTTCCGGCAATGGAGCTAAGTTGGCCTATGCTTAGAAATTGCCTACTCCCTGGGTTTAAAATCAGAATAGCTAGCGTTGTTAAAAGTCCGGTTGTTAGAGCAAAAGCCTGATATTTTGCCAAACCATTTATAAAATTGTCCGGATGGATTTGAAGGTTGATTGGACTAGTAAAAGCCCCGGCAGTTACCAAGAGTACGGAGGCAATTCCTGGAATTAAAAACGTGTAAAATATTCTCATATCAGATTTATTTTCCACAAAGTTCTGATTGAAAAATGCTTTTTCTGTTACCGTACGATAACTAATGTTTTTCTGCTTGTTCTTTTCTTATTCTACTCAGACTTTGAGGTGTTACTCCAAGATATGAAGCAATATGTTTTTGAGGTGTCCGCTGTATAATTTCCTGTTGTCTGAGTTGCAGTTCAATGTATCTTTCTGTCGCCGTTTTTGTAAGGATATCTATTTGCTGTTTTTGTTTGTGAACAAAAAGTGCCTCGGAAGCAAAACGGCAGATTATGTCTCCAAACTCGCTGTTGTTACTCAGCTTGTCGAAATTGACTTTAGATATTCTGAAAAGTTCAGATGGTTCAAATGTTATTACTTCAAGTGGTGTAGGTTGTTGATTGAGGAATGACATATAGTCTCCAAAAAATTCTC
This sequence comes from uncultured Bifidobacteriaceae bacterium, assembly GCA_964572965.1. Classification (GTDB taxonomy): domain Bacteria; phylum Bacteroidota; class Bacteroidia; order Cytophagales; family UBA9547; genus CAZNHL01. The sequence goes on from CAZNHL010000087.1 coordinate 4,908, forward strand.
CTTCGTAGCATAAGTCAATACACACAAAGTTGTTATTGTTCCAAAGTAAAATTCCGCCACTCCCTTTTAGAATGAAACTCAAATATTTTTCTGTAGCGTCTGTATTCTTTATGGTTTGGTCTTTTGCCGTTGTGATAATCTCTCCCAGGTCGGTAAATGATTTCCACGCTTCAATGGGAACATTGAAATAAGGGTCAAAAGCTTTTTTTATTTTTTCTTCAATTTTCAATTTCCGTGTTGAGAAAAGTTCGTTTTTGGGGTGTCTGCACCTTGTTGTCAGGGTTTGTTAGCGAATATATAAAATATCCTGTAAACCTTAATTTCTGGTGTTGGTAAGGCCGGACTGAGAACTCATTCATAAACCATCCTGCACAGGAAGGTATGTGTGTCATATAAAAAAAGTCCGGCCTATTTAGGCCGGACTTTTTATGATATAAGTTTAGAGAAATTTATTCTTTGATGATTTTAACAAACCTTTCGGTACTTGGTGACTTTACTTTCAGTATATAAGTACCACTTGCCAGGTCTGAAATATCTGCCTGTTTGCTATCATCAATATTTATGTGTGATAAAATTTTGCCTGTTAAATCAAACACTTCAATTGCCACTATACTATTGCTTACATTGATAGTTCCTGTTGTTGGATTAGGGTATACAGATAAATCCTGATTTAATGTATTGTCAGCTAAACCGGTAGTAATGCTTACATTAATAGTAATTGCCGAAGATCTGGTACTGGCCCCCGAATTATCAGTAGCTATAGCCGTGATGGTATAAGTATCAGGGTCAACATTAGTCCAGTTATAGGAGTAAGGAGAAGTAGTAGCTTCTCCAAGCTTCGTATCTCCGTTGAAAAACTCTACTTTGCTTACCTTTCCATCTGAATCGTTTGCATCGGCTACGATATTAATAGTAACAGGTGCTGTGAAGCTTGCATTGTTAGTCGGAGAAATGATTGATACTATTGGTGCTACGTTAGCTATAATGGTAATGATTTGTGTTGCAGAACCAGAGGTATAATTTCCGCTTGCTGTTACATTAGCTACTACGGTTACAGTTCCGCTTGTTAGTAATGACAACTGATTTTCTGAAATAGTGGCTGTACCTGTACCGTTAATTACGGTATAAGTAACAGTGCCTGAAGAAGGAGAAACACTTGCATTTATCGTAATGTTTGTGCCCTCACGACCACTTGTACTATTTGTAAATACAATGTTGCCATTAGGAGAAGCAGGAGTGATTGCCAGATCACCTGCAGCGTAATTAAATGTATAGTTTGAAGAGATAGCTCCGGAAGCGCTGATAGCATAATTGCCAACGTTGCTGTTTGTTACAGCTGTTGTCGAAGCAGACGCCTGAGTGTTTAAACTGGCAGCGTTGTCACTGTAGGCAAAACCAGTATAGGTTACTGTAAATGCAGGATTAGCAGTATTATATACTTTAGTTTTATTATCAGCCTTTACAGTCAAGGTCTTTTTCGAAATAGTAAGTGTTGCGTTAACAGATCCAGCATTGAACGTACCAGCTGCGGCTTGATCAACTTTCACAGTGACTACACCAGCACCTTTGATAGTGACCAAACCTGTTGTAGCATTGATTGTAGCCAAGCTGTTTCCCGAAGTAATTGAGTAAGTGAAAGCTCCTGAAGAGGTCGATGTAGCTGCCATAGAGAAAGCTGCGTCCCCGTAAGTTTTCGTAACATTTCCATAAGTAATCTCTGGCGCTGCTGTAGTATTTACAGTAATACTTACTTGTGATGAAGAGTTAACGGCACCGGTATTGTCATACGCTTTTGCTGTTAAGATATATGACCCTGCCGGAACTCCGCTCCAGTTGTAGTTGTAAGGACTGATTAAATCTTCACCCAATAAAGTGGTACCATTGTAAAACTCTACTTTTGTAATAGAACCATCGGCATCAGTAGCGGTAGCATTGATAGTTATGTTTGCCGGTGCTGTAAAAGTAGCGTCATTGGTTGGTGAAGTAATATTTACGACCGGTAATTGGTTGGCAGTTGCAGGGTATACCAATATCTTTTTCCCGTCAAAACCGACCGCATAAACCGACCTTGCTGTGGCCGGATAATATACACGTGTCGTTTGGTTGGAAATATCTCCGGTACCGGAAATAGACACAAATATCAACTTGCCGGTATTGTCGTATGTTTCATACACTATTGCATTTTTCCATTGGCTGTGTTGGACAGTCAGATAATTGTTATTCAGAGCTACTCCAAGGCCAGTTTGACCACTGATCGGTAACTTGTTTTTAAACATTTGAAGACTGCTTGCTGAAATGTATTTAATAACCGGAGAAACCGGAGCAGGATAACCCTTGCTTTTAATAGAGGCAATAGCTGCATTAATCTGAGCCTGTGTAACTGTTAATTGTTCAACTCCATAGTCGTCAATTGAACGGTTTATCGGTCTCAAGAAACCTGTGCTCTGGAAAAAGTCTGTTAAATCTTCCTTCACAACATCACAAGTGTTTTTTACAAAGTTCAACAGCAACTCCCCACTCTTTAAAGATTCAGAATTGGTATTTCTGGCCATTTCCGCCAATGTACCATGCCAGTGTGCATAATCTGTTCCGGTATAATCTTTCGGATAGTCAAAAGATAAAACAGGCGCATTTCTGGATGCTCCGGCTAATTGATAATACAATTCTAATTGCCAGAAGGGTACAAGTACTTTAAAAGGATCAGGGCTGGCATTTCCTTGTAATGCTTCACCTTGTACCTGAGTATTGTAAAGAGAGCCGTTTATTCGCCCTCCACTAATTGAAGTCATACCTGTTACCGGGCTTACACTTTCATGTTCTAATCTTAGGGTGGATTGTGACTGATTTCTCATGTGGTACTGTACCCAGGCACTATGAATGTTGTTGGTAACTTCGGCCAAACCTATCCATTTAAGATCGGGTCTTACCTGATTAATATGCCCAAATTCATGAGCAATTCCCCAAAGTCCCAGTCTATCGGGATGCGTAAGGTCTTCTATACCCCAATCTATATCTAAATTGACACCTCCGCCGCCGGCATACCAGCCGCCACCATGATTGGAATAGGCGAAATTATGGTTTTTAACATCTCTGTTGTACTTGTAAAGCCCCATTTGTAAGCGTTCATGGGCGATAATAGTGTCATACTTATTCATCAGTCTTGTTGGTTCTGACGGACATCCTGTCAATAAAGCATCCTTTCTGTATACTAAATGGGTATTGGTCCCCTGGAGGTCAAGCATCGGGTAGTTAGAGTTTAGTAGTAAACTTGACCACTCGGTATCTGAGGTAACACCTTTTTTGAAGTATCCATTTATTTTGCCCGATACAATATTCACATCAACATTGGCTAAAGCCAGGTTATCGTTGTAATACTGAATATATCCAAGCCCCTCATTGCTTACTGTGAATGTATTTAAACCGTTACGTAAAGGGTAACTGGAAGACGCTCCGTCAAGTTCTGTCTTGAAATTTTTTACTAATAAGTTAACACTTGCGCCTGCAGGAATATTTCGGGCAAACAAAGCTACTTTTTCTCCTTGTTCAAACACGATACCTGTCGGGTTTTCATAGTAGCTATATTGTGCCGTTTTTAATTGATTCTGAATAGTAGCATTAGGCAGATATACCTGATAAGTCTGAACTCTATATTTGGCCACATAGGTGTCGTTGAATATACACTGTGCCAATGCTTTGTAAAACGGAGATGTAATGGCATTGATATCTGCCTGTGTAACTGTTGGCTGTAAGGTAGAATAAAGATTGTCAGCAAATATATTGGAATATGGTAATGTAGAAGCAGGAGTACTTGTGTAAAACTCCATTTCTGCACAACTGGCATAATTGTTTTTTCCATCCTGCACACTTAGCCGAATGTTTAGTGGCGTAATGCGTGACGGGAATTGTACCATAGTAGTTTGTCCTGTTTGCCCAAAATCAACACTGGTCAAGGGTTGATAAGTAGCATTAGAAGAAGTATTATAACTAATGGTTACTTTGCCGAAATTTCCATTATCGCCACTTGTTCTTGGAATGTATATCAGGTAGTCAATGGGAGTAGTGCCATTAAATCTGTAATTTAGAAGTACCGGAAATTGAGTATTGTTGCCATAGGCAGAGTGATAAATTGTAGACAAATTATTGTCAAAAGATTTATCAATATTTTCACTGCCCTGATAGGACGATGCTGTAGATCCTGCTGCTATAACAGCTACTTTTGTGTCTCCGGTTAGTGTCGCTGTCGGAATGGCACAATATGGCGGAGTGTCGTTAATAGTAGCAATTGGCAGTGATGAGTAAAACTTCATTTCTGCACAGCTGGAAAGGTCACCAACTCCTGCACTTACCTTAAATTTGATTGCATAAGGGTTTGCGACAGCATTTGTGAGGTTAATTTCTTTATCCTGACTATTGGCCGACCAAGTTAAATTTTCTCTGAGTGAAATGAATGTATTGGGAGCACTTTGGGTACTATAATACACACTTACATTGGTCCAAATGCCATTTGTTCCCGAAGTTCGTGGTGTATAAACAATGTTTTTGATATTTTTTACCCCTGATCTGAAATAGAAAGTCAGTTCGTCAGGAATACCGCTTTGGTTCCACTTAGAATGATATGTTGTGGCGGGATTGCCATCGAAGGCATAAATAACTTCAGCACCAGACTGTGCCGGCTGCAATGAAGTAGCCGAGTAAACAGGAGCCTGATAGAGTTGTGCGTAGGAGGAAAGGCCTAAGCACAAAAAAAATAAGACAAGCAGTTTTTTCATTCTTTTTTCAATTTAACATTAGTAGGTATAGACTTCTGTTATAAAAAAAACATCATTTCGTGTTGATAGTCATAAGGTCTTCTAACAGAAGTATTCTTATTATCATTACCGTTCTAAAAGTTAAGAAGTAACCATAAATGGTATCTATTTAATAAAAAATTGTCTAAAACAAATGGCTGTCAAAATCTGACAGCCATTTGTTTTAGAGTAAATATAGGTAAGTTGCTAACGCTGCTTCTCGTTGTTACTTCTTTGATTTGTTTTCAGAAGTTAATGAAACGGAAAGTTGGCCAGCGTGGTGAGATTATTTGATTTTGTATTTAGTCAACCATGACATAAGCCCTTTGTTGTTTTCACTTCCTACATAGCCAATGTTATTTACATAATAATTAAAGTATAGACTTAGTTTTTCCTTATCACGTCCTGTAAGTTGTTCTGCTTTTATAATGAGACAATTCTTATACTTGTCTTTGGGTGTTATAAACGTAGCATCCATTTTAAAAACTTCGTACTTCCACGCCCCATCTGTACTCATCCAGGAAAAACCTAATTGTGGATTAGCAGGGAAATTAATTGATTCTGTTTTTGATTTCGGGTCTAAATACAGTTCATTGCCATCTTCATCAATACGCAAGAGAACAATAGTTTCACTGCCCCATGAGTATGTAGTTTTATGTTGAAAATACTCAAAGCCGTTTTGGGTGACTTTATCTTTTAGCACCTCTACAGTATAGGTTGCATTAGCCATTTGAAATGACTTAAACGTTCCTGTTTTGAGCGGGGAAAAATTCTGACATAAGGAAAAGTGGCTAATTGATAATAACACCACAAGGAGTATCTGTTTTGTTTTCATGACTTTTCACGGGTTTAATAGGTGTTACAATCTTGGTTTTTTTAGCTGAGTATCAATGTTTACAGTAGTGCAAGGGGAAGCTACTGTTATATTATCTGATATTGGCTTTTTATGGCTGGGATATTGTCCGTAATTAGTGAGTACTGTTACACGGTAAATCCCAAAAGGAATATTAGTAAACTTAACGAAAGAGCCGTCTGGTTGTGAAGAACAGGCCGGTGCCTTCTTTATGGCGGACGTAATATTCTGACTACCATCAACTCCCTCAAGTGAGACAGTGTAGGATACACCCGGTGAAACGTAAGGTTTATAAATAACGACATTCCCATTATCGGAAGGTCTGTCAGGACTGTAATCTTCTATTCGGTTTTGATAGACTACAATAGTTTGTGATGAACTGCCGGTAACAAGTGTTAAAGTACCTTCACGATCACTATAGGTCATATTAGAGAGCACATGAATGTCAATAGAACCATCCCCATAACCAAACCCCGGGGTAACAGCTATCCATTTTTTGTTTGAAGTTACAGTCCAGTTTTCATTGGACATTATTGTAATAGACTTGCTGCTACCTATTGATTTAAATAAAAGGGATTTTGACGATAATGTGGTTCTATTTAAATGGTTTGCAGCATCTGTAACAATAGTAAGTGTTACTAAAAGTGCAAAAATGCTGGTTTTTAAAAAGTGTCCCATAGTTTTAAGCCGTTCCAATACAAAAATACAACTATTCTCTTTCAAATTTGTCAGGAAACCCTCAACACATTACATAATAATTCTTTAGTTTGTACCAGATAAATTGATATGATTTTTAATAGTTTTCAAAATTTACTTTAGTGGCAGGCCGGAAAGTCCCGACGAATTTTTCTCCTAATTCATTAATTCCTGAGCCAAAGTTTATTGAACTATTGAGGTAAATGTAGTCTTTGCTAAAATCCTTTTCTCCTTGAAATTTTACTTTAATAAAAATATGTCCAGGCTTTGTCTCCAGTCCAACTCTATAAACAGCTGTCCGCATTATATTTTTAAATTCCTCTAACTTTTTTCCAGATAAAACATGTTTGGTGTCTTTCCAATCGTTTCTTACTTCGATTGCTATAATCTGGTCAACCTTATAATAATTACCTAAGAGGGTGCCTTTCTTTGGATATACTAATTCATCAGGATTATTTTCAATTTTTAGTTTTTGGCTCCAGACGCTCTCTCTAAAAGTCAGAAATAAAGTTATCAGGAATAGTGCTGTAAAAATGTGGCTCTTCATATTGTCAGGACTTTAATTGGGTTCAGTTCTTTATAAATATGCCCGCGACAGAGTTTCTATTATTCCTTTGTCCGTAGAGCCGTTACGCTAACTACGGACAAAGGGCTATTTGCTATTCTTTCACAAACTTTCTTACTACTGAAACTTCATTGTCGCAGATACGAACCAAATAAAAACCTGGTTTCAGCCTACTTATATCAATTGGGCTATCAATGTAAATACTACTTTGAACAATATGTCCTTCCAAATCAGTAATTTCTATAGCAGCAGTGCCAACACCGCTTACATTCAAATATTGAGAAGAAGGATTGGGGAAAATAGTTATATCCTTTTTTATGTTACTTACAGCATCATTTACACTTGTAGTAACAATTGGTAGATCTGCTTCATACGCCACTAATCCTAATGGCCCATTAACAAGGAATAGTTTACCGTCAGGCGCGGCCACTATATTCAATTCTTGTGAAGTAACTGTCGAAAAACCAGGAGTACATAATTTAGTCCATTTATTATCACTAAAAGTGCTTACTGAAACTTTAGGATTAGTAGCTCCTTCCTCATAAGCAATAACAGGGGTATTGTTATTTGCTATTGTTATTGCCAGTTTTTGAACACTGGATGTCAATAGACTTGATGTGCCTACATATCCCCAGTTGGTTCCGTCGTATCTCATTACGTAAGCAAAATTATTAAGCATAGAAAAAGCAAAATAAGGTACTCCAGTATCGTCAAGTGCAAAATCAGAAAGGAATATTGAGTTTCCAGTAAACCCTGAAGCACCTATTGTTTTCCAGTCCACGCCATCAAACTTTTTAATATTAGGTTTATAAGTACTATCCAGAAAATACACATAGTAATTGCTATTCTTATCAATTTTAAATTTGATATTATTTGTAAAACCTTTATTGAAAACTTCTGAAGAAATTGGGTTCCAGTTATTGTTAGCGAATTTCTTTAAAACAGCCTTATTAACCTCTCTATCATAATAGGCAAGCAAAGGTGTATTCGAAGCATCAAATGTAAGAGAGGGGGAAAGTCCGCCACCTGTTGAAAAGCCCGCTATTCCTACATGTACCCATGAACTGCCATTAAACTTCATAACAGATATTTTGTCACTATTACCTTCATCCTGGTAGGCAACATATGGTATACCGTTATTGTCAAAAGCTAATGAATTGGAAAAAGCATAGCCTTGCGTAAAGCCTCTATTCCCAACATATACCCATTGGCTTCCATCGTATTTCATAACACTGCCTTTCTTGAAATCCCAGTCGTTAAAAGCCACATATGGAACTCCGTCGGGAGATAGTTGAAGCGAAATATGAGAAGCACCTTTAGGTGTAAACCCGAAGGTGCCGCAGTAACTCCAATTATTATTACTGAATTTCATTACAGAAGCAAAGCCTCTGTTTAATACGTCAGAAAAACCTATTACAGGATTACCGGTATTGTCATAATCCATTGAAATCCTGCTTACACTTCCCGGTATAAAATTAGCTAGACCGATAAGTCCCCACGATGTGCCATTGAACTTAAACGCGGTAGGGGTATAGGGGTAACCATTACGACTAAGGGCAAGTACTGGAGAATTGTCAGGGTGTATTGTTAAATTTATTTCATAAACTTCTTCCGCAGAAAGACCAGCTGCTCCGGCATATACCCAGGCTGTTCCGTTATACCTCATTACAGATGCTTTATTTCGCTGTGCGGCATCTTTAAAAGCAACATAAGGGATACCTGTTTGGTTTACAGCCAATGAAACTAAGCTATTTGTGCTTGTTGCAAATCTTTCATTACCAATTTGTTGCCATGCAGCGCCATCAAACATTTTGACACTAAGAGTTCCGCTTGTGTAATTCCCTTCACAATATGCAATATAGGGATTACCTGTAGCTGTATTCATACTGAGAGAAAAGGCCGAAAAACCTGCTGTAGGGATACCGGCACCCAAAGTTGTCCAAGTACTGCCACTCCATTTTTT
>CAZNHL010000088.1:0-3452 GCA_964572965.1 uncultured Bifidobacteriaceae bacterium
CCAGTTTGTTTGCTATTCCGGGCAATCATGACTGGTATGACGGGTTGAGTAATTTCCTGAAAATATTTTGTCAGGAACGTACTATCGGTAACTGGCAAACCTGTCAGAAGCGTAGCTATTTTGCTATACGATTGCCCCATAACTGGTGGATCTGGGGAATAGATATTCAGTTGGAATCTGACGTGGATGACAAACAGAAACAATATTTCCTTGAAATTAAAAGGAAGCAAATGTTAGACGGGGCAAGGGTAATACTTTGTACAGCAGAGCCATCCTGGGTAAGTACCAGTAAGCGGGAAGACTTGTCTAATCATAATCTCCACTATTTTGAGGAATCTATTATTTGTGATAAACAAAGAGATATTCATGTTGGACTTACACTGGCAGGTGATTTACATCATTATTCAAGATACACAGCAGGCGATTTCCATAGGATAACTGCCGGCGGCGGCGGCGCTTTCCTGCATCCTACACATAATTTACCCGACAAGGTTAGTCTTTTAAATACAAATGAGGAGTCTGTAGATTTCGCACTGGAAAAGTGCTATCCGGATAAGAAAAAGTCAAAAGGCTTAGTTTGGCGGAATGTCTTGTTCCCTTATTTGAATAAATGGTTTACTGTTACACTAGGGGCTTATTTTATGATAATGCTGTCTTTACTGCATTCCTGGGTACAGTTTGTAGTACCTACAGAAAAAAGGATTAGCGTTGAAATAGCTGCTGGTATGTTCGAATGGCATTTTCTGGGATATATACTAGGCAAAATAGCCACTAATCCATTATTTATCTGTGTATCTATCGTTTTAGGTGTTGGTATTGCCGCTTTTACGGATAAAAACCCATTAAATTCTTTACGTAAAGAATACTCTTTTTGGTTAAAAGGAGGAGTTCATGCTTTTTTACAGTTATTATTGTTTATTGTTGTATACTTAGCCCTTGTGAAATTGAATTATACAATTTTTTCTGATTGGGTTGGTAAGTGGAAAGAAGTGCCGCTAGTAGCTTTTTTATCGATAGAGACTTTTATTGTCGGGGGAATACTATCCAGCCATTTATTTGGTTTTTATCTGTTAATAGCCAACCGTTTTTGGGGAATGCATGATAATGAGGCTTTTTCTGCCTTCAGAAGTTCTTCTTATAAAAACTTCCTGCGTTTACATCTGACGCACGAAAAGCTGACTATTTATCCTGTGGGCATCAGGGAAAGCAGTGTATGGAAAAGAAACGTTGATGGGATATTTGTTACGGAAAAGTCACCTGAACCAGAGCTGATTGAGAAACCTATTGAGATTATTTTTGAACAAAAAAGACGAAGACCTTCGGGTATACCTGATCCGATGCCGGAAGAGGCTTAGTTTTGTCTGTCTGGTATTGTAAACTCCGGATTAGCATCATTAGAGTTTATAATACCAGATTTTACACTTCATTCGTAGGCCTTACAAGTATCACTTCTTCTTTTTCAACAACTACTTGTCCCGGTTCAGCACCTTTGGGTTTGCGTACAAATTTTTTAGGAGTATACATAACAGGGCATAAACTGTCTGTTTTTCCTTTTGAATAATAGGCTGCTAACTGAGCTGCTTTTTCTATCACTGTTTTATTAAAAGGCTTACCCGGAATTTGCCTGATCACAACATGAGAGCCTGAAACATTTCTGGCATGCAACCATAAATCATTTTTCTTCGCAATCTTGGTGGTGAGCATGTCGTTGTTGATCGAATTTCTGCCAATCAGTATTTCAAAACCTTCAACTTCATAACGTTTGAAAAGAGGCTCTTCATCTTTGTGCTTGTCAGCTTTTTCAAGACCATTGGCTTTTAGGTAAGTACGCAGTTCTTTGATATTTTCAATGACTGTTATTTCCTCTATCTGAACCCTTGTCTGCACAGCAAGTAATTCTTTGTTACTAATATTAAGTCTAAGCTTTTGTCTTTCTATTTTCTGGTTTTTTGATTTTCTGTAATAATTTTCCGCGTTTTTTTGTGGAGAAAGGTCACGTTTGAACTTGATTGTAATATCCTGATTGCGATAGAAATCCAGCAATGTGGCCTCTGTAACCCCTTGTTTCAATACATGCAGGTTGGCCATGATGATATTGGCTATTTCATCATTCTGTATACCGTTTTCAAGCTCCTCTAAAATGATTGCATTATTGGTGGCAAACTTCTGGGCTTGTTTTAGTTTGCGTTGGAGTTGATTAAGTATATTTTGTTTTTCACGGTAGATAGCAAAAAAGCCCATTGCTATTTTCGTAAACAGATTAGCTGCTTCTATTGCATCGTAGGTAGTTAATAAAACTTCCCCTTCGGGCCAGAACCTTACAGCAGGAGTACCATCTTCTGTCCTGATAATGTATATAGGCTTTTCCTGTAATTCAGCCAATAAATTTTGAGCTTGCAGAAAGCGTTCTTCTATAGCCGTTATCCCTGTAAGTTTAGCTTCAAGAAAGGCTTTCAATTCTTTGCCTATGGCCGGAAAAGCTTTGTTTAAATCTCCGTTTAACTCAATAAACTCATTCAGTCCGGTGGCGTTACTCTTTGTTAGTTGCTGTACATCCAGTTCCATGTCAGCCTGTGCTTGTCCAGGAAATAGTTTCTCTACTTTCTGTTGCTGATTGACTAATAAAACAGAGGCATTACGACCATGCAGCTTGAACAGGAGGGAATAGCCATTACTTAAAAGAATGCTTATACTACGGTCATTGGGTGTACATGTCACACCTTTTACCTTGGTTTGCATTACTTCACGGAAATAATTGTCGGCGCCTTGTCTGGCTTTATGGAACTCATTGGCAAACGACAAACAAACCAAATCGGGAGAAAGGAAGGCGCGTATGTAAAACTCTTCTGCAGCATTGGCAAACCCCAGTATCAATTCATTTTTCGTCTGGCTAAAGCAATCAAGGAATTGCAAGCCAATAAGGTTGTATTGCAATTCGGTTGCCAATCGCTTAAGAAAGTAGTGATTTATATGCATGAATATTGAACCTGTCTGTTGTCTGAAATCAAAGGTAAGTTTTATAGTGGAGAATTGATGGTGCTTTCTCACAACATAAAAGCTATTTTTGTTGTATATTATCAAGGAGGTGACTTTTTGAGCAGATAAATTTTTATGGACTACAAGGATTACTATAAAGTTTTGGGGGTGGATAAAACAGCGGAAGCTGAAGCCATTAAAAAGGCTTACCGGAAGTTGGCTGTAAAATATCATCCTGACAAAAATCCCAATAATAAAGCCGCAGAAGATAAGTTTAAAGAAATCAATGAAGCTTACGAAGTATTGGGAGATGTCGAAAAACGCAAGAAATATGACCAATATGGAGAAAATTGGAAATATTCTGAGTCAAAAGGAGGATATGCTAATACGGGTCAAAGGTCCAGGGCCGGGGGAAATTCCTGGGGTGGTGGCTATGGTGGCGCAGAAATCACTGATTTCTCCGATTTCTTCGAAAA
>CAZNHL010000088.1:3462-13677 GCA_964572965.1 uncultured Bifidobacteriaceae bacterium
CACTGCAGGACAAGACGGTCAAGCCCCCGGTTCTGGAGGTGGCGGTGGCTTCAGGCAAAGCAGTTCAAGAAAAGGGCAGGATATTGCAGGAGATATGGAAATTAGTCTCGAAGAAGTACTTACCGGAGGTTCAAGGCAGGTAAAAGTAGGGGACAGCACGCTAAATATTAAATTGAAACCAGGTTTAACGGAGGGTGAGATTATCAGGGTAAAAGGGAAAGGAGGCCCTGGCAGAAGTGGCGGAGAAAATGGTAGTTTGCTCATTACCGTTCATATTGCCAAACATCCATTATTTGAGGTAAAGGGGAAAGATTTGTATGCAGATATTCCTGTAGAACTTTATACGGCTGTTTTAGGAGGAAAAACGACTGTTCAGACATTGGGCTCTGCTGTTAATTTCCCGATACCTGAAGGAACGAATAGCGGCAAGGTGTTTCGGTTGAGAGGCATGGGCTTACCAGATTACCATAAGCCTGACTCTAAAGGTGATTTATACGTTAAGGTATTAGTACAAGTACCTTCATCTCTTTCTGACCGGGAGAAAGAATTATTCAGACAATTATCAGAACTTAAAAACTCATAGCTATGCTGAAGCTGTATGATTATTTGGACGATGTACTTGCAACTGAGATGATTTCACAGCTTCACAAGCCTAAGCTGGAGTACTACGCAAGTGAACTGATTGAGCGTTTAGGCTATGATAAGGAACAGTCTTTTACAGAGCCGATCACAAGAACGCTACGCGCTTGTACAGCGCTTCATATTTCTGTAAGAGATAATTTTAAAAAGGTTTATTCTTTTGATGAAACAGGCCGTATGGCAATCGACTGGCAAATGTCTGCTTTGGGTTGTTACCTGCTGATGATTAACTGCGATCCGGGCAATCCGATTGTTGCCAGAGCCCAGTTGATGTTTATGATGAAGAAGCAGCGTCAGCCCTAACTAACTGACAAGGCTGGTTTTAGTAAAAATGCGTGTTTACAAAGTTAATTTAAGGCCGTCATAGGCTAAAAAGACATTGGCGGGTAGATGCCTTTCTACTTCATTGTGAGTGCCCAGGCGGTGGCTGATGTGGGTCAGGTAAGCTTTTTCCGGTTTTAACTCTTCAATCATTGCAAGTGCTTCTTCCAAAGTGAAATGGGAGATATGCGGTTCTAGTTGCAATGCATTCAATACCAGTATTTTACTTCCTTTTATTTTTTCTTTTTCTTCGGAGCTTATAGTTTTGGCGTCGGTGATATAAGTGAAATTTTTAATGCGGAAACCAAGAACGGGTAATTTATAATGCATTACTTCAACCGGAATGATTTCAAGTTCATTCAGTTTGAAAACCTCCTTATCTATTTCGTTGATTTCTACTTTCGGAATACCCGGATAGTGTGGGGTTTTGAAAATGTATTCGTATTCCCTTTTAAGCTGGTCTATAACATTATGACGCGCAAAAATAGGCATGTCCATGTCATACTTATGATTGAACGAACGAATGTCGTCTAAACCGGCTGTATGGTCTTTATGTTCATGTGTATATAAAACAGCGTCAAGCTTCTGAATATTTTCACGGAGCATTTGCTGGCGGAAATCGGGGCCGGTATCTATTACTATGCTTTGGCCGTCAGATTCGATATATATAGATGAACGGAGACGCTTGTCGCGGTAGTCGAGCGAGCTGCAAACTTTACAAGGGCAGGCTATAACGGGAACTCCCTGTGAGGTTCCTGTTCCGAGAAAAGTTACTTTCACAGTTTGATTTCTGTTTGAGAAAGTTCGAATAATAGCGACCTGTTTTTCTCAGAAAGTCTGTCGTGATCGAGTGTCAGGTTTCTGAGGATTTCGGCCAGGCAATTTACTTTACCTTCAAGAGAATAATATTTATTAACTATAACCAGTTTCTCGTCTTTAAGGACGCAGTAGCCCGATTTGAAATTGCCTTTCTCGTACCGCAAATGGTACTCAGACTCAGCAAAGATGTCTTCCAGCTTGCTAAGAAAGTGTGTGGTATATTTTAAAACCTGCGGTTTGGAGTTGGCGGTCATGAGGAATAAAAATCAGTAGTCCGGATTTGCGGCCGGACTACTGACGATAATTTATGCTTCTGCGTATTTTTTTACTGTATTTACCAGTTCGTCGAAATTGATCGGCTTTGGCAGGTACTCGTTGAATCCTACTGATTTAAGGTAATCAACTGTATAGTTAGCGGCGTTGCCTGTGATAGCGATGATTGGCGTTGCTGCTTTTTTCGCATCTTTCATGCCACGTATTGCTTTAGCACAATCAATTCCATTCATTATAGGCATGTTAATGTCCAGTAGCAAAACGTCAATGTCTTGTGTTTCAATGAATTTCAAAACCTCTTGTCCGTTTTTCACAGAGAAGATTTCGTAATTCTGGAACTGTAGGATTTTTTTTGTCAGGTTTTGAATAACCGAGCTATCTTCCGCAATCAGTACTTTTTTCATGGCAAAAAAGGTTAAAAATCTAGTTTAGTTTGATGTTGGTTGGGCAAACTGCTCATGAAGGATGACGGTGAACCTGTCGAAAGCAAGAAGCAGTTTATCAAAATCTGCTTTCACATTTTCAAACTGATCTTTCTTTATTGCTGCTTCTATGTGTGCTGCCCAGTACGAAAGCTGCTCTATTCCGAGGGTAGCAGACGTACCTTTGATTGTATGCAAATTACCTAAAATTTGTTTAAAATCATCATTTGCCAAAGGTGTTTTGCAATTGTCTATAAGTTCTTTTCCTTCCTTTTCAAATTCATGAAGAATCTCATAAACCAGTTCATTGCCTCCGATTTCTTTTAATTGACCTATGATGTTCATATTCAGCACGTCAGGTTCTTTCTGGGCTGTCAGTTCGACATGCTGGAGGTATTCGGGTTGAAGTAGCTCCGGCTTGAGCCATTCAACAATTTTTGTGATGAGACTTTCTGACCTGATAGGTTTAGATAAGTAATCGTCCATGCCGGCATTAATAAAGCGTGCTTTGTCTTCCTTCATGGAATAGGCTGTCATGGCAACAATCGGCGGCAGTTTCTTCAGTTTCAGCTTTTTGATTTCCGTCGTGGCTTCAATACCGTCCATCACAGGCATTTGTATGTCCATGAGGATAAGGTCATAAGTGTTTTTCTTTACCTTTTCAATTGCTTCAAGCCCGTTTGAAGCAATATCAATAGTGCACCCCGCTTTTTTAAGGATGTCGCGGGCTACTTTCTGGTTAATACCGTTATCATCTACCAGCAGTATATATGCTTTCAGCTCTTTAAACTGCTTTGCGAGTTGCGGTTTAGTCTGGAAATCTTCAACAGGTGGAGCTTCATTTGTAGACTTAGCTTCGAAAGTAAACCAGAAAGTACTGCCTTTACCTGCCTGCGAACGCACACCAATGTCTCCGTTCATCAGTTTGCAGATCTGCTTGGAGATGGCCAGGCCAAGTCCTGTACCCCCGTATGATTTTTTAGAGGAGTTATCTATCTGGCTAAAAGCATCAAACAAAAGCTTTAAGTTTTCTTTGGAAATTCCTATGCCAGAGTCACTTACTTCGGCCTTTATGACGTGATAATCGCCTTTCCCTCTTAGTCTTTCGAGTTTTACATTGACACTGCCGTTGTCGGTAAACTTGATTGAGTTGGAAACTAGGTTTGAGAAAACCTGTAGCAAACGCGTTTCATCTGAAATTAGGTAAGGAGGAACATCTTCGGCTATTTCATAAGTAAAATCAATACCCTTAGACTTTGCCTGTTGGAAGAACAGGGCATGAAGTTTTTCTACTGTACCTGCTATTGACAGCGGACTAGGGCGCAGTTGCATTTTACCGGCTTCCAGTTTCGAAAGATCGAGGATGTCATTCAGGATATTTAATAATGTCTGCGATGACTTTTTGACGGTCGAAACATAGTCTTTCTGTTCTTCGTCAAGCGGCGTTTCTGAGATAAGATCGATCATTCCAATGATACCATTCATTGGTGTTCTGATCTCATGACTCATGTTGGCCAGGAAAAGTTCTTTTACTTTTAAAGATCTTTCTGCCAGGTCTTTAGCCTTAATCAGTTCTTCCGATGCTTTCTTTAAATAAGTGATGTCTCGGGCAACACCATCAATGGCAACAGGCTCTTTGGCACTATTGTAAATCAGGCGGATGTTAGAGATTGTCTGGATGAAACTGCCGTCCTTCGTTTTAATATTGATTTCAAAGTTACGGACCGCACCAGTGCGCAAAAGCTCTTTAATCAGCTTCTCTTGTTTCTTCGGGTTAACATAGTAATCGGCAATCTTTTTGCCTATCATTTCTTCCGGTTTATAACCCGTTACCTCAAATGATGAAGGACTGATCATGATGATATGACCTTCCGGATCTGTACGGTAATAGATATCCTGAAAGGATTCGAATATATTCCTGAACTTAGCTTCAGATTCCTGAATGTTCAGTTCGTAGTTTTTCTTTTCTGTGATATCGTGTGTAATGCCCGAAACCTCTTCAATGGTACCTTTTGGGGTATAAATCGGGTTAAGGTAGGTTTCCCGCCAGATCAGTTCTCCGTCTTTCCCTACAATACTAGTTTCATAATGCTGTGGTGTTCCTTCAAAAGCTTTCTTATAAACATCATTAATGAAGTCCCTGAAAGAATCTCCCGAAAGCAAAAGACGAGGTTCAACTACAGGAATATCCAATTCCGGATACACACCATGGTGGTAGAAAATAGCATCGGCGTAATTCTGGTTGAATGATTTCAGCTCCTGAAGTTTATTGATAGACCACATCAGGTGGGATGAGCTTTCAAAAATGGCTGTAAGTCGTGCTGATTGGTTCTGGATTTTTTCCTCGTTTCTTTTACGCTCAATCACGAAAGCAATCTGGCCCGAAACGAAGTCAAGCATTCCGAGGTGGCGCTGACGGTATTTGTTTCTGTCAGAATAACTTTTTACGGCAATGGCGCCTATAATTCTGTTTTCAAGACGTAATGGTACGCCCATCCATATTTCCGGAATCCTGTCGAGCGGAGCTATTTTCTGCTCATCAATTAGCTTGATAATATCATCTTTATAGAAGAAAACCGGTTTCTCATGAGAAAGCGCATAGTCCGTAAGTCCATGGCCGATCCTCCTGTGAGTTGAGGTAACTACACCGGGGAAGTTTTCATCAACATAGTAAGGGAAATTAAGGACGCTCTTGTCTTTGTCATACAAAGCTACGTGGAAGTTGTTGACATCAATATACTTTTTCAAAAGCATATGAATCTCGGAGAAAAGTACTTCCAGGTTATCGGCCTTAATGGCAAGATTTGAAATGCCGTAATACAGGTTTTGTGCCCTTTCAGCGCGTACCCGGTAAGTATTGTCGTAGAAAATTCCGCGGAACTCCACAGGCTTCCCGTTAACGAATTTACAGTTGACGGAACCTGCTACATAAATCGTCTTTCCTGTTTTGGTAACAAACACAGAATCAAAAGTATCTATCTTTTCACCCTTACGAATGCGTTGAATGATATTCAGCGTATGTTCCTGGTGGTCAGGAGCAATAATGTCAATAAACTTCAGCTTAGCTATTTCCTCATCAGAATAACCAAGCGCATTTTTCCATGCAGAGTTAACGAATACAAAGTCATAGTCCAGTGACAGTAGCTGTATTAAGTCATTCGCATTATCAAAAAGATCCTGAAGCTTTTTGTTGGTATCGCGCAGGGCACGGATCACGCGCGTATTTTCCGTTACATCTTCTCCAACAAGAGATATGCCCGAAATTCCGCCATGGTAATCCGTAATCATTACCACATTGAATTGCAGTGTTCTTATATCACCATATTTAGAGGTGATACGTTTTTCTATTTTTCTTAAGAAATCAGCATCTTCCGTAACATGCCAAAAAGCTTCTCTTTGAGTTTTTTCGTCTTTATCTGTTTCAAAAAAAGAGAAGAAATCCTTATTCACTACTTCGTCCCTTTTGAGGCCGGTCAGCTTCAGGAAAGAACTGTTACAGAACCTGATCTGAGCGTTTTTGTCAATCGTGAAAACAAAGGTATTCACCTTGTCAAACACTTTATGCAGGCGCTTTTCTGATTCTCTGATTGCCGTTTCTTCCCTTACTTTCTGTTCTGCAATTTTACGTTCGGTAATATCCCGTACATAAGAGATAATTACATCAGACCCCATATAAGGGCCTTTTCTCAACGTTATTTCCTTGTCAGCTGCAAGATTATCCTGCCATTCCATTTTGTATGAACCACCTTTCCAGGCCGTCTTCAGTAAATCGTAAAATGAACTCTTTACCTTAGAATCACTGAAACATATTTTGTCCAGTGGTTCACCAATCAGGCCTGAACCTGAGCTTTTATAACCCTCAATTGCAGGAGCATTGGCATTTACAATAGTGCCATTCTGGTCAAGAATGAAGATCGGTTCTTCACTGGCATCAAATAGCTTCTTATAACTTTCTTCAGACAGCTTCAGCTTTTTGTTGGCAAGCCACAAATCAGTGATATCGTGAGCCAGACCCTGAACAATAGGCTCGTCGCCAGCATTCATCACAAGCTTATTGTTGTATTTCAGTATACGTACCTGACCTTGCTTGTCTGTCACCTTCATATAGCCCTTTTCCAGGCCACTTTTCTGAATATTGATCAGATATTCCTCAAAGCGGTGGCGTACCTCTTTCACAAGAAGGTCACGCATGTTTTTCAGATTTTGCGCAGGCAAAAATTCCTGAACAGCCTTATTGACAGCCAGAATGTCGCCGGTCAGATCATGAATAAAAATCAGGTCATGCGAGTTTTCATTGACAAGCTCAATCAGCTCATTGCCTCGCTGGGTAAGCGGGTCTACCTCCAGTTGTACTGTATGGTTGATCTCCTGCTCCTGCAGCTGGCGACGCAAATGCATGATTTCCTCTATAAGTTGCTCTTTACTTTTACCGGTAAAATCCATTCTATACTACAGCTTTAAACAAATATAATTATTTTGATTGGTAGTTGTTAGTGGTTCATTTGGAGAGTATTGTAAGAAATGACTATCTGCTTCTATGAACCTTCCTATGTTTTCCCCGCAGATAACGCAGAATTTCGCAGATTAGGATTTAAAACTCCGGTTCTTAAACCCCTTAAAAATTTTAAAAATCAATAAAACCTACACTATGAGCGAAATTAGCGGGCAAAATTCAAAATCTACGGCTAAGCAGATCAGGTAAGGTGTGCTGAAACGGATACTCAATTTGTAAGATTTTAATATTTTAAAATTAAGCGAATGGTTAATTTTGTGGCAATAAGTGAGGGGGCACTTAATATTAACACCCATTTTATCACTTAAGCACATGAGTAAAACACTGATTGTTGTTGCAGGGCCGACAGCTGTAGGCAAAACAGCCTTGGGAGTAGCCCTTGCCAAACATTTGAATACAGAGGTCATCTCCGCCGATTCCCGTCAACTTTACCGGGAAATGGCCATCGGTACCGCCAAGCCTACCACCGAAGAAATGGATGGTGTCAGGCACCACCTTGTGGACTCACACAGTATTCACGACACTTTCACCACGGGTGACTTTGAGCGCGAATCCCTGCAAATACTCGAACGCATTTTCACTAAGAACAATTATGCCATTGTGGTAGGAGGTACTGGCATGTTTATCAATGCCCTGTGCAATGGTATTGATGACATACCTTCGGCAGATGAAGCTTTGCGACAACAGCTAAATGACCGTTTAGGAAAAGAGGGGCTTGAAGTTCTTGTGCAGCAATTGAAACAACTTGACCCTCTTTATTATGAGCAGGTTGACCGTAAAAATCCCCAACGCGTTATTCGTGCTCTTGAAGTTAGCCTTCAGACCGGGCAGCCATATTCCTCATTCCGCACAGCTCCAAAAGTTGAAAGACCATTCAATATTATTAAAATAGGCCTTGAGTCGGAGCGCGAAGCACTTTATAGCCGTATTGATCAGCGTATGGATAAGATGCTGCAAGGCGGACTTCTTCAGGAAGCTCAAGCCCTTTATCCCTACAAAAACCTCAATGCATTACAAACAGTAGGCTATTCCGAAATATACGGTTATCTCGACGGCGCCTATGACTGGGAAGAAGCAGTACGCCTTCTCAAGCGTAACAGCCGCCGCTACGCCAAAAGGCAGCTCACATGGTTTAAGCGCGACCAGGAAATCAAATGGTTTGAACCTGGCCAAATGGAAGCAATTATTGCTGACATAGTAAGATCAACGACATAGGGCGCCAAGGCTCAGTGTTATTCCGGAAAGAATGAAATACTTGTAGGATAAATAGTATTTTAAATTGAATAATTTGAAGTATATTGGCGTGGTAAACTGATGTGGGTTTCGGTTTATTCTACCTATTTATTCTGGATAACATAAATTTGTATGAAGAAAAATCAACTCACATGTCTTTTAGGAGGTTTTTTGCTATTTAGCGCTTTAAACATTGCAGCACAGCCCGACATTACAGATAATATAGGAGGTGTAATTACTGATCAGTATAATGTAACCGGAGGCGAAGGTATTGCCAAGCTTATTGACAACAATATTTACAGCAAGTATCTTACTTACAATAAAACTACCTGGGTACAATTTAAAGCTACAGCAGGTGCGGTAGTAACTAAGTATGCGCTTACTTCCGGCAACGATGCAGTAGGCCGTGACCCGCTCAGTTGGATTTTTCAGGGTTCAAATAATGGCACCAACTGGACAACGCTTGATACACGTACCGGCGAGAAGTTTCTTAACCGTCAAAGTACCAAAACATACACGTTTACCAATACTACCTCTTATTCTTATTATCGCCTTACTGTAACCAGTAATAATGGGGATAACTATTTCCAGCTTGCAGAGTGGCAGATATTTGGCACTGGCGGCGGTACTGCAAATACTTCAGCGCCTGCAGCACCAACAGGGCTTACTGCTACGGTGGAGTCAGGCAATCAGATTATTCTTAAATGGAATGACAATGCTAATAATGAAAGTGCATACCGGGTAGAATGGTCTACTGACGGAGGTACAACATGGTCGTTTAAAATGCTGAATTCCAGTACTACAAAATACATCAGTTTTGGTTTGCACGAACAGACTGCGTATCGCTACAGGGTAAGGGCAGAAAATACTTATGGTAATTCTGCCTATACAGGTGTGGTAACTGCCCAGACACTTTCAGGAGATTTTCCGGCTACATGGAAAGAGCACTGGCTTGAGCATAATCAACTTGTTTCATTGGTGTATTCCAATGCTGATGTGGGTATTTATTTTGATCCTGATATGGATAAATCGCTTACCTGGATGAATAAAGCCTTTACAGATGTCTGGGCTTATACAAAAAAGGCCTATGGTGATTTCAGTGATCCTAAACTTTATGTGATTCTGCACCAGAATAAGTATTCAGGTGGCAATCCGTCTACTTACTTTGATGATACGCGTGATTACAGAAATGCGATATGCGTCGGACAGAATGGCTCGTGGGCTTCTAACAGTGGCTGGAATCTTGATGCGAGTGTTCATGAGATAGGGCATATTGTAGAAGGTGGCAGCAAAGGTGTACGTCGTTCGCCGGCCTTCCCATTGTGGGGAGATAGTAAGTGGATGGAAATTTACATTTATGATGTTTACAAGAAGCTCGGTTGGACGGCAGAAGCGACCCGTGCATACAATAACTGTATTAATACTACTGATACTTATCCTGTAGCCGGTAGTCGCTGGTTTAGAAACTGGTTTTACCCGATTTATTCCCAGTACGGAGAAACGAAGGTGCTGAATAGCTTTTTTACGCTCATGTCGCAGTATTTTCCTCAACATAATGGCGAATATACCAGAGATATGAATTATGGTGAATTTGTACATTTCTGGAGTGGTGCTGCCTGTCATGACCTGAAAGCACAGGCTACGCTGGCGTTTGGCTGGCCATCTGACTGGGAAGCGCAGTTTCAACAGGCAAAGATTGATTTCCCGTTTACCTACAATTGTGTAATCACGGGCGTAGATGATGACCTTGCTGCAGAGGCAGGAGCAAGCGTGCTGGTTTGGCCTAATCCGGCTTCCGGGCAGGTATATATTTCACTGGCAGGTTTAGGCCAGAAACACGATGTCAGTATTTTTGCAGCTGACGGAAGTCTTGTTGCAAAATCAAATATAGAAGGTACACTGGGAACGGTAAATATTCATGAATTGGCCGGAGGCCTATATTATGTCAAAATTACCGGTGAAGGCGGGACTGTTCATACTGAGAAGCTACTGATT
>CAZNHL010000089.1:0-13126 GCA_964572965.1 uncultured Bifidobacteriaceae bacterium
GATTACAGAACCTCCGGAACCAGAACAAATTTTCTTGGTACCTGCATCAACAGTCAGACCTACACTTGCTCCGCTACTAACCGTAGCTGTCACCTTAGTTCGTGAACATGGGTTAACCACTCCTGAAGTTATAACCCAATTGTACATCTGTCCATAAAAACCTGTTTGTTCAGCACCGGTACCTACATAATTTCCACCATAACAAGTCTTACCCAATGTTGCTAAACCAGGAATAGAAAATGTACCCTGACTACCTGTGATATCTAGTGTAGGGCCATTCCAGCCTGTTTTACCAGGTATCAATAACCCTATATAGTAATCTCCTGAAGGCAATGTAATATTAACCGGTAAGCTGGCAGGAGAACTTGTAAGAGTAGTTGCAGTACTTTGCGCTACTATTGTTGTTCCATCAGCAGAAGAGAAAACCACTACTTTTGCATCTGTATAAGGAAATGTATTAGCATTACCGATTATCGTTACAGATTGAATAGTAGCAGACTGAGATAAAGTCAACTTTTGAGCATACTGTGGTCTTCCTCCGTTATTAGCAGGAGCAGCAATTGCCCATCCCGGCGGATCTGAAATACCTTCCACCTGTGTTTTACCTATATAACTTGTACTTGAACCCGTCGCTTGCTGCACCCAATAATCTGTTGTACTTGATATGCTCGGAGTGGTGAAATTAGCACCTGTATAGAGTTTATTACCCGCAGAAGCAGCATCGTACCATTCATAAGTACCACCTGAAGAAGTAACACTAAGAGCGGCTGTACCTGTACCACAAATCGTAGCTCCTGTAGCTGTTACAGGACTTGATAACACTACTTTAATAGTAGATGATCTGGAACAACCTCCCTGATAAGTTACTGCTACTTCATATAAATATGTACCGGCACTCATTCCTGAGGTTGACTTACTCAATGTAGGGCCCGACTGGCCACTCATAGTTGCTCCGTTTTCTTTCCATGAAAAAGTTCTGCCTGTTCCGGCAGTCACATTGCTGTTCAATGAAATAGTACCCGGCATACATACGCCAATATCTGTTCCCAGATTAGGTTGTGGAGCAAGACACTCTACAACCATTTTAGCGCAGATAGCAGATGTCAAACTATAATCTGTCCTGTCCTGACCTACGTCCCAAATAATAACCCCCGAACCACCTTTCTGCATGATCCAGGACACCTTGTCTTCAGAGTTTTTCTTACTATCGTAATAATATGAGTTTACGGCAGCATCATTTGTACTATTGAAAATAGTCTGCGCATTAGCGGCACTCTCGTCACTATAATTTCTGGTTTCTGACGGCCCTGATGTTCTCGGGCTTTGGCGTCCATAAAATGCAATCCCTATATTCATCTTAGACCAAGGAGCATTACCTGAACCACCAAATGCCTGCCAATTAGTCACTGCCTCATAACATCTTGAAGGAACAGTATGATCACTATTATAACTAGCCGGTAAATCATAACTCATTATATGCAGGTAATCAACAGCAGCAATGGCAGCCGGGTTACAATAAGCCAAGTGCCCGGAATTGGCACTCAATGAAGGGTTGGTTTCTCCCCCAACAGCCATTGACAACTTTAGTGGCTTTGTTGGGTTATTGGTATTATAAGTATTAATAGCAGTCCTCAAGTCTGCCATCAAATTTTGATGTGCTAATTTATCCCCTGGTGTATTAGAAGGGAATTCCCAGTCTATATCAATACCCGCTAAGCCATGGGTATTACAAAAAGACACCAACTGACTTACCAAAGTCGCCCTGGCTGTATTATTTGTACAAACCTCTGTAAACCCGTTTTTCCTGGCGCTATTATTATCAGCTCCTCCTACTGAAATCCACAAATTTGGACCAGAAGCAACCTGCGGCTTACATTTTGTTTTAACAGCCGAAAATCGGGTCATATCAAAACCGAAGACCTGATCAGATGGGTTATTGGTAATCAATGTCCCATCTGAGTTAAAGTTGATAAATGAAAAACAGACATCCGTTAAGCAGTCATATTTAATAGCTGCATTGTTCGGATCCCGGTATGACGGCAAATAACCGACAATCCTTTGTGCCTGAACCGATACAACGGCCAGCACCGACATTAATAGAATTAATAAACCTTTCCTCATCTTTTTTTCTTTAAGTAAGAAGTTTGATATTCATTTATACATACCACTTCACCTACAACAAAAATACACAGAATATTACAATCCAAAAAAGGTTTACTGCAATTTTTGAATATAATACTACTATTTAAAGGAAAGATGCAATTGGGATTGATTTTTATTACAAAAGCTTTTAAAAATAATCAAACAAAAAAGGGAGACTACATGCCTCCCTTTTTTTACTATTCTGCTTATAATTACGTATATCAAGCTACAAACATCTCAGCAAATAAGCCCTCATTAAGAGCTTCTAACACGCCTGCTTTAT
Organism: uncultured Bifidobacteriaceae bacterium; assembly: GCA_964572965.1. Taxonomy (GTDB): domain Bacteria; phylum Bacteroidota; class Bacteroidia; order Cytophagales; family UBA9547; genus CAZNHL01. The sequence continues at coordinate 2,426 of CAZNHL010000089.1, forward strand.
GTTCAGTTTTAATTAGAATAGTGATATTGTTTCTACTACCACCCAGAGAAATCATTCTTACAGGTGTATTAGCTATTGATGCGAACACTCTGCTAACTGCCTCTGAGTTTTGCTGATCAAAATTTCCTACAACACAAACAATGGTTTGTTTGTGTTCAACCTCAACCGTACCAAATTTATTAATTTCAGCAACAATCTCGTCCAAACGGGTAGCGTCGTCTATCGTCACAGAAACTGCCACTTCCGAGGTAGTAATTACATCTATCGGGGTTTTATATCTTTCAAAAACCTCAAATACTTTTCTTAAGAAACCATAAGCCAGCAACATTCTTGTTGACTTAATTTTAATCACTGTAATATTATCCTTTGCAGCAACCGCTGTAACAGCTCTTGAGGAAGCATTATTTTTAATAACAGTACCTTCAGCACTTGGTTGCATTGTATTTAACAACTTAACAGGAACATTTCTATCCTGAGCCGGGCGAATACAAGTCGGGTGAAGGATTTTGGCACCGAAATATGCTAACTCAGCTGCTTCATCAAATGATATCTCGCGCACAGGGAAAGTTCTTTTTACAATACGAGGATCATTATTATGCATTCCGTCAATGTCAGTCCAAATCTGAACTTCTTCAGAACGTAAAGCAGCACCTACCAATGTTGCAGTATAATCAGATCCTCCGCGCTTCAGGTTATCAACCTCACCTTGCGGATTACGGCAGATATATCCCTGGGTAACAAATAAAGGTACATCTTTATGCTGATCTAAAATCGGCTTCAACTTTTCTTCTATGTAACTTACTACAGGTTCATTGTCGTCATCAATTTTCATGAAGCTCAACGCATCCAAATAAACCGATTTACGGCCAATTTCCTCCAGATAAGCCTGAAATAATTGAGTAGAGATCAATTCTCCTTCTGCAAGAAGTTCTCTCTGCTCTCTTACTCCGTTATCTTTTGACTGATAACTCTTTATCAACTCAAAATGCGCTTCAATAATCTGCTTGCCCTTATCAAGACCTGCAGGAGTACTATATAACTTTGCAATAAATGCTTTATAGTGTTCGTGTAGTTTTTCAGTACTGGCTTTTGCCTCTGCAATATCTTTTGCAACTAAATAGTCACCTATTTCAACCAAAGCATTAGTTGTACCTGTTACGGCAGAAAGTACTACAATTTTCTGGTGACCATCATTTACCAATTCAGCCACAGAATGCATACGCTCAGGCAAACCAACCGACGTACCACCAAATTTCAAAATTCTCATTGTACTATTTATATGATAATATTATTGGAATAAATCAATTAACGCGCAAATGTAATAACAAAACTCTTAAATTGTCTTAACCGGGGTTTTGTTTTACAGCGCTTATAAAAACAGATATTAAAAATCCTTTTCAAACTTGCCCTGTGAAGGTACATCCATCAGTTGCAATGCGATAAGAGATGCTGATGCTGCTATAAATAAGGCATTTCCGTTTTGCAGGTAAACTAATAATGTAAAAACATTAGACAATGTTATATTGATCCAAACTAATCTAAGTGCTTTACAATATGCTTCAAATGCTTTTTTAGATTTAAGTTTCTTTGCCTTTACTTCCGCCCCCCGTTTGCTATAAATTACCTTGGCAGAAACTACGGCAGTAATTATTACAACAGGCACAATAAAAACGAATACACTCCCATTCTGAACCGGCCCTAAGTTAATCGGCACAAGTATATATGACAGCAGCAGTATTGCTGCATTAAGACCAGTGAATAACCAAAACTTCAGGCTCAGATTTTTAAACTCCTCATTCATTTTTCAGATCATTTTTTGCAAAGTTAATTAAAGCATGCTAAATTTAGTATTATTCTAAACAAATGCTTATTCATCTATAATATTGAGCAATTGGTATATTATTTAACAATAACCTATAACTTTTTATAGATAAATTTGTATAATTGCACCAGCGAAAGCATTCATAAACTCTAAACAAGAAAGGAATACACAATATTGAGATAAACCTCTACGTTACTAATCTGAAATAACAATGAAAAGAACAATTCATTCAGACGCTGAACTGATAAGAATGTTCAGGAGTGGTAATGAGAGTGTATTTGCTCAATTAGTGCAAGCCTATAAGTCTAGGGTATATACTACCATCTACCTTGTAGTGAAAGACCGATATGTTGCTGAAGACCTCATGCAAGAAGTCTTTATTAAAGCAATAGACACAATCCGGTCAGATCGTTATAACGAAGAAGGAAAATTCCTTCCTTGGTTATTACGTATCGCACACAACCTTTCCATCGATTATTTCCGCAGAGAAAAACGTTATCCGACAATTGAGTTGGAAGACGGCAGCAATGTATTTAACAGTTTAAGTTTCTCAGAAACTGATGCTGAGTCATTGCAAATCAAAAAAGAGATGCATAAAAAGCTGCGAGAACTCATCAGAGAACTCCCAAAAGAGCAAAAACAAGTTTTGTTAATGCGCCATTTTGCGGAGATGAGTTTCCAGGAAATCGCAGACACCACCGGCGTAAGTATTAACACTGCGCTTGGTCGTATGCGTTATGCGTTGATTAATCTTCGCAAACTCTTAGAAAAAAGTAATATTGCCTATGACAAAAACCTTTACCCAGTATGATCTGATCAGGTACGTTTTCAATGAGACAAGCAACGAGGAGAATATTGCCATCGAAGCTTTACTTACAATGAATCCGGAATGGCGGGAATTTGTAGAAGCAAACCGCGCTATCATGTACCAGATGGACAGTGTACTGATGGAGCCTTCGGAAACATCAGTGAATAATATCATGGCTTACGTAAAATCCGTAAGTTTACAGCCTGTGAAGGCCTGAAAAAACCAATGACCTCTTCGCAATAATTGAAGAGGTCATTTTTTCTTTTTAGGTTTATGTAAGTATTGTAAAAACATGACCAAGAAAGAACGCTACCAGGAATTTATATCTTACTTTGCCGCTACTCAGCCCGAAGCAGAAACAGAACTTCATTACAATAACCCCTACGAGTTACTTGTTGCAGTTATTTTAAGTGCACAGTGTACCGACAAACGCGTTAACATGGTTACTCCCTCCATTTTTGAACGCTTTCCTGATGCTATAAGTCTTTCAAACACCCACTTTGACGAGCTTTTCCCTTATATCAGAAGTATTTCATATCCGAATAATAAGACGAAGCACCTGATTGGGATGGCCAAAATGCTTGTCACTGACTTTAAATCTGTTGTACCGGCAGAAGTAGACCAATTGCAAAAACTGCCAGGAGTAGGCAGAAAGACAGCCAACGTAATTGCTTCTGTGGTTTACAATCAGCCAACCATGGCCGTTGACACGCATGTGTTTCGTGTTTCAAAAAGAATCGGATTGGTGGCCGAAAAACTAAAAACACCTTTAGAAGTAGAAAAAGAATTAATCAAACACATTCCGCAGGAACATGTTCCTCTTGCCCATCACTGGCTTATTCTGCATGGGCGCTATATCTGCATTGCAAGAAAGCCGAAATGCGACGAATGCAAAATCACATTTATGTGCCGCTATTTTGAAAAGAACCTGAAAGTCAGAAACTTCGAAGTTTAATAAGAAAAAAGAGTAATATTTTTTCTCAGATTAATACAGAATGTAATTAGATTTACGAATTGAGTAGTTACATGTGGGAGATATTTTGCATTAACGATAAGCTTTTCAAAATATAGCAGACCACAAACCCCGATAACCATTAATGAAGATTCTATACCTCCATCAATATTTTAAAACACCTGAAGAAGGAGGAGCAATACGCTCCTATTACCTTGCCAAAGGTTTAATTGATGCCGGACATACAGTTGAAATGGTTACTACACACAATCAATCAACTTATGAGGTAAAAAATATAGACGGAATTAATGTCCATTACCTTCCTATCTATTACCATAATAAACTTAAATTCTGGCAAAGGGGTACAGCATTTATCAGGTTCGTCATTAATGCCTATAAATTAGCGGCTTCAATACCGGATATCGATCTCTGTTTTGCTACTTCTACCCCCCTGACTATAGGGCTTATTGCAAGAAGGCTTAAACAAAAAAAGAATATTCCATACATTTTCGAAGTAAGGGATTTATGGCCTGATGCTCCTATACAATTAGGGTTGATAAGATCTTCTTTGTTAAAAAAGATCTTATATAGCTTAGAAGAAAAAATTTATAACGATTCGGAGGAAGTTATTGCGCTGTCTCCGGGAATGAAGCAGGGTGTCTTAGGCAAAGCTCCAGGCAAGAAAGTCACAATGATTTCTAACATGGCAGATTGTGAGTTTTTTAAAGCGACCCCTAAAAATATTGATCTGGTTCATAAATTCAATGTTGAAGGCCGCTTTGTAATCAGCTATTTTGGAGCCATTGGAAAAGTAAACAAGCTGGAGTTTCTTATAAATATTGCCGCTTATTGCCAGAAGCATATTCCCGGGATCGAGTTTCTGATTGCCGGAGACGGGGGCGAATTGCCCAACATAAAAAAATTGATCTCAGACAAAAAATTGACAAATACCCATTATGTGGGTTTTCTAAATAAAGAAGAAATAGCTGAGTTTTTGAATGTGACCGACGCCAGTTATATTTCTTTTGATCAGAAACCAATACTTGAGACTAACTCGCCAAATAAATTTTTTGATACACTGGCCGCCGGCCGTTTGTCAATTGTCAATAACCAAGGCTGGGTCAAAGATGTTATTGAAAATAATGAATGTGGTTTTTATGCAGACCCAATGAACCCTGAAGATTTTGCAAAAAAAATCAGCTTCTATTTAAACAACCCTCAGCTTTTAGAAGCGTCACAACAAAACGCCAGAAGAATTGCTGAAAAGGAGTTTTCTAGAGAAAAACTTACAGAAGCTTTCGTTACACTTATCGGGAATCAAACACCAAAGCTTTCTAAAGAAAGAGCCACATCCAAAGTTTGAAAACTTCAAATGTGGCCCGAAATTAAGATATAATCTGTTTATTTCTCCGGTTTAAACTTCGACTTACTGAAAATCGCTTTTACGTCTTTATTAGCCATTAATTGAGCTAAAGTAACGTCTGAGTTTAATTCCATATATTTTTTCACAATCTCATAACCAAGATAAGCGCCAATCATTCCCGGACATTTAGGCCCTATTTCTGCTGTATAAGGCCTTTCTGTTACATACTTATTCACTTTAGCATGACTGGTTTCAAATAACAGTTTCTGGCTCACAAAGTGATTCCAGATATCAGGCAAGTGAGTAGTAACACCTTTCATTTGCTCAGGAGTATAGCCTAGCAAAATGCTATCTTCAACACAGGGCATCATTTGTTTTATAAAGTACAATGCCTTCCCATGCCAGATCATTTCTGCCAACAGTGTATTATCCAGAGGGTCAAATTCCACATACTTTCTGGATACTTCTCTGATAATCAAAGGAACCATGTACTTTTTCTGATACTTTTTCTGGACATATTCAGGCAACATTGCGGGGCGATACTTACTCTGATTGCCTAAAAAAAAGTCTATTCCAATCACAATCAGACTATCGTTCACAAAAAGATCACTACCCATTCCTGTTATAATAGTATTTATTTCAGGCTCTTTGAAATCCGGATAATAGTACTTGATATGTCTGAATGCTTCATCAAACTGTCCTTTCAAAGTATCTGTATTGGCAAACGCTTTCTCTGAATCCATATAGAGCGTATCCAGCTTAGGATCAGTTGCCAGTTTCACCAGCATTCCCTGAATAATAGTATCACTGGGATACTTGGACCTTTGTAAAAAAACAGAAGAAAAAAGAGGGTTGTTATCCATAAAGGATTTCGCATCTTCCTTATCCTTCACAAGAAATAAAGATTGCTCCAAACGGCTTATTTTCACATCTGCCTTAATATTATCGAGGTCTGCCTTATCATTACAGGCATTGTTTTTACAAGAAAACAATGAAAGCCCTAAACAAAAGACTACTGCTATAACTCCTACTTTTTTCATAAAACAAAACTACACAAATAATCTCTTTTGACATGTATTCTGCTTAAAAATCGAGCCCATCTACTGAAACGGACAACTTCCCTTTTAAATCAATTAAAGCGCTTATAGCCTCTTCGGTTAAAACTATTTCCTGCGGTTCAATACTTGTTAATTCGCCATTGAGTTTTATCCCTTTTGCTACTTCATTATTGGACAGGTTGGTTTTGGCCTGCCTTTGTGCTTCTGCAAACTGTTCTTTCAACGGAAAAACACAGCTCTTTTGTATCTTTCGGATGAAAATATCATAAAACATCCAACTGGCGCTTTTAGCCAGCTTGTTTTTTGTATCCAGATCATAATCGAGGTTTTTTACCATTACATTTTGTGTACTCTTTTCATAATAAGGGTTACATGTTAGATAAGCAATACCCGACAAACTTCCGACAAAGCCCAGCTTGATAGCAAGCTTCTTCCCATTTGGATAAATTTCTACACTAGTAACAGTTATTTTCTTCTTGCCGTCATTAAACTCAAAAGTCTGATTGAGTAATTGTTTTTTTACTATTTCGGTGGCATCTGTATAGCTTGTACGTACTTCAAGGGAAACATTAAAATCTTCAACCGTTTTTGAAACTATTTGCAAATTGGGCAGTATCGTTTTCTTTTCTTCAGCAGGCTTAGTGCCTAATACAGTTTTGATGTATGCTTTCATTCCGATAAATGACCGTATTTTTCCTGCATTGGCAATAAGAGGTGTCATCGAAACTTCAACAGGCATAATTTTTACCCAAGCAGCCGGGTCTTTAGAAACCTCAATTGAATTCTGCAGTTGAACCCAGGCGCCCTCTACATAAGGTTTGATATTGAGGAATTGTGAAACGCTTTGGTCAATAATTGTGGTTAATCGAACTTTTTGTTTTTCCAGTATATAATCAGCCATAAACCTGACAGGGATATCGAGACTTCCGGCCACTTTAATAACAGGTTCTGACAGCCAGTCGTACCCTTCCAATGTTGTAGTACTTTGCAGCTTCCAGTTATTCTGAACCACTACTTTTGATTTGAACTTCAGGAGAATTCCTAAATCAGCTTCATGGTATGAATCCATTCCCAAAATACCAACTTTGGTTTTCACCCATATTTTTAACGGAACTGAATATGAGAATATGTCACCTTCTGCACTGAATTCAATGTTACGGGACTTGGTTACTTTTACCAGTAAATTATCGCCGTCATTATTATCATAACTATTGTCTTCATACAATACTCCGCCTAAACTGGCATTCACTTTGTCTGTAATCTTAGCCGCAGGAATGTCAACCGGAACCGCAATAGAAGATAAACGAGGCTGATACTGAACTTCATTATAAACTACTGGCGGGGCAATTGGTTTTACTGTTTTGCAACCTATTAAAACCAACATCAATAAATAAATTCCTGCTTTCTTCATTTTATGCTTTTCTACCTCAAAACTATTTAATCACGGCACAAAAAAGCCCACGATTTAAAATCGCGGGCTCACATTTTACTAGAGTCAGATTATAATTTTATCTCAAACTGAATTAGCTCGATAAATTCATGAACGCGTTCATCAATCTGAGCTTTCTTTAATTCAACCAGACTTTCTGTACCAAATTTTTCAACGCAGAAAGAAGCCATTGCTGATCCGTAAATCAAAGCACGCTTCATATTTTTGAATGAAATATCATTCGTAGCTGCAAGGTGTCCAATGAAACCTCCTGCAAATGTATCACCTGCACCGGTAGGGTCAAAAACGTCTTCTAAAGGCAATGCAGGAGCAAAAAATACTTCTTTTTCATTGAACAATAATGCACCGTGTTCACCTTTTTTAATGATTAATACCTTAGGCCCCATCGCCATAATTTTCTTCGCGGCTTTCACCAAAGAATACTCTTTTGACAATTGACGAGCCTCTTCATCATTGATAGAAAGCACATCTACTTTCTTCAGAGTCTCCAGTAAGTCGTCATAAGCAACATCCATCCAGAAATTCATCGTATCCATCACAATCAACTTAGGGCGTTTTTTCAAACGGTCAATTACTGTGCTCTGAACTTTTGGCGCCAGGTTACCCAGCATCAGGAAATCTGTATTCTGATATTCTTCAGGAATTATCGGATCAAAATCTCCCAAAACGTTTAATTCTGTTACCAATGTATCACGGCTATTCATGTCATTATGATAACGTCCGCTCCAGAAAAACGATTTCTCATTTTCTTTCACCTGGAGACCTGTCGTATCTATACCATGTTTTTGCAACATAACGATGTCATTTTTGGGAAAATCGCCACCGACTACTGCAACCAGATTTATTTGTTTTGTAAAATATGAAGATGAAAGAGAAATGTACGTTGCCGCACCTCCGATAATCTTGTCTGTACTTCCAAAAGGTGTTTCAATTGCATCAAAAGCCACTGAACCAACAACTAATAAACTCATAGAAAAAGAATTTGTCTTTAATTATCTGCAAAGATTGAACGAAAAACCTTAACTTCCTCAATATTTTTGAGTTTAAAGTATTTAAGGGTAGTTACTAGCAATATGAAATATTCTATAATCCTTCTTTCTATCTTTTCGCTATGTACCTTTCCAGGCCTTGGCCAGGATCCTATATCCAGAAGCTGTGCAACCATGCAAGTTCAACAGCATAACATTGATAAAAACCCCGAGGTACTTGAAAACATTGCCCGGCAGGAAATACAAACACAAAGATATAGTAAGCAAAAAAAGACCCTAAGAACAGAGGCTGCTATTGTTACAATTCCTGTAGTTGTACATGTCATTTACAATACCAGTATCCAAAATATTACTGATGAAGTGATCCTGAGTCAGATAGCTATTTTAAATAAAGACTATTCAGCTACCAATACAGATATCTCAAAAGTGCCTGCAGAATTCCAGAGCATGATCGGGAACCCCAATATTCAGTTTGGACTTGCAAAAAGAGACCCGAATGGTAAGGCTACCACCGGTATTGTAAGGGTACCAACTAGTAAAACCGGCTTTTCTTATAGTTTGGACGACGCCAAGTACAGCTCACAAGGGGGAGATGATGCATGGCCCTCCGGCAAATATCTGAACATATGGGTAGTTCCTCAGATTTTAGACGGGAGTAGTACGGTTCTTGGTTATGCTACACTTCCGGGCACATCTTCTGCTGCAGAAGATGGTGTTGTAATTGGCTATAAATATTTTGGCATCAATACACTTACCAGCTCATTTAACCTTGGCCGTACCGCTACCCATGAAATCGGACATTGGCTAAATTTATACCATACGTTTGAAGGTGGTTGTAAAGGAACAACCAGTACTACTTGTCAGACAGCCGGCGACAAGGTCTGCGATACCCCTCCTACTTCTACTTCTAACTATCAATGCCCCGGCACTCAAAATACATGCACTGAAAGTCCGACAGATCATAACGATATGACAATGAATTTTCTGGATTACGTCAATGATGCATGCATGTTTATGTTTTCCGCAGGTCAGGCTACCAGAATGCAGGCAGCCATTAATGGCCCGAGACAATCGTTGTTAACATCCAATGGCTTAACACCTACTTATAATCTGGATGCGTCTATTGACAATATATCAGGGATATCGGACGAACTGTGTGTCAGTTCCATTTATCCTTCTTTTACTTTCCGTAACGAAGGCCTAACAACCATTACAAGTATTACTTACACATATAAAATTGATAATGGTGCTGTTACAACCCAAAGCTGGTCTGGTAACCTGGCATCTGCCGCAACCGCCACCATTGAACTTCCATTCAAATCGGGGCTTTCAGAAGGCAGCCACACATACACAGTAAATATTACTTTGGTAAACAATCAGATAGACGATGACCAGACATATAACCAATTAACCAAAAGCTTCACAATATTACCGGTTCTGAGTTTACCTTATACAGAAAGCTTCGAAAATAATGGTCAACTTCCTTCCGGCTGGAGTGTTACCAACCCTGACAATGATTATACTTGGGAAGTGACTGATTTAGCGGCATCAGACGGCATTTATTCTGCAACAGTAAACAATTTCGAATATGAAGGAGGAAACGGTCAGATTGACAACCTTTCTTCCCCTTATATTGCAATAAGTTCAGGAGCTTCTCTTCAATTTGATGTAGCATATAAACTTTATACGCCCGCAACCGAAAACCCTAATTTTTCTGATACTTTGACAATATTAGCCACGGCAGACTGCGGCAATACGACTCAGGTAATTTATAAATCATCGGGACAAGATTTAACTACAGGCACTCCCTATCATACCATCAACCGTTTTGTTCCGGCATCTGAGGAGTGGGAAACCAAAAGTATTGACCTGACAGCCTATGAAGGAAAGAATGTCAGGTTCATTTTCAGAAACACAAGTGATCATGAAAACATGCTCTACATTGACAATATCCGCATCAATGGTACAAGTGTGACTGTCGGCGATCAGACTATTTCGTCTGATGTAATCAATCTGTCTCCGAACCCAACTAAAGGGTCATTTGTTGTAAATGCTACTAAAAATATAGACTTTATTCTTATCTATGATATTCTTGGTCGTCAGATTCAGTATATTCTTTCTTCAGGAACAAATAGTCAGACTATAGACCTTAGTTCGGAAGAAAGGGGCATTTACCTTGTTAAAACAAGTGCAGGCGGGGTTACTAAAGTCTCCAAGATTATTGTAGAGTAAAAAAATATCTAAAACATAAAAGAGGGG
>CAZNHL010000090.1:0-4312 GCA_964572965.1 uncultured Bifidobacteriaceae bacterium
CAATGAAGAACCGGAAGCTACTGAAAGGTGATTTATGCCAAATACACCTCCTACAGTAACTGTATGAGGAGACTGCACACTCACAATATATGAAGCTACCGTGGGAGCCACAGTCGCTGAAACATAAGTCCCCCCGCGTAAAGAAGTCACCTCCCAAGTAGCTGCATCACCATAGTTTCCGCTCGCTTTACTTCTATAATATTTAGCAACGACTACTTCTACCTGTGTTGCAGACATACTTGTACAGCCACCTTCAGTACGAGCAACGCTATAAATACCGGCGTGCATGGAATCAGCTACAGCTGTAACTACTGGTGCAGTACCCGTACCCACATAACTATTAGGCCCGGCCCAATTTAATGTACCTGATCCACTCGCCGCTAAAGTAAGCGAGGCCCCTGGCACTGCCACAACAGGAGAAGTAGCCGTAGGTGATGAAGGCAGGCTTAAAACGGTAATACTGCCATTAGCCGCAGTAAAGCTATAATTGGCAGCCACAAGACCTGCAACATTAGGTGTAATAGTGACACCCGGAGTTCCGGCAACAGTCGTATTGGTATAATTTGTAGTATACGTGGCAGTACCACTAATAACTGAGGACGTTTCACCATTGACAAAACCACTTGCGACATAGCTTCCTGCGCCTGTTACAGAAGAGGCTGCAGTAGCATAACAAACCGACTGATTAGCAGCTGTAATAGTTAACGGAGCCTTGTTAATAACAAGTGTAACCGTTGTGCGAGGGGTACTTATGCAACCGGTGGCTGTATTTCGCGCAACTGCATAATACACATAAGTACCGGCATTCACGTGCGATGGAGAAAGTGTAGGTGTAGTTGTTCCGGTAATTACTTTATTACCTCCGGTAAGGGCATCATACCAGTCGGCAGTAGCGCCTGCAGTAGCCGCTGACAAGGTTCTTCCAAGACCGTTATATGTAACCGTCGAATTACTTACTGTAGGCGCCGAAGGGAGGTCATTAACATTAACCACAATAGAAGCCTTAGGACTTACACAACTTCCTACCGTCTGAGTCACATCATAAATAGTAGAACCTACTGTAGCTGTAGAAGGTGTTGGAGCAGTAGAGCCAAAATTAGTAATTGAGCTATAGGTATAACTGACATTATAATATGCTCCTTTATTACCAGCATTTGTTCCTCCAGAATTATTTCTATAATAAGTCAAATATCCATCAGACACATCTGAGCTATAATTATTATCCCAAACCAAAATATTCGCGCCTGCGGCACCTGAAGTCATACTGAAATAATAAGTACCGGCCGCAAGAGAGACTCCACCGGAAAAAGTGAATGTTTGTACAGCATTAGCGCCAATATTAGCAGTATTACTCACTCCCTGAGAAACATTACCGGTATTAAATATGGTAACCTGTACATTATTACTTCCACTTCCCGCACCCCTTATGTTAACACTGTTTATTGTCAGTGGCGAAAGCACCACAAAAGTCCACCTATAGCTATTACCAGAATAACCGGACACCGTAGCAGGTGCAGTTGGCGCAAAAAAACCATTTCCGCTAGTACCTGTTGACCAGTTCAAATTCACTCCGGTAGCTGTCAAGGGCGAAGCCGTCTCATTCTTACATAAGTTTACCGGGGTTGTTACTCCCGGGGCAGCCGGCACGGCATTTACAGTAACTGTACCTGCAACAAAAACAGTAAAGCTATAATTACTCGCTACCAATGATCCTATAGCAGGCGTAATTGTCACACCTCCGGTACCAGCAGGTGTAGTTATAGTATAGTTTGTTGTATAAGCCGGACTACCACTGATCACAGAAGCTGTTTCGCTATTTACAAAGCCGGTTGCTGTATAACTACCGGCTCCTGTTACTGTAGCTACAGGTGTACCATAACAAACGGCCTGATTACCGGCAGTAATTGTTAATGCTTTTCGAGAAACAGTGTTACCACTTGATGCTGTAGCAACATTTACAGTAGTCGCGCCCGAACTCGTCAATACCACATTTAAAGAATTATAACTTCCAACAGGAGCAGTAGCCCTTAAACGCACATAAACAGTAGTTGCGGCAATTGTACCGGCAGCACCTACTGTAAGACTAGTACTATAGGTACCACCAGAAGTTAAAGACACCTCAAATCCGGCGGGAGCAGTAACCAATATACCGGCCGTCATATTAACTCCGGAAACACTAAAGCTGGTTGCTGATGAGGCTGTACCATAAGTAGTGCTAACCGCACTCAATGTACCTGTAGTAGTGATCGTTGGCGAAGAGCTCCCACAAACTCCATTATCGGCCCAACGTGTAGAGCTTTGAGCATGCCCCGTAGGAGGAACATTAAAATGCGGACAATTGCGTCCTCCGTAACTCACCTGACAACCATTGCTATAGTAGCCTGTGGAACATCCTGTAGTTGCCGAATAGCTAACATAAGCAGGGGCACAAGCCTGCCCATAAGTTAAACTCGGCACAATGCTAAAGAAGAATAGCAGTGAAATAAGCAAGTAAAGACCCGCGCTTCCATAGAAACACCGCATATACCTCATTATCAGATCAGAAAACTTTTTCATATTTATTTTAATTAGTTAGTTTGAGAGAATTCATTATCATAGCAAGGACATCAGGTAAAACCCTAATTTCCCATTAAAACAGACGCTTAATGAAACTATGCAGGCATCGTTTCATCGTTTTCTGTTTTTTTGCTTTTTTATTCAACCCGCCGGAAACCGTATTTATGCCGCACAACATATTGACTACCGGAACACTGAAATTGTGAGAAAGAAAAACAGATCCATTAGTGGTGCTGAATGCACTAAGAGTACCAGTAAATGTGATAGAAAGAATAGAGCTCCTATGCGTAGAGAAAGAAGGAAGGAACCAGTATCTTATGGTATTCCGGAGATTTGATTTCATGGTTTTATAGTTTTATGCTACACTAGTTAGACGTACAATGTTAATTGTACTTTTAGATTGCCATAAATTATAAATACCCTACACTTAATTTAAATACGTTAAGACATAATTTAAATACGCTAAGCCTTAATATAAGTTTTATACACTAAATCTAAGTTCAAGTGCAACACTATTAATCCTTAAGCGCCCATAAAGGTGATCAAAAAACTATTAAAAATAAAAGCCGACACACCTGATTATATACACAAAAAACACCAGATCAGCAGCAAAAAATAGGACTTTTCAATGAAATAAAAATCAAAAAGAGTAAAGAATTTTCTTATAAAAAACAGAAAATGAGTCAAATAAACATGCTCCCATATAAAACCATAGAGAATAGATATAAAAATCTCAAAAACATTGTTTAAGCATTATATCCCTTTATTTCAAAAGCGAAAGTGTAGAATAATTCCACACTTTTCCACACAGACCTACCACCCCGCCCAAAGACAACAATTATCCATACAAATATTACATCAAAAAAGAACGCATATAAAAAAAACAAGGTCAAAAAAAATTACAATTTTTTGATTTTTTTTGTGATTGGTCGAAAAAAAGAAGCATTACGACATAAAAATTTTAAAAACATCTTCCCAAGAGGCTAAAAAGAAGTCAATAAAAAATACTATTTTACTAAAAAACTTACATCAAAAACTACTCAACTCCTATATTAAAGTTACCATCCATTACAAGTTTTGCATCCATGGCTGCCTCACTCCCAGGCACAAACAATCCCTTAATCTTAGCCGTTTTACCTTTATTTATTAAGTCAGCAATGTGCTTATCTGTCAACTTTTTACCGAAGGCTTCAAAAGGTACTTTGAAACCACAAACCTGGAAGTTTGCACAGCCATAAGCTGTTTTCCCTTTTTTCAACACCTGATTCTTACATTTGGGACACTTTAGTTCCTCAATGTTAACTTCTTCTTTAGATGCTCTGGGTTTCGTTTCCTTCTTAGACTTTTCAACCTCTGCTTCTACAGGTTTATCCTCTGCAATTGTAATAGCAGTTCTCCGTGTATTTCTTATTACCTCGTTGGTAAGATCTACCACCATTTGAATCAACTCCTGTTTAAAGGTATCCAGCTCATATTGTCCTTTCTCCATCAAACGCAGCTTTTTTTCCCAGTTACCTGTCAGCTCTGCACTTTTCAAAAGTTCTGACTGAATCGTATCAATCAGATCCATACCGGTTTGAGTAGCAAAAATATTTTTCTTCTTCTTTTCTATGTACTTGCGCTTAAAAAGCGTTTCAATAATATTAGCGCGTGTAGAAGGACGTCCAATCCCATTATCTTTCAACAATTCACGCATTTCCTCATCTTCCACCTGCTTACCGGCAGTTTCCATAGCACGGAGCAAAGTAGCTTCAGT
>CAZNHL010000090.1:4322-12969 GCA_964572965.1 uncultured Bifidobacteriaceae bacterium
GCTTCAGTAAAAGCCTTTGGCGGCGTTGTTTTCCCCTGATGTATTCTTGGTTCATGCGGACCGCTCTCACCCACCTCAAATAAAGGCATGGTTTTCAGTTCCTCCTCATCCTCTTTATTTGTATTTACATCCTTGGCATAAACCTCTTTCCAGCCGGGTTCAAGAATCTGCTTTCCGGTTGCTTTGAACTCTAACTGGCCGACCTTCCCCAGTACAGTTGTGTTAGAAACCTTACATTCAGGATAAAACGCTGCAATAAATCTCTTTGCAATTAAATCATACACCCTTTTCTCTTCCAGCACCAAACCTCCCGGATGCACACCTGTAGGTATAATAGCATGGTGATCTGTTACTTTTGTATCATCAAAGACTGATTTTAATTTAGGAATCGGTTTAGCTAAGACGGGAGCCAGCAAAGCAGCATAAGGAGTCATATTCTGCATAATCCCTTCAATCTTTGGATGTAAATCTTCTGAAAGATATGTAGTATCAACCCTCGGATACGTTACCAGCTTCTTTTCATAAAGGTTCTGAATAAACTTCAATGTATCTTCCGCTGAATAACCGAACTTCTTATTGGCTTCAACCTGAAGTGCAGTCAAATCAAACAGGCGGGGATTACCTTCTTTCGCTTCTTTCTTTTCAAAAGAAGTAACAACAAAGAGGTGCTCCTTTAAATAAGCCAGCCCCTTTTCTGCTTTTTCAGGATTCCTGATACGATCAATGCTGGCAGTAAATTCCGTTTCACGGTATAGCGTTTTAAGCTCCCAATATTCTTCAGAAGTAAAAGCATTTATTTCCTTTTGACGCTGAACAATCATAGCAAGCGTAGGCGTTTGTACCCTACCGATTGACAATACTACTTTCCCTTGCCCAAATTTTTTGGTAAAAAGGCGCGTGGCATTCATCCCCAGTAGCCAGTCACCTATGGCACGGGCACTGCCTGCAGCATACAAATTATTGAACTGCTCGCTCTCTTTCAGTTTCAAAAAACCTTCTTTAATTGCTTCTTCCGTAAGAGAAGATATCCAAAGCCGCTTAACCGGCGCTGTACATTTTGCTTTAAGTAAAACCCAACGTTGAATGAGCTCTCCCTCCTGCCCGGCATCACCACAATTAATAACTTCTTCACTTTGCTGAACCAATTGCTCAATAATACCAAATTGCTTGATAACACCTGCATTATCAATTAGCTTGATACCAAAAGAAGGCGGAATCATCGGGAGATCTTCTAATCGCCACATTTTCCAGCGGTCAGTATAATCGTGGGGCTCTTTAAGGGTACAAAAATGGCCGAAAGTCCAGGTTACCTGATAGCCATTGCCTTCATAATAACCATCTTTCCGTTGCTTTGCACCAAGTACCTGCGCAATATCCTTCGCCACACTTGGCTTTTCTGCAATGCAAACTTTCATAGATTAAGTGTTAGAGTCGTGTGATGTTACCAGGTATTGGCTTTAAGTGTAGGTAGTTACCGTTGATTTAAAGATTTTTTATATTGGAAGATTATGAAAATCAGCATGAAGTATCTTTAATACAACTCCAATTTTACAATCTTTTAATTTTTGTAATCTCCCAATTAATTCATTCTATGGCTTTATAATGTTCCACTACCGGAAACGGGTCATAATAGTGATGAAGCAACGCTTTCCATTTTACATAGGCCTCTGATTCCCTGAAACCAACAGTGTGATCTTCCAGCTTCTCCCAATTTACCAAAAGGAGATACTGATTATCTTTCTCAACGCACTTTTGCAAAGAATGGCTGACATAGCCTTTAATAGAACTTATATATTGACCGGCCACAACAAAGTCTCTTTCAAAAGCACCCTTTTGTCCGGCTTTCACATTCAGAATAGCTACTTCAAGAATCATAAGCAGGTTTTAGTTGTCAGGTACTTACCGTAATTTGAAGATTGAAAGACTATGAAAACCTGTATTAGTTTCTTTTAATGAATCCTGAATTTTATTTTTTAATCCTTACTATTCCTCCCAGGTCACTTTTTCTTCTATCGGACTCCGGTTAGCTTCTCTGTCAGGTGCTTCATGATAACCCATATAGAATAAGCCTATACATTTCTCATTAGAGTCCAGTTTTAAAAACTCTTTGTATGTATCCAGATTTCCCGGTGTACTCCAATATGCCCCAACATTTAATGAGGTTGCTGTAAGCCACATATTTTGTACAGCACAGGCTACTGACGCCAGCTCTTCCCATTCCGGCACTTTACCTGACAAATTCATACTAATTACTATCACACAGGAAGACTGTAATACTTTTTCTTTTGTATTTCTATGTTTAGCAGGCATAAACTCCTCTGCCGGAGTTGTTTTCTGATATTGGTCAGCAAGGAAATCGGCCAGCCTTTCAAGGGCTTTGCCTCTGAACACCTTAAATCTCCAGGGCTCTGTCAGTTTATGTGTAGGAGCATAATTAGCACTGGCTAAAATCTCTTCAATAACAGCTTTGGGGATTTCCTGATCCGTATAACTTTGCGGGAATATACTCCTGCGCTGACGGATCAATTCTGACAACACTTCCTGCTTATTATTCATCGCTAAAATTTTCAAAACTAAAAATACGGCTTTTTAACCTTTCGAAAAAGCATGAACTAATAGTTCTTGCTTCTAATTTCAAACAAAGTAAAAAGCTTTAAATTGCATAAAATTTAAAAGTCACTCAACATGAGCACACAACAGGAAAACACTTTCTTCGGCAAAAACATGCACAAAAACGAAATCAATCTTGAAGAAAACGCTGAAGTTCTGAAAGAGATGTATGCTGACGGCATCAAAGAAACAGACAGGTTTTCTATTGAATTCTATTTCCTGACAGACAAAGAAAGTAAAGCAAAAAATCTTGTTGAAGCTATTACAAAACGATTCCCTCAATATTCAGAAATTGAAACCGTCGACTTCTCCGGCGAATATGAGATCTCTGGAATAACTGAAGCAGTTGTAATGGAATTGAAGTCAATTAATGACTGGAACAAAACAATGTGGGATCTTGGCTATGAATTTGATTGCCGGTTTGATGGCTGGCAGACAGGACCTGAAGCATGAGTTGGATATTGCTGATGAGTATTAGCTTTTAAGGGATTTCTGACTTTAAGATTACAAGATTTAAAAATTGAGGATAGTTCACCGGTAATTTCAGATTCCTGCATTACAAATCTATTATGTCTAGCATTTTCTGTAATTTCTTTTTTATAGGAAACCTTCTTACAAGATTCACCCTGATATTCCCGGTATTGACGGTAGCCCTGGTTGCAGAACCTCCTGTAGCCAGGTTTACTGTATCATTCACATAAACAATGCTCAAAGCCCAAACATCTGAATTATAACCGGTAAATATGCGGATAAAAGTATTAGGTGTAAAACCGGATTCATGGTATGAGCCATTCTGATCAAAAGACGTATTTTCACCATAATCGTAACTTACAGTCAGCGAACCGGTAACAAAGAAATGTCTTTTAATGACCAAAGTATAAGCATATCCCAAATTGGGCCCCAGCTGCCAAAAATATAACTGTTTAATCTCTCTTGCCGCGGCTTCTTTATTGACATTTGTCGGCACAATACTACTATCTCCGTTTATATGACCCCAATAAACCTCAGCCCCTAGCAAAAAACTGCCGGCTGACTTTTTCTGCCATTCACTTTGATGACTTCCCGCCTTGTGTGAAAACCTCTTATGATTGAAAACATATTGCGCATTCAATCCAAGTTCATAGATAAACAAATCAGGCCTCAGATAATATTGTCCGTCAGTCCTTCCAAGTCCTTTAGGTCCAAGGAAAAAACCTTTATAAAACTGCCCAAAAGCATCATATACTACTTTTCGTCCATAATTATGAAATTGTAAATCGAGGTACTGGGTCTTGCCTTGCCCCCTTTCAGGATTTAAAAATCCAAATCCATAAGCAAGGTTCAATGTAGCCCAGCGATAAGTTGCCCCCACTCCCATATTGAGCGTGGTATTAGGTCTGTAACTCAAATCAATTTTATTTTTTTCATCATGCACTGTAATAATGGTATACTTCTGAGAAAAGTAAAAGCGGCCTGTAATTTTATCATCATACACATTGTAATAAGTAGTATCATGTTGTGCCAACACGCCAGGCGCATGAAGCAAACAAAAAACACATAGAGTTAAAAATTTATATCCTGACATAAAAAATTCCTTACACTATAAGTGTAAACAATTTACAGACCAATAAGTTTGCAAACCGAAATCTTTTAGCCCCCCGTAAACAACTATAAGTGAGTATTTTATTCCTGACATATCATCTTCCGGCACTTCTATCCGATATATTTAAGGTAAAATCTCAACAGTTAATTTTCAATATTTAAAGCTATGGACAACCAACTAACCTTGCTCAAAAAGGCAATTATTGCCGAAGTGTGCACTTTTGCCACACTTACTGTTCTGGCTCAGAAAAAGTCCAATATTCTTGTAACATTCGGTAATGACGTAGGTCAAACCAGTATTAGCGCCTATTCATTCGGCCTTGTAGGTTACAAAACCCCTAACCTTGTCAAAATTGCCAAAGAAGGGATGATGATCACAGTTACCGGCAAGTTTCTCTGTTGATGGCGTTGAGGCCGAAATTGACAGAATCAATAATGAAAAGTTAAAACCGAAAGCGCCGGTTTCAGGAACAAAAAAATAAATTTTTATTTACAGCAAAAAAGGCCATTGGGACAACCCTAATGGCCTTTTCTTATTTATGTTAAAAAATTTAAAAAAATATTACCATTTACACTGTTCCTTTTTGATACCCCTTGCATTATAGTACCAGATGCATCTAATAACCCGGGTTAGTTTCTATTTCTAACAATCTAAACTATTACGACTATGGCTGGTACTAAAGAAACTCCAAGGCAAAAACTGATTGGTGTTATGTATTTGATTTTGCTGGCTTTGCTGGCATTGCAAGTAAGCTCCTCAGTTATTTTCAAATTTGAACAGCTCAACAAAAACATGGAGCATGCCAATGCTGAAATACTTGATAAAAACAAGCTCAAGATAAGTGCAATTGAAAGCGAAGTAAATAAACTAAGCAATCCTGGCATACAGATGCAGCTTTTGCAAACCGGTAAGCAAATCAGGAGCCATACAGACACCCTTACTTCTTATATAGAAGCATTAAAAGCAGCCCTGATTAAAGAAACAGGCGGCTACGATGATGAAGGCAACCTGAAAGGAGCACAAGAGGAAACCAAAGTGGAAACCTTTATGCTTGGAGGCAACAAAAACGGTAAAGCATATGAACTGAAACAAAAACTAGACAAGCACATTGCCTGGATCAATCAGTTAAATATGCTGCAATTTCAGCAGATTGCCCTGAGTGGTGCAGAACACCCTGTGTACAAGAACAAGTCCGAACAAAAACACAAAGACTTTGCCGAACTTAACTTTGCACAAGCACCCCTGGTAGCCAGCCTGGCCACGCTTTCGGAACTTGAAAGCAATATCATCAATATAGAAAGGCTTTCTCTGGATAATATTGCCAGTAAAATAAACCTTCAGGATTATAAGGTTAAGGGTCTGGTGCCAATGGTACGGACGGGATCTAACTATGTGATTGCAGGTAAAAAATATGAAGCAGACTTGTTTCTTACTGCTCAGCTTTCTACGGAAAAACCAACAATGTTCCTTGGTAATCAGGAAATTACTGTCACCGAACAAGGTGTGGGTAAAATCAAGTTTTCAACAGGTGCAGAAAACTTTGGTGCTGACGGACTAGCGAAGAAGAAATGGACGGCACGCATCAAAGTTAAAAAACCTGATGGTTCAGACTCCGTCTATACTGTCAATCAGGAATATATTGTTGCAAGACCTACACTTAACTTTCAGAGTTCTGAACCGCCAACTTTATTTATGAACTGTGCCAACAGAATGACAGTGAATGTACCGGAGCTTGGTGCTGAGTTTATCCCGGGATTTAGTATTACCGGCGGCTCTCTTGAAACAAGTAGCAGCAGAGGGCAAATCAACGTTATTCCGAACGCATCGAGAGTTAAGGTAAATGTAAAATCATCTGGTATCAATATCGGAGATAAAGACTTTGTTGCTAAGAAAGTGCCTCTTCCAAGCGTTCAGATTAAAAATGGCAGCAACCCGATCAACGTATTGGCAGGTATACCCAAAGCAGATATCGGCAAACTCATGATTGTAGTAACAGCCAATGAAGAATTTCAGAAAGTTTGTCCGCAGGATGCCCGATATAAAATCAAAAAATGGAGTGCCATTGCAGCTAGTGGCAAAGTATCCAAAGGTCAGTCAAGCGGCTCCGGTCCACGTATGATGCTAAAATTTGATCAGATACAACCCGGGCAAAGAGTGGTAATTGAAGTTGAGGAACTGGTAAGAATCAACTTCCGCAACGAAGAAGAAGAAATCAAGCTTCCAAACGAGTTAAAATACTTTACAGTAGCAGTTAATTAACTTCATAAAACAAAAAGTTCCATTTCGACTACTGATGATCGAAATGGAACTTTCATTTAAGAAGTAACCTTATTTTCTACAGATGCTTGTTCTTTATTATTTACAAGCCTTCAATTCCAGTTTGCTATTAACCTGAAATCCAAGGCCTTTTGCAGTAACAATATCCGTACATGCCTCTTTTTTCTTCTTCAATTTTAAGAGAACCTGAGCCCTGTTGGCATAATACTCCCCATTTTTACTTTCTAACTCTATAGCTTTATTGAGATCCTGTAATGCCAACGCAAACTTTTTCCTGTTACTATAAAAAACCCCGCGATGGTTATATAGTTCAGCATCATTCACAAAATACTGTAATGCCTCCTGATAAACACTTTCTGCCTGCTTAAACTCATGTTCAACTTCGCATACTTCTGCCTTTCTCAGAAAGGCTTCAAGGCTTTTCTTCAATTTCAATGCCTGATCATAGTCTGCCAAAGCAGCGTCCGAATTTGCCTGCTCCTGATAGCACATTCCCCTGTAGAGATAGCATTCCCCATCTGTTGGGTTCAGTTTAATTGCTTTATTAAAACATTCTATTGCCTTGGTATACTCACCCAGGTTAGCATAAGTAGTACCCATGTTAAAATAACCCGGCGCCGACTTGGTTTCCAATTTCACAAACTGCTGATAATCTGCTAAAGCTTCTTTTTGTTCATTCAGGTTATTATGAACCAACCCTCTTTGAAAATAAGCATCTGCATTTTTAGGGTTTTCAGTTACAGCTTTATTCAAATCAATAAGTGCCTCCGGATATTTTTCCTGGATACTTTTAATAACACCTTCCCTGTAAATCGCCACAGCATCGTGCTGGTTTTGAGCTACCGCCTCTGCATAAGCGCTCAATGCGGCACTATATTCAAGTTTAGCCTCATGAATTTCGCCCTTAAGCAACTGAGCATCATAATTTTTATTATCAAGTGCCAATACTTTATTGATCAGGTTTTCTGCTTCATTATACTCTTTCTTATTGTAATGAGCCAAAGCCTTGTCATATAATATCTTAGCCGTATTCTCTCCAAAAGGTTTATTGTTTGGCTTATATTTAAACTTCCCGTTGCCGCTTACTGCAATTAACTGATACTGCTGAATAGGCAGGTTTTCAAATTTAAACGACCCGTCGGCACCGGTTTTAGTTTCTGCCAGTACCTTACCGGATTTACTCAACAGCCATATTGTTTCATTAGCTGCTGCTTTACCATTAATATTGATCACACTACCGTATACTGTCCCTTCAATAATTTCTTTAGGGTCTACTTTACCAAACAACATTTTTGATAAAGCCACAGGGTAAATAGTCTGTCCTATTTTATATAAACCGGATTTAGCTTGTTTGTTATTTGACTGCTTATATGCAAGCGGGCTTTCTTCCTGTACAAATGCGAGGTTTTCATCAAAAGCCATATCTGCCATGGCAAGTATCAGCGAATCTGCGACACTTAGCTTAGGCTGAAAACGCTGCCTGTTAGGTTGCGTCATCCTGATAATGTCAGCTGCAGAACGCCGGTTTACTGTTGTACTGTTTTCTTCGTTTAACAACTTCTCATCTTTCCCCTTATCAGAAGAACAATTAGCGAAAGCAAAAGCAATGCTTATCAGCAAAAGCAGGTTAAAGGTTTTTTTCATAAAAATATAAATGCTACTGGCCAATCAGACCTTTTTAGTGAACCATAAATGTGACTTTGCAAGGTTAGTTTATCGATTATCACATTTGCGTGCATTTTACTGATTTTTTATCTCTTGCGCAACATTGGTTAACATCCTTTACCATGATTTTGAGACACTTTTATTCAACATTGTAAATGCCGAATAGCCGGACTATTAGCAAAATCCGGCTTGCCTAAATCATCCGGAAGTAAGCAGTAATTATAATTTTCTGTTGATGGTCTGCCAGAAAATGGCGCCAGCTTGAGCGGATCGGTAGTTTGTACTTTTGTTTTATCAGGAATTACAACTCAGAATCAATAGTTTAGCTTATTGCCGGTTCAAGTTATACAATGTTAAACTATTTTTAGGTTGTCCCATTTAAATATTAAAACTTTACCTCATAGGTACATAGAATAAGGAGATGGAATTAATTCTATGTAAAAAATCATTTTCTATGACCTTCTTTTAGTTTTAAACAGGAGTGAAATAGACCTATGTCTCTATCTGGTAAAA
>CAZNHL010000091.1:0-12821 GCA_964572965.1 uncultured Bifidobacteriaceae bacterium
CTCACTACTCACTACTCACTACTCACTACTCACTACTCACTACTCACTACTCACTTTTTTCTTTGCCTATAAATTTTCAACTTCGGGACATGAAATTTTTGCTTTATCCTTTTGCTGTTATATACAACCTGATCACATCGCTGAGGAATTGGTGTTATGATAAAGGTATCCTTAAATCTGTTGCTTTTGATGTGAAAACAATAGTGGTTGGCAACCTCACTGTGGGCGGTACAGGCAAAACCCCTCATGTTGAATATTTAATAAGCCTGTTGAAAAAAGATCATAAACTGGCAGTATTAAGCAGGGGATATGGCAGAAAAACGAAAGGTTTTTTGTGGGCAACTGATGGGGCAACTGCACGCACTATTGGTGATGAGCCAATGCAGGTATTTAAAAAATTCAGAAATGAAGTAAATGTAGCAGTTGGTGAGGAGCGCATTATTGCTATTCCTGAAATTCTTAACAGAGAAGAGGATACTGAAGTAATTATACTTGACGATGCTTTTCAGCATAGGGCTTTAAAGGCTGATTACTATATCTTGCTGAGTGATTATCATCGTATTTTTACTAAGGATTATCTATTGCCAATGGGTTTGTTGCGAGAAAACAGACATGGTGCAGTACGTGCCAAAGCCATAATTATTACGAAATGCCCTTTAAACCTGTCAGAAGAAGAACAAAAACGCATTATACAGGAAGTTCAGTTTTATGGTGCACCGGGTGTGAAAGTTTATTTTACCTCTTTTATGTACGGCCAGCCGGTGCAGTTTAATGGCAGTAAACCTTTGTCTAAGCAGATATTGTTAGTAAGTGGTATAGCAAACCCGAAACCGTTAGAAAATCATTTAATAGCTAATGGGTTTGATATTATCCAACATCTGGAGCTGGGTGATCATCATGTATACAGAAACGCTGATTTGAATAAGATCAAAGAAGCTTATAGAGAAGGGTGCTCTGTGTTAATGACAGAAAAAGATTTTGTAAAAGTAGAAGAACTCGATCTGCGTGGTTTTTTGCCTGATTTATCAATGTTTTATTTGCCAATAGAAGTTTGTTTTTTAGGGCAGGAAACATTTTTTCAGGAAGAGATCAGACAATTTCTTCACACTGAAAAGTAAAAAGAGAATTTTTATATACTTTTGCGCTGTGAAAAGGCTTTTTAGAATCGTACTATATTTATTTTCTATCCTCTTTGTATCAGAGGCATCTGCGCAGATTTTGAATGATACTGTGTCTGTTTATGGTGCCCGTAGTACAAGGTATTTTTATGCGAAAGACTTTTACGATTCTGTAAGGGTTTATCATGCTATTGATACGTCATTTGACCGTGCGCACAGATGTAATTTTGAATATACCAAGAAAGGGAATTTTCAGGATTTAGGGATTATGGGGACAGCCATTAAGCCTGTTTATCTTCAGATGCCTACAGAGCTTGGCTACCAGACGGGTTTCAATAGTTACGATTTTTATCATTTCTACCCTCAGGATATTAAGTTTTATGATACTAAGTCGCCTTATGCCCGCATCAATTATATACAAGGGGGGCAAGGTGAGGGAATGCTGGATTTCGACATTAGCCGAAATATAAATAAAAAATGGAATGTCGGCGTAAAAGTCCGTCGTGTGGCTGCGAGAAGAAATTACGGTAAAACGGGCAATAAATTGTTGGACAGGGTGTCCGATGATTATGGCATAGCGATGTATACTGCCTACCGAACTAAAAATGACCGTTATGGCTTGTTATTTACACTTTCTACATTGCGCCACAGAGTAAATGAAACTGGTGGTATTATAGATACCTTGACGAAGCCTATTACAAAAGAAGACCTGAATTCATCTGTAAAACTTGGAGAGGTGCCTGTCTGGTTTAGTACAAGCGATCCTAATATGATGACTGTAACATTTAATGATCGTAATCAATATCATTTATACCAGCACTTTCATATTGATAATACAAACAAGCTTGCCCTTTATCTGGAAACTGATTATGTAGACCAGTATAACAGGATGAATTTTAATCCTTTACCTAAAAACACACTGGAGTCAGGAGGAGGGAGTCAGTCTTACTTTAAAACGAATAATTTCAGTAGCATACTGACAAATTACTCCAATAACTACAAGGCTTTCTCCAATAATCTCGGACTAAAAGTAGGATCGTCTTTTTTTGATGCCAAAGTTTATGTAAAACGCCGCTATGTTTCTTATGATGAAATACATAATCAGGATTATCTGAGTGTAGACAGGATGAACTTTAATGATAGTTATTTTGGCGGAGAAGCAAGGTTAAAGTATAGTGAAAATATATTCCTGAAAGCCTATTTGGAACAGCAATTTGATTTTTCACAATCAACCAGACGGTTTGTTGAAGACAGTATTGGTAAAAGGACCTACCCTGACTGGAGCAAGAACAGGGATAATAAGAAGTTTGGTGTAGGTGTTGAATATAAAAAGTTTTCAGCCGGCTATAGCTTCATCAAATATGCGCCTACTATTGCTCAGACATATTTTATAAGTAATAATTTTATCTGGAATAACGATTTTACCTCTCCCGAAGCCTCTGCTTTTTACGCTAAATGGGAGACTTTAAAATCTAATTATCATTTGGGATTTGATATGAATTATACTGATATCAGTAATTATATTTATTTTGATGCTGATTCAGCACCCACACAGGCTAAGGCGAAGATTAATATGTTGAAGACAGGGTTGTCGGCCGGCCTTAAATTGGGCAATTTCCATTTTGACGTTAATTATATTTATTCGAAAGACCTTGCTAATGCAGATCTTATCCGTGTACCTGAGCATTATGTAAACCCAATGGTTTACTATAAAAGAAAGATTTTGAATAAAGAACTGGATATTGCTATCGGGCTTGATACGCGTTATGCTACAGGTTATTATGCTGATGCTTATAATCCCGGTACTCAGCAGTTTTACAGACAGGATATAGCCAGCGGCAGGGCTTTAAAAGTTCAGGATTATTACCTTGTAGATCTTTTTCTTGATATGAAATTCAGGAAGACGGGTGTTTTTGTGAAAGGCGTAAACCTAAGTCAGCTTTGGTCTAACGGGAATTATTTTGTGACCCCATATTATGCGGGAATGCCAATGACCTTTACTTTTGGAATTAACTGGGAGTTTTATGACTAGGTTGTTGTTTGTTACAATAGTCTATGTTAGAGTTGTTTGCAGGAATTAAATATGAAGTTTATTCCCGTTGTAGAAATAAAAAATTATATTTACGGCTGTTTAGTAGATCCTATGTTTTCTACTCTTGGTAAACTACCTATTTAAAGTTATATATGTTCAAGCATGATTGGGTAAAATACTTTAGCATAGTCTTCGGTATTACAGTTTTTTCACACGCTACAACCATAAATCCTGTTCAGCAGGAGTTATCATTAGAATTCCCTTCAGTTAATGAAATCATTAGTAAACTCTTTGGGCTTTAACAGGTGAAAGTTAAGGAGAGATATAGATAACAACCGTTTTAAAAAAAGAATAAACCAGCGGACTCCGCTTCCTAAAATATATTCATTAAGAATTAGTTTTATGTTTCTGAAGAAAATAACATTAACAATCACTTGCCTTTTTTTGGGTCTGTATGCTCAGGCGCAGCAAATGGTACAGGTAAAGCAGTTTTTTAATAATGCACTGATCTACAATCCTGCAGCAGCGGGTATGCAGGAAACCGAATTTAATGTTGGTTTAATGACCAAGTTACCGGGCACAAGCATGAAAGGCGCACCTCTTTCAAACTTCCTTTGGGGAGATTACCGTTTTGATGAAAAGAGCATGGCGCTGGGTATCAATGCTAATTACCTGAAACACGGAGCTCAGACACAGGTTGACTTCATGGCCAATTATTCATATCATTTGCAGTTTGGCGGCGGTAAAAAATTAGGAATGGGCCTGCGTGCCGGTGTTTCAAATATTAAATTTGATGGCGACTTGCAGGTTTGGGATGCCGGTGATCCAACTCTGGCTAATCAGAGCTTTATGTTACCGAAGTTTGGGCTTGGTTTTTTGTATGAATCCCGTACTTTCTATGCCGGATTAACTTCTCCGGATTTGATTGTTGTTGACAACAAAGATGTTTTGCAGAATAAAGACAGGGCATTTCTCGATAAGAAAAGAAACTTTGTTGCCAATGCAGGTTATAGGCTAAAACTAGGTGATCAATACCAGTTACAGCCTAATGTGATTTATTATTACTATCCGACAGGAGCTAACGTGGCAGACATGAACCTAAGCTTTGTGATTACTGATTATTTCTGGTTAGGAGGTTCATATGCAACCAATAATAGTTATGGTCTGAATGCAGGCACTTATATCAGTTCTCGCTTTAAACTAGGTTATGCTTATCAGGGTGCTGTACAGACAAATAGCGACAACCGCCTGAATACACATGAAATCAATCTGATTGTAAGTCTTGATGACTTGTTTAAGTAGGATTTTCCAGCGTTTTGACACTAGTTTATGAAAGATTTTTACAGTAAATATTTACTGGTATTACCCATTTTATTAGTCTCTTTCGGGGCGCTAAGTGGTGTATCAGAAGAAAGACCTAAAGCTGATAAAACATTTTATTCCCTAAAAGAAAGCTTCGAATATGGTAGTTACAGTGAAGTAATAGGCGGGATTAATGCCAGTCTTAAGAAAACTGTCAGATTATCGGGCACTCAGGCAGAACAGGCCCGTTTAGGTTTTTTACTGGCAAGGGCCTATTATGCTGACTATCAGTTTGACAAGGCATCGGCGGTATATTCGGCCGCTGTGCAGGCATTGAGTGAAGCCGCTGCTGACGATACCAAACAGCAGGCTTTGGCAGTACAGGTTGATTATTTGATAGATGCCGGCGTTTTTTCTGAAGCTTACAATATAGTACAGAACGCCGGAGCGAAGGACTTTGAACTTCAGATAAGAAAAGTTGAAGTGCTGACAAACCTTGGGTACGGCAATGAAGCCTTAGCTTTAATCAATACATTAGAACCTACCTTACTGAATAATACAGCACAGGCTGCTTTAACAAAACAGGAAAAAGTAGACGCAAAGAGGGCTTATGCTCATTTGTTAAATCTTAAGGCTGTTGTAATGTTGAAAAGGGGTGAAGGCCCTGCTACTTCAGTATTACTGAAAGTAAACCGTCTCTGGATCAAGGATAACCTTGGTAACAGTTCTATTGAAAACAGGGAAGCTGTCTGGCTTGAAGCCCAAAGCTTTGAACAACAGGAAGATTATACAAAAGCTGCACGCTATTACCAGAAGGCATATGGGACCGGTTCTTTTGCAAATACTGAAAGAATACAATTGAAAATAATGGCAGATTTGGTAAATGCTTATGTAATATCAGATCAGTATACCCGCTACACCAGCTATAATAAGCGTTTACAGATGCATTCTCACCGCTCACTAAACAGTAAGGAGCTTGAAGATAATCTTTACAATTACGCTAACTGCAAGCGATTAAATACTCAGGGGTACTATTCGGCAGCATTAGAAAAAACCAATAAACTGGTTAAAAAAACAGCATATTTACCTGCTACTGATCCGTTAAGATTGGAAATGAAGCGTTTTCAGTATGACGTTTTAATTAATAACGGGAACATTGCTGAGGGCGGAAAGGCACTTGATAGTTTGCTTGCCGATGCGGAAGTATCTTATGGTAAAAATGCTCCTGAATATAACAGGCTAAGAATCGAGAAGGCAGACTGGATTGTTAAGTATGGTATCGATTATCCAATGGCTTTAACAATCAAACGCGAAAGTTATGACGCAATCGTTGCTCCGCAGATTACAGAACGCCAGCCTGATTACCTGCGTTATGCAGATCTTTTCAGTGACTTATATGTACTAACGGGTAAGTATGAAGATGCACGTGCTCTTTCTGAAAACTCAGTGAAAGTAGCACTGGAACGTTTTGGTGAAAACGATTCCCGTTATGCTTATGAGCTTGCAAGGTATGCTGAAATTACAGGATTGCTGGGCGATTATAATACTGTAAATGATAAGTTGAATGTCATAAGCGGCATTTTGAACAAAAGCATTAAGAAAGATGAAGCCAGCAGGGAAACAGCTTTATTGGTTGCAGATTTATATAGCCAGCTCGGAGAGTTTGATAAATCAAAAGAAGCAGCGTTCAGGGCTTTCAGAGCCAGTAGAAAAGTATTGGAACCACAGGAACTTAAGGTTGCCAGATTGAATGACGAGTTAGCCGGAGTTTACATGGATCTGGGCAACTATTCTACAGCTGATGATTATTTAGCCGCTTCGCTTTCTATTAAGGATAGAAAAGTAGGAGATGGAAGTAAATTAGCCTTTACAACACTTTCCGGACAGGGTACATTATATCTGATGCAGGGTGATTATAACAGAGCAGAGAAAGCTATTGTAAAATCACTTTCCGTGGCAAACTTGTGCTATGGTGTTCAATCTTTACAGGCAGGTACTGCATTGACATCTTTGTCTGATTTTAACATGGCAATTGGCGATTATTCCAAAGCGGAAGAAAACCTGAATAAAGTTTTGGCGATTTATGAAACCCGTCTTGGTAAAGGGCATTTTAAGAGAGCTCAGATCCTTAATAAAATAGCTGTAGTAAAATCGAAAAAAGGTAAGGCTGAACTGAAAGAAATTGAAAAGCTGTTTGAGGAGTCTAATAGTGTTATAACGAAAAGCCTTTCAACAAACAATCCGATTTACTACGATCAGTTGCAAAGTCAGGCAGAAGTTTATTATCAGATGAAGCAGTCTGATAAGGCATTAAAACATTTGCCTGAAATAGAGAAATTCTGGATATCAAAATTAGGGGAAAATAATGCCCATGTAGCTTCTGTGCGTTTATTGAAAGGAAAAGTGCTGTATCAGAAAGGAAACTATGATGATGCAGAAGTTGCATTGAAGTCTTCCAGAAGCCTTTATAATTCCATTTATAGCGACAATCACCCTGGTTATGTACAGGCTTCCAGTAATTTGGCTAAGATTTACTATATCAAAGGTAAGAAAGCAGAAGCTCTGGAAATTCTTGAGGAAACAACAGAAAAGAACCTGGTTTTCACAGAGAAGTATTTCCCTCAGTTAAGTTTTTCAGAAAAGAGCAAATATTGGAGTCAGGTGAAAGACGAATTTGAGTTCTTTAACTTTCTGTGTTATACTCAGAAAAACGTTAAACCGGAACTGGCAGCGAAAATGTATAACAATACTATTACTACAAAAGCTATTTTGTTAAGTAATAGTATTAAAGTAAAGCAGCGTGTATTGTCAAGTAATGATTCTACTTTGATAAAGCTTTACGATGAATACATTGAAAATAAAGAGTTTATGACGAGCTCATTAGGTTTGAGCAAACAACAGCTGTCAGAACAAAATATAGATATTAAACTTCTGGAAACAAGAGTTGAAGTATTGGAAAAAGAATTGAGTGCACGTTCAGAAGTGTTTGCCGAGAGCAGAAGTAAGGCTGTTTCCTGGAAAGATGTCAGAGATATACTGACGGCCAATGAATATGCTATCGAAATGTTAAGATTCAGGCATTTTGATAAAGACTTTACTGATTCTGTGATTTATGCAGGTTTGGTTGTGTCTGAAAAAACGAAAGATTATCCCGAGCTGGTTATTATTGAGAAAGGTAATCAGTTAGAGAAGAAGAACCTGAAATATTACCGTAACAGCGTTATTTTTAATAATACAGATAGGTTGTCGTATGACGCGTTCTGGGGAGCATTAAAAGCAGGCATTCCTGATAATGCAACGGTGTATATATCTTCAGAAGGCGTTTACAATCAGATAAACCTTGAAATGTTATCTAAAGACGGGGTATTTGCTTTGGACAAGAACAACTTTGTTCTTGTAAGTAATACCAAAGATTTGGTTAAGTCTAAAGTTGTTAGTTCCGCTAAAACATCCCGTAAGACAACCAAAACGAAAGTTAAAGAAGAAATTTACATTGCCGGCAGTCCGGCCTTTTACCTGCCTAATAGTGCAATTACGTCTGGCAGCAGAACAATTGTAGCATTGCCCGGGGCAGAGAAGGAAGTAAAATCCCTAAGCTCTATTGTAGCATCTTTAGGATACCAGGTCGTAGAGAAGTTGGGGAATAATGTACAGGAAGATACAATTAAGCAAATTGAGAATCCAAAGGTGTTCCATATTGCCACACACGGTTACTTTAAGGAGAGATCAGGTGATGATATAGAGGAGGGGCTGGCCGCAAATCCATTACTGAACTCTGGTTTGCTTTTAAGCGGTGCAGGAGATATTATTAACAATACTGAAAATAAGTATGTCAATTCTCAAAGTGGTATACTCACAGCTTATGAAGCAATGAACCTGAATTTTGATAAAACGGAGTTGGTGGTTTTGTCAGCATGTGAAACAGGTTTGGGTGAAGTGCAGATAGGCGAGGGTGTATACGGTTTACAGCGTTCATTCCTCATTGCTGGAGCAGATGCAATTATCATGAGTTTGTTTAAAGTAAATGATGAGATTACTCAGAAGTTAATGAGCTCATTTTATACCAATTGGCTGAAATCAGGAAATAAACGTCAGGCATTTATTGATGCTAAGAAAGAAATCAAAAAGGATTATGACGACCCTAAATTATGGGGAGCTTTTGTGATGGTGGAAACAACCAAGTAAAATGGTTAATATGTAAAAAGGGCCTGCGTTATCCATCGCAGGCCCTTTTTTATTGCTTGTAAGCGTATATGCGAGTAACACTTTAAGGGTTCACATTACCTTCAATTCCGGTTTGAAAGCCTGAGTCTTTTGTTTTACCAATTGTTTTTACTTGTTCCATAAAAGTGGAACGTTATTTTTGTTTGATCCCCATTTGGTACACTTCGTCTATCCATTTTAACCTGGCCTTTTCTTCAGAGTTCCGGATAATGCCAATTAAGCTAACCTTGACAGGTTTAACACCACAAAACTCTAAAGTAGATTTTTTGAGCTGGTTAACACTGGGTCTGCCATACATTAAACGATAATACCAGCCAGGTTGGTCCAGTGTCGATATAATATGTGCCGTTTTTCCTGCTAAAAGCTTTTCCCACCACACAGAATTTTCTTTGTACCGAAATGCCATGCCGGGAAGAAAAAGCCTGTCAATAAATCCCTTAGTAATAGCCGGCAAACCACCCCACCACACCGGGTGTAGCCATACCAGATGGTCGGCCTGTTTGATGTGTTCCCAGGCTTGTAAAAGATCTGGTTCAAGCTCTGTTCTTTGCGAATAACCGTAAGCCAAATTGGGGTTAAAGTTTAATTCTGAAATATTGATTTGTGATACGTGCGCACCGGATTCAGTAGCTCCTTTATGATAGGCAGCTGCCAGGCTGAAATTGAAACTGTTTTTATTAGGATGGCCATTGATAATCAATATTTTTTTCATTCTTTCTCTGTTTATATTAGTAAAAGAAGAAAATATTCAAGATGCGGCAAAGGACAAATGTCTATAAAGAAACTTCCCGGCGCAATCGGCTTAAATGTCTGGGTGTAACACCCAGGTAAGAAGCCAGGTATTGCAGGGGTATTTGCATAATGTATTCCGGGTTTTTTTGTAACAGTTCTCTGTAACGTTCTTTGCCTTTGTCTTTCTGAAAAGAGAAAAAGCGTTTTTCCATTTCTAAGTATTCCTGCTCAATAAAATATTTACCAACACGCAGCCAGTTAGGGCTCAGAGTGTAAAGCTTTTCCAGGTCAGCTTTTTGTATCACATCTAATTCTGTGGCGGTAACTGCCTGAAGGTTTTCAGCTGTAGGCTGGTTTGAAATTAATGATGAAAGAGCAGTCATAAATGTATTACCGAAAGTAATGCAATAAGTCATTTCTTCACCGGCGTCGGTAGTATAATAAGAGCGTACAATCCCTGTTTTTATAAAGTAAAGTTCATTACATATATTTCCTTCAGGAATAATCAATTCGCCTTTGGCAATCTTTCTTGTTGTGACGATGGAGTCAAGTTGCTTCAGCTCATCTTTTGTCAGCATCCCAAATGAATTTAAAAAATCTTTCATCGGCTGGCAGATTATATGGCTTTTACTGCTGAAATGAGGAGTGTAGAGAAAAGTATCTGCTGGCCGTTAAATTCCTGCGCAGGCTCTTCTTTTTCCAGTACATCAGTTATCTTAAACTGGTTTTCCGATAACAGTTTAACCAGGTCTTCTTTACAGAATGTATTGAACCCATATTTTACAAAAGGATAATGGTCCATCAGAGATTTGGGCCTGATAGCTATTGTAATTTTTCCATCGGGTTTTAATACACGCCTGATTTCTGATAAGACCTGCGTCGTATTTTCCCAGAAGTAAATAGTATTGATAGTAAATACTTTGTCGAAAACTTCTTTTTCAAATGGTAATTGGCTGGCATTTGTCAAATGGAATGAGGCCTGTCCGGATTTTACATAATCACTGTTGTATTTACCGGATTCTTCGATCATGCTTTCAGAGAAGTCACAACCAGCATAGTGAAGAGCATTTGCTTTGGATAATACATCTTTCACGAATAAACCATTTCCCATCCCGATTTCGAGGATATTATCATTGTCCTGTAACTCAAGGGCCTCGATCGTGTTGAGATTGATGTGCAGGTTGCTCACATTCATTTTTTTGCCAATCTCAACAGCATGTTCTCCATGAGGTTGTCTCAGTTGGCTGGCGATTGATTTTAGTATTTCTTCATCCATAAAAATTCGTTTGTATAAAAATACAAAGTCCTTTCTAATTTAATCAGAAAGGACTTTGATAAATATTGTGATTTATATGGAATCAGATTACTCTTCAAGGAAACCGAATTTTCCCATATTGAAATCTTCTACAGCCTGTACAAGCTCTTCTCTTGTATTCATTACAAAGGGGCCATAAGAAGCAATAGGCTCATTGATAGGTTCTCCGCTCAAAACCAATACAATAGCGTCTTCATTGGCTTCTACCGTAAATGTTTCCCCTGCATTTTCAAATAATACAAACTGACTTGCTGTTGCTGTCCGGTTTCCGTTTACTTTAATACTGCCCTCAATAACCAGTACGGCAGTATTATAATGTGCCGGAAAGGAGAATGTTGTTTGGGCACCTTTGTTCAGTTTGGCATTAAACAAGTTAACAGGAGTAAAGGTTGAAGCAGTACCCTGAGTACCCTGATATTCCCCTGCAATTACTTCTACGATGCCACCTTTATCAGCAAGTATAACTTTGCTGATATCAGCGTTAAGTATTCCCTGGTATTTAGGTGCCGACATTTTATCTTTTGCCGGTAAGTTCACCCATAATTGTACCATCTGGAAGTCGCCGCCGTTTTTGCTGAACTCTTTTTCATGGTATTCTTTGTGCAGAATACCAGAGGCCGCTGTCATCCATTGTACATCACCTTCTCCGATCACACCACTATTGCCGCTGCTGTCGTGGTGGGCTACTTTACCTTTGTAGGCAATCGTTACAGTTTCGAACCCCCTGTGAGGGTGTACACTCACACCTCTTGGCTTATCAGTCGGAGGAAAGTAAAATTTTGAATTGTAATCCATCATGATAAAAGGGTTCATGCGCTGCATGTCGAGCCCTTCACCGCTTGGAATGAAGTTATGTACCCTGAATCCATCTCCCACATAATGAGGGGAGGCAGGAGAAACGATATTTTCTATGTTTTTAGTTTTCATAATCTGCCCGTTTTAATTTGGTAATACAAAGATACCATGCAGGGAAGGCTGCTATATTGATGTATGGTAAGAAATAGTTGTTAGTTGATGGGTGTTTGTTGTTAGAGTGATGATTGAAAGATTAGTGGAAAGTCGTTCTGCGCAACTCCGCAAGATCTATGCAGAAAACAAAAAACAGAAGACCGGGATAATTCCCGATCTTCTGTCTCTGATTTTTAAATCTTATAATTTTATAATCAGGAAATTAGTCTGCCAGAAAGCCAAACTTCCCTTGTTTGTAGTCATTGATGGCCTGGTGGATTTCTTCTTCTGTATTCATTACAAATGGGCCATAGCTAACAAATGGTTCGTTCAGAGGTTCTCCGCTTAATACCAACAGAATACTTTTTTTATTGGCCTTGATGTGGATTTCGCCTCCTTCATTTTTGAACTGTGTATATTGATTTTCTGCAACTTTCCGGTTTTCGTTCATCAGTACATCTCCATCAATAAGCAGGATACCTGTATTGTAATCACCAGGAAGGTCTAATGATACTTCTCCGCCTTCGTTCAGGTGAATGTCATAGATATGTAAAGGTGAAAATGCACTTGCAATGCCTGTTGTCCCTTTAAAACTGCCGGAAACAACATTTACTTCGCCCATACCTTTCGGAAGTTTCACTTTAGGTTTGTTGCTGTGCAGAATGCTCTGGTATTTGGCAGGGGTCATTTTATGTTTTTTAGGCAGGTTGATCCAGAGCTGAACCATTTCAAAAGCGCCGCCTTGTTCACTGTATTTTTTATCGTGATATTCTTTGTGTAATACGCCTCCGCCTGCTGTCATCCATTGTACATCGCCGGGGTTGATAATACCGCTGTTTCCTGCACTGTCGTGGTGGGCAACGCCGCCTTTATAAGCAAATGTAATGGTTTCGATACCTCTATGTGGATGTACACCAACACCTCTCGATATTTTGGATGGAGGGAAATTGACTTCAGCATTAAAATCAAGTAAGAAAAAAGGGCTCATGCGTTCTTCAAAACCCTGCCCGTTAGGAAAGTAGTTCATCACTTTAAAGCCATTACCGACCATATGTGTGTTGGTAGGAGAGTAAACACCTTCAATTCCTCTGAATTTACCCGATTTAATTTTTTCAACTCCCGAAAGGAAACTGCCAAAGGCAGTTGTTGC
>CAZNHL010000092.1:0-12489 GCA_964572965.1 uncultured Bifidobacteriaceae bacterium
CACGCGTAATGCCATCAACGGCACTTTTACTGGCAGTATATACGAGGGACATAGGAGTGGCCTTTACACTGGCTACAGAGCTGATATTGATAATACTTCCTCCTTTCGGATTAAAATGTTTTAAAGCTTCCTGTATTGTTAATACTGTCCCTAAAACATTGCTGTCAAACTGACGATGAAACTCTGCCTCAGTTACTGTTTCGACTGGTTCAAATTTGTAGATACCCGCATTGTTGACAAGCGTATCTATTGGTCCGAATTGTTTGGCGGTTTCTTCTAAAAGCCTTTTAACATCTGCCGCTTTTGTGACATCAGCCTGAATGGCAATGGCGCTGCCACCGTTTTTAATGATGTTGCCAATTATCGTTTCTGCACCTGTTTTGTCAGATGTATAGTTAACAACTACTTTAGCTCCTGCCTGTGCCATTGAGCGGGCAATAGCAGCCCCGATACCTTTAGATGCTCCCGTCACCAAGGTTACCTTATCTTTTACCTCGTTCATAGATATTTTGATTTGTATAGGTCAAAAGTAGATCTATGAAAAATGAAAAAGTTTGCCAAAAGGCAAAAAATCATTTCCGGGCTTTTATTCTGCTTAATGTGTATTGGGTGATACCGAGAAAAGAGGCAATATGGTTTTGCGGCACACGCTGAATAATTGATGGGTGTCGCTGTAGTAGTTTGTTGTACTTGGTTTGAGCATCGTCAACAAACATTTCACTTTTTATCCTGAATTTCTCAATCAGGGCTTTTTCTTTCAGCTGACTGATAATCTGAGTGAAATTGGGAATTTCCTTTCCTAATAATTCATAAGTGCTGATTGTCATTGTCACTACTGTGCATGGAGTAAGTGCTTCGATATATTCTTCAGCCGGAGTTTTGTTGGTAAAGCTTTCTATGTCAACAGCAAAATGATTTTCGCTGGTAAAGTATAAGATAAAGTCATTGTCGTTAGAATCTGACCTGACTACCTTGAAAACGCCATCGAGCACAAAGCCGATCTTTTTACAGGTTTTCCCTCGTTCACAATAGAGGTCGCCTTTTTTGATCTTCTCAGTATACAAATGTTCTTTCATTAAAAGCTGTTCTTCTGCTGAAAGGGGGAGTACTGAATTGAAAAG
Organism: uncultured Bifidobacteriaceae bacterium; assembly: GCA_964572965.1. GTDB lineage: Bacteria > Bacteroidota > Bacteroidia > Cytophagales > UBA9547 > CAZNHL01. The sequence continues at coordinate 1,122 of CAZNHL010000092.1, forward strand.
GTTAATCAGGCTATCCATTACTCAGTGTCCGGTTTACCTAACAAACGTCCAACCAGCAATACCACAAAAAGGTTTGACCATACAGCTTCAATTACTCCGATATTCATAATCAACGGAATTGCATCAGGATAAGCCTCATGACCACCTATAATGGTCATACTGTAGCTTATACAGGCAGTATAACTTTCAAGTCCTAATGGCAGGGGTACACCCATACAGCCGGGCTGAATAATATTGATAAGGTCATAGACACTGCCAAATGAAATACCGATCATCAGGAAAATACAGGCAGAACCCCATATTTTCTCCTTAGAGAGTCTGTTTCCCGAAAAGATGTCGTAAATAGAGTGAAGGATAACAATGGTTTCTACAGCAAATAAAACCGCGTGAATAAAGAATAAACTCAGGCGAAGCTGATTTTCATTCGTCTGTATCTGAAAGAAAGGGTTTACGGTTACAGATGCAAGTCCCAATGCAGCTATAATAAATACCAGTAAAGTAATGACCAGGCTTTTGTTATTGGTAAAATTGCGAAGTATGTCCCATAAAATGAAAACATACAATCCTCCAAAAAGAAGGAACAATACATCGCGCCAGGCATTGGAAGTCGCAACACTCATACCCGACATGGCAAGAATGTCTTTCAGTAACAATGCTGATATAATAATAGCAGCCTGTAATGCCACAATGTGTTTATAGTCTTTTATTTTCTCAGCCTGCATTTCGGCTGAAGATTTGGCACGGAACAGAGATTTTAGCATAAAAACAGTTAGTGCAATTAAGGTAACAATATTTTAGAATATGGAGAAGTTTTTGGGTGCTGTTAAAGCGGAGGTTTAATAAATAAAAGAGAGCCTTAATCAACTAATGATTAAGGCTCTCTTGGTATTTCAGGAAATCGGAGACTTGTTACTGCTCGGATTTAGTCACACGAATTACCTGTTTTTCTTTGCCGGTAATGACATGCAATAAATACGTACCGGCCGGAACACCTCTCCCGATTTCAGCTTCTCCGTCTTTGGTATAGCATTCAGAATGGCTTACTTGTTTGCCCTGAGAATCATAGAGGTTTAGGGTTACACTTTCAGCTTCATTTACGTCAAGCTTTACTTTAGCTGTTGTAGAAAAAGGGTTAGGATAGGCCACAGCATTTAAAGGAGCTGCCTGAACGCTTTCTTCTCTCAATGTGCCGTTTGCTGTTACACTAAGCTGATATACCGTCCATCCTGTTGTCGGGTGGGTAAAGCCTACATATACAGTTCCTGCAGAAAATGAAGGGCCGAATGTGATTGTTGCATTGTTTGTTCCCTGACCGCTGCTAATTGTTGCATCAGCGTTTACCCACCATTGGTAAGTTACGTTTGGGTACAAACCTGTAGCATAAGAAAAAGATGTATTACGTGTCACACTCGTCGGACCTGATATGTTAACACCTTTTGCTAATGAGTAAGCAGATGTATTGCCGTTCTGGTCTGTTGATGTAGCAATGAAGTAATCAAGTGAAGTTGCCACCGTAACACTCCAGGTTGAACCTGTAGCTTTTACAGGAACGATAAACTCCTTGATAGGCTGTCTTAACGGATTGCTTGCAGTAACTGGATCAGTAGAGAATATCTCAACAGTATCGTTAGCTAAAGTACCGGAACCTGAAATCACTACATTGTTACCATTTCGAACAACTGACGTAATCACCGGAGCAGCTTTAAGGTTGTTAGAAGTGATTGCTAAACGAGGTTGTACAATAGCAGAATTTTGATATATGGTATTGCGGGAAATCTTAACAGACTGTCCTCCTTGAACATATACTCCTGATCCTGTATTGTTTTCAAGCTTATTTGACTTTACAATAACATTAGCAGCGTTGTACAAAGAGATTACTTCTCCTAAGTTGTCCTGAAAGAAGTTAGACTGAACAGTAGCATTTGACAGATCACTCAGTTGAATGGCTCCATGACCGGGATTATTGCGAGGATCTGCTACAACGTAATTTGAATCAACTCTGACAACACCATAAGCAGACCCGCTTACTGCGCTAAGTTGGATACTGCCTTCACGTATGTGGTTCCTGGTTACGCTATTGGATAGACCATTTTGAACCAATATACCGCTAAAGGTACCAATCCCGACAATAAAGTTGTCTGTTATCTTATTAGAATGACCGCCGTTGAGGCTGATTTCCCATCCGGTAACTTGCGGTAGTGTGTTTTTACGGATAACATTACCATTGCCATCCTGTACAGTAATACCCTGACCACCGACATTCAGGAATGTGTTGTGCTGTACAGTACTTCCATGTACCTGATTAAGAGAAAGCGCATTCCCTGCAATATCAGAAAATGTGTTTGGAAACTCCAGTGATCCGAAAGTCAATGCATTTGAATTGCCAACGGCTACTTTTTCACCATTAAAATTATTGCCCAAGATTGAGATAAGATTGCCGTTTACAGCAATCGCATTGGCATTTCCTGTAAAGGTATTGGAGCGAATAACTGCACCGTGAGCGGCATTAAGTACAATTTCTGTACCCGCTCCCGGATTGTTCTCAAAACTGTTGTTGATAATCGTTACAGAAGGTACATTAACGGTTAAGCCGTTAACAAACTGGCGGAAGGTAAGGCCATCTACTGTTGATCCTTCAGAACCGGTATTAAAAGCCAGTGCCGGAGAGCTTTGTCCAGGAACAGAGGAAAGCAATACTGTTTTACCTGTCTGGGCTGCATCGGTTTTTATTTCTGCCTTTGCCGTAAATGCCGGTAAAGCACTGCTTAATCCGATAATACGCTCATTTCCTGTAGTTCCCTGTATATTGAACAAGATGTTCGTAGGTGATGGGTCAGCATTAGCAGTAATGATAGCGTCCCGCAAGGAGCCAGATCCTGAGTTATTTGTATTAGTAACGTAAATAGTTTCCGCAAATCCGGAAACCGAAATCAGAGAAGCAAGCATCCCTGATAGCACATTGTTGCGTGTTAACATAAAAAAGGTTTAAAAAAGTGTTTTAAAAGATTTAAACGATCATGCTTCGCCGGCGAACAAACATGAAAAACTACTAAAAATGTGGGTATGCATCTCCTGATTGATAGTAGGCATGACAAACTGCCATAACGGTACAAATGTTGAAATTAAACTGAGGAGCTGCTTTACATTATTGTAAAAAGAATTGATGCTAAGAAAAACTCAATTAATATCAATTGGTACCTTACTATTACCAAGGACAGATTGGATATTAAGAAAGAAAAGCCCTACAATTTTAATCGTAGGGCTTTTAAAAGTATTGTACGCTTTTGCTATTGTTTAATTGTATTTAAGAAGCTTACCTGTATATCTTTTTCCTTGTAGGGTATTTACAGTGTAATAGTATAAACCTGCTTCAAGGTTTCCAATGTAGTAGGAAGAATGGCCAGATGTTGTATAGTTAGTTACAAGTTTACCTGCACTATTGTATAAAGAGATTTCCTGTAAATCAGATTCTATATTATAAAAGGTTACGTAATCAGAAGCAGGATTAGGAGATATTATCCCATTGTTTTCCGTTAGTATATTATCATTAATCGTAGTGAAAACATCCAGCTCAGAATAGTTGTAGATAGTAATATCTCTAACTTTCCAGGTTTCCTTTTCATAAAAATAGTCTCTGTGTCTTATTCTTTTATGAATATAATCATATTCTTCTCCTAGCGGCAAAACCAAGTCACTGGCAGTATAGGCGTTATTATATGAGTAGTCATATTTTACGGGTTTTTCGACCCATACTCCATTAGTTATATCCCAATCGTAAATTTGATATAAAGACTTATTGTCTTTTGAATCGAATGAAAATACCGATTTCTGGGAGAGTCTTAATTGATTGGCAACCCATGACGATGCTATAATCTGAGAATTTTGGTTTTTTGCATTGTAAGTATAATCATACTTTACAATTGCTTTCCATTGGTTAGTTGTTTCATCCCAGTTGTAAAGGATTTTTTGTGTAATTTTTCCATCGGTATTGCATGTATAATTTTCTTTGGAAGAATTATTCCATGTACTGTTTAGTTCTGGGTGAACCTGCACAGTCATTTGTGAAATGTTTCCATTTGCATCATATTGGTACTCCCGTTTAGTGGTGTAATAATTACTTTGGTTATGAAATAACAAATACTCAATCAGATTGTCATTTGAATCGTAGATATAGCTTTCTGTTGTTGAAAGAGTCCAAAAGGGGCCTTCTGAGGTGCTTATTTCATAATTAAAACTAGTTTTTTGAATCAGGTTTCCTTTGTTATTATAAGTAAAGTCACTCCTGTAACTAACATAGTTTAAGTATGAATATATTTCCCTTATGCATTGTCTCTTGGCATTGTATAAGAAACTTAATTTTCTGCCGATTGAAGTAACAGTACTGTCCAGTTTATGGGTGGGCACTGCTTCCGTTCTTAAAGAAGTTTGTTTTTGTAATCGTTTTTTATGCAGGATATTTTCCAGCTCATTGATTGTTCTCTCGTGAAAAAAAGCATCATCATTTTGCCCGTAACACAAAGAGAAAAAAGAGGTCAATAAAATAAAGAGGATTAGTTCTTTTCTCATAGTTTATAGTTTCTAGCAGCAATACAGATATAAAAGTACGATAAATCAGGTTTGCTTTTGGTCAATTACATACTTTTGATTATTCTTCGCATCCGCAATTTTTTTTGAGTGAGGGAAGGCTTGGTAATTCGTTGACGGAATTGACCTGAGTTTTATCTGAGCTAACTTCTATCATATTATACCCGTCAAATTCAAACTTCCATATACTAGATTGATCATTTTGTTCGTCAATACAACTGGCATAATAGCTGCCGGAGTATTTATGGATTGTTAAAGGTCGTTCGCTTTTCTCATTTATAGTAACCAAAACGCTATCTGAATTTAAATCAAAAACAGCTATGCCGCTTAAATCCGAAGTATAAATTGAAAATAATAAGCCTGTTTCTTTATCAACATAATTTCTGCCTCCAATGATGTTGAATAGCTTACCTTGTTTGTTGATTATCAGTGTTCTTCCGTCATAATCACCTTGTTTAGTAAATATTAAATGGTTATTTACTTCTATTCCTTCTGAAATTCCATAGGAACCTCCAACCGGTTCTGGAATAAAAGAAATACTATCCAGCAATATTCCTTTTTTAATTATTATAAGTCTGGATTTACAGTAAAAATCTTTGCCATCTCCTTTTATTTGATACACCTGTACCTCAATATCACCTAAAAAATATTGTTTTTGAATTCCTTCCGCAGCTAGTATAACATTAGCAGACTTTGCTTTTGGTATTGTTTTTTTGATAGTATCTGTCTGATTTTTATTAGTATACTCGGTTGTTGATTTGTTTTTTGTACAGGCTGATACAATAAAAAATATCACAACTATGATTGTAGTTTTTCTCATTACAGTATGGCATGGTTGTAGCATCATTGCGAATTAGTTTTAAAAAAAAAAGCCCATGATTTAAATCGTGGGCTTATATTAAATACCGGGGTCATCACGCTTCAGTAAGTCTGAAATCAGCGATAATACTCTTCCTGTTCTTCAATTTCAAATTCAGCGTCTTTTTCCCAGATTTCCATCTCGCAGGGCTTGCAGTTAAATTTTAGCTTATATTCCACTTCGCCATGTTTAAGCACAAGCGGTTCTGCTACTTTTTCACCCATGGTGTCTCTCTGGTACCTTGCGCATTTTCCTAATTCGTATTTAACGCAATATTTGGTCGTCATTACCCTTGATTTTCCCGGATCCCATTGCAGCTCAAAAGCCTTTTCGATTTCAGTTACGCCATGTCGCTTGTAGAATGCTCTGGCAAGCTTATTGGAAACATTGTAGGTGAAATCCAACTCAGTAACAGGGTAGGGATGGTCTGTCTTCTTGATCTGGTATTCTTTTCTTACATATTCATTTACCCTTACATCTATCAGCTGTTCCAATACCTCTCTTCTCATTTCATTTACTTTCGAAATAGGTAAGAACCAGTTGTCAGAGAACTCAACTTCAACAGCATCTGCAATGAAAGGAGTGTTACCTGTTTTAGAAAGATTTTTCTTGATATTAGGAATAGTAGATTCAGCATTCTTGGCCAGTTCTTTTACCATTACATAAGACAAAGTGCTTTCATGTCCGTCTTCATCAACAGCAAGCAGTTTAAAACCGTCAGCAGTTTCAGAGAAGTTTAATGTAATACCAATTTTACGGATGACGCTGTCTTCTCTTTCGACCAATCTGTTAAATTCAGCATCAGAGTTTCTGTAAATGACAGTGCCAAGCGGCAAAGGTCTGAATGTATTTGGAACGACTACATTATTCACAATAATGTTTACCTGAGCACCGTCAGCCACACCTTCTTCATTGATAAAATAAAGGCCGTCGCCATTATTGAGTAATTCGTAATTCTCAATTACATAGCCATTGGCTTTGGTTTCAAGCAACTTACCGATATACTGTCCCTGTGACTTAGGACTTTCCCAGTTACCAATCTTTTCAGTACGTTTATTGACAAAATAGTCAGTATAACCTCTGTTGAAGCTTCTGTCCATTTCAGCTTCAAAATTATAGAAAGTACGTCCGGACGAAGCCTTTTCGAATTTCTCATTGTTTTCCAGGAAAGTATCAAGTTTCTTTCTCAGATAAGCAGTATTGTTCTTTACATACACAATGTCTTTCAGGCGGCCTTCTATTTTGAAAGAAGTAATACCTGCTTCAATCAGGTTAGGTAACTGATCGCTCAGATCAAGGTCCTTGATAGATAATAAGTGGCTGCTTGTTAACAACGTTTTACCCGTACCGTCAATCAGATTGTAAGGCAAACGGCAGTTTTGAGCACAAGAGCCTCGGTTGGCACTGCGCTCACCGTTGGCAATACTCATATAACAGTTACCGCTGAAAGACACGCAAAGCGCACCTGAAACAAAGAACTCAAGCTCTACATCTGTGGCTTCGCTGATATCTTTAACCTGGTCAAGATTCAATTCTCTTGCAAGTACTACACGTTTCATGCCTGCATCTTTCAGGAACTTCACATGTTTAGGGTCTCTGTTATTGGCCTGTGTACTTGCATGGATGACAATAGGAGGCAGGTCCATTTCCATAATGGCCATATCCTGTATGATGAGTGCATCTACACCGATATCATACAAATCGTAAATGAGTTCTTTACAGTCTTCCAGTTCATTGTCATAAAGAATCGTATTTAATACAACAAAAACCTGAGCCTTGAAGAGATGTGCATAGCGTACCATCTCCTGAATATCTTCCAGGGAGTTGGTAGCATTGCTACGGGCGCCGTATTGAGGAGCGCCTATATACACAGCATCTGCACCGGCGTTAATAGCAGCCATGCCCTGAAGCAGGTTTTTAGCCGGAGCAAGAATCTCTATTTTCTTTTTCATTCGATATATAGTCCTAAATGGCCTTTAGTGAAATTGGCTTGAATATTTCCCATGCAGTGCATCAAAAAACATTCAAGCCAAAGTTTAATACAAATGTAAGGAAAATATTTAAGAATGCCGACAGCGACTGTGCTATGCCGAAAAACATGATGTTGCCGGCCAGCTGGCAGGAAGATTAAGGTAACTAACGACTATTATTCGCAATACCCATATTTTTCAATATACTTTTCTGCCCAGCCCTGCCCATACTTTTTGTCCAGTATACGGGAAACTTCAAGGTTATTCGTTTTAATTTCTTGTGTGACAATACATCCTGAGCATTCAATCTCAAATCCATATTGATGTTCCGGATGTTGGTAATTACAAGCGGGACACCCGTCACCCGAATAATAATAAATCAGTTTTGATTTTTTAGGTTTAGCTTGTCCGTTTCCATTGTTTACAAATACAATGAGTAATAATGAAAGGATACAGAGTGCTAAATTTTTGATCATTTCCGGGTTGTTGAAAATATCACGCTTAAGCCTTTCTTACAAACTCAGACTTCAGAGCCATAGCGCCGAAATCATCTACTTTACAATCTATATTGTGACCGTTTGAGCTGTCTACCAGACGGATGTTTTTAACCTTAGTTCCTGATTTGATGCTTTTGAGGAAGCCCTTTACCGGCAAATCTTTAATGACTACTACAGTATCACCATCCTGTAAAATATTACCATTGCTGTCTTTCACAACAAAGCCCGCTTCGGCAGCTTCTCTTTCAGCAGCCTGTTCTTCGGCACTCCACTCATGACCGCATTCAGGGCAGGCAAGGAGCGGTCCCGATTCATAAGTATAAGTTGATTTACATTGTGGGCATGGAGGTAATTCTTGCATGATATGGGGTTCTAATAAATGATCCCCCAATTTAGTGAATTTTTGGCATATTGTTGGGTATCCGGATTTGTAAACTATATTAAGTAGTCTTATTAATCTATTGTAAATGGGCTAGGCCTTTTCAGCCTGTTAAGTAAATTAATGTATATTTGTGACGGAAAAATATTTTGAATTATGGGGCTTGCAAATAGTAGCAATTTTGCGAAGAAGGGATTATTGTTTTTACTTCTTCTGATGTCTTTTACTACACAATCTCAAACATGGAAAACATATCAACTCTCTCCCTCTGCCGGTAGCGAAAACTTTGTAAACTATTCATTAGTTGAAAACGGAAATCTGTGGTGTGCAACACGTGGCGGAGTCGTATTGTATGATGGTAGTACTACTAAGAAGTATACGACCAATGACGGATTGATTGATAATATTGTCAATATTGTTGTTAAGGATCTCGATGGCAGTAAGTGGTTCGCTACGTCATCTGGTGTGTCCAGATTTGATGGAACTACCTGGACTAACTATACAACTACCAATGGTTTGATAAGTAATTCTGTTACCAGTATGCTTATTGATCAACAGGGCAATAAATGGTTTGGTAGTTCACAAGGAATTTCAAGATTTAATGGAACTTCCTGGACTAGTTATACTACTGCACAAGGGCTATCATCTAATCAGGTTAAATACCTTGCGATGGATTCTAAGGGCAAGGTTTGGGCTTCAACTAATGGTTATGGTGTTTGTCAATTTAATGGTACAAGCTGGAGTAAAATAATTGCTTTGGGCAATTATAACTTTAATGTCATGACTTTTGATAAAAAAGATACTTTATGGGCTGCTACAACAGGTAGTGATGTTTGTAAGTATTTTGATGGTTTTCTGACTAAATACAATAAGAACGGCGAAGTTTATTCAATAAGATCTATTGCTATAGATTTGGACGGAAGTAAATGGCTTTCAACTTTACAGGGCAATGTTTTCAAATATGACGGAGTTAATTGGACCAGTTATTCATTTCCACAAGAAAAGAAAACCAATAGTAGTCCAAGTACAACCCATATAGCAATTGATGGACAAGGTATAAAATGGTGTAGTACAGAAAATGGAGTATTCAAATTTGGAACAGGTTGGTTAGATACTTATTATCCGGGGGCCTGTCTTAACAGTAATATTGTGTATGATGTTGCTGTAGATTCAAAAGATCATATTTGGTTTGCAACGAATCAGGGTGTGTCTGAATTTGATGGTAATACCTGGTTTAATTATTACCCTAGACCTCTGAACTCAAAAAACAAATCCAGCATTTTTGTTGATCATTCAGATAATGTCTGGCTTGGTGTGCAAGGTGGGGTTTACAAATTTGACAGGCAAAAATGGACTCTGTATTCCTGCACTGATGAAGTAACAGGTATTGCCGAAGATAACCTGGGGAACATATGGGTAACAACAGGTGGCTCGGGAGCATTTATGTTGAATGGAACAACCTTGACAAAAATTACAGGTACAAACTCTCCGTCAGGTGATTTATATGATGTTTGGGTCAATAAAATAAATAATGATGTATGGATTGGTAGCAGCAATCAGGGGTTATATAAATTCAATGGAACTTCCTGGATAAATTACAACCCTGCAAATGGCAGTTATACGGTTAACAATGTAGGAGGGAAGACTGTACCTGCTGTTGTTACCGATGCACAAGGCAATGTATGGGCTGCCGCGCGTAACGGAGGGAGTTCCTACGGCGTTTCAAAACTTAGTGGTTCAACCTGGTCATATTACTCCACGACCAATAGCGGACTGGTTAGTTATGTTGTAAATAATATAGCTATAGACAGCCAAAGTAATAAATGGTTCGGTACTGATATGGGGGTGTCTAAATTTGATGGAAATGCATGGGTTACGTATAATGTATCAAACAGTGGTTTGGTTAGTAATAGCATATCAGGGATAGCGATAGACTCAAAAGGCAACAGATGGTTTACTACATTAAACGGAGGTGTGTCAAAATTTGCCCCAAACTTAAATCCTACTGTTTCCATTGTTTCACCGGTAAATAATTCATACAGTTATCTGGATAAGCCTTTAGTTATAACAGCAGCTGCTGCTGATGAGGATGGCACGATTACTAAAGTAGAGTTTTATAACGGAAGCCAATTGATTGGCACTTCAACAACAGCCCCGTATGCCGATACATTGTATAATCTTTTACAAAAGGATTATGTATTCAAAGTAATTGCATATGATAATAGCGGTGGTAGTGCGGTATCATCACAAATAGTGGTCAGTATTGTCAGGAACAATCCACCGGTAGTAGATATCACAAGCCCCGATATTGATGCTGTTTATGAAGCACCTGCCGATATTTTAATCAGTGCTTGGGCTTCAGATTATTATGGCAAAGTTGAGAAAGTAGAGTTTTATAATAATGATATGCTTATTGGCGTAGACTCTGTAGGGAGTTTTGAACATATGCTGTTAGCTGCAACAGCGGGGACTTATGTGTTTACTGCTAAAGCTTATGACAATACAGGTCTTACCAGTTTGAGTTCTCCGGTAACAGTAGAAGTGAAAAATCCGGAAGTAGTTACTGTTGTCAGAGATATTACCGTTGTTAATAATCATATTTTATATCCTAATCCTGCTGACGATTATATTATTGTTAGTGGTATTTCAGAAACCGGACTTACGATTGTTGTTTTTGATATTTATGGGAATGAGCAATTGAATATAGATAATGTGAAAGATCAGCAAAAAGTAAATCTTACAACATTGCAGGCCGGTTTGTATTATGTAAAAATTGGCAGTAGTCTCTTTAAAATTGTGAAAAAGTAATATCAGTCAAATTGTTCATTTCGGCTTCGCTCAATGAACGGGTGTACTGGTTAATCCGTCGTCTGTGTGAAGGCGCAGACAGGATGGAGGGTGTTCATTTCGGCTTCGCTCAATGAACGAGTGTACTGGTTAATCCATCGTCTGTGTGAAGGCGCAGACAGGATGGAGGGTGTTCATTTCGGCTTCGCTCAATGAACGAGTGTACTGGTTAATCCATCGTCTGTGTGAAGGCGCAGACAGGATGGAGGGTGTTCATTTCGGCTTCGCTCAA
>CAZNHL010000093.1:0-12329 GCA_964572965.1 uncultured Bifidobacteriaceae bacterium
TGTCAATACAGGTACGAAGAATGTTGAAAGAGCGATCTACTGCGCTTTCAATTTCTTCATTCAATACTTTTATTACCTCTTCATTAGAGGAGTTGAAGCTAATTTTCCCTTTTGTAGTAGTATTGGCGAAATAGTTGGCCAGCTTTACATCAGGGTTTGTCTCACGAAATGCTTTGTAAAACAGTTTAGTGAATTTTGCCTGATTTGTTTTCTGAGCTTTTACTGCACTTGCAATTGCAGCATTGAAAGCCGGGTCAGGGTTGTTGTTTGACAATGCTTTGATAATTTCTACAGGAGAAACCTCTAAAGTCACGTGCATACCACCTTGTAAATCAAGACCAAGGTGTAACTCCTGCTCTTTTACTTCCTGATAAGTATATTCAGCTCCAAGGAAATTGAATACAGGCTCTTTCCATACGGAATCAAGATAGTACTGTTTTTTCGTAAAGTCTACTTTACCGGTTTTGTCAGTTGCAAATGCAGCTGCGTCGTCTTCTACACCTTTTGAAATCCAGGTAAAAGACAAGAAGTAGATTGACAGAAGGGAAATAACCAGCGTCAATCCAAGAATGAGATTCTTGTTTTTCATTTTTGTTAATAAAGATTGTAATGTGATAATTTATTGCCTGCCGGAAATCAGCAGGCGGATTGGTTGAGTGGAATTACTCAGGGTGCATTGGGTGATATGACCAATGGGAAAAGTTTTGAAAAAAAGGCTTGTACAAAGCCGGTTTCTGAAAAAGTTGTGAAATAAGAAATAACAATGATGAAAGGGTGTTCTGAAGTCATAAACCACTGATGGCTCAGATCCAGATTAACAGCCGGAATGATAGCTTCTACATCAATAGCTTTGATTATAGTAGGTTCATCAGCTTTATTCTTTTTTACTGTCGAGATACCGTTTTTTTCTTTCAGTAATATAGAAAAACTGCCTGCGCATAGTACTACCATTACCAGACTCATTACAAGAGTGGTAAGGAAATGACTTGTGCGCTTTTTACGGTTTATTGCCAACATAAAGTTTGCAAATATACAAATTAGTTTGGATGCTCAAAATCCGGTATCGTTAAGCTTTGTTTACTTATTACTGATTTTGTGTTTCAGGAAAGAGCTTAGGACTTCTAAAGCTTTTGAGAAGTCTGTATTATTGGGTATGACCAGATCAACCCGGGCTTTGTGTGGGAGTATGAATTCAAAATAAGATGGCATATGATGTTCTTTGATGCGATAAATTACATCGTCGAGGTCATAACCTCTTTCTTCTTTGTCGCGGATAATTCTTCTTTGAAGACGCAGCTCGTCTTCGGCATCAATAAATATACTAAGGTCGACAAGTTCTTTAATCGGACTGTGATGGAAAACAAAAAGGCCTTCTGCTAACAAAATTGGAGAAGGGTGTATGGTATGGGTTTGTGCAACCGCGTCGGGATTATTAAATGTGTATTCCTTAAATGTGAGACTTTCTCCTTTGCTTAAAGAAATGATGTCTTTATAAAAGTTGTCAAAATTGATAGACTCAGGCTTGTCAAAATTTTCGATCCCTTTCGGATCCCTGGGTTGTTGTTCTCTAGGGTAGTAGTAATTATCCTGAGAGATCAGGGTCACAGAATCTGTTCCCAGTTTTTCCATTAAAAGCCTGATGAATGTGGTTTTGCCTGACCCACTTCCCCCTGTAATTCCAACAATGTAAGGCCGCATAGTGATTCTTGCTTAGCGCTGAATGCTAAACGCATTTGACGTTCAGCATTCGGCCTTGAGCATATTAAAATTTTTCAAATTCAGAGAAGAAGAAGTTGCCTTCTAATAGCGCATTTTCATCAGAGTCAGAACCATGAACGGCATTGCGTTGCATGTTAATGGCAAACTTTTTACGGATTGTGCCTTCTTCTGCTTTCTCCGGATCTGTTGCGCCGATCAGTTTTCTGAAATCTGCAATAGCATTTTCTTTTTCTAGAATGAAAGCATAAATAGGGCCTTCTGACATGATTGCGCACAATGTTTCGTAGAATGGTTTACCTGTGTGTACTTCATAAAATTTACCGGCCAGCGCAGCGCTAAGGAATGTTTTTTTAATAGCCACTATTCTGAATCCAGCTTTTTCAATAATGCTTAAGATCTCCCCTGCATGCCCGTCTTTTACAGCGTCCGGTTTGATCATAGAGAAGGTTCTGTTGCCTGCCATATGAATTCGATTTAAAAATTTTTCAAAAGTACCTTATTTTAACGGTAAAGTAGTTGGATCGGCTAAAATTTGCGATACTTTTCGTCTTTTTTTAAAATATAAGTAAGAATGGCTTTGTCTGTTTGTGACAAGACCTGTTCAATAGCTTTGAAATTTCTTTCAATAACATCAAAAGCTTCTTTTTGTTTGAAATCAGAGAATCCTTCATGTCCTCCCCAGGAAAATGACGGGATAAATTTAGGAGGAAATCCCCCGCCAAAAATATTACAGCTAACACCGACTACTGTACCTGTGTTGAACATGCTGTTGACTCCTGCTTTAGAGAAATCCCCCATAATCATTCCTGCAAATTGTCGATAGGTGTTGGTATATGTATCATTGGCATAATTCCATACTTTTATTTCGCCAAAGTTGTTTTTCATGTTAGAGGTTGACGTTCCTCCTCCCAGGTTACACCATGAGCCGATCACAGAGCTGCCAACAAAGCCGTCATGCAGTTTATTACTTCTTTCAAAGAAAATAGAATTACTTACCTCACCACCTACTTTGCAGAAAGGCCCGATGGTATTATCGCCACGCATTTTTGAACCCATATTCAGAATAGCACCTTCTCCCATACTGAAAGGACCTTTGATCAGACTACCTTCTCTTATCTCTGCATTTTTTCCAATATATATAGGCCCGTTTTCTGCATTGAGAACAGAGGCTCTGATTTTTACGCCTTCTTCTATAAAGATATTTTCAGGACAGTAGGTGATGGTATGTTGGTCATTGAGAGGTTGAGAAACTCTGTCTTTGGTAAGAATGACAAAATCTTTTCTTAGCTCAGCGCCATTATTTACAAAAAGCTCCCATGTTTGAGTGATGAGGGTATGAGGGCTTGAGTAAGTAACAATTTGTTGCTTATCAATCAGCGCTAATTGGGAAGGTAATGTTTCCTGTGCAAGGTTTGCAGCAAGTACATGGCTTTCAGAACAAAGATATTGCCCTGGTTTTAATATCAGTATTGCATCGATTAATTTTTCGTCCGGACAAAGCGCACCATTAACAAAAAGATTGCTTTGTGTCAGGGTGACAGGGAATTTCTGTGAAAGATATTCTTGCGTTAGCCATGAAGCTGAAACCTGTAAATACTTTTCCCATTTTTCCCTGATCGTCAGAATTCCAATACGGCATTCGGCAGTTGGCCTGGTATAGGTCAGCGGTAAAAGGTTCTTCCAGATACTAAGATCGTCAAAAAGTATAAGGTTCATGAGTTACTTGTTTTGACCAAAATACTGAAAATAAGAATCGATTAAAAGCAAAAAGCTCCTGCAAACATGTTTGCAGGAGCTTTTTACCTATTTCAAATGGAGGATTACTTTTTGAAACGTTTGTTGAATTTCTCAACACGTCCTGCAGTATCCAAGAATACTTTCTTACCTGTGTAGAATGGGTGTGAAGCCGAGCTGATCTCGATTTTCAACACTGGATATTCTTTGCCATCTTCCCATTTGATAGTTTCGCTTGAAGATGAGGTTGATTTTGTCAAGAATTTGAAATCACTTGACAAGTCCCAGAATACTACTTCGTTATATTTTGGGTGAATGTCCTTTTTCATTGTGTCTGTATTTTCTAGCCCTAAAATTTATTTTTAGGGGTTACAAAAGTAAGTATTAAATTTGACATGTAAAATAAATAGCATTAAAATTGTGTCATGAGCACAGATAAAATCCTTATCCTGGACAAGCGCCAGACCCAACAGAAGATCAAGCGTATTGCTTTTGAGATCTACGAGAACAATTTCAAAGAAAAAGAGATTGTGCTGGCAGGTGTGTATGACAAGGGATATCTTTTTGGAAAAATACTTCAGAATGAACTTCAGCAGATTTGTGATGCTCAAATAACATTGGTAAAAGTTTCGCTGGATAAGTTCTCCCCACAACAAAGTGAAATTGAATTGGATGTTGATGTGAAGACTCTGAAAAAGAAAACGATCATTTTGTTGGATGATGTGTTGAATACTGGCCGTACTTTGGCTTATAGCTTGAAGCCGTTTTTGAATATCGATATCAAGAAATTACAGACAGCAGTAATAGTTGACCGTGGGCATAAAAGCTTCCCTGTTTCAGCAGATTATGTAGGTTATGCTCTTGCCACAGCCCTAAAAGAACAAATAGAAGTTGAACTTGAAGACGCGAAAGCGTTTGGTGTTTATCTACAGTAGTAAGTAATACAAGACAAGAGACGACAGATATGAGATGTATGACGAAATCTATTCATCTTACATCTCATATCTAGTTTCTCCTCTCGCCTCTATTTTTTAATGATCTTTAAAGTTTGTGTGTCGGTATCTGTGAGAATATGTACCAGATAGACACCAGCACCAAGTTCCTGCCCGATAGGTAATCTTGTGCCGCCGTGGCTTATCAGGCGCTCTGATATTTGTCGGCCATTCATATCATAAATGATTGCTGTTACCATTTCAGATTCAGGAATATTATCCAGTACAATTTCTGCCTGATTAGTAAATGGATTTGGGATTACCTGAATACCGCCTTTGTTAAAGATATTTAAAGCTTTTACAGCTGAGTAGTTTATTGTGCCGTCTTCATCATGTTGTGCCAGGCGGTAATAAACAGTACCGGTTTTGTATTGGTAGTCATTAAGGCTGTAAGAAGTTACCGATTTACCTCCTTTACAGTCTGTTGTACCTACAGGGTAAAAATCTTTACCATTGAAACTGCTTTCTACTACAAAGAAATGGCAGTTTTTTTCTGAAGCAGTTTGCCAGCTAACCTGTACATGGTTCATAACTGCTGCTGCTTCAAAGTTAATAAGTTCAACAGGTTGTGAGGTGGCACAATAGTTTTTTGCTGTTATAGTATTCGTTTTGATAACACAGAACGGGCTTGCAGTCATTGTGATGGTTGCCTGATAATCTGTGTCGGTAGAGGGATTGGCTACTACTGTTTTTGCATTGTTTGGTGTAAGCCCGCTGGTCGGAGTCCAGGCATAAGTAACGGCATATGGTAATGTACATGTAGATGTTGTGGTAATTACCGTGTTTTCAAATGTGTATGGAGCAGTGCCCGTTGGCATACTTGAAGTAACAGTGCTAATTATCGTTGAGGAAGGGTCTCTTAATGTGATTCTTGAAGGCTGGAACGACCAGCTGTTGCTTACACTAAACTTGACTTCAATTTTAGCACCTATCGGAACATCAAAAGCTACGTTGTTTTGATTGTTTTTGACAGGGCTACCAATCAACGCTCCGTCAGCGAAGAGTTTAGCCGATAATGCCGAATTCCCTCCAAAGCCATCTGCAGTTGTGATATAATATTTACAGGTAACCGCATTGTCGATCAGATTGGCAGTTAAGGTAGTACTGCAATTATCAGGTACTTTTGCCTGTGCAGTAGCAGTCGCTTTTAGAGACTTCGTGGCTTTTACATCTATATCAGCATACTTTTTACAATTAGCGACACCATTGTCCGTAATTTCAATAGTGTATTTCCCTTCTGTAGCTCCGGCAATACTGTAGGAAGTAGCAGCAGTTGTGTTTGTTCCGTTGGTCGGGCCGGTCCACTTATAAGTATAGTTACCTGTACCCGAAGCCAGAGAAACACTAATTGTGGCATTGGTCACGCCTGTACATGTAGCGGCTGTTGCAGTTGAACTTGCTGTTAATGCACAGGTAGAACATCCTGTTTTATCAGTTACAACTACCAGGCATTCTGTTTTTACAGTACAACCGTTGGCATCGGTAATTTCTAATGTATAAGTACCTGCTGTTTTTGCGAGGTAAACAGCGGCCCAACCACCATTGGCATTTGTGATAGCTACACCATCTTTTAGCCATTGGTATTTATAAGAAGAAGCTTGCGGGCTTGCCTCCATTTTTACAAACTGGCCCGGACAGATGGCAAGATTCGTTTTGTCGTAAATGATTTCAGTATTAACTCCTGTACAGGTTTTGCATGCCAGGTTAGGTTGATCAACCGGCAGTTGTAAGATAATGGCATCTAATACCGGTTTTGCATCAAAACGAAATGATATTTTATTGTCCGGTACATTTCCCGCCAAACCTCTTCTTGCAGCACTATTGATAATGGCCTGGTTCCACGCTGCCTTTACATTAGCTACGTAACCTGCTGTGTCTGTGATTTCAGCATAAAAAACAGGCAATGATGTATTTACCGGTAAGCTCGGTTCTGCTCCTTGTGGATTTGGGAATGGGGAGATCGTTTTTTGCGGTTTAATAAACAAATCGATGTAATATCTGATGATGTCCCAATCTAACAGACAGTCATAATAACCATAAAACTGATTTTGAAGTGGGTCGGTTTTACTTCCGAGTACAGCATTGGCTACATTGTCATTCAATACATAGAATCCATTCTCAATTTGCTTCCAGTAATAGTAGCCCGTTGATGCGCTTGCAGGAGTACCGTCTGTAAAGTATCTGGTACCGTTAGAAGTAAAAGTGCCGTTATAAATACGATTGCTGTTAATGAAGTTAGCATCTTTTAAGATATTGATCATTGTGCCGTCCCATTGCCCCTGGTTGTATGATCTGGCAAGTGTAAGTTCCAGGGAATATGGATCTTTTGCGGCATTGGCCAGTGTTGGGATATCTATACCGTCTTCAGCCCTTCTTCTGACAATTGTCTGAGTGTCATAATTGGCTTTCCCGATACAGCCGTATATATAAGACTTTCTTCTCCCTATATATTTTGTGTTCAGAAAAACGCTTTGTTTACTGCCACTCGGATTAAGCGTTCCGTTATGATAAGTATCTACGAAAGTACCTGTTTTCCCCCAGCGCCAGGCCATGTCTCCGGGAGGAGTTCTTAAAGTAGCAATCCCGGTCGGGTCAATTTGCATGCAGCCGTCATAAATGGTTAATTCATGGTTTTGCCAGACAGATTGTGCTGTATTTAAAGGATATCGATTTACATTAGGAGTAACGGTAGTTCCTGCCAGGTTAGTAATACGGGTACTCCATGGGTTATTTACAGGGTCTGTACCATATACATAAGCGGCCGTCGGGTCACAAGTCATTACTGTTTCTTTCATTGCAGAAAGCATAGCAGTATGAATATCAACTTTTCTGCCGGTATAGTTGGACATCAGTACATGATAATGGTAAGTTGATATTGCCCAGTCAGGCCTGTTAGTTGGAATTACTACATCAAGTCCTGGGCTTACTTCATTATTGAAGCCGGCAACGCGTCCCTGACCGAGCCTTATTTCATCGGTAGTAATTACTCTTTGACATTCGGGGTTGAAATACATCACCTGATTGGCAGGTCTGCATCCGTAAGTGGTGGGTGATGGAGTTTGAGCTTCAGCGATAGTACATACACATAGCATTAAAGCCAAACCAAAAACCGGGAAGTTTTTAGTAAGTTTCATAAATCAATTAGTTAAACCGCAATTAGTACCTCAAAGGTAAAATTATTATTGTGCTATTAAAAGATTTATTTGTGTTTAATCTTTTAAGGAATGAGCTGGTTTACATTTAATTATACGGACAGATTTGCTCTGAAGCTGGTATGTCTGATGAATTCCTGATTCTGTTAAAAAAGAAAACCCCTGCTAAACAATTAGCAGGGGTTTCTTTTTAACAGCTAAAGCACGAACTACTTTAGTTCAATTTCTTCACCATGGTTATCAAGGAATTTAAATTCGGTGATAGCAAGTGATGTGTCTTTTATAATGCTAATAAGCTTTTTGTATTTGAAGAACCATTTCCAGCGTTTTGAGAAGAAGCCTTTATTGTAATATGCATACAAGAATGGGTGTACTGCCAGGCTTACAGATTTCTCGTTTTGCTTAACAAGTAAATATTCTAATGTGCTTTCGATGTTTTCGGTCACATTAATAGAAGCGCTGATATTCCCTGTTCCGTTACATGTAGGGCAGGTTTCTTGTGTGATTACATCAACAACAGGTCTTACTCTTTGCCGGGTGATCTGCATCAAACCAAATTTGCTTAAAGGCAGAATAGTGTATTTGGAGCGATCTCCAACCATTTCTTCTTTCATGGTAGAATACACCAGGTTTTTATTTTCGTTGTCCTTCATGTCAATAAAGTCAACTACAATAATGCCTCCCAAATCACGGAGTTTCAATTGGCGGGCAACTTCCCTGGTTGCGTCAAGGTTCACCTTGAGTGCTGTTTCTTCCTGATTACTTTCAGAATTTGATTTGTTTCCGCTGTTTACATCAATTACATGGAGTGCTTCCGTGTGTTCGATAATCAGATAGCCGCCATTGGGCAAACTAACTGTGCGGCCGAAAAGCATTTTGATTTGCTTTTCTATGCCAAAACCCTCAAAGACTTTTTCTTTGCCATTGAAAAGTTTGGTGATTTTCTCCTTGTCCGGAGCGATGCGCTTTAAATAACTTTTTATTTCGTCATATGTCTCTTTTTCGTCGACAACGATACTGTCAAAAGTCTCATTTAACATGTCACGGAGAATAGAGTTTGTTCTATTCATTTCTCCGATGATTTTATCACGCGTTTTCGCATTTTTCAATGCATCGAATCCTTCGTCCCACTTTTTTAACAGGTCTTTAAGGTCTTTGTCGAGCTCTGCAACTTCTTTGCGTTGTGCTACTGTTCTGATAATGATTCCAAAACCTTCCGGCTTAATAGAATTCATTAAACGAATCAGTCTTTGTCTTTCTTCTTTGTCTGCAATCTTTTTAGAGATACTTACAGCGTTAGAGAAGGGCACTAATACAATGAAACGACCTGCAATAGAAATTTCACAAGATAAACGAGGGCCTTTAGTCGAGATAGGTTCTTTTACAACCTGAACCAGAATCTGTTGACCTTTTGTAAGTACCTGGGTGATCTTGCCAAGTTTTTCTATATCCGGTTCTTGTTTGAAGCTATTCAAACGAGCTGTTCCGTGACCGGTTAATGCTTGTTTAGCATATTTATTTAAAGACCTGATTTGTGGGCCAAGATCCAAATAGTGCAAAAATGCATCTTTCTCATAGCCGATGTCTATGAAGGCAGCATTCAATCCGGGTGCTACTTTTTTTACAGTACCGAGGTAAATATCCCCAACGGTGAAGTTGTTCCCCCTGTTTTCGAAGTGGTATTCAACCAGCCGTTTGTCCTGTAGCAGCGCAATCCTATCGCCTTTGGGCGTAGCATTGATGTAAAGTTCATTGACCAAGGTGGAAAAAATGCTAGAGATGAAACTAACTAACCCAATAATTTAGAGTTCATACACAAGTTACAGAGCCAAGATGGGCTGAATTCTGGTTTCCAAGGAATAATGCTTGTTGGCCAGAAAACAAGATCTTTTTTCCGTATCTTGATTTTGGGGCTCAAATTATACTAAATAAAGAAAACGTTACAACCAGTGCAAATGCAGAGGCTGTAACGTATCGTGCGCTAAATAAGCGCTATGACTATTTCTTCTTGTGTCTGTTTTTTCTCAATCTCTTCTTTCTCTTGTGAGTAGCCATCTTATGTCTCTTTCTTTTTTTACCGCAAGGCATAGTAGTAATGTTTTTAGTTAAACAACTTATTTTAATTCCTTCAGCGCTCCTTCTGACAATTCAAGAATTGCAGGGTCACTTTCGGTTCTCTTAATGCTTTCGAAAAGGTTGATTGCTTCAGTTTTGTTACCTGTTTCTTTGTAACACAAAGCAAGGTAGTACTTGGCTTCTGAATTGGATTGATTAACATCCAGCACAGACTTAAACCTGTCGATAGCTTTGTCAAACTGACCTGATTGCATGGATAGCAAGCCCAGGTTAAACAAAGCTAATTCATTCTTCGGGTCTTTTTGGATTACCTCACGCAACAACGTAATTCCCTGCATAGGGTTGTCTGTTGTTACATATGTCATTGCCAGTTTTGACTTTATATCAAGCTGATTCGGATTTTTCTCTAAAGCAGTTTTATAATATGTTCTGGCTTTGTCTCCATAAACTTTGGCAACATCTGCAGTTGGAGCGGTACTGAATGCCTGATACCAGGCGTCACCCGCTTTGACTGTGTTTTTATCACTTGGGCTGTTGACTGCAATGAACTCACAATAAGTTGTTGCACTGTCAAACATGCCGGCTTTTTGGAAAACTAATGCCAAAGAATCCGCAAAGATAATCTTTTTTCTTAAATCTGAAACCCTTAGGAAGCTATTTCTCAATCGATTGATACGGGCAGAATCAATCATAGTGTGACTTATCATACTATGATCGTGACCACCCTCTTCGTGTTCAGCTTCGTTGTGAGGAACGCTATCCTTAACGGTTTCAGATAAAGTTTCTTTCCCGTTGCTCACAATCACACGAGGTAGACTGAATAAGCCTACTACAGCAGTTGCTGCTATTGCTACGATAATGACTTGTGTCTTTTTCAAGGGAAGAATCTTAAATTAAGCTTTAATTTTTTTGCTTGTTTTGATTTGAGCAACAAATTCCTTAGAAGGCTTGAAGCTTGGAACAAAATGCTCGTCGATGATAATAGCGGTATTTTTCGAAATGTTACGCGCTACTTTCTTCGCTCTTTTTTTGTTTACAAAACTACCAAAGCCTCTGATGTAAATGTTACTACCTTCTGACATTGAGTTTTTAACCACACTCAAGAATGCCTCAACACTTGCAGAAACATCTGACTTATCAACACCTGTCTTCTCTGCGATCTCTGCGATTACTTCTGCTTTTGTCACTTTAATTAAGATTTAATGGAACAATGAATCTTCTATTTCCTAATTTGGGGGTACAAAGGTAAAATACTGTTTGTTCATATCAAACTAATTGATTCCTAATTTATTGAGAAAATTTCGATTGGCTTTGATACTTTCAATTTTGGATATAATAATTTAAATTTTCGGACATTTTTATTAAGAGAAAAATGTGCTTTTATTTTTAACTGCTTAGTAATGAGGTTGATTGAGGTAACAGATGAGGTAAGTGCCAAAGAATTTTTGGAGTTTCCGGTGCGCTTATACAAGGGGGAAGTTAATTGGGTAAGACCTTTGGATAAAGATATTGAAGATATTTTTGACAGGGAAGAAAATAAGTTTTTCCGTCATGGTGAGGCTGTGCGATGGATATTGAAGGATGAAAAGGGCAAAACTATTGGCAGGGTAGCGGCATTCATCAACAAAAAAACAGTGAATGCAGAGAATAAACAGCCAACAGGAGGAATGGGCTTTTTTGAAAGTATTAACGATAAAGAGGCTGCTTTTAAACTTTTTGATGTTTGTAAAGAATGGCTGAAAGACCGTGGCATGGAAGCAATGGATGGCCCTATCAATTTTGGAGAAAGAGATAAGTGGTGGGGATTATTGGTGGACGGCTTTACGGAACCAAACTATCAGATGCCTTATAATTTCAAACATTACAAAGAGTTTTTTGAAGCGTATGGCTTTCTGAATTATTTCGAACAATATACTTACTGGAGGCCTGTAGTAGGTGAATTGCCAGAGATGTACCAATATAAAGCTGACCGTATTGCCAGAGATTCTAATTATGTATTCAAGCATATAGAAAAAAGTAATCTGGCCGGCTACGCAGAAGACTTCAGATATATTTACAACAAGGCCTGGGTAAAACACGCAGGGGTAAGAGAAATGCCCAAAGCGCAGGCAATGAGTGTAATGAACCAGCTAAAGCCTGTATTGGATGAAGATATTATCTGGTTCGCTTACTATAAAGACGAGCCTATTGCATTTTTTATCATGATTCCTGAATTGAACCAGATATTTAAGCACCTTAACGGTAAACTGAAAGGGAAGTGGGATATTATTGGCAAACTTAAGTTCTTATATCATAAATATACCGGCACATGTAAGAAAATGTTTGGGGTTGCCTTTGGAGTAATTCCTGAATTTCAGGGGAAAGGATTGGAAGGGGCCATTGTGATGGCAGCTGCCAGGAAAATCCAGCCAATGGGCAGATATACTGAATTTGAAATGAATTGGATTGGCGATTTTAATCCGAAAATGATGCACGTGGCAGAATCAGCAGGAGGGAAAATCAAAAAGACTCATATCACTTATCGAAAACTGTTTGATGAAAATGCTCTTTTTCAAAGGGCTCCTGTTATTCATTAAAACATAAAAGAGGGGCTTCTGAAGCCCCCTCTTTTATGTTTTAGATATTTTTTTACTCTACAATAATCTTGGAGACTTTA
>CAZNHL010000094.1:0-11999 GCA_964572965.1 uncultured Bifidobacteriaceae bacterium
TTGCAAAAGGCTGCAACTTCAGTTCCAAAAGCATATAAGCCCATGTAGGAACAATGGCATCTGCCGTACAAACGATAGCTACATTCTTGCCCTGATATTGAGACCAGTCATGTTCTTTCAGGAAATTTCTGAAATCCTTTTCCTTCAGGATCAACTCCATGAAGAGATTATCCTTGATGTCATAAACAAGCCTCTCTCCTTTATGATAATAGTCCGCCAGGTCAAGCGATATTATTCCGCTACCGGCAACTTTATTAATGATTAGTTCTTGCTCCATTTTTACAAACAAATGATACTATCAGATTCTATAAACACTATTTTGCTGAAGCTGGTTTCGTAACCAGAAATTCTTTCAGATAAAAAGGCTCAAAGTAAGCCACATCTTCAAATTGCTGCTTCTCAAATTTTGCAGCAGCCAATACACCCATTGATTCTGCATTCGGGAATACCGAATCTATATATATAGCATTCGGATTTTCACCCAGCAACGGAATCGATTTCTGAGAACCATCGCCAAAGAACATTACTTTACCTGATGTTATTAAATCCTTAAATGAATCTTCAGTTAATACTTCCGGCCTTGTTTCTACAACTTCTTCAAGCTTGCTATTATATATAGCGCAATATACTTCCATTCTTCTGGCGTCTATCATCGGGCAAAGTAAGTGTCCGGCGGGATTAAACTTATTCACCTGCGCAGCCATACTATGTAAAGTATTAACCGCGATCAATGGTTTATCCAGCGCAAAACATAATCCTTTAGCAGTTGCTGTTCCTATACGTAATCCGGTATATGAACCCGGGCCTTTTGATACCGCTATTGCATCCAGCTGGTCGGCCGTTGCATTGGCACAGAACAAAACCCGATCAATCATATTCGTGAGAACTTCCGAATGCGACTTCTCAATATGCATAGTAAAGCTTCCTATCAACACATTGCTTCTGTGCAATGCTACTGAACAAACCTTTGTTGCCGTTTCCAGAGAAAGTATAAGTGGATCCATATAGACAAAATTACTGCTTCGGCTGTTCAAATGAAATGAATATTACTTAAGCTCAAAAGAATTCAGTAAATTAATAGTAGATCCCTCAGATTCCGATAATTATCGGAACACGGATGTACTCAGAAGACATACAGCAATGCATTCATCAGAAACGATTACTATTACCGAGGCCACAGCCATTCAGCATGAGTTGCGACAGAAACTGGAGATCAAACCTTTCAATAAGCCTATAAAAACTATTGCAGGGGCGGATATTTCCTTCAACAAATTCAGCACTACTGTTTATGCAGGCATTGTTGTTTTAAGCTTCCCTGACCTCAAACCTCTTTATCATTCTCTTGTAAAAGTGGAAGTTCATTTCCCCTATGTACCGGGCTACCTCGCATTCAGAGAGGTTCCGGCATTGCTGCAAGCCTGGGAAAAATTACCGGAGAAACCGGATATTCTGGTAGTAGACGGCCATGGTATTTCACATCCGCGGGGTATGGGCATTGCTGCCCACTTCGGAGCTTTAACAGGACAGCCTAGTATGGGTTGTGCCAAAAAGATTCTCTTTGGAAAGTATGAAGAGCCGGACGAAACCATAGGTTCTTTTAAACCAATTGTTAACAGAAGTGCCGAAACAATTGGCTGGACACTACGGACTAAATATAAAGTAAAACCTGTTTTTGTATCTCCAGGAAACCTTATTGGTATGGAGCAAAGCCGTGAGTTATTACTTCAATGTGTTGGAAAGTATCGACTACCGGAACCAACACGACTTGCTCATGAAACGGTGAATGCTTTTAGAAAGGGTTTATTGGAAGAAGGGTTTACAAAATTCTAAAAGAAGCTTCACTTTTTGAAAGGGCAGCTTTCATCAATGCCTTCGAACTTCAATAGTTCTTCTTTAATTTGTGAACGGCCCGTCCGCCCATAAAACCCTTCCGGTAGAAATACCAACGTGGCGGCGGGTCCTTGGTAGTTCCCTAAAACGACAAAAGGAAAGATTAAAATCTTTCCTTTTAAAACACCGGAGCCATCGATTAAAACGATGGCTCCGGTTAAAATAAATATGAATTAGCTTATCTTTTAAGAATCTTGTTATACTGAACAGGATCATTCAATACTTTGATTGCCGCAGCTATATCTTTGTCACTATTGAAAGAGCTTTCAACAATTCCTTTCTGTAAATAATAGCGCGAAACGATTTCCTGCTCCAGCGACTTTTTGATTTCATCTTTAAAGGTCACCAGGTCTTTATCTTTATTATGGTTCACTTTTGTTTTCAAAGCGTCAATCTGTTCTTTGATTCCATCATAGTACTGCTCCTTTTTAGAAGCTTCTATCAACTCATCAATGTTCTTCTCTACTTTAGTGGTGTAGTCATAATCCCTACCGTCAAGCCACTTTACGAAAGCTGTATAATCAGCATCTGACAAACGGAAATCTTTTGCCGGGCCAATAGTTGGGTGCTCTGCAGCATATTTCGTAGCATAGTCAAACATCAGGCCTTTTACAATCAGGCTGCTTGTAATTTCAGCATAACTTGTTTTTTCAACCTTAATATCGGGATCAACACCACCACCGTCATAAACTACACGACCATTTTTAGTTTTAAACGCCTGTTTCAAACTATCCGGAATTTTACCAACACTGCCGTCTTCATTGCGGTGTGTGTAATCCAGTGCCTGAATACAGCGCCCACTAGGAATATAGTATTTCGCAGTAGTCACCTTCAACTGTGCATTGTAAGACAATGGACGCGTTGCCTGAACCAGTCCTTTACCATAAGTACGCTGACCAACTAATACACCACGATCATAATCCTGCATTGTACCTGAAACGATCTCAGAAGCAGATGCACTGTGACTTGATGTCAAAACAACCAATGGAATATCAATATCGATCGGATTGTTCAATGTCATGTAGGTTTTATTCCACTCAGTTACTTTACCTTTTGTACTTACAACTTCTTTGTCTTTCGGAACGAAAAGGTTAGAAATGTTAATGGCTTCATTCAACAATCCTCCCGGGTTATCACGCAAATCGAAAATAATTTTCTTAGCGCCTTGTTCTTTTAACTTAAGCACTGCCTCTTTTACTTCTTTAGATGCATTACTGGTAAAGTCTGTTAAATGGAAATAACCGATATCGTTAGTCACCATTCCAACATAAGGAATATTATCGATTTTGATTTTCTGGCGAGTCAGAGTCACCTCAAAAGGTTTATCCTGACCATATCTTTTGATTAATACTTTTACAGGAGTGTTTGCCTGTCCTTTCAGTAGTTTACTTACCTCTCCGGTATTTTTCTCTTTTACTTCTACACCGTCAACAGAAATCAGTTCATCACCGATTTTCAATCCGCCGGCATGAGCGGGGAAACCTTCGTACATCATCAGCACCAAAGTTCTTTTATCTCTTTTTCCGATAACAGCGCCAATACCACCATACTGACCTGTAGTCATAGTACGATAGTCTTCTATCTCGTCTTCAGGAATATAGTTTGTATATGGGTCAAGACTTTCCAGCATTTCATCAATGCCTTTCTTCATCATTTTAGCGGGCGTTATTTCGTCAACATAATAAGTATTGACTTCTTTGAACAGGGTCGCGAAAATGTCCAGATTTTTAGCTATTTCAAAATAGCGATCATTAGCTGTGGTAAAAGCAAAAACGGCAGTGAATATCAGTGCTATTGAGCTACCCAAAAAAACTTTCTTTAACATATTGTTACTGCTTAATCCGAGAAAATAAAGGTAGTAATTCTAATTATTAAACAAACGACCGAGAAGGGAAATAAGTTTTTTCTCAACGAATTTATATTCGGGCAATTCTTTACCCACAAAAACGAAGCCAATGGTCTGGATATTATTAACAATAACACCTTCTTTCATCAGCAGGGCTTTATTCAAACGATAAGCCTCACGTGAAAGTCGCTGGACACGATGCCTGTCAACCGATTTTTTAAAATTTTTCTTAGAAACAGAAAAAACAACTTGGGGATAAGTTGTTTGTGGCTCCTCAGATTTGAGGTAAAATACCTTATAAGGAAAAACAAATAGAGAAGAACCTTTGGTAAAAAGCTGTTGTAAAGCTTTCTTACTTTTTAGCCTTTCGTGCTTCGGAAAAGTGTGAGAGGCATTCATGAAGGCTCTTCCCTATAATTGTTTATAATAGAAAGAGACAAGACTTATCAGTCTAAAGGACTAATTAAGCTTTGTGTCTTTTTTCGCTAGATACAGTCAAACTGTGTCTTCCTTTTCTTCTTCTTGCAGCCAATACTCTTCTGCCGTTAGCAGTCGACATTCTTTCTCTGAAGCCGTGCTTATTTCTTCTCTTTCTATTAGAAGGTTGGAATGTTCTTTTCATGGTATTTCAAATTTTGAATTTGAGCCTGCAAAGTTAGTAAGTATACATGAATTTGCAAACAATACGCTTTAAATAAATTGTGAATGATAAATTATAAACTACAATTAGTTATTTGCACCTGATAAACAACAATAAATCAGCGATATAACAGCACGAATATTGGCCTGCACAATTACACTTTTTGCATCAATTGAAAAACATTACCTTCCGGATCTTCGCCATCACACAATAAATAGTCGAAACCGGTGAAGGTTTTCGGCTCTCTCATTACAACTCCCTGTTCAATTAACTTTGTTCTGAAAGCCTCAAGATTACCCCCTGCTAAATTAAATACCAGTTTGGCATTCGAAGTGGTTCTTTGTGCATCTGTCCTGTATGCCTCACCAATCCGATGAAGTGCCAGTTCCATTGATCCGGATTTCAATACAACCCATTCTGATGCAATTTCTTCAATTACTTCAAAACCGAAGTTTTCAGAATAAAACCCTTTCAATGCCTCCACATCATGGACATACAAAATCAGTCTCCCAAAAGTAGTTTTCATCGTATTGACTATTTTCTGCCGATCTCTGTTTTTATTTTATCTCCAAAGGTTTCAAAAACCCATTGTTCAGATTGTTCTTTCTGTCCATAGAAACCCGAATACCAGGTTTGCTGCTTTTCAGGAAAAAGCTCTTTCCCCTCTGCATCCCATACTTTTATTGTAAAACCTAATTTTTCAAAATCAGGATGAAGGTTCCAGATTTGTTTTTTGGGCAACACTTTTACCATTTCTGAATTTCCTGAATCCAAACTATCTTCCACCAACCAACGATAAGCTTCTGTATAATGCGTTACCTTTCGCGTATGGAAAATACTAGGCGCTACATGTTTGTAAGCATGAATTTTCCCTTCAAAAGTCAGTTCGGCAATATCCTGTAAGGCTTTTGCTTTTACTGCACTGCTCCACTTATACCAGATAAATCGTCCGCCTTTCTGCATCTGATCATAGTTGCCAAGCATTAAGGTATTATGAGACGCCGTCCCCATAAAGTAACGAATATCATCAGGTGTACTATTGTACTTATAAGAGCCTGAATCACGCAGTATATTAACACCATCAGCCCAGATATCCAGATGAAGGTTATCAGCTTGCGAAGGGCGGTCTTTGTAAGAGCCGCAACGGATGAAAGCAAAAGCATTTTCATCACGCAACACATAGAAACCGCCCTTTTCAAAACGGTTAACAGGTTCATCGCAATTGCAAGTGTCAAATGTTCTTGGCAATGCTTCAATACCTTCTGCGCCGTACCAAACCAAATCTTCGTCCCAGTTACCTGCTTCGTAACGGCACGATTTGTTCAAAGCATAATAGAGAGCATTCAGTTGTGGTTTATAATCTCTGTAGCTATTACTGCTCAGTTTAAAGAACAAAGCACCGTCATTAGCGCCATAGTTCGGCAATTGGCCTGTTTTAAGATCCTGATGCTTATACAAAAGCTTGGCAGACATCTGCGCTCTGCTATAAACCTGCGGATTGAAAGTCTCTTTATTTTTCTCTGCCAATACCAATGCCCAGGTCAATAATTGCACGACCACACGATGATAGTTCATGGAGAACTGCAGGTAAGACCCGTCTTCGTAGATTTGGTATAAAACCTCCTCCTCAAAATAAGCCTTGCCCATGTTCTTCCATTTCGTACTGTCCGGAAAAGCAGGATATAACAACCCTATCAGGTACAAACAAAGTGTTTCCGTAATGGCGTGATTGTTCCTTACGGCAATGCGGGAAAAGTTAATATTCGCTTCCACATGCTTTGTTTGCCAGTAAATCGAATTGGTGATTTTCTGAAAAATAGCTTCAGTCAGCTGCGGAGCATTTTTATAATAATGTAGAGCGAAAGTCCAGTTGAGAATACGTAATGAAGTCTCCTGGCTGCACTTATAATTAGGGCCAGAATTGAGCGGATTTTTATCGATCCAGTCAATGATCTCAGCAAAAACCTGATTTGCACAATCAACACCAAAATGCTTGTCGTAACGGATTAAGGTATACAGAAACGAGAATCTGGACTTCTCCCATACATACTTGATGTCTCCCAGTACAGGATCAAGGTCTTTAATTTCAGTCCAGTGTTTTTTGATGTCGAAAGCTTTGCCAGTATCAGGGTTGGTAACCCAGTCATAGTTTTTCCCAAGATCGAGGTAAAAAGCATTGAAAAACTTGATCCTGCCTTGTGTATAGTTATCGTATTCTTCCTTCAGTATTGGCTTATCAATCTCAGCTAAAGGGAATGCTGCAATAGTCTCTTTCGATTCAAAAAAGAATTGTTGTTCAGCTTTCTTCCAATTTTCTAAAGTAATGAATTGTTTCTCCTGATAAGTGGTCGGATAAGCTGCCTTCAATAAACCCGCTCGCATTTTCAGTTCATAACCTGTTCTGAAAATGATATAGCGAGGCCCCATATTTCGGGCCAGATTGAAAGCATTTTTGAGTTTGGTAAGCATGCTGCAAGTTAAAAATAATATCAAACCTTTCTCGTGTACTCTTTTGGGTATTATTGCATGCCATGGTTAAAACTTATACTCTAAATTGATAATTTATCAGCATGCAAAATGATTCAACCAAAATACCCGTTAAAAGCAGACCGAGACTTGATTGTTTTTGACTTTACCAGTGTAGGGCCTAAAGGAAGCATTTCAAAACTTATAGAATTTAAAGAAACGAACCTTCATCAATTTTACAACCTGGCTTTTGGCGACAAAGATATTTCAACGGGTAAAATAAATGACAAAGTAGTAAGCAATAACCAGGATACAGAAAAAGTATTGGCAACTATTGTGGCTGCCGTATATGCTTTTACTGAGAAATACCCTGACGCTTGGGTATATGCAACAGGAAGCACCCCTTCAAGAACCCGTTTATACAGAATGGGGATTTCAAAATATTTCCATGAAGTAGAAAAGGATTTTGAAATTTTTGGCGAACTTAGTGACAGTTGGGTTGTGTTTCAGAAAGGAATAGATTACAACGGGTTTGTTGTAAAAAGGAAAATTGATAATAACTAAGCCATGAGCATCGAAAAACTAAATAAAAGGAAAGCACCAATTGTGGTTATTGATGATTCATTGAATCAACTTAAAGACACAGTATTGTTTCCTGAAAAATTAGCAAAAGCTAATGCTACCTTGAAAAGAATTGGTGTGCCGAAAATTCAAGGGAAATAGATTTCAAGGAGAGCAAAAGAATTATTGACAAGTATTGGGCGTTTGACAATCATTAATTCCCCATTCTCTCAAAACTTATTTGAACATTTTCATCTTCAAAACCTACAGCAAGCTTATCATTCACCAATAACAACTCTATTGTTGCAGTTCTGCCGTCGTTTGTTTTAGTAAAAGATAATTTTTTGTGCTCTTCAAAATACTTCACATTGGCTATCCTGAATTTAACACCATCAAATTTAGGATCTGTCCCTTTCTGCACGACATACTCCAATCTCTCTGTTATTCTAAAAGTTTCTGACTGCCATACCATTCCTGGATGCTTATAACTGTTTTTCCAAATACCGGCAAACTTATAGGCAATATCTAATGATTGAGCCTCTATTCTAGATTTGACACTCACTAATTCCAAATTGACAGCCTGACTTTCGACCTTTAGTATTTCATATTCATCACTAATTCTAGTCAGTCGCTTAATATCATCCATATTTTCCCTTACATCTTTTTCCCACTTTTCATTTTCTTCTCTCAAAACAGAATTCATCCGAGCGATCCGATTATAATTCTCCTTTGTTTCAAGTTTACTATTATCGACTTTTTTATAAACCCATGGAGTAATTCTCTTTTCAAAAAAAGCGAAAATCGCGAGTGAAAAATGTGACGCAATTTGATAAACTATTATAGCTACTATAGTGGCCCAAAATGGATGTATAAGTAGATCATAATATCCAGCCGTATTAATATAAAGCTCTATTACAGACAACCTACTATATCTTGAAGAGGTTGAATCAAAATTAAAAACCGAAAAAACAAGCTTCCAATTTATTAGAACCCAGGAAATTAAGAATGTACCAGCGAAAGGGTTTTTTATTCTCTCATGTATTGTATCCTGAATAGACTTAATAACATCACTCATAGCTACTGCGATTTACAAAACAACTTTCTCTCCCGTCATAAACGACTTCACTGCAGCGAAGCTTGCTTTGGTCGAATTGATAATTTCGTCAAATGAAATGATCGATTTGCCGCCCTCTGCAAGGAACTTGTTATAAGCCGTAAATTGTGCTGCATGGCCTTTGTCCTGGCTGCCTGACTCTTTGCTGAATCCTTTGAAGCCAAAGCCTTCTATTTTTCTAAAATTGTCAATGATCAGGGTTCTTCCTTCTGAATAGATTTCGATACGCTCCTTACTGTAGGCTTTGCTTCCATTGGCAAAGTAATTCACCACACCTTGTGAGCCGTTTACCAACTTAATGATGATGGAAACATTGTCGCTGTTTTCTGACGGATTTGCTCCCATTGCCGTGGCGTACACTTCTTTCACAGGACTTCCTGCATAGAAAGTAATCAGGTCAATAAAATGACATGCTTCACCAATAATACGTCCGCCACCTGTAGTCATGTGCTGCGTCCAGTGGTTTGCAGGAATAGCTCCGGCATTGGCATTGATCACGATGTTCATTGGCTCTGCCGAAGAACCAACCAGTTTTTTAGCTTTCTGAGAGAATGGGGCAAAACGACGGTTAAAACCAACCATCACAGATTTTCCTGTAGTTTTGAAAGTATCGATGATCTGATCCAATTCAGCCTCATTTAAAGCCAAAGGTTTTTCAACGAAAATATGCTTATCAGCTTTTAAAGCCTTGATTGCCATTTCAGCATGCAGGTTGTGACGCGTTGTTATTACCACGGCATCAACAGAAGCATCGCTCAGCACATCATCATAGTTAGTTGAACTTACACCAACACCATATTTCTTAGCCAGGAAAGTCCCCGAAACACCACTGTCGCTTACTATGTATTTGATTGGTGATTTCAGTTTTGCCAGGATTGGCAACATCGTCATCTTTGTAAAGTTACCTGCACCGATAATCGCCATACTTCCTTTAGACGGCGCAGCTACTTTCTGCGGAATTGCTACCGAAGTTTTATGTTCGATAGTTGTGTCATATTTCAGAATGGAGGCAATGGCATTGTTAGCGCCCATTTCTCCATAGATTTTCAAATAGTCGTTTAACTCAACCACTTCTGTGATCAATGGTTTCACGTCAACCGTTCCAACTGCAATCGCATTCAAAATTGCCTGGAAATTGCGATTCTCTGTCCAACGGACAAACGGCAATGGGTAATCCTGACCTCTGCGCTCGTACTCTTCATCATAACGACCAGGGCCATAAGAGCATGAAACCTGGAAGCTTAATTCTTTCTCATAGAAATCAGCTCGGCTGATATCCAGACCGATTACTCCTACCAATATAATACGGCCACGCTTACGGCTCATTTTAGCAGCCTGTGAAATCAGATCATTACTTTTTGTTGAAGCTGTAATAATTACCGCATCCACTCCAACACCATTGGTTAGTTCTAAAGCCGTTTTAACAGGGTCTGTACCTGTTGCTAAGTTAAAGGCTTTGATACCTTTACTGTTTGCCAGATCAACTTTCGCCTGATCAAAATCATAACCAATGACATTACAGCCATTTGCTTTCAATAATTCGGCAGTCATTAAACCGATCAAACCTAAACCGGAAACAACTACCGTTTCTCCGAAAGTAGGGTTAGCCAAGCGAATACCCTGCAAACCGATTGAACCGATTACTGTGAAGGCAGCTTCTTCATAACTCACATTAGCAGGAATCAGTGCTACCAGGTTTTTAGGAACACAAACAACCTCTGCATGCTGGCCGTTTGAAACTACTCGGTCGCCCACACGGAAATCGGTTACGCCCTCACCTACTGCCAGTACCTCTCCTGCATTGCAATAGCCTAATGGCAACGGT
The DNA here is from genome assembly GCA_964572965.1 of uncultured Bifidobacteriaceae bacterium. Taxonomy (GTDB): domain Bacteria; phylum Bacteroidota; class Bacteroidia; order Cytophagales; family UBA9547; genus CAZNHL01. The sequence continues at coordinate 10,343 of CAZNHL010000094.1, forward strand.
TCTTCCAGACGCTTGAAAACGGCTTCCATCGTCGGAATCAAACCATCCGACTTCACTTTATCCAAAACCTGTTTTACTTTATCAGGCTGTTGACGGGCTTTGGCAATCAAACTTGACTTACCAAATTCTACCAGCATTTTTTCAGTACCTAAAGAAACCAATGTACGATGTGTTTTAATCAGCACATGGCCTTTTTTCACCTGTGGTGCCGGCACTTCTTCCAATATGGTTTCTCCTGTTTTAAGGTTTTGGATAATTTGTTTCATGTGCGTGGTATAGTGTATCATGGAGAGACGCGATTAATCGCGTCTGTACGATTTCATTATTTATTTAAAAATTAAATTAGCTGTTTCCAATTTTCTCCTTCGGCGTATTCTTTAATAATCCGGTTTCGCTCTAAAAGGAATTTGGTTAAATATTGTTTCAGCACCAATTTATTAGCCAGTTTTCCTAACAAACCTAAAGGAGATTCAAAAGCGAATTCATCCTTCATGATTGTCTTCTCTCCTTCTGAAATAAATTCGTGCTTATGAATAAAGGACTTAAAAATCCCTTTGTGCATTTCATCAATAAAATAATCAGGCGACTGAAAAGCTGTGATCTTCGATGTTAGTTCAAACCAGATACCGAAATGTCTGGCCCGCCATGTTACAGTCTCATTCAAACCGATCAACCCACTGGTAACTCCCGCAATAGCCTCTTCTTCTGACTCCGCAGTTGAAATCTTATGCAAATCTATGCTTCTTGATAAATCAAAACAGCGTTGCTTTGGCGCTAATATCTCGGTTACCAGGACAATCGTTGCCATTAGCCCTGCTTCACGATCATATTCTTCAATGCTTCCACCCAAAGCGGATGTGTATTCAGGCTTTCTACCAATGTCCACTCTTCACCGCCCAAAGCCTTGAAGTCGTCCCGGTAAGTTTCGCCAACTTCTACTGTGGTTTCAAGGCAATCTGAAATGAATGCCGGTGAAAATGCCAGCACACGCTTTTTACCGGCCGCTGCCAGTTCCTTTATTTTCTCGTCAGTATACGGTTTGATCCACGGAGTACTTCCTAAGCGGCTCTGGAAACAAACAGTATAATCACCTTCTTTTATATCTAAAGCTTTTACCAGTTCACGGGTTGTGCTAAAACAATTAGCTCTGTAACAATGTGTATTGTTCGAAGAGCTCACTTCGCAACACTTACCCAACTGGCAATAGTTATTTACTGATCCTTTTTTGATCTGTCGTTCAGGCAAACCATGGTAGCTAAACATCACATGGTCATAATTACCTTTATCAAGGTATTCTTTTCCAATAGCAGCGAATGCCTTTATGAAACCGGTATCAGCCTGGAATCTTGAGATAAAATGAACATCCGGCACCACTTCCCATTTCTTCATCCCATCCATTACAGCTTCAAAAGTTGAACCCGTGCTGGCAGATGCGTACTGCGGATAAAGTGGAAGGATAATAATTCTCTCAAAACCTTTCCCTTCAAACTCTTTCAAAGCATCAGGAATAGAAGGCGATTGATAACGCATTCCCAGAACCACCTTGTAGTCACTGCCAAGTACTTCCTGAAGTTTGTCTACCAGTGCATAACCATTTACTTTCAGAGGAGACCCTTCCTTTGTCCACAATTTCTCATACTCATGGGCAGATTTTGGT
>CAZNHL010000095.1:0-11520 GCA_964572965.1 uncultured Bifidobacteriaceae bacterium
TAAATACCAAATGGACACCCCTTAAAAAAGAAAGGACAGAAGAAGCAAAAGCCATACGTAAAAAGAATCTTAAGAAAGGGAAAGACTATAACCCATTTGCTCAAAAGCAATTAAAAGAACGAACAGATGGGCTTACAGGGACCATCACCACAGCCAATCACAAAGACAACCTGCTGGCAAGTTATGACCAATACGATGTATCTGGTAAGAAACATAATTCGCAGGCTAGCAGGATATATCATCTCGATGGGGTAGCCCCATGCCAGTCAACCAATAATCCTACAAAGATTTACGATAATAATGGTGTCAGTATTCGAAGGCTGACACCTCTGGAATGCGAACGCTTGCAAGGCTTTCCCGACAACTGGACAAGGTTTGGAATTGTAAAGGGTAAAAGAGTAGAGCTTTCCGATACCCAACGATACAAATTGATGGGTAATGCAGTAAGTGTACCCGTAGTGAGGGCGGTAACAGGCAGGATTCTTCCATTTTTTCAAAAACGAAAAATAAAGCCATGAAATCACCAGCTTATTACAGAGCGCGTATCCGTTTTATTGAAGACCGGATACATGAACTCACCAAAGAAAAAATAAGGGAGAAAGAATGTAAGCTTCTTCGCAATGGTGTCATTTGGGGAGAAGGCTCATACCAGGATGAAATCAATCAAATCTTGCATAGTGAAGGACTTTCTGATGAACCATTAACTTTTGAAGAGCTATCCCGCTACAACACATGGTTTATGATGTACCCGAGCAAAGTATGTGGTAGGGAAGAGGTGACAAGTTCCAAAGAATTTCCTGTCCGTATCAAAGGGACAAAAGAAGATATCATTAAGGCTATCAGGAAAACTACCCAAACCATAATTAAGTCCCCAAGGCATATAAAACTGGCTAAAATTAAAGCAAAAGCTGTTCAGGTTAAATATCACCTGCAGGATACAAAGGAATGGTATGTGGGGTTTCAGGGCTTAGATGGATTGGATGCTATTGAAGAATTGGGGGCTTTGGGAGAAGTGACAACAGACGCCATTAATAAAAACTTGAGTGTTGTAGAAAAGCTGCTAAAAGATGATAGATACTATGAACCAACCGACAGCCTGACATTTGAAGAAGTTGTGAGGTTATACAATAACGGTATCACTGAAGATGAGATCAGGGCTTGGGTGTGGTATCAACAAGGGCAAGGTGAAAAAATGCAGGGTTGGAATAAGTATTACCTCAGGCTGGCACAAGACTTGAAAACCACGGCTTCTGTTAAAAGCCAAAGTGAAATGAATGGGGAGCTGGCCATAGTTAAGGATAATCATTTTCGTGATATAGCGCATCTACAACCAGGTACTTATGTAGGTACAGCAACAGGTAAAAAACATGAGTATGATAAAGCCAATTATCTCATCATTAAAACTGATCAGAACACAGGTAACGGCTTACCTGCTGATGCATTGATCTATGTCAAAGAGAAAGATGTTGACTTGATAGTTCATAATGCCAGTATCAATAATGAAGTCTTGGCGGGTTATGTAAAAGCCGGCATCCTGTTTTACATGAATAGCTATTTATTGCCATACCCGATTTATGCTTATGGTAATATGTATGACCGAGAACTTCAATTGCAGTCCGATAAACACCGTATTATTTCAACCTATGGACAAGAAACATATGACAGGCAGTATAACCTTGTAGTGCATTCTATTGATAAAGGAGGAGTAAGGCCAAAGATGCTTTCTGTGTTAAACCCCGATCCTAATCAACGGCCCAAAATCCTTGCTATCTCTCAGTTTTCAAGGAAATTCCATGTTCGTTTCTTAAAAGAAGAAACAGGGATAGAGCTGACAGAATCAAAGAGTTTGTTCGAGGTATTCAAAGAATGGCTTAAAAGCCTGGACAAAACAGTATTTACAAATTTAAGCCCCTACGAAATCATCAAATACTATCTGGATGGAGACAACCTGTCAAAACAACTTACAGAAGAGGAGAAGTCCGGGATTGAAAAATATGGGATGCTTGAAGCAGAAGCTTTGTTTACCCGGTTTCTTTATGAAGCAATAGAGTTTGATGATCAACAGAAAATAGACTTTGCCTGGAACCGTATGTTCAATGGCCACTCCGCTATTCCGTACAATAAAGTCCCTGTAGGTTTTACCTGCTCTGCAATGTTTAAGACAGGCGTACTACGTTTTTCACCGGCGCAGCGTGAAGCTATTGCTTTCATGGAAATTGCCCGTTCGGGAATTATTGCTTATGATGTCGGAGTAGGTAAAACTATGTCAGCAATCATTACCCTTGCCAATAACCTGCATTCCGGCAAATGCCAAAGGCCGCTCATCGTTGTACCCAATCCTACTTATGCTAAATGGGTAAGAGAAATTATTGGCTACAACGATGATAAAACCAAACAATTTGTGCCTGGAGTACTATCTAATACCGGTTATAAAGTTAATGAATGGTATAATCTGGGAGTAGCAATCCAAAATAAAATCAAGCTGGACAAGCAAGTAGATGCTAAAACTATTACCGTTTTAACCTATGAAGGTTTTGGTAAAATTGGTTTTAGTAAACAAGTATTCGACACCCTTTTCGAAGATTTGTCTTTTATCCTGAACCAGCAGGATGTAGCAAACCTTACCGCACGGGATATTGAAAAAAGGAACCAGAAATACCGCGAGATGCTGGGGGAGGGTAATAAGGGTACTATTGTTGATATTGACAAACTAGGCTTTGATTATATTGTGATTGATGAAGCCCATAACTACAAGAATGTATTTGATAATGTGCTTGCCGGTGACGATGGCGTAAAACGATTCAAGATCACAGGTAGCCAGTCAGGCAGGGCCGTCAAAGCCTTCTTTCATTGCAATTATATCCAGCGGAGATTTGGGAGGAATGTAATGCTGCTTACAGCAACGCCTTTTACTAATAGCCCTTTGGAGATTTATTCCATGCTTTCCCTGGTTGCTTACAACTATATGAAGCAAAACGGCCTGAGCAATGTACAGCGTTTTATGGAGTCCTTTGTTTTACAAACATTGGAATACGTGAACAGTTATGACGATACAATAAGAGAGCAGCACGTAGTTAAATCCTTCAACAACAGGATTGTACTACAGCAGCTCATTTTTAATCATATTGCTTATAAAACAGGGGAAGATGCCGGTGTAAAGAGGCCATGTAAAATCAACTTGCCACGGATACATTCACGGGATAGCTCAGGGGTAATACGAAGACTGGAGAGAGAGAAACAAGTCCTGACTTACCTTGAAATGACTCCTGAACAGAAAGCGAACCAGGAAGAAATTGTAGAACTGGCGAGGTCGGCAAGACCGGGAGATGGCAATATTATGCGTGCACTTTCTCAATCCCTGGACAATGCAGTATCCCCTTTCTTATATAAATACAGCTCTCCTCCTGAAGACTACAAGGAGTTCGTAGACCAGTCCCCTAAACTGAAATATGTAGCAGAATGTATCCGTACTGTCAAACAGTGGCATGAACAAAGAAATGAGCCGGTGTCCGGCCAGGTGGTTTATATCAACAGAGGTAAAGATTACTTTAAATACATCAAAGAGTACCTCGAAAAGGAGATTGGTTTCATCCAAAAAGTGAAATTCAATAAAGATACCGTTGATGAAGTTGAAATCATTACTTCAGGGATGAGCCTTGAAAAGAAAGAAACTATCAAGGAAGCTTTCTTGGAAGGCATTTGTAAAATCATTATAGGTACCGCCAGTATCCGTGAAGGGATAGACCTGCAGAAGAAAGGAACAGTACTTTATAACTGTTATCCAGACTGGAACCCGACAGATGTAAAGCAATTGGAGGGGCGTATCTGGAGACAGGGAAATGAGTTTGGCTATGTAAGAGTCGTGATGCCTTTGGTACAGGACTCGATGGATGTTTTTGTATTCCAGAAACTAGAGGAAAAGACAAGCCGGATTAATGACCTTTGGTATAGGGGAGGTTCAGAAAATGTGATAGATCTTGAAAGTATTGATCCAGAAGAGGTTAAGTTTGCATTGTTTACGAACATTGATGCAATTGTCAATATTCTGATAGAGAAAGAACGCCGTGAAATTCGGAGAAAACAGGTAGTTGTCGAAGGCCAGCTGGATACAATGTCCCGGTTCGATATTAAGCTTCGTAAATTCCTTGAATTACGTCGGCGCTGCAAAGATACATTGAGCAGCTTTCAGAAATATTATACAGATCAATTTCTTTCAGGAGGCTTAGAGTATATCCAAAAACAGTGGTGGAAAACCAAAACCAAAGAGAGCCAGGCCTCCTTCTTATCAAGAGTCAATACATATGTTGAACAAGTAAATCAGTTTTTGTCAGGTGCTGTCCAGGAAGACAAAGAAATGCTGCGTTTAGGGAGAACTTTTGCTCAGATACAGGAAGAAATAGAAGAGCGCAAGTCAGAATACTCCATTTTTAGTGATTTTAAAATGTATTTGTCAGAAGTAAGAAAAGCAGAAGACACTATCCTGAAACAGAAAGGCTACAGCATTCATGACAATATGCAGGACATAATTGAAAGCATTAAAAAGGATAAGGAAAGGATCATCGCAGAATACGAAGAGCTTTCAACTCCTGAGTATTATGACAAAGTTTATAATGACACAAAAGTCAAGAAAGATAAGTTGGCCGTGCGTGGAGAATTGCCCGAAACCAGGGCAAAAGAGTTTACCGATTTAAATTACCTGCTTAGCTATCGGGCAACAGATGTGAGTAGTGACAATTGTATATTGCCTGAAATAGAAAAGCCTCAACCGATTGATGATAAAGCAAGGCGGTTGAGGCTTCAGAAAGCTAAGGCAAAAGCATTTTCTATTAAGTTGAAAATGGAAAAATAATATTAATCTTTTTAACAAGTTGTTGATCATTGCTTTTGAAGATTTAGTATTTTTATCACTGTTATCCAGATTTAAGAATACATGATCACTAAGGAAATAGAACAATTAACAATAATTGAGTTAAATGAGCTTTTTTATACTAATCAGTTAAACGAAAGTCAATTTTTAGAGCTTAAAAGAGAAGTTAGTCTTGACAAAAATGGCAAACCTGAAAGCAAAGAATTTGCTAAAGATGTTGTTTCATTTGCTAATTCAAAAGGGGGATACATTATAATTGGAGTAGATGAAAAAGCAAGAGAGATTTGTGGAACAGAAGCATTGGTTGCATCTCAGAAAATAGAAGACTGGATAAGTAATGTTCTGAATGATTTAGTTGATAAAACTATAAGCTACAAAATAGAGCTTATACCTCTTGATGACGAAGTTAAAAAACATGTGATTGTTATTCAAATTGCAGAAGGTATAGATAAACCTTATTATGTAATAGCTGATAAAAAGTCCATACCATATATTCGGAAGGGTACTTCAATTTTTGCAGCAAAACCATCTGATATTAAAGAAATGTATGAGGCTAGGATGTCTCGAAGTAATAATAATGATTCTATAAAGATCGATCAGAAAGCAAATGGCAAAAATATCCAACAGGTTGCCATTAATAATGGCCAGATAATTAATACTGCCAAACACGTTACCAAAACAGAGGTTATATATGATCCTATGCTACATATAACTGATTCAGAAGCTAAGGCCATTTTGGATAAAGTTAACGAGATAGTAGATATTCATGATAAGGCAGGGCGCTTTAAAACAAGTCAGGAAAAATCTATTTTTTATAGAAAAACATGGACTGATTTAAAAAACAAGTTTAAGTATACAAAATATACTCTCATTCCAAAATCGAAATATGAAGATGTGCTTCAGTGGTTACAATATAAAATTGTAACTCAACACCGGCCAATTCTAAGAAAAAATAACAACGAGGAGTGGAGAAAACAAAATTACACTTCTATTTATACCATAGCCAAAAAGGTAGGACTAGAGGAAAAAGTGGATTTATATAGATTTGCGTTTGAAAAACTAGCTTTAAAAACTCCGATAAAATCATTGAAGGACCTTAATGATACACAATTAAAAAAGTTGACTCAATTTCTGTACAATAAATAATTTCTCTCAAAGCGTGTTTCTAAAGGCCGTCAAAATATCCTAACAGCCTTTAAATCCCAAGTCGTTTCTGCTTTGCTTTAACATTTGACTAAAACACTTAGTCAAATGTTAACTTTATCAAACTATCAGCAGACCATTGAAAGCCAGGATATAAATAGCTGGCCCCCAAGCCTCAAGGAAGGCCATGAGTTTTTTCTTGAGTCAGTTGAGTTCTATAATGAAGATAATGATATCCGGGAGGCGATAGACCTATACTTGGATAAGCTTAATGAGTATATCAGTTACAGGAAAGACAACAAGTATTCTATTATTAAAGATTTCTATAACCAGCTTTCATCACATGCTTTGCTTGCCCTGCAAAAAGGCAAATTACCTCCGGATAAACTTAAATTGTTAGATAAGCTTAACATTGATCTTGAAGAGTTAATTAAGTATGCTCAGAAGATTAAAGGAGCTAAACAGTCTAAATCAATTAAGATTAAAAATGCTCCTAAAGAACCTGTAAGTATCAAGAATGTTGAAGCTCTGGATGAAGAAGTTAAATTCATCAAAAGATTTATCGGTTTCCATCGTAAGCTAAAGCCGATTGGTACCGTCCTGTCTTTTATTAAATCCCTTCAGCGGGCTATTATTCAAAAACAAATAAAGAAAACATCTGCTTATGCTAAGGATATCTTAACTATCCAGGATAAGCTTGTCAAAGTCTACAATAACCGAAGCAGCGATAATGATGTCCAGATTGAAATCAACGATAAAGACCTGGCCAGGTATGTTGGTATTGCCGGTGGAGAGGCTGTTTATAAGTCCGTGGGGATTATTAAACGTTTTATCGGGATGCAGGGAAAGGAGCTGGAAGCTGATAAGTTCGAAGCCTTTAAAAAAGCATTGAATAAAGCTAACATTGATACTGAAGACCCCTATGCTGATAAAGTAAAAGATATTGTTGAGCATTTGAAGCGGTACAAATCGGGTAAGCTCTCTGTGTCTGCTCAGGAGTTGAATGGCCTGAAAGGAGTTTTAAAGGGCTGCTATTGTAATCTGGGAATAATCTATAATACTAATGGAAAAGAATTAAGACGGTGTAAGTCTAAAAAGTATTCTGATTCCGGCCGAGGAGCTTGTTCTCATCATAAAGGTTTACTGAAGTCAAAGAAAGCATTGAACGGGATTATGACTGTAGGAGAAGTTGCTTCTATGGAGTTTAAAAAACTTAATTTTACGGGCAAGTGGGCTGAACTTATGGGGCAACCGGCTCCTAATTTTGACATGATGCTATTTGGCCAGCCGGGATCAGGGAAAACGACCTTGCTGCTTTTGTTTGGGCATTACCTTGCAACCAACTTTGGTGATGTATTATATATCAGCGGAGAAGAATACAATTCTTCCCCATTGACTGATAAGACACAAAAACTGCCTTCATTTCCTTCCAATTTTCATATATTCAAAAACCTGAAAAACCTTCCTGTAGAATTGAGCGCCTATCAGTTTGTTATACTGGATTCTATTACTGATTTGGGTGTCGGATTGGATGAATACAAAGTTATGCGAGAGGAAAGTCCTGAAACAGCTTTTATACTCATATTACAAACTACCAAAGACGGCAAGTTTAAAGGTGGCAAGGAGTGGGAGCATGAAGTCGAGGTGGCGGGAGAGGTGGATAATGGAATGGTTCGGATTTATAAGAACCGGTATGGTGTAAAAGGGGCAATAAATTTCTTTGAAGATTAAAGTATAGTTAAAATGGGGTTGAAAATGAGTTAAAAGTGAATTGGAAATAGTTAGAATTAAGTTGAACTTTAGCATTTTATAAAATAGTACGCTTATTAAAAGTGATTTTTAGCATATGGTAAATTCAATCAGGGAAAAACGGAAATTTATAATTGAAAATAAACGAATTACTGTCCAGACATTGCGGGATCTGGCCAATATCATTGAACATGAAGTGAAGGCCAGCAAGCAAGAATCTGGCGAGAGCAAAGTTGTTGTTTATTATTCTGTTGATGCAGTTGATGGTTCGTCTTTTGAAAGCCAATCTGCAGGGATTTTTGATCAAGAGCTTATCGTTGACAGGAAAGTGATTCAGAAAGTGGCGATACGGTTCAATACCATCGATTATTCCAAGAGTATTGAAGTAAATATCGTTCATTCAATAAAACAAGAAGAGGCAGATAGTTACATTTCTGTAGGAGGGGATGATTCTAATTGGGTTAATGGTGTAATGAGCCGCCTAACTGAAGTTATAAGTATTTGCCAAAGTCAACCAGTTAAACTTTTGCCTTACTGGCAGTGGATTCAGTTTGTCGGTGTTGTTCTTTGTTTTGGAGTGTTTATTTTCTTTCTGAAGCGGTTTGAAAAATTACCAGACGCAGGCTTTTCGAAATTGTTATTACAGTTTGGGCCACCTGCTTTATTCGCAATAGGGGTTTTTAGGTTAGGGGCTCAATTGGAAACGTTATGGCCAGAATTAGAAATTCAAACCGGCCCGGTTCATTTACAGACTCAGGTAGTCAAGAGAAACATTGTTATTCAGATATTCTTGATTGTGATAATACCTGTTGCGTTATCTATATTGTCCGAACAATTAATAGAAATATTAAAATAAGAAGAATTGCCATTAAGTAGTTTAAAGCCTGTCTGATTGGACAGGCTTTTTTATTTTCATGGTTTTAATTATGATAAATAGTATTCATTTTAAATTTGTATAATTATACATTAATGTATAATATTGAACACTCATACAGATTAATATGAAAAGCATTTTTTCTTTAGATAAATACTATGGTTCATCCAACCTTGAAAGTGTCGTTGAATTGTACGAACGGCTTACTACTCCTTTATTCTTTATTAAAGAAATTAATTTACCCTATCGGAATGTAATCCATTGGGATAGGCAGGGTTTACTCGGATTAAACCGGGAAAATGAATCCGAGTGGCGTAAATACAGTTTTGTAGACTTTGTATGGCTTAAAATGATCAGTGAACTACGGCAAATAGGGGTTTCATTATCAGCCATACAACATGTGAAAAATACTTTACACCAAAAGGTCTCATTTGATTGGCTGGCAGAAGCGCTCAGGCAGCGTCCGGACCTGGTGGAGAAGCTTCCTGATGAAGAGGTGAAAAGTAAATTGAATAATGATTTAAGTAGTCATGAATATGCGGGTGAAGTAAGTGTATTGGCTTTAATGATAGTAGAGGTAATACTCAAAAAAGAACTTGTAGCGGTGGTTGTTTATCCGGATGGGAATAATTTGATCTGGTATGAGCATAAAAAGGAGTACTATACCTCAGAAGAACTATCAAAGAAAATGTTGGATAGCCACGCTTATGTTTCTGTCAATAGGATAATCAATAATTTCCTATCAGATCCGAAATTGGATATTTACCTGCCCAAACTTAATATGTTAGGTGAAGAAGAAAAGTATCTGCTTGAGCATATTGCTTCAGGGAAGTATGAAAGCATTACAATTAATTTCAAGAACAGTAAAATGAAAAGCCTGGAACTTACCAAACAACAGGATACCAGGCGCAAAATTGTTGATGTACTCTCGGAAGGGGCATATCAAGATATTGTAGTCAAAACCCATAAAGGAATGGTTACGAAAATCCAGAATACAGTCAAAGTAATGTTTGACTAATAAAATGCCTGTAGAAGCAGGAAATTACTTAAATGGTGCAATGACCCTTACTCGGGAAAGCATCCCAATGGCTAATACCAATGGGAGAAAAAAGAACACCTTACAAACCAGTAACAATAGAAAGAATAAAAGCTAAGGAAAAATATAAGCATCTAACCGACGATCAGGCACAGCAGGTGATCGATATATTGAGGCAATTTGCCTTTATGACTTGTGAATTACTAAAAGAAATACCGGACCAAGAGCATGGACGATTCATTGACGATCTTTGAGCAATTTTCTAAAGGGAGAAAATCAAAAGAAAAATCACAATCAAGCTTTAATAGTGTGATTTATACACGCGTCTCTACAAAAGAGCAGGCAGATAATAATCAGAGTCTTGAAACACAGTTAAAAGCTTGTATCCAGCTGGCTGCCCAAAACAAATTTGCTGTACTTGGCAAATTTGGTGGTACTTATGAGAGTGCCAAAACCGATGAAAGAAAGGAGTTTAACAAAATGCTGGATTTTGTAAGGAAGAGTAAAGAGAAGATTTCTTACATCATTGTTTATTCAGTTGATCGCTTTTCAAGGTCAGGGGCTAATGCTATCTATATTGCCAATGAACTAAAAAAAGAAGGTATTTCTGTCTTGTCAGTTACACAGCCTACAGATACTAAAACCGCTTCGGGGACATTCCAACAGAATATCCAGTTTATTTTCTCTCAATATGACAATGATTTGAGAAAAGAAAAGTGCATTGCAGGGACAAAAGAGCGTTTATTGAAAGGTCTTTGGACTACTAATTACCCTATGGGATATGAATCAAACGGGAAAGGAAAGAGCAGTGATTCACCTCTTGTTATCAATGAAACCGGCAAGCTATTAAGAAAAGCATTTCACTGGAAAGCGGAACAAAGATTAACAAGTAAAGAAATCATCAGTAAACTTGCGGGCTATGGGCTAAAACTCTCTCCACAGCAAATGTCTAAAGTCTTCCGTAACCCGTTTTATTGTGGTTTGATCGTTCATACTAGCCTTGATGGTCAGGTTGTTGAAGGGAAGCATGAAAAACTTGTTTCCCGAGAGCTTTTTTTAAAGGCTAATGATGTGTTGTCTGAAAATTCACAACATTATAAGCACCAAAATGAAAATATAAATCTTCCTCTGAAGCGCTTTGTAAAATGTCAGGAGTGTGGTACATCCTTTACAGGTTACCTGGTGAAGAAGAAAGACCTTTATTATTACAAGTGCAATAAAATAGGATGTAAATGTAATAGAAGTGCAAAAGCATTACACAGGCTGTTTAGTAATATGTTAGAAAGCTATTCAATAGACACTGATCTGATTCCTGAACTGGAAGACTCAATGATTAGTGTATTTAATGAGTTGAATCGTTCCGCTATAGAGAATAAATCAATGCTGGAAAAGCAGTTGGAAGAGGTAGAAAGTAAAATAGAGTTGTTGCAAGAGAAGTTTATTTTAGGAGATATAGATAAGGGGCTATATGAGAAATTCAGCCTGAAATACAAGGCTGAAAAAGATACTATTATCAAGGAAACCCAGAAAAGTGGTTTTGATTTATCGAACCTTAAGAATCATATCAAAGCTATTGTGAAATTGGCAACTAACGTTCATAAAATGTGGGAGTTAGGTAGCTATAGCTTGAAGGAAAGAGTTCAGTATTTGTTGTTTCCTGACGGGATTTACTATGATGCTAAAAATGATGTTTATCGAACCGAAAGAGTGAATGAGGTTTTTGGCCTACTTCGTTACTTGTCAGATAGTTATGTGGAAAAAAATAAGCGACAAGAAACTGTTAAGTTTGACTTGTCGCTTTTGGTAGTCGGTACGGGAATCGCACCCGTGTTTCGTCCGTGAAAGGGACGC
>CAZNHL010000096.1:0-11471 GCA_964572965.1 uncultured Bifidobacteriaceae bacterium
TGGAAAGAAGAAAATAACCAACTCAGCAGGAGCTTTCAGTTCAAGAACTTTTCAGAAGCTTTTGCTTTTATGACACGCGTGGCGTTAATCGCAGAAAAAATGGATCATCACCCAAACTGGTCAAACTCTTACAACAAAGTGGATATTGTGCTTTACACGCATGATGCCAATAATACGGTTACTGAGAGAGACAGGAAGTTGGCGAAGGCGATTGATCTTTTAGGTGTTGGGTGATTGTTGTTAGGTGTTAGAAAGTGCTCCCTCCTAACAACCAACACCGATCAACTAACAACCATATTGTGATTTTTCCCCAAAACTCTTACATTTGTGTTCCAACCCGTAACAACGTGGTTGTTTATACAGATAGAAGGGAGAGACAGGCTCTACGATCTTCAGGCAACCTGCCCCACGGCAAGGTGCCAATTCCTGAACCTTTAAGGTGACTATAAATAATTGCGGTTAAGTTAATGTTTTCATTTACTGGTCTGTATTTCATCTTTTTGTTTCAGGTAGATTGTATCCAAAATCCGGGTTCATCTGTTTGCTATTAGCTCATCGCAAATTGCTGAAAGAATTTGGAACACAAGTTATTTAAGTACGACGAAGACCTTCCCCTTGAGAACGGCGGTAAACTGCCCGGTTTTCAGTTGTATTATTCTACATCAGGGAAACTGAATACTGACAAAAGCAATGTCATCTGGATTTGTCATGCATTAACAGCTAATTCGGACGCTGCCGAATGGTGGGACGGACTAGTTGGTAAGGGGAAACTGTACAACGAGGAAGAACATTTCATCATTTGTGCCAATGTCATCGGATCCTGTTACGGCTCTACTTCTCCAACAGATATCAATCCGGAAACAAGGAAACCGTATTACTATGACTTTCCTCAGGTAACCATCCGAGATATGGTGGCTGCACTGGAATTGCTGCGTCAACATCTCGATCTCAACAAAATTCATACGTTGGTTGGCGGCTCCCTTGGAGGTCAGCAATCTATGGAGTGGGCCATTATCAAACCGGATTTATTCGAAAGGGTAATCCTGATGGCAACCAACGCTCAACACTCAGCCTGGGGAATTGCTTTCAACGAAGCTCAAAGACTGGCCATTGCAGCTGATCCAACCTGGACCGACGAAGATCCGGAAGCAGGAAAGGCCGGATTAAAGGCAGCACGTGCTATAGGTTTGCTTTCTTACAGAAATTATGACGCTTACTGCAATACACAAGGAGAAACGGATATTGAGAAAACAGACCATTACAGAGCTTCTTCTTATCAGCAATACCAGGGCGACAAATTGATTGCCCGCTTCAATTCGCACTCTTACTGGTACCTGACCAAAGCCATGGACAGTCACCATGTGGGACGCAACAGAGGCGGTGTAAAAAATGCGCTGGCAGCCATTAAAGCGAAAACATTGGTGATAGGTATCAGCAGCGATTACCTTTTTCCGGTAAATGAACAGCAACTATTAGCAGAACTGATCCCTAATGGTCAGTATGTGGAAATAGAAAGTTTTTACGGACACGACGGTTTCCTTGTAGAATTCAAGGCAATTGCTGAAATTATCAAGGATTTTTATAAGCATTCAAAAGCTTAAGCTACAGGATTTATGACAAAGAAACTGAATATAGGATTGTTTGGATATGGCGTAGTTGGCCATGGTGTTTATGAAATCCTTCATAAAAATAAAGGTATCGGCGATATCACGAAGATCTGTGTAAAGGATCAGAAGAAACGCCGTGACCTGCCAATGGAGCATTTTACTTTCGACAAAAACGATTTACTCGATAATCCTGATATCAACCTGATTGTAGAAGTCATCAGCGATGCCGAAGCTGCTTTCGAAATTGTTTCTGCAGCTCTTAAAAAAGGCAAGAATGTAGTGACTGCCAATAAAAAAATGGTGGCTGAGCATTTAGATGAATTGATTCATTTACAAAAAAAATACCATTCGTCTCTTTTATATGAAGCGTCTTCCTGTGGAAGTATTCCAATCATCAGGAATCTGGAAGAATATTATGACAATGAATTGTTATATGCCGTTCGTGGTATTTACAGCAGTTCATGCAATTATCTTTTGACAAGAATTTTCAAAGACAATGTGGATTATGACATTGCTTTCAAACAGGCTCAGGATTTAGGTTTTGTAGAAAGAGATTCTCACCTGGATCTGGTTGGGCTTGACGCCTTGTACAAACTGATCATTCTTACGGCACACGCAAATGGTGTTTTTGTAAAACCTGACGAAGTACTGCATCACGGTATTTTGAACCTGAACAGCTTTGATGTAAAGTTTGCAAAGGAAAAAGGATTCCAGATTAAGTTGGTAGCCCATTCAAATAAAGTAGGCAGCGACCAGATTGCCTTGTTTGTGCTTCCTCAGTTTATTGCTCCCGACAGCTTGCTTTATGATGTAAACTATGAAAACAATGCTGTAGTGGTTGAAGCTAACTTCTCTGACAAGCAGTTTTTCATGGGTAAAGGAGCTGGTGGCCACCCAACAGGTTCGGCTATTATTTCTGATATTTCAGCAAACCGTTACGACTACCGTTATGAGTACAAGAAGTACCTTCATGGTACAAAACTGACTTTTACTAATAACATTGAAATAGAAGTTTACCTACGTTATTTTGACGAAAAAACACTCAACTTCTTCAAATTTGAGAAGATCTCTGAAAAGTATTACGGCAGAGAATGTAACTACGTCATTGGAACTATCCGGATGGAAAACCTATTATCGATTAAAGACAAGCTCAACTCTTCAGATGTACAGTTGATTCTGACAGGAAAACTTAAAAAAGTATAGCAAAAGGCTCCATGTAAATTGGAGCCGTTTTTGTTTACATATCCTTTGTTAACCTTTCCCGTAAATGAGTTTAAAGACAAGCTGTTAGAATTGGATAAACTCTACAAACCACTATTATGAGACTATTTATTTTTATCATAGGTCTGGTTACTCTGACTTTCGCTGCGTTTGCGACGAAATACACTATCAGCAGCACTCCCAATATGACATTTAGCCCTGCCACTGTTACTGCTCAGGTTGGAGATACGTTGGTTTTTAATCTAAGCGGCGTTCATACGGCAACAAGGGTTAGCCAGTCTGCCTGGGAAAATGACGGCAATACATCAAACGGTGGATTTAACTTTTCTTCCAGCGGTACGAATGAGTATAAAATAACCGCAAATGATGTAGGTACTGTTTATTACGTGTGTAGTCCGCATGCTTCAATGGGAATGAAAGGATCAATCACAGTAAATACAGTTACTGCACTTAAAGATGCTAAAGTTGGAGATAAGGAGTTTTCAATTTACCCTAACCCAACTTCAGGTGTCATCAAATTTAACTTAAATAAATCTGCTGATATCAGTATTTACAATATGCTTGGCGTTTTTATTCGCACTTTAGAATTAGAAAACAATAATGCTGATATCAGCGACTTAACTGCCGGGGTTTATCTTATTAAAGCCAGATTTGCTGGTGGAGAAGTAGTTCAACGTATCATAAAGAGGTAATTGCCTATACTGGTAATAATTGCATAAAGAAAATGCCCTGGAACGGTTCTGTTTCAGGGCATTTCTTTTGAGTAACTGTATGTTTACAACATTACATCCTTTGTTGCTTCCAAACCTGATGGTAAAGGAAGCTCCACTTCTGAGTTTGTCCGCTCTTCCCAAAGCTTTTCTAATTCTTTCAATGATATATCTTTGCCATAGTGGTCACCCATATCCAGAAAGTCATTTGCAATAGCAACTTGAGGATCCTCCGTGGTTACATACACTTGTTCGGGATCTGGTTTATATTCAAAAACCTTTACTATGTTTCCATTATATGAGCCAAAAGTACTAACCCAAAAAGCATTACCCAACTCAGAAAGAGCAACTACCTTACAGTATTCATCCTCAGAAAACAGGTTAGAAAAGCCGGTCAATTGTCCCGGCCTTTCTTCTTTCCTATAACAAATACAGTATTGAATATCTGCGTCGGGAACAGGTGCTTCCTTCCTGAGTTCTTTGAGAGAAAGCTCAGCTCCTTTGTAAACAGTATAATTACCCCAGCGGATTATCATTCTTCTGATATAAACTTGTTTTGTGATATATAAAACCTTGCTCTGAGTACTTCCGAACCATCAGCAAACACTTCCCACAGTTCTGCTCCGTCATCAGGAGTGAAGTAGCCTGATTTCCATTCCGGAACACCTAAACGGCCGTTGCTGCCGGAAGTAAACCCATGACCGGTAAACGGAGGTGCACTGGTTTCTGTTCCTCCGTTAGCCGGACATTTGGGAATAATGATAGCATAGGCATTAGAACATTTATACCTGATTACGCCACAACTTCCATCTGAAAGTATAAAGTTGGTTCCGGGATAATCAAGCCTCATCCCATAATAAATATCCGCAAAAGTAACCAAATGCTTCGCATCCTTAGCGGTAGTCAGAAATCCGCCTATCTGAGTGTACTCACCACTCAGATATTTCTCAATATCAGACTTAGGCAATACTTTTTGCAATACAGTACAAGGGTCCAATACAGGAATGGTGCTTCTTATTTTGTTTATTCTGCTTTTCTCAACAGCAGTCATATTATCAAAAGGCTTCTGCTGGATTAACTTAAAATCTGACTCTGTGATTTTCTGCATGGCCACATAACCGGGCAAATTATCAGAGAAGCCCACTATACTCACAATTAAGGTTTTGCCATAATTAGAGTTAGTCTGCTTTGCAATACTTTGCCCTGAGACATTGATGGCAATAAAAAACAATAGAAGGCTTAACAATGAAGCCAAACGTTTAGCTGGTGTTTTCATGAGATGAATTATTAAAAGATTGAACAAAAAACATTTACATTAAAAAAGTAGTAACAAAAATTAGCCGGGAGTGTTGTCAATAAGGGCACCTGTTTTTGAATGAAAGGTCATCAAAAACATTATAGCATGGTTAGAAAATATTACGGCTTGTTGACTAATCAAGTTAGGTCATATTTAACCTAAATCTTACATAGAACAGATTTTCGGGAAATACTTTCATCTACTTACAATTGAATCATTTCAATATGTTTAAATTAGCTTAATTTGACATTTGCTTATGCTGCATTATTCCATATCCTATACTTTGCCACAACACCATTGGCTTCAGATTGAGCTGACGGTTTCTGATATTAAAACAGATAAGCTTGAGTTGCATTTGCCTGCATGGCGTCCGGGACGTTACGAATTTCAAAACTATGCCAAGAACATCAGAGATGTAAAAGCATCATCCAATGGTCAAACATTGTCTGTGCAAAAAACTTCGAGGAACTCTTGGTCAGTAGACTCTAAAGGATCAGCAACAGTCACTATCAGCTATCATTACTATTGCTTCCAGATGGATGCCGGCGGCAGCTGGCTGGACGAAGATCAACTTTATATCAATCCGATCAATTGTTGTTTTTATGTAAAGGAGCAAATGAATCTTGTGCATATACTAGATCTGAATCTTCCAAAAGATTACAAAATTGCGACAGGTTTAAAGCAAGACGGGCACCAATTGACTGCACACAATTATCATGAGCTGGCCGATAGCCCGCTGATTGCCTCAGCGGCTTTGCAGGTAGAAAGTTATCAGGTTGCCGGAATTCCATTTTATATCTGGATACTTGGCAATACAAAGCCTGACTGGCAAAAAATCATCCGCGACTTTAAGGCTTTCACCCAACGTCAACTGGATGTTATGGGAGAATTCCCTTTTACAGAATATCACTTTCTTCTGGAAATACTGCCTTACAGACATTATCACGGTGTTGAGCACAGAAATTCAACGGTAATCACACTTGGCCCTGATATGAATTTCAACAATCAGGATTTCTACGACGATTTACTTGGTATCAGTAGCCATGAGCTTTTCCATGCATGGAATATTTGCAGGATTCGCCCTGTGGAAATGATGCCTTATAACTTTGAAAAAGAAAACTACTTTATCACAGGTTTTGTAGCCGAAGGAGTTACTACCTACTATGGAGACCTTTTCCTGAAAGAAGCCGGCGTTTACTCCGAAGAGCAATACCTGAAAGAAATTAATGCTATCCTGAAAAGACATTTTGAAAACTACGGGAATGAGCATTTATCGCTTGCCGACAGCTCTTTTGACCTTTGGGTTGACGGTTATCAGCCAACTGCGCCGGACAGACGTGTTTCTATTTATGACAAAGGCGCTGTTGCGGCATTAATACTTGATTTTGAAATCAGGAAATCAACCAAAGGAAAATCAGACCTCGGCACACTGATGCGTTTGCTGTGGCAACGTTTCGGAAAAGTCAATAAAGGCTACAGTTATGAAGACTACAAAGCTTTAGCAGAAGAAGTAGCAGGGAAGAATCTGACTCTGTATTTTGAAGAAGCTATTTTCGGAACAAGTAATCTGTACAAATTACTACAAAACACACTTGAAGGAAGCTCTTATCTGTTAACTGAAATAGCAAATATCAGCCAGTGGGAAAAACATTTCGGATGCAGATTAAGCTTTTCAGGCAAAAGACTGACAGTTGAAAAAATAGCACCCAATTCTTCAGCAGAAAAACAACTGGCATTGAAAGATGAAATTATCAGCATCAATGATGTAGCAGTAGATGAGACGATGTTGAATATCTCTGAAACTCGTCTATCTTTAAAAATAAAATTAGTTCGTAATTTCAGAGAGAAAGAAGTTGAACTGGTATTTCACCAGCGTAACTTCTTTATAAACTATGAACTAGTAGTGAGTAGTGAGTAGTGAGTAGTGAGTAGTGAGTAGTTTTAAAAAGAATATTCCAATTTTAGAATTTTTCAATCTTAGAATCTTAATCGAATGCTTCATCCGGAAAATATACTCCACAAAGAAAGTTTGCTTTCTGAAATGGAATACCAGACAATTGGTGATGCTCAAAAGGGGAAACTCTTTTCTATTCACTGGGAATTGCGTGTCATGCTCTATCTGGGTGTCATGCTGCTCAGCACCGGTCTGGGTATATTTGTTTACCTGAATATTGACACCATCGGGCATCAGGCCATTCTTGCATTCATTGCCCTGTGTTCAGCGGGATGCTTTTTTTATTGCTATAAACATCGTTCACCTTTCTCATGGGAACAGGTTACAAGCCCGACACCGGTTTTTGATTATTTACTATTGCTCGGCACTTTACTATTTCTGACGTTTGAAGGTTATTTGCAATTCCAGTACAATGTATTCGGTACACAATACGGACTTGCAACCTTCATTCCAATGATTGTACTATTTTCCCTGGCCTATTTCTTCGATCACAGGGGATTACTTTCTTTGGGAATTACCGCACTGGCAGCATGGCTGGGACTGACAGTAACGCCTCTGGATATTCTTTCAGGAAATGATTTCTCTTTTGATACTTTACGCCTGACCGGACTACTACTTGGCTTTGCACTGGCAGCTGTTACTGCCATTTCCGAAACAAAGGATCTCAAAAAACACTTTGCTTTCACTTATCTGAATTTTGCATCACAGATACTTTTTATTTCCACATTGTCGGGCTTGTTTGATTCTGAATTCTGGTTTCTTTATGCCTTACTATTAGCATGCCTTACTACAGCTTTTATCTGGTATGCGCGCAAAGAACAATCATTCTTTTTCCTGTTGAGTGCTGCCATTTATGGGTACATCGGTTTAAGCTACCTGATTGTAGAGGCCTTAATAAAAATACCTGACGATAATGGTATTTTCTTAATCGGTTATTATTTCATAGGTTCCTGTGGCGCTATTGTCTATTTCTTTTTCCATTACAAGAAGTTTCTCGGAAAGAAAGCCAAACCAGAAACTCACAACATTTAACTAATAGCTGAAATGATTGCTTACGATAAAAAAGGGTTGGACGGGATTACTTTCAGAGATGCAGCTGCCGGCTGGCTGAAAAAAGGCTTTATTTCTGCTGAAACAAAACATGCTATTGAAAATGCTTATCCGGCAACATTTACTCCGAACATTTTCGTGCGTATTTTGTTGTTCATTTTCACAATTATTGGTGCTTCAATGGCCGGTGGTACTATTGGTCTCGCGCTTACAGCAGCTGTGGAAAATGAAACAGGTGCAGGGTTCGTCGGATTTGTTTATGGGGTTATTGTAATAGGTTCTCTAGACTTTTATATCAGAGAAAAGAAAGCTTTCCGCTCAGGGATTGATGATGCATTATTGTACATAGGACTCAGTTGTTTTATCGGCAGTTTTTGCCTGATTTTCAGAACTGACAATATAGACTCTGTTGCCCTGGTCGCGTTTCCTTTACTTTTAATTGCTGCTATCAGATATACTGATATGTTATTATCGTTAGCTGCCTACATTGTAGCATTTTACTTGTTTTTTGCAGGGCTATCAGAATTAGGAACTTATGCCAAAGCTGTTATCCCATTTTGCTTTATGGGGCTGGCAGCTTTGAGTTACTGGCTAATTAATAAGTATCATAACAACGAAGAGCTCCGCTACTGGAAACATTGTTTCTTTCTGCTTGAAATTGCGGCTTTGCTTATTTTCTATCTGGCAGGAAATTACTTTGTCGTACGAGAATTGACTGTTGCCATGTTTGACCTGATAGTTGAACCGGGGTCTGATATTCCTTTTGCCTTTCTGTTCTATGCATTTACTGTTACTATTCCATTGTTTTATATCTACAGAGGTTTGAAAGGACACGACAGGACTTTATTGATCACGGGTTTTATTATTCTCGCTTTCTCTGTATTTACTTTTAAGTATTATTACAGCCTTGGTCACCATGAGATATCGATGACGATTGGTGGTATTATATTGATTGCCGTTGCCTGGTGGAGCATCAGATACCTGCATACTCCAAAGCATGGTATTACTTATGAAGAAGACAAAGACCGAAAAAAGAACTTTGGTCTTGATCCGGAAGCTTTAGCGATTGCTCAGACTTTCGGGCATACACATCATCATACTGACAAACCTATTGAGTTTGGCGGCGGGAAGTCGGGCGGCGGCGGCGCTGACGCCGATTTTTAAAGATGAATTCCTGCCTTCGCTTGAAGCGAAGGCATCAGTATTTATCAGAAGTTCCACTTTTTTGAAAAGTGGAACTTCTTTGTTTTCCATCTTACCGCAGACCCGCTCCTTCAAGTAATTTCTGTAGTTACCTTCGCTGTCCAAAAGGCATCCTGATATTACCCTAAAATATTTGTCATTTTGGTGATTTATTTCAACCTTCTGGCACGAAAATGGGTTATGTATTAGTTAGATCATACGCTCTTATGGAAACATCTGAAAAAATAAAAAAGGAGTTCACTTCTTACCTTTTAGAAAACGGAAGCAAGCCCGCTTCAGTATTTAAGTTTGCCAAAGGTTTAAAGCTGTCTGAAGCACAATTCTACGACCATTATGCGTCTTTTGAAGACATTGAAGCTGAAATCTGGAAGAGTTTTATTGTAGAGACTATTGCCAAACTCCACAAGGATAGTACATATGCCCAGTATACAGTCCGCGAAAAACTGCTGGCATTTTACTTTACACTGTTTGAAACACTGAAAGGACAAAGGAGTTTTGTTAGTCTCGCTTTTGAGAATAAAAGAAAGGCTTTCCCATATCCCGCTGCGCTGGCTGACTTTAAAGTAGAGTTCAAAGCCTATATCCGGGATTTGATTGCAGAAGGGAAAGAAACCCAGGAAATTGTTGAAAGACCTTTGCTGAAAGACAAGTACCATGAGCCTATATGGGCACAGTTGGTTTTCCTGATCAATTTCTGGCTGAAAGACCGCAGCAAGGGCTTTGAACAGACGGATGTAGCAATTGAAAAATCTGTACATCTGGCTTTCGATCTGGCAGGTAAAAATGCACTGGATTCAGCTTTTGACTTTGCCAAGTTTTTATTTCAACAGGTACAAAGATAAACAGACTCCAACAGCATGAAATCACAGAAAAGTATACCTACCGGTAAAGTTGAGAGGGCTAGTAAATTTGTGGGCGCGGGTGTACGTGTAGGCGCCAATTATGTGAAACATTATACACAAAAACTGTTTGATCCGGAGAAAGACAGAACTTCACTCGACGAGGCCAATGCTGATGATATTTATCAGACACTAAGTCAGCTGAAAGGAAGCGCATTGAAAGTTGCTCAGATGATGAGCATGGATAAAAACTTACTGCCGACAGCATATGTTGACAAATTCAGTCAGGCACAGTACAGTGCTCCCCCACTGTCTTATCCCTTGGTTGTAAAGACATTTCAGAAACATTTTCACAAAAGCCCAACGGAGGTATTCGAGACTTTCAGCAAAGATGCTGTGAATGCTGCTTCTATCGGGCAAGTACACTTGGCAACGCTGAAAGGAAAAAAGCTGGCGGTAAAAGTACAGTATCCGGGCGTAGCGGAAAGTATTTCCTCAGATCTGAAAATGGTAAAACCATTAGCTGCAAGGCTCTTCAATATCAGTGAAACTGACCTCAGTCATTATCTGGTTGAGGTAGAAAGTAAGTTGCTTGAAGAAACTGACTATAGACTGGAAGTAAAACAGTCTGCTGAAATTTCTGAGGCCTGTAAGCATATCCCTCATCTGGCATTTCCGGGTTATTATCCTGAGCTTTCTTCAGATCGGATTATCACGATGGACTGGCTTGAAGGTATTCCTTTGAAGGAGGCTTTTAAGTCTGACCTTACGCAAAAAGAGCGCAATACGCTTGGACAGGCACTTTGGGATTTCTATGACTTTCAAATTCATGAATTGCGGAAGGTACATGCCGATCCACACCCGGGCAATTTTGTGCTGACTCCTGATAAGAAATTGGGCGTACTCGATTTCGGCTGTGTAAAGGTAATCCCTGATGATTACTACAATAGTTATTTCAAGTTGCTGGATCATGAACTGCTGAAAAAATCTGACACTGACGTGGATCAGTTACTGACTGATATCGAGTTCTTTCACCCATTAGATACTCCTGAAGAAAGACGTTTCTTAAAACCTATCTTCATTGACATGACAAACCTTTTATCACGCCCTTTTCATGGCAAAAAGTTTGACTTTGGCGATGATGCGTATTTCAGGGAAATATTTGAGTTTGGAGAGCGACTGAGTAAAATGAAGGAAATCCGGAATTCGCGTACGGCTCGAGGCTCGCGACACGGGATTTATGTAAACCGTACTTATTTTGGTTTGTATAGTATTCTGAATGAGCTAAAGGCAGAAGTGGATACTACGACGAGATGGAAAAGGTAAAAAAAGAATTGCCTTGGGCTTAAGCCCAAGGCAATTCTTTTTTTAAGCAATTCTCTTGATCTGAGCTCCCAAAGCATTAAGTCGCCCGTCTATATTCTGGTAACCCCTGTCAATCTGGTCTACGTTGTGAATGATTGACTTACCTTGTGCAGAAAGCGCAGCAATTAACAAGGCTTGTCCTGCACGGATATCAGGAGATACCATCGTGATTCCCTTCAATGACATTTTTTTATCTAAACCTATTACGTTTGCCCTATGTGGATC
>CAZNHL010000097.1:0-1452 GCA_964572965.1 uncultured Bifidobacteriaceae bacterium
GGTACTTACACAGCTACCATTACCTGTGACGGCTGTACTAAAACAGAAACCGTAGTGCTTACCGCACCGGCAACAACCTTATCTGTAACAGCGGGCAACATTGTGAGCCCTACAACCGGCCAGTGCAATGGCAGCGCTTCATTAAATGTGAGCGGAGGAACAGCCCCATATACTTATGCCTGGACAGGAGCAAACAGTTATACATCTGCAGCAGCAGCGCCGGTTAACTTTTGTGCCGGCCAGTATGATGTTACAGTAACAGATGCCATAGGTTGTAAAGCCACTGCCTCTGTTACTCTGAGCGATTGTGACCTGACTTATACTGTCAGCAAAAAGAACCCTGCCTGCTTCGGAAGCAATACAGGCACGATCACGCTTACCGGTCTGGACACAGGAAATAACGGGAACAATGGCAACGCGTTAGGTACTTATTATACCTGTAGTGACGGTACGGCCATCAGCCCTGCTCCGGGCGCGAGCATCACAATAGGTCCGGGAGAAGTGAAAAGACTGACTGGTGCTTATGACCTTGCCTCAGTGACAATCAATGGTGGTACCTTGATTACCTGCGGTTCACTGGATGTAAGAACAACATTTAATATCAGCAACGGCGGTACACTGTTTGCCATCGGGTCTGTTTACTTCCATGGTATGTCTGTGAATGTTCCGGCAGGCTGCCGCCTTGTGAACGTGAGCAACTCAATGACCTTTACCAATCCGGCAACCATTTACGGTTTGCTTTACAGCTTTAACGGAGCCGTAAATTTCCAGTCAGACCTGACAGTGAAAAGCGGTGCAAGAGTAGTAAACAGAACAGAAATGGCTGCTACAGACTTTACCGTAGAAAACAATGCAGTACTGGAAAACCACGGACGTTTTGTGACATCCGGCAGCGCAACCATTGCTACAGGCGGTTGGTTCAAACTATTTGAAATTTCTTCGTTCTCAGCAGGCACATTAACAAACAACGGAAAAATAAGCACCCAGGCAGGTACCAACAATTGCTTTAAAGTGACAGGTACCTATACAGCTTCATCAACCGGCCGTGTATATACAGAAAACAGTTCTCTCTTGAATATCTGTTTTCCCGGTACCAAACCTGCGGCAAGTACCATAGAAAGCGGTGTTACCAACGTGGGCACATCAGGCAGCATATGCACATCCTGCACAAGCGCTTTCCCATACCTGGTAGACGTAGCAGCGGTTTTCGCAAATGAAGGAAATACAAATACAGGCACCTGTTCTGTAACATGGACAGGCACCACCCAGACGGGAGCAAGCATTAAAGACCTGCCGGCAGGTACATATACAGCCACTATCACCTGTGGAGCCTGTGTAAAAACAGAAACAGTAGTTCTTACAGCCCCGGCATCATTGTTATCGATCACACAAAACCAGGTAACAAATGCTTCAGGCCTTACTTGTAACGGCAGCGCTTCTGTAACAGTAGCA
>CAZNHL010000097.1:1462-11346 GCA_964572965.1 uncultured Bifidobacteriaceae bacterium
GGCGGAGAAACCCCATATGCCACTTCATGGATCGGGACGGGACAGACAGGCCTGAATGCCGCTAACCTTTGTCCCGGCAAATACATAGCAAGTGTAACCGACGCAAGAGGTTGTACAAAAGATGTAGCAGTAAATGTAACAGCCACGGGTACAGAATGTACTTTAGGTGTGGAGCTTACACCGACAGGAGCAGAGTGTCCCGGTAAAGCAGACGGAACCATTACTGCTGTAGCTTCCGGCGGAACAGCGCCTTATAAATATTACTGGAGCACAGGAGATTCATTGGGGGCAACAACATCTGACCTGCCTGCTGGTGGATATGCTGTATTGGTAAAAGATGCCTCCGGTTGTAAATTTGTTGCAGCAGTGAAGGTGGATAACAATGCTGAAGTATGTACCAACCCTTGCGTACAGGGAGCATTAACAGGAACATTTGTTAAGAATAAAGATGCAGAATGCCCGTCGGCTGCTAACGGATCTGCAACAGTAACGGTAACTGGCGGTAGCGGTTCATACACTTACCTTTGGAATGGTGTATCAGGAAATGCAACACAGAACAATTTATTGCCGCACACATATACTGTAAGAGTTGTAGATCAGGTATCAAAATGTTTTACAGACTTTGGTCAAAGCGTTACAATCAATGCCATCAGCAATAACTGTGGTGCTTGTGTTGGTTTCAGCCTGACAACAGTTAAGAAAAATGCTTTATGTCCGGGTGAAGCCAATGGAAGCATAACAGCCACAGTCAATAACGGCAGCGGTAATTACAAAATCAAATGGAGCACAGGCGATACACTCAGCCTTTCTCAGCCAATGCTCCCTTCGGGTACTTACTGGCTTGTTGTGAGAGACCTTACAAAAGGCTGCAAGGATAGCATCAATGTTACAATCAACAACAATACCGGTACCTGCCCGGGCGGCAGATGTACCGGCACCTGGTCAGCTACAGCAGAGAAATTAAAAGATGCGAACTGCCCGGGCTCACCTACAGGTTCTGCAAAAGTGACAGTGACCGGGGGCAGCGGTACTTATACTATATTATGGAATGGCATGGCAGGTTTGGCTACACGTACCGACCTTCCTGCGGGTACTTATACTGTCCGTGTAATTGACCTTGCCGACAGCTGCTACAAAGACATTGCCGATGGGGTAACCATCAACAATAAAAACACCAATTGCATACCTGGCTGCGAAGATTTCAGTGTTACTTCAGTTAAGAAAAATGCTTTATGTCCGGGTGAAGCCAATGGCAGTATCACCGCTACAGTGCATAACGGCAGTGGTAATTATAAAATCAAATGGAGCACAGGCGATACGCTCAGCCTTTCTCAGCCAATGCTCCCTTCGGGTACTTACTGGCTTGTTGTGAGAGACCTTACAAAAGGCTGCAAGGATAGCATCAATGTTACAATCAACAACAATACCGGTACCTGCCCGGGCGGCAGATGTACCGGCACCTGGTCAGCTACAGCAGAGAAATTAAAAGATGCGAACTGCCCGGGCTCACCTACAGGTTCTGCAAAAGTGACAGTGACCGGGGGCAGCGGTACTTATACTATATTATGGAATGGCATGGCAGGTTTGGCTACACGTACCGACCTCCCTGCGGGTACTTATACTGTCCGTGTAATTGACCTGGCCGACAGCTGCTACAAAGACATAGCCGATGGAGTAACCATCGGCAATACAGACAATGTATGTAAACCAAAAATATGTGAAGGAGTTACCATCAGCTCAGTAAAAACAGATGCAACCTGTTCAAACAGAGCAGACGGCACAATTACAACTACGGTTTCCGGAATGACCAACCCTTACAGCATCAGATGGAGTACGGGCGATACACTTTCTCTCATAAAAATCAACTTGTCTGCCGGTACCTATAATGTTACTGTTACAGACAAGGTGAAAGGTTGTATTATAGCAGATACAATTGAGATCAATAACCAGACAACCGTTTGTGTACCATGTACAACAGTGGCAGTTTCACAAAAACTGGGCAATGCTTTATGTCCCGGAACATGTGACGGTCAGGCTTCCGTAACAGTGACCGGAGGCAGCGGTAACTATGAAATCCAATGGAACGGCATGCCGGGCACAGCGCTCCGCAAAGATTTGTGCCAGGGCACCTATACCATTAATGTAATAGACAATGTAACAAAATGCTTTGCCGGTGCAGCTCCGGTATCAATAGCCAATACAAAACCGACCTGCGGAACAACCACAGATACCCCATGCGACCCTATTCATGTCAGCTATCTTAACAATAACCGATACAGCGTAACCTGTGGAAGCGGGCAAAGCTGTAAAGTGCTCAATGCAGACGGCACTGAGTTTGACTTAGGGCATATATTCAATCAGCCGAAAAAGGATTCGGTCATTTACCTGTCAATGACCTGTGGTACAGTAGAGGTATTGGTGAAAGGGAAAACAACTTCCTCGTTGCCAGTTGACCTGACTACTTCATACACACCCGGTCAGTGTACCAACAATGGCGTAGCCGACCTTGTAATTACAGAAGGCAGCGGCAACTATACCATCACAAACAACCGCAACCAGCAGACAAACAGTACACACATTACAGGCTTGCCTGTCGGTCTTACAGTGGTGACCATTGTTGACAATGTAACCGGAAAAACAAGTCATGTAGATGTTAACATTGAGCCTGTTCCTACCGAAACAGTGACCGGAGAAGTGCTGAATGTTTACAGCGACGGCTCTCCGAAAGACCTTAAACTGACGATCACAAGCACCGGAGGTGTGAATACAGCGCCTTATACAGCTTCATGGCCATACCTTGGCCTGACTGACGTGCCTGCGGATCAGATAGTAACCCTGCCTGATAATTTTGACCAGAATGAAAACCCGACGGTTTCTGTAGTGGTTAAGAACAGTTACGGCTGTTTACAAACCAATTTCATTACACTGGTGCCCTTTTGCGGAGAACCTTTTGTACCTGAATTCAGCAAGACAGTTCCGAACTGCTTCGGGGGCAACGACGGCCATATCAGCATTACCAACCTGCCTGTCGGAGCAACAGCACAATGGCAGGGAACAAGATGGTATCAGAGCGGCCCGAACGCAACCGACCTCTACGCGGGAACCTATGGCCTGACCATTACGAAAAAAACAGGTAACCAGTCATGCGTTGTCTATAACAATACAGAAGCAGTACTGCTTACCCAGCCGGCTCAGTTCAGTTTGTCTGTTGCGCATACAGATGGTTCAACAACTTATACAGCGGTACCGAGCGGAGGTACTGCGCCTGTAGGGAACTATCAGTGGAACAACGGGACAACAGGAGCAACCGCAACACTGACCCTGCCGGGAACATTCAATGTAACAGCCACAGACAGCAAAGGATGTGCAGCAAAAGCAGTTGTAGTAATAGAAAAACCGGTTTGCGAAGAAACCATTACACTGGTGCCAACAAACCCTGTTTGTCCGGGCGATAAAAACGGGCAGATTATTGGTTCATTTTCTAAACCGGGAGCAACTTTTGCCTGGACAGGCCCTGACGTAACAAGCCCGGCCAATGCAACTCAGACAAATCTCGGCAAAGGTGTTTACCTGCTGTCAGTAGACCAGGCGTCTCCGGTATGCCGTTCTTATGCAGGTCTTACTCTCACAGAGCCATTGCCGATGAAAGTGACCCATACACTGTTTAACGGGACAAGCGTAAAAATCAGTGTTGTAAACGGAACAGCTCCCTACAGCGTGAAGTGGCCGGATAACCAGGTCACCGATACGCGTGATGACCTGACCCCGGGACAATTGTATAAGATCACCGTTACCGACAAAAAAGGCTGTATAATGCCGGATTCATTCAGGTATGACCTGTGTAAAGGCAATCCGGTATTTGTAAAAGTAAGGGTGGTCGGAAACGATGCCACACCGATAGTAACCGGAGGAACAGGAAATTATACTTACCTGTGGACTGCATTGACAGCCGGAGGATCGGTATCCTATCCGCTGAACGCCGTACAGACAAACCTGGCAAATGGTGCTTATAAACTGGCGGTGACAGACGACAAAGGCTGCGTTGGTGTTGCAGATACCATCAGGCTCCCTGATTGCGGTTTAACTGTAATGGCACGCCAGACTAAAGAAGCAGTTTGCCCGACCTCATGTACAGGACAGGCAGAAGTAACTGTGAGCCCTTTCAGAACAGGGACGCAGGTGACCTGGGATAACGTAGCAGCAGGAAACACACTTTTAAACGCTTGTGCCGGCATACACAAAGTAACAGTAACAACACCGGCAGGCTGCCTGATAGAAAAAAGCATTACCATCACTGCGGCATCAGACATTTGCCCTGTAACAACACCGCCATGTAACCTCACGGCAAGTGTATTTGACCAGAAAGACAAAATATGCTTTGACGACCAGGGCTTTGTGGATGTACATGTAACGGGCGGTATGGCGCCGCTGAGTTATGTATGGACAGCTCCGGGTACACAGCACAAACCGGGAGGAAGTTTCATCAGTGATAAAGAAGACCTGGATAATGCCTACCCAGGCACCTATAAACTGGTAGTGACAGACGTAAACAAATGTACTACCTCTTTAACAGTAACTGTCAACGGTCCTTCATCAAGCCTGAAAGCTTCTGCCGCGGTAACAAAACTTACCTGCACGGGAGGAACGGCAAGTGCAACAATTACCGTAACAGGAGGAACCGGATCAAGTACGATAACCTGGCCTGACGGTCTGGTTGCAGCACACCGCAACGACCTGCCTGCCGGAAAATACACCGTAGAAGTAAAAGACGCAGCAGGGGCAGCTACAGGCTGTGAGACTACTGTCAATATTGTCATCGACACATTGAAGTTTACAGGTGCAATCTATACCTCTCAGAAACTGCTGTGCGAAGGTCAGGAAGCAACACTCACTGCGCGCGCAGTGCCAGGCTACAACTATTTATGGTCAGGGGCGGGAGTACCGGCAAACACAACGGCACAGGATATCAAAGTAAGGGCTGTAGGGACCTATTATGTAACCTATAGCCAGGATAACTGTACACCGGTAACTCAGTCAATCACCGTTGCGCAGAATACAGATTGTAATCCGGTGAGCATTGTATGTGAAACAATCGACCTGATCGATATCGACATCGATCCGTCTGAAGACTGTTTTGCGCAGCAGACAATTGCTGCTACGGCAGCAGGAATGTACCGCTACAACGAATACCTCGAAGAACAGAAAAAACAGTTCAAGTCAAACTACATCAGTAAAGTACTCGGAGAAACTACCGAAACACTGGAAATGGAGTTTGCCGACCAGGAACAGCACTATACATTGTATTACTATGACCAGGCAGGAAACTTGGTGCGTACAGTGCCGCCTGCAGGTGTAAAAACACTGACCACTGAGCAGACTGCAACAGCAGAGGCCGGCCTGAAGGCCAATACAAACGCTGTATATACAGAACATACATTACCGACAACCTATAAATACAACTCGCTTAACCAGCTGGTGGCGCAGGATATGCCTGACCACAGAAAGCAGGACCTTTGGGAACCGGGCACAGCTGCAATCAGCCTGGCAGCAGGAGAAAAAGTAGCAGCGGTATCATATACCAGCGCCATTGCAGGACTGATGCTTGCAAATACAAGTGACAACCATGCCGAATTGTTTGCCACAACAGACGGCGGCAAAACATGGACAAGAAAAGACAACCTTGGCCTTGCCAACCTGGACGATATCCAGAAAGTAACTGACGACATTGCCTACACGGTAGGTAATGCCGGTACATTCCTGAAAAGTGAAGACGGAGGCGTAACATGGGAAATCAAAACCTCCCCGACAAACGACGACCTGTTCAAAGTATACTTTACAGATGCAGACAACGGCCTTGTAGTAAGCACAGCCGGAAAAATATGGAGAACAAGCAATGCCGGAGTTGACTGGCCTGTTGAAAGGACAGCGCTACAAAACAAACTGGCGGGCCAAAGTCTCAATGACATGTGGTTTGACGGTCAGAACATCTGGGCAGCATCGGCTGGACAGTCAGAAGGGCACATCTGGAAAAGTACGGACAAAGGTGACAGCTGGACAGAACAGACAGCCTTCTCTCCGGGGACCATCAGCAGTGTAGCTTACAATGGCGGCTTCTTCAAAGCTGCAGGCCCTAAAGGCTCATTGTTTACTTTTGCCAATGGCAGATATACCCTGACACGTACAGACCTTGGCACAGACATCAGTAAGCTGGCGATCTCAGCTTCGGGTAAACACCTGGCCATTGCCTCAGACAACAAACTGTATACATCCGATGACCAGGTACACTGGACATCGCCAACAGCCACTGAAGTAAGCAGCATCATCAGTCTGGCAGCTAAAGACATTGCCATTTCAGCCGATAAAACACAGTTTGCTGAAAGCACAGGCAACTGGAACTTTACATCACCGGGCGTAAATAACATCAGCAAGGTAAGTGTAACTACAGCGAAAGTAGTGACTGAGCCTGCAGCAACCGTACCTGTAGCAGCCACACTGGTAGCCGGCGACAAACTGATGTACAAAAACACAGCAGGTACATGGACTGAAATTGTACTGTCTAACTGGACAGGCGGACAGATCAAAGACATGTACCAGGTGGCAACAGACAAGCTGCTGTTACTGGGTACAAACAACGTAGTTTATACTACACGTGCTGTGTCAGAACTGATCCCGGCATCAAACCCGCCTGCATACAAAACAGCCGACAACAAGCTGGAAGCGCTCAATACAGGAATCAGCACAATGAGGGCATTCTATCCGGTTGCCGGCGGCCTTTTCGGGCTTGACAATGCCAACGTACTGAAATTTACCACAGACGGTAACCAATGGAACCCGGCGCTTAGCGTGCAGGTAGATCCGGGGACAAGCATTGCGGAACTGACCTTTAAGAACACAGGTTCAGCCATTAACCAGGCACTTGTGTTGTATGCCAACGGCACTTTCAAAGAATATAACGGAA
This sequence comes from uncultured Bifidobacteriaceae bacterium, assembly GCA_964572965.1. Lineage (GTDB taxonomy): Bacteria > Bacteroidota > Bacteroidia > Cytophagales > UBA9547 > CAZNHL01. The sequence goes on from CAZNHL010000097.1 coordinate 8,421, forward strand.
GCACATGGCAGGCAAGGAACACCTCATTGAGTCCGGCGCCGCTGAGAGCAGTACAGGCAACAACAGCAGGTAAATATGCCGCAGGTAACAATGGAGAAATCTATCAGTATAATGATGCCGATGCTGTTTGGGAATACCGCCCGCACAATACCCTTGGCCTTAGCTTCTCTGACCTTGTGCAGAGCAACGGCACAGTATTGCTGGCAAACAGCAACAACCTCTTTACATACAATGCCGGGGTGCTTGGCGAAACAGCCAACCTTGCTTCTACTATTACAGAGCTGGATGCAGAAGGAAGCCGGGTCATTGCTTCCACACAGGCAGGGGCTGTTTACGGCGATGTAAACGCCTGGGCAAGCCCGCTGTATACTTCATCTTATGCCATCAGGGCAGTGGATGCCTACAGCACAGGCGCCGACGTGGCGGCCGGTGTATCTGCCGACCTTTACTATTACAATACCGCAACAAGTCAGTGGGCAGCTTCAGTAAAAACCCACATCCAGCCGCTTGCGGCCCTGGCTTACGGCGACGGCGCCCATGTATATGCTGTGGGTAAACAAGGTACATTGCTCAGCAGCGGTAATGGCGGTAACGACTGGACACCGCGCAACACAGGCACTACCGAAGACCTGCTTTCTGTTACAGCTTCCGGAAGCCGTGTGGTTACAGGCGGCATCAACGGAAGCATCCGTTACAGCGCCAACAGCGGTTCAACCTGGGCTGGCGCTTCCCTTACCCCGGCCAACACACAGCCGGTACGTGCTGTGATGACTGCCAACGGCACAACAGTACTAGCCCTTGCAGGCAAAAAAGTACTGAAGTCAAACAATGGAGGAGTAACATTTGCGGAAGAAACAGGCGTAACCCTGGAGCAGGATGGCTACAGCCTCTGGATTGATGCGGACCGCTATGGCTATCTGGTAGGCGATGAAGGCATGGCTTACCGCATTACGCCGAACGGGGCAAGTGGATTTACCTATACAAAAATCAATACCGATGCCAAAACTACCGACGACAAGGGCACAGGCATACCGGTAGCAGACCTGAGAACAGTGAAATTTACCGACAGGCTAACCGGTTACCTGACAGGACTGAACGGCCTTGTATTAAAAACAGTAGATGGCGGGCAGCGCTGGACAACTGAAAAAACAGGGGCAGGCACAGGCAGCGACGCGCCGGTGCTGGCACTGAGCAATGGCGAAACAGGCACGCTCGTAGACGCAGACGGCAAGGTACAGACCCTGCGCGACCGTGCAGACCTGATGAGCAGCCGCTTCTGGTACGATGAACTCGGGCGTATGATCTTGAGCCAGAATGCCAAACAGTTTAATATAGAAAAATACCTGAGCAATGAACAAAAGGCTACAGTACAAGGTACAGGCACCATCAGGGCATACAGCTATACGGTGTATGATGAAATTGGCCGTATCATAGAAGTAGGGGAATTGCTGTCGAGGGCAGCGCTTACAACAGCCAAGGCGGAAAGTCAGGTGAAATACGATTACTTTACCGGCGCTTTCTATAACAGCGGCAGGCGCCGTGAGATTACGCGTACCCGTTATGACGAGGCACTGGCTTCTTTCATCCTGCAGGGTTTTGCACAGGAAAACCTGCGTACGAGAGTGGCCACTATCTCTTACCAGGATGTAGAGGGTACTATTTTTGGGGACAATGCAGCTTTGGATTACCGCGCTACACATTATAGTTATGATGTGCATGGCAATGTGAAGACCCTGGTACAGGAGATTAAAACACAGGGCGCTTCACTGACCAAGCGAATGGACTATGACTATGACCTGGTGTCGGGTAAGGTAAACTATGTGTATTACCAGAAAGGGGCTGCGGATCAGTTTATCCATCAATATGAATACGATGGAGACAACCGCATTACAAAAGTATATACCAGCAAAGACGGCCTGGTTTGGGACAACGATGCTACTTACCAGTATTATGCACATGGGCCATTGGCACAAACCAAACTGGGAGATAAGGGCGTGGAGACAACAGACTATGCTTATACAATGCAGGGCTGGATCAAAGGGGCCAAAGGGAATAGCTTCAGTTACAGCCTTGGTTATAACAATGTTGATTATAAGAGTATAGGCAATAGTGCCGGTTTGCAGGCAACTCCTGTAGCTAAAGGCTTGTACAATGGCAACATTGCTACCATGGCCAGCCTGAACCCGAAACTGCCAGCCAATGCATGGACACAGCAATTTGAGTATGATCAGTTGAACAGGTTGATGTTGTCGACGAGCCTGAATGCAGGTGATCCTGCTGCTTATAAGACTTCATATACTTATGATGCCAATGGTAACATCAAAACCCTCAATCGTTTTGATCAGGGTGGAGCACAGTTTGACGCTTTGACTTATAACTATGAGACAAAAGCGGCCGGTTATCAGCAGAACACCAACAAGCTTCGTTCTGTGGATGACAGCAAAGACATTGCTGCTAAAAAGGACGACATCAAAGATCAGGGTATCGATAACTATGACTATGACGATATCGGAAACCTGACGCGTGACACACTGGAAGAAATTGAGCGTATTGACTGGACCGTTTACGGTAAGGTAAAAAAAGTGACCAGAATATCTGGCAGTGATAAGCCTGACCTGGAATTTGCTTATGATGCATCCGGCAACCGTATTGCTAAAACAGTATACCACAAAACTGGCGATGCATTCACTACTTATTATCTTAGGGATGCATCAGGTAATGTCATGTCAGTATACGAGCAGAAGGACATTGATGCTGGTGTGGATCTGGCAGAACAGCATATTTATGGCAGCAGTCGTATCGGTATGCTAAAGCCAACGCTAATGTCATCGGCTGACCACCAGACAGGCTTAAGGACTTATGAGTTGAGCGATCATTTAGGAAATGTACGCACAGTTATCTCTGATAAGCCAATAGGTTTAGGAAT
>CAZNHL010000098.1:0-4573 GCA_964572965.1 uncultured Bifidobacteriaceae bacterium
GTTCATTCCTGGTAACAGTAATTACTTAGGCTTGGGAGTATTGGCTGAAAATGCAGAAAGTATTACGCTTACTTCTGCTTTTCATGTAGGTGGTGCAGACAGCTTTAGCTGGTTCTGGAAACTATTATTTACAGCGATCACTATTGCAGCGGGCTTTAAAGGTGGAGAAGTGACTCCTTTGTTCTTTATCGGAGCAACATTGGGTAATACACTGGCATTGCTGATGGGTGCGCCGGTAGACCTTTTTGCGGCCATTGGTTTTATAGCAGTTTTTGCCGGAGCTACTAATACACCTGTAGCCTGTACTATTATGGGAGTAGAATTGTTTGGAGGGGAACACTTACTCTATTTCGCGGTAGCCTGCTTTATTGCTTATTTGTTCAGCGGGCATACAGGTATTTATTCTTCTCAAAAAAGGAAGTTCAATAAAAGCGGACTTGAATTGTAAAATATGGAACTGCAAAATTTCATTATATCACGACCTTCAGGTAGGCCAGTTGCTACCGATATCAGGTTCAATGCGAATAGGATCAAAAAACCTATAATCATATTTTCACATGGTTTCAAAGGTTTTAAAGACTGGGGTCATTTTCCTGAGGTTGCAAAGCAATTTGCTGAAGCGGGCTTCTTTGTAGTTTCCTTCAATTTTTCTCATAACGGTACCACACCGGATCATCCTGTTGACTTCATAGATCTGGAGGCTTTTGGCAACAACAACTATACTATTCTGCTGGATGACCTTGGGGCTGTTATCGACTTTATATCGACTGATACCCGCTTTACAGCTGAAATTGATTCACAGAAACTGTTCCTCTGGGGGCATAGTGTCGGCGGAGGTATTTCTCTGTTAAAGGCAGCAGAAGATTTGCGCGTTAAGAAAGTTTTAGCCTGGGCTTCTATCGGAGATACTGAAAGGCGTGCCAATATACCTGCCTTGGCAGATTGGGAACGTGATGGTGTCATTTATTTTCCCAATGCACGCACAGGACAGCAATTGCCTGTTTACTTTCAGTTTCATACCAATTTCTACAATAACCGCGAACGTTTAGACCTTTTAAAAGCTGCTCCGAAAATTAATGTTCCTGTTCTTTTTATTCATGGAACAGCTGACGAAACCGTAAACCTTTTCGAAGTAGAAAACCTTTATAACAGCATGCCCGATGCTGACTTTGCGGTTATTGAAGGCGCAGGACACACATTTGGCGGTAAGCACCCATGGGAAGAAAACCAATTGCCCGAAGCCACAATAGAAGCACTGCAAATCAGTATCAGTTTTTTTAATGAATAACTTTAGCACTGTGTTGCAGGGTTTACACAAATAAATCCTTGGCATTTTTGTGCTTTCTGCATTTTCTTCGGTCTGTCCTGACCAATAATAATTTATATTAAAAAAGTACAACTGTCGCTTGTGTTTATCGTAGAAATTCCAAAATGATTTTTATGGAATTTGTATTGAATGAAGAGCAGTTGGCAGTACAGGCTGCAGTTCGCGACTTTGCACAAAGAGAATTACTTCCCGGTGTGATAGACAGAGATGAAGAACAAAAATTCCCCAAAGAATTACGCCTGAAAATGGCGGAGCTTGGCTTGTTTGGTATGATGGTGTCTCCGAAATATGGCGGAGGTGGCATGGATACCATTTCATATGTACTGGCCATGGAAGAGCTATCAAAAATTGATGCTTCCGCTTCTGTGATGGTTTCGGTAAATAATTCCCTGGTTTGCTGGGGTCTGGAAACTTTCGGTACCGAAGAGCAAAAGCAAAAATATCTGATTCCTTTAGCGAAAGGCGAAAAGCTGGGGGCATTCTGTCTTTCTGAACCTGAAGCCGGTTCTGATGCTACTTCACAACATACCTCCGGTCTGGATCAGGGTGATCACTACCTTGTCAATGGTACTAAAAACTGGATCACTAATGGAGGTACTGCAGATGTTTACCTGGTTATTGTACAGACACACCCGGAGAAAGGACATAAAGGGATTAATGCTTTAATTATAGAAAAAGGAACCCCAGGTTTTGTGGTCGGTAAAAAAGAAAATAAAATGGGTATCAGAGCCTCCGATACACACTCATTGATGTTTACTGATGTCAAAGTGCCAAAAGAAAATCGTATTGGTGCTGACGGATTTGGTTTCCGTTTTGCCATGGAAACTTTGAATGGTGGCCGAATCGGCATTGCATCGCAGGCGCTTGGCATTGCTTCCGGCGCGTATGAATTAGCCCTTAAATATTCTAAAGAGAGAAAATCGTTCGGTAAAGAAATTTCTCAGCACCAAGCTATTGCTTTTAAGCTGGCAGATATGGCTACAGAAATTGATGCTGCCCGTTTGCTTTGTCTGAAAGCGGCCTGGTTAAAAGACCAACATCTCGACTACTCTATGGCCAGCGCTATGGCTAAGTTGTTTGCGTCGCGTGTAGCCATGGAAACAACGACAGAAGCAGTACAGGTACATGGCGGTTATGGTTTTGTGAAGGAATATCATGTAGAACGCCTGATGAGAGATGCCAAAATAACTCAGATTTATGAAGGAACTTCAGAAATACAAAAAATTGTAATATCCCGAGAAATATTAAAATAGGATATTTGTGTGACAATATTGTATTTTCTTGAAATAATTAGATTTTATACGCGATAGAATTTGATATATTTATAGTATTGTATTAGTTTTGTACAAATTATAACCAAAAACCAGCCGTAGTTTGGATAGCAATATATAATGGAAGATTATAATAAAATAATAGAATCGCTTGGTGTTCGCTATATAAAAGCCAAGAATATTAAAATAGTAAAGCCCTTTACGGTAGAAAATTTCTATGATGTAGAGAACCAGGTGATCCTTGTTCATAAAGGTGAAATTTTCTTTGGCCAGGACAATGATCGTGTAGGTGAAGGTGAAATTCTGTTCATACCTGCAGGTAAATCAACCCGGCTGGTGTATGGCAGAGGCGCTGAGCTGAAAATTAACAATGATGAGTTTCTTTCAAACAGAGAGAAATATTTCTCTGTAAACAATAATCCTTTCCTTATCGGTGAGGACAATAATACGCACTCTTCTGTTTCTTTTGAAGCTAAAGTTTTTGACTCTGTTAACTTCTTTACTTCATTGGACATTCCGGCATTCGTTATCGGTGGTGACGCTCGTCTGAATGAATTCATTCTGGAAACAGCACGTGAAGAAATGACAAAGTATGCGGGTAAAGACCGCGTGATCAAAAATAACACTGAACGTATCGTTATTGAGATCATCAGATACATCCTTGAGAAACGTTTGTTTGTTGAACAATTAGCAACCAACAGTACTTATTTCAAAGATCCTCGCCTGATCGACATCTTTACCTACATTAAAGATAATCTTGCAGGTGACTTGTCTAACCAGGTGTTGGCTCAGGTAGCTAACGTATCTGAAGATTATGTTGGTCAGTACTTTAAGATGTTAACGGGTATCAACCCGCAGGATTACATCGAATATCAGCGTATGGAGCAGGCAGTAAGCTTGCTGCGTACTACAAAAGACAGTATCAGAGACATTGGCCGTCAGGTTGGTTACAAAGATACTGCTTACTTCTGCCGTCGTTTTAAAATGATGTTCGGCATACCTGCAGGCAAAATGCGCCGCAGAGAAACTCTTATGAATGTTTAAATAGTTTAAGGTTATATTACAAGTTGTTTAGTAAAACGGCACCTCTTTGGGTGCCGTTTTTGTTTTTTGCTGAGATAATAGCTTTTATCAGACTATTTTCTTTACTTAAACATTATAAATGATGTTTCACTTTTTAAAAGATATAAAATGAAAAAAACAGCACTATTATTTCTGATCGGTTTGATTGGTTATACACAACAGGTTTTTGCTCAGGATACATATACATTACCTGCCTTGCCATATGCCTACAATGGGCTTCAGCCTTACATTGACAGTCTGACAATGGTGATTCACCATACCAAACACCATCAGGCTTATATTAATAACCTGAATGCCGCTATTAAAGGCAGCGAAATGGAGAAAAAAACACTGGATGAAATCATGACTAATGTTTCAAAGTATCCGATTGCTGTGCGTAACAACGGTGGAGGCCACTGGAATCATTCTTTCTTCTGGAATATCCTTACACCAAAAGGACAAGCTGGGCCAAAAGGTAAACTGGCTGATGATATCAACAAAACATTCGGTTCTTTTGATGCTTTCAAAACACAATTTTCAGATGCAGCAGGCAAAAGGTTCGGTTCCGGATGGGCATGGTTGATTGTCAACAAAGAAGGAAAACTGCAAATCAGTTCTACACCAAATCAGGACAACCCTTTAATGGATGTAGCTGATGTAAAAGGTACGCCAATTCTTGCGTTAGACGTATGGGAACATGCATACTATTTGAAGTACCAGAACAAGCGTCCTGATTATGTCGGTGCATTCTGGAGTGTTGTAAATTGGGATGAAGTAGAAAAGCACTACAGCAAAGCTAAAAAATAATTGAAAATCCCGCTGGTGTAGCCACTTTACACCAGTGGGATTTTTTTTGCAAAGACTTTTTCGTTTTATGTCAATTTCTTTTTCTGAAAATAGCAGACCTTCATAG
>CAZNHL010000098.1:4583-11251 GCA_964572965.1 uncultured Bifidobacteriaceae bacterium
AAGATCAGACCCGGAGGCTATGGAGGGTATAATGTAGATGTAGAGTACTGGATTTATGACAAAACAGGTAAACTGATCTATAATGCCCAGCACGGTATCAGTCTTAATATTCCTCCCAAACAGGTGTTCATGTTCGCAGATCCGATCTATATTGCGGCCATGACAAAAAATGGTATTGCCATTCAGGAAAGAAAGCGCAAAGCATTACCTGTTGAAACTTCGAAGCAAGCGGGTACTCAGTAGTTTTATACCCGATAGTTATGGGAGGCCTGGCTAACTGCACATGCCAAAGTTGACCCTCATTACTTTTCCTGCTAACTTTTGTGTATTGGTAGCGGGGATTGAAAATCTTGAAGAGTGGCCAGAGTGAATCGTTGTATAATGTAGGGAAAGGAGAGAAAGATACCTCATATATTGTAATGCAGGATAGAAAACCTGTTTTAATGGACAGTTTGAATGTCCGGCAATTTGATTATGATGAAACAGGATTACTGGTGAAATAAGATTTATGCCATGGCGGCTGTCGTACACACAGATTTAATAGGACATCAGCTTACTTAAAATCCACCAGTGTTACTTCAAATAAGAGTACGGCATTAGGCGGTACCAGATATCCATCTTCTGAAGGGACACCGCGTATACCATAGGCTTTGTTGGCAGGAATAATCAAAACAGCCTTTTCTCCTTTGGAAAGTTTCAGGAATCCTTCATCCCAGCCCGCTATTACTTCTCCTTTGCCCAATGTAAACCTGAACGGATAGCTTTCAGTGTTGCTGTCGAAAATGCTGCCGTCTGAAAGGCGTCCGGTGTAGTATACCTTTACTTTTTGACCTTTTACCGGATAGCTGCCGTTTCCTTTTTTCATGGTAATGATTTTCAGCTCGGTAGTCTGGTCAATAGAGTCTTTGTGGAGCTTGAGCTGCTGGGCAGAAGCGCTTAGCCCGATAAAGAGGAAAAGGATAAAGAACAGCTTTTTCATCATTAATTTAAAAAGTAAACCCCCGCCGGAGGCGAGGGTTTGTGTAACTTATTTTTTACCGAGGTATTCCACATCAAATACTAGTACTGCATTTGGAGGGATTGGCCCGCCGCCTTGTGCACCGTATCCTAAGTGAGAAGGAATGATCAGAATTGCTTTTTCACCCTGGCTCAACAATAATAAACCTTCATCCCATCCTGGAATTACCTGGCCGGCACCAACCGGTACTTCAAATGGACCTCTTTTTACAGAGCTGTCAAATTCCATTCCTGTTAACAATTTACCGGTGTAATGTACCTTAATGGTTTCGCCTTTGTTTGGCTTAGCACCTTTACCTTCTTTAACTTTTACATAGTACAAGCCGGATTCAGTTCTTGTAGCGTTTAGCTTGTTTACCTGGATGTATTCTTTGATCAACTGCTCGTCTATATCTTTTTGTTTCTGAGCTTTCTCTTCCATGTCTTTTTCAACTTCTTTTGAAGTTTGAACCTTCTGAACTTTTACGGTGAAAGTCAGCAAAGAACCTTTGTCAATGAATGGAGGGAAGGTTGGGTTTTTACCATAAATAGTATCAACACTCAGGAACAAAGAAGCACTGTCACCTGTAGAAAGTTTAGTGAAACCTTCCATCAATTGTCTCAATGGGTAACCTGCTTTGTCTTCCTGAACCATGAAAGGAAGTGGTTCAGGATTTTGCTTTCTTGAATCTTCAAGTGTAGTGTCTTTACCGTTATGTTTAGCGCTAACAGTGTAGTAGATGAAAGCTACGTCACCCACTTTGATATGGCTTGTGTCACTGTCATTGTCGTTGTAAATAACATACTGCAAACCGCTTTCGGTAGTGTGTTTTTTATCTTTGCATGATTGCATAGAAACGGCTCCTGCTAATGCCAGTGCCGCAATTAAGGTGTTCTTGATCATAAACTTTCTGAGTGATATACTGTGTCTAATTTTTCTTTGTATTGCGGTAAAAGTGAAAGGAATTTCTCCTCGGTTTCTTTCAGGTTAAGGTCAGATCTGCCGCCTGAAGCGTTTTTGTGACCTCCTCCAAAAAAATGTTTGCTGGCAAACTCCTGTACGGAAAAATCGCCGGCTGAACGTAGCGACAATTTTACAGCATCTTCACGTTCAATAATAACAGTTGCAAAAACAACACCTTCAATTGAAAGGCCATAATTTACTAAACCTTCAGTATCTCCTGTTCTAGAGTCAAACTGTTTGAGGTCTTCGGCTGAAATGGCAAAATAAGCCAGGTGGTATTCAGGCAATACGCACAGTCTCTGAGAAAGTGCAAAGCCGATAAAACGTAACCTGTTTTCAGAGTTTTTATCAAAAACCAGACGGTGTACTTTTGAATTGTCGGCACCGATGGAAATTAACTCTGCAATAATATGGTGGATTTTGCTGGAAGTACTCGGGAAGCGGAAAGAACCTGTGTCGGTCATAATGCCTGCATAGATTGCTTCTGCAATATCTTTGTCGATAAGGGCTTTTTCGCCCATAGCGTCTATAAGTTCGTAAATCAGTTCGGCAGTTGCAGCTGCTTTGTTGTCCCAGAAGTAATAATCTGCAAATTTTTCAGGGTCAAGATGATGGTCTACGAGTAATTTTTTTGCTTTACTGGGTTTTACTAAATCTGCCAGTTCGTTGATGCGGTTGTAGGCATTAAAATCGAGACAGCATATAATGTCGGCAACTTTGATGTACGAGTCTGCTATTTCGGGTTTTGCCAGGTCAAAGATCAGTACGTCAGCATTTCCTGCCATCCAGTTTAGGAAATTAGGATAGTCAGAGGGAACAATCACTTTGACTTCATGCCCCTTTTTCTTCAAGAAGTTACCCAAAGCCAAAGATGAACCAAGTGCATCTGCATCAGGCTTGTGATGAGTTGTAATCACCACTTTCTTAGGAGTACTGAAGAGCTCCTTTATTTCCTTAGTTTGACGTACAGTAGTTTCCTGCATTTTTGATTAGGTACTACGCTGATATAGGATCAGACATAAACTGCAAAATTGGATATTTTTCGCTGATTTGCAAAGATTATGCAATTTAATCGAAACCCTGACAGGTAGATTGTCGTTAGATTTGCATTTTGATAAAAAAAAGTCCGTTTAACTTTCGAAAAACGGACTTTTTATAAAATAGCATTTTAACCGGCAGCTTATTTAGCAGAAGCGAAAAGCTTAGCTACTTCAGCCCAGTTTACTACGTTCCAGAATGCCGCAATAAAGTCAGGTCTTCTGTTTTGGTACTTCAGATAGTATGCATGTTCCCAAACATCAAGTCCAAGAACCGGAGTTCCTTTTACCTCAGCTACATCCATCAAAGGGTTATCCTGGTTTGGTGTAGAAGTGATTTGAAGTTTTCCTTCTTTGTTAACAATCAACCAGGCCCATCCTGAACCGAAACGGCTAACACCAGCCTTAGCGAATTCTTCTTTGAAAGCATCGAATGAACCGAATGCTGAAGTAATAGCATCAGCCAAAGCGCCAGTTGGCTGCCCGCCTGCGTTTGGTCCTAATACTGTCCAGAAGAAAGAGTGGTTCCAGTGACCACCGCCGTTGTTGCGAACAGGAGCAGGATATTTGCTGATGTTTTTAACGATTTCTTCTAAAGACAATTTCTCAGCATCAGTACCGGCAATAGCATTGTTAAGGTTGGTAACATATGCCTGATGGTGTTTGCCATGGTGAATTTCCATGGTCAATTGATCAAAATGTGGCTCCAATGCATTATGAGCATATGGAAGCGCAGGTAAAGTGAAAGCCATATTTGTAAAAATTTATGGGTTTGAAAATATGTATGTTCTAAAAACTATGAAAACAAATCTAATCACTAATCCCGCCAATCTCAATGTTTAGACAGATATTTTATTTGATAAATACCGTGCTGAAAGAGGAATTGCTCCTATAACAAATTTAGCTTTTTTAATGTCCCGATAATTATCCGGAGGCCTTGGTAATTGAGCTTGTCGAAATTATGTATGGCCTGTCCGCCATGAGCTTATCCGCAATTCAGATCAACAACGCGGCGGCAGGTTTTGCGGTTTGTTGGTTTTGGGTTCGCTGGCTTGTTGATTGCTGTTAATGGGGTATTGCTAACAATGACGAAATTATTTACCGCAAATTTGCGGTGTTTATTTTGTTTTTCACCGCAAGGGGCGAGTAGCGGTTTGAGAGAGTATAAACTTGGTGAAGAAGTCGTTCGTTTGTAGGACTCCAGAGGAGTCAAATCTTGGTAGAAAATGTTCCCATTGCCCCTACGCCTCCGGTAGGTGGCGGACTATTTGTTATTGGGTTTATGATTGTGGTTTGAAGGGTGCGTTACAAACGCAAACCTCGCCCATCCTCGATATAATCGAGGACGAGCTGGGCTTCAGATCAACAACGCGACGGCAGGTTTTGTGTTTAGCTGGCTTAAACTTTGCCTGGTTGTTTAATACCATTAATTGGAGATTACTAACAATAGTGTAATTACTGCCGCAAATTTGCGGTAAATGTTTTGCTTTTTCACTTCAAGGGGGGCGATGAAAGAAACTGTTCACTTGCAAGGTTCTCCCGAATTTGTGCGGGAAGCCAACCTAGGTAGTAGTATCAACATTCCCATAAGCCTCGCCTCTGGCTTGTAGGACTCCAGCGGAGTCAAACCTTGGTAGTAGTTTATTAAGTTTTTTGCTATTGTTGATAACTTGCTATAAGTGGAATGTTAATTCGTAATTAGCATTTCGTTTTCCTTCTCCCGTTTGTTGCAGGATGCCTTTTTCTACCAGATCTTTTATGTCCCGTAAGGCAGTGTCTGTAGAGGTTTTGGTAATTCTAGCCCATTTTGAGGTTTTGAGTTTTCCTTCAAAACCATCAAAGAGTTTGTTTAATATTAAGCGCTGGCGTTCGTTGATGGGTGTATGCTCATGAAGTTTCCAAAACTCAGCTTTGTGCAATATTTTCTGTGTGGTACTTTCTGTAGAGTGCATTGCGTTTTTGAGACAAGACAAAAACCAGTTGAGCCATTCGGTAATGTCTCCGGAACTATGCTGCACTTTTTGCAGTACTTCGTAATAGCGTTTACGTTCAGCTAATATTTGGCTTGACATACTGTAAAATCGTTCTCTGCTTCCTTCGGCACGGGCAAGCAGCATATCGGTTATCGCTCTTCCTATTCTACCGTTTCCGTCATCAAAAGGGTGAATAATGATAAACCAAAAGTGTGCTATGGCAGCTTTCAACACAGGATCAAGGCTATTGTCGTTGTTAAACCAATCCAAAAATTTGTCCATTTCTGCTTTTACAAGTTCTGGTCTTATGGCTTCGTAATGCACTTTTTCTTTGTCCATTGCCCCGGAAACCACTTGCATTTCGCCTGTGCGGTATTTACCCACTTCTATTTCGTAAGGTCCACTGTATCCTGTGGGGAAAAGTGCTGCATGCCAACCAAACAAACGCTTTTCGGTTAAAGCTAAGGTATAGCGCTGGGTTGCATCGAGCATCATTTCTACCACACCTTCTATGTGGCGGCTACTCGGTACAAGACCTGCGGTGTTGATGCCCAAACGCCTTGCAATGGAAGAACGTACCTGATCATAGTTGAGCAGTTCACCTTCTATTTCAGATGATTTTACTACGTCTAAGGTTAATGTGGTAAGGGTGGCTTCTTCTTTAGCGGAAAAGCCTAGAGCATTCATTTGTCCAATGATTTTGCCTTGCATCAGACGCACTTCGCCAAATAGGGCATTGATGGCTTTATCTTGCCATGAAAAATCGGTCCAGTTTTTATGCTCGTAGATGTATTTAGCCATTACCTAAAATATTCTGCGGTAAACATATGAATTATTTACCGCAAAAATGCGGTAAATGTTTTGCTTTTTCACCGCAAGGGGGGGGCGATGAAAGAAACTGTTCACTTGCAAGGTTCTCCCGAATTTGTGCGGGAAGCCAACCTGGGTAGTAGTATCAACATGTCTATAACACTACTCCTCCGGGCTTGTAGGACTCCAGCGGAGTCAAACCTTGGTAGTATAAATATTTTTCATTCCCCTACGCCTCCGGTAGGTGGCGGACTATTTGTTATTGGGTTTATGATTGTGGTTTGAAGAGTGCGTTACAAACGCAAACCTCGCGCATCCTCTATAATCGAGGACGAGTTGGAGGAATATACTCAACTTTATACAGATCATTTAATGCTTTTTAATATAGTTGTGTGTTCGTTGGTTTTCTTCTTTAATATGATCCAGATGAGGATTGAGGAGGCAAATGTTAGTATCGCAAAGAATTTTTCAAAGTTTGTTTTGGCAAGCACATTCCCAATGGTATTTAACCCAAAAAGTATAAGAAATATCCATAAGATCAAATTCACCACCTTCATAGGAATTATTTGCCTGATATAACTTCCCTTCGTTAGCAAAATAAAATCCAGGAAAAGATTAATTGCTATCGATATCGTTTCGAAAACATACATTTCAGCATCATTTTTTAACCGCCCTCCCCATGTAATTTCATAGGGAATAATCTTTAAAATAATACTCAAGTGAAAAATTGTAACGGCTATAATAAGCCCCAGCATTAATTTGATAGCGGTTCTCATATGTAAAAAATATAGGTTCTATGACAGCTTATTGGGCAGGCCTAGGTGGCTGAGCGAAGTCCTTTAGATTAGCGTGATATTATTAATCCAAGAATAGATCTATCATATAAGT
>CAZNHL010000099.1:0-11188 GCA_964572965.1 uncultured Bifidobacteriaceae bacterium
ACTCACTACTCACTACTCACTACTCACTACTCACTACTCACTACTCACTACTATATTTCTAGTAATTCAGGCCTCTCTTAGGAATCTTCAGATCTTGTAAACTGGAAGCTTTCACATTTAGGCTAAAGCTATAGGTCATATATGGCGAATAAGGAGCCCAGTTAAATGACATTATCCAGCAATGAAGATCTCTGAAAATATTCAATTGAGGCGGTACAATTGTTTCTTTTGCGAAATCGTAGCCCAAATTGGTAAAACCTAATTTCCAATTGTCTGTAACCCTCAAATCACCACTGGTTTGCAGCGTAAAAGTTTCATTAGGGGCAATGAATCCGGTTTTGTTATAAGAATAGTTAATTGAAGCACTTGCATTCCATGGTAATTTAAAGTCTACATAACGCTGATAAGGGTACATGCGATAGAATGCTATTTCTTCAGGAGTTAATTGATTTCCTTTTTTTCGTGCTTTAGGATTAAGAGTAGTACTTAATGCTACGTTTATGAGGCTCATTCTGGCAATTGTGCTTCCTCCGGTTACATCATAAAGGTAATACTTGGTTTTGACCTGACTTGCTACTTCCCCTGTTGTTGGGTTATAAGAAGTCGGTTTGTAATAATAAGGGTCAAATGATGTTACAAAGTTGAAGTTAACGATTTTGAATAAGTTGGTTCTTACGTTTAGGCTGATATTTGACAGGTTGATAGAATCGGCTGCAAAGTTGTAATTACCATTGATGTTAAAATTGTCTATAAGGCTTACCTTTTTTGTATTGGATTTTGACGTAGTGTCATTTTTGGTTTTAACTTTCATCTCAAGCACGTTGTCAAGAGAGAAGGTCATTGCACTCACTTCTGTTCCTGTCGGGCCTCCATATATGAATTCTGAACCAGAGTAATAAGGCAGGTAATAAGCTGCATTTGATTTTTCAGAAACGTTTGAGATTTTTTGGTAGAAGCCCTCATTCTTTGTATAATTCGGGTTATAGGCAAATCCGACAGTCGGGGTTAAAATATGTCTGACTGCCTGTACTTTTCCTTTGAAAAGTTTAGTACCATATACTCTGGTAGTGAAATTAACATTGGCAGTATAAGTAGTAGGTGCATTAAACCCACTTTTATAGCTGACAGCATAGGTGTTAGTATCTATTTGTCTGTAATTTATTTTTTTGTCATACCAGGTAGAGGTAATATTCACCGTTGGGTTAACACTTATATATTTGAAAACCTTAAAACTCACGTTGATGGGTACAGTATGCTGTAAACCATAGCGGCTTTTGTCCCACATATACAAAAGACTGCTGTCTATTTTGGGTCTTGCAAATACCAAAGAATCAGTTGGACGGATAATATCACCTTCATTAATATATTTAATATTATAATTGAAAGGAACATTAAGCGAAGACGAAGTATTGCTATACTTATTGTTGAAATTCATATTATAAGCAACACTCAATGTCTTATACCACGCATTAGCTTTTTTTCCTGTGTTTTGAAGCGGCCTTAACTGATTCATAGTTAAACCAATATTGACAAGTTCAGCGTCAAATGTTTGTGACGAAACGTTTTGGTTTTGACGGGCAGCAACATTCAGGTTAAAAGGCGTGCCTGTGAAAGATTTTGAATAGTTTACGTTAGAAGAAAACGTGTTATTGGAAAAGCTCCGGGCATCGCTGCTGTTTTGTCTATAGTAACTGGTAGTAGAACCTAGTCCCATGTTAACATTGGCAGACAGCTTACCGGTACCTTTACCAATAGGAGCGTGACTCCATACTATCTGAGCCTGTTTTTGAGCAGGAAGCGTTGTGCTTTGGACAAACCCTTGCTTTAAGTCACTGTATTTGACGTTAAACATACCTCTGAAGGCATAACGGCTATAATAATCAATAGTGTTGTCAGTACGCCAGCTTCCGTTTGTGTAAATGTCATTTAAGCTTTTAATACCCATATAAGGGTTTGTTGCCCAATAGAAACCAAGTTTTTCAATATAGAAACCGCTTGATGCAGACTCGCCTATTGATGGAATTAGTATACCTGAAGAGCGTCTGTTTGTTGAAGGGAAAAAGCCAAAAGGGAAAACCAGCGGTGTTGGTATTGCTCCCAATCCAAGATAGCCGGCACCTGCAATAATTCTGTCACCCGGAATTACTTTTATGCGTGTGGCGTGAAAACCAAAGTGAGGGTGAGAAGCATTACAGGTTGTATAAGTAGCATCCCGGACATACATATCGTTGTTCGGCATTTTCTTGATCTTGTTGCCTTGTATATAACCTTCTCCCTGTTTGGTTACAACACCCGAGATTAAACCTTTTTGTGTTTTGAAATTATATACAATTTTTTCCAGCTCATATTCATCCGATCCTTGCTTGAAAGTAGGTTCTCCAAACATATTACCTAAGCTGTCAGGAGTGCCGCTGGCTGTTACTGTATTGGTTTTATAGTTAATTTCTATTCTTTCAGCCTTTATTTTCATGTCGTCGTACTCGATCCATGCATCCCCGTAGAGACGGACAATAGAAGTAGGTACATCGAAACGTATAGAATCTTTGGCGTGATACTTGACAGTAGTTTTAAAATCGGATCTGGTCTTGGGCTTTAATTTTAAACTGTCTGTTTTTATTCCCTTAGCAGAATCGCCCGGATTTTGGACAATAGAAGACTTGTCCGCTCCTGCAGGTGAATTTTGCAAAGGCTTTTCTTTCTTTGAAGAAAGGGAGTCCTGCGCAAAACCGATATTCGGAGCGAGTAATAGTGCAATTATAAATTGCACATGGAAAATGTATTTTAAGCTTTTTAGAATTGACAAAAAATGACCAATTTTGCTGCAAAGATACTTGTTTTGGCATGTAACCCGAATCTTATAGTGAAAAATATTACGCTTATTTTCTTAAGTCTTGCTTTTATACTGTTAAGTAGCTCATATCCTGAGGGTACTAAGAAGTATAAAGTGAAAAAAGTTGTGATTGATGCCGGTCATGGCGGGAAAGATCCCGGCTGTTTAGGGAAAATTTCTCATGAGTCTGATATTACTTTGGCAATGGCATTGGAAATAGGTAAACAGATTAACAAACTTTGCCCGGACATAAAAGTAATTTATACCCGGACCGAAAATAAATTTGTGGAGTTGCATGACAGGGCTGGTATTGCGAATAAAAACAATGCAGACCTTTTTATTTCTATTCATTGTAATTCATCTCCAAACAAAGAGATATTCGGAACAGAAACCTACACCATGGGTACTCACAAAACCGAGGACAATCTGGAAGTAGCAAAGCGAGAAAACTCCGTAGTTTTACAGGAAGAAGATTATTTGGAGAAGTATGACGGTTTCGATCCGAATTCTCCTATGGCTAATATTTTGTTTGCAAACTATCAGAACGGCTACGTGACAAACAGTATTTTATTTGCACAGAAAGTTGAAAATAAGTTTACTGTAGCAGGAAGAAAAGATAGAGGAGTGCGTCAGGCAGGTTTTCTTGTCTTATGGAAAACTTCAATGCCTAGTGCATTAATTGAAATTGGTTATCTTTCGAATAAATTGGAAGAAAAGTTTCTGAATGATAAGGTGGGTCAGACGAAGTTGGCCAAAGGAATTGCTGAAGCTTTTCAAGAGTACAGAACAGAGATTGAAGGATAAGTCTCTTTCTGATAGTTTTTAAATATATTTTCAGATGAAATTATCAAAAGAATTAAAGATTGGTTTGTTGACAGTGATGTCTGGTTTGATGCTGTTTTTCGGGTTTAATTATCTTAAAGGCGTTGAATTATCACCGACTAATAATACTTATTATTCTGTATACACGAACACTCAGGGGTTGTCACCATCTTGTCAGGTTTTATTAAATGGTGCCCCTGTAGGAAAGGTTACTGCGATCACCCTGATGCCGAAATGGAATAATAAGATTCTTGTAGCAATGTCAATTGATAAGGATATTAAGCTTAACGATTCTACGTTGGCAATTCTTACCAAACCGGATTTACTTGGCTCTAAAGTGATTGATCTGGATATACGATCAGGTAAAGCTATTGGAAATAAAGATACTTTAGTAGGTACCATTGCGGGAGAAATGATGGATAAGCTGACACAAGCAGCAAAACCTATAATTAATAAACTGGATACTACAATTACTAGTGTTAATAGGATTATTGATGCCGAAAATCAAAAAAATATAGCATTGACATTAGATAACCTGGCGAAGCTGTCAGCGTCTCTTGCTGACCAAATGAAGGATTTAAGACCAAGCCTTAACCATGCAGGTAAAGACCTGGAAAAGTTGACAGCATCTCTGGTTCAGACAGAAAAAGAGTTGAAACCACTGCTGGTTAAAATTAGTACATTAGGTGACTCGTTGAATAAAGCACCTATTGCTGCTACTGTTGAAAGTGCAAATAGAACTATTACTCAGTTAAGCGAACTAAGCAAAAATCTGAATGAGGGCCAGGGTACGCTAGGAAAGCTTATGAAGGATGAGGCTATGTATGCCAACCTTAATAAAACCATTAGCGATTTAGATTCTCTCTTTATTGATGCCAAGGCACACCCTAAGCGTTATATACACTTTTCTGTGTTTGGAAAGAAGGATAAAAAATAACACTAAATTGATTTATCAGAAAATAAAACGCCCTGGCATTCTTATGTCAGGGCGTTTTATTTTAGACTTGGAAGTTATATGAAAAAGAAGCTGGCTTTGTTATTTATAAGTGCCTTAGTACTTGTTTTTGTATTGTTTGTGTGGTTTAATTCCAGGCTTTTGTACAAACCGGAATTCAAACTACAGAATAATAAGGAGTACAATCATGATTTATATAAGCAGTTACATTTTTTGAAGAGGGCACTAAAAGAAGGCGCTGCTGATGAGATGCAGGCATTATTTCCCGAAGGCCTTGTGTTTTTGAATGCTTTGTATGGATTGGCTTGGTGTGATTTTGCGGCTGATTTTACTAAAGAGAGTCCTTTATATAAAGAAGCCCGAACAGAAGCCGGGATGGCTTTGAGCGCTGTAATAAATGATAGTTTACGGTATAATAGCGGAATAGAGAGTTTGGTTTATGGGGCATATTATACGGGCTGGAAAAATTACTTGCTGGGTAAGAAATTGTATCTTGAAAGAGATGATGTTCATGATAATGCTGAAGTTCGGGATTTTAAAACTACATGTCATCAAATAGCAGAAGCAATAGAGAATAATCCGGGATCTCCTTATCTGGATTCATATCAGGGCGATGCCTGGCCTGCCGATATGGTTTTGTGTATTGCCAGTCTGGCGATACATGACAGAATTTTTGAACCTGAATATCATACGCTCATTGGTAAATGGGTTTCAAACGTTCAGGCACACTTGGATAAGGACGGCTTAATCCCATATGCGGCAAGTTCATTAAATGGGAGTGTTATAGAGGAGGCCAGGGGAAGCGCAACAAGTTTGATGCTGTGCTTTTTAAGCGATATTGACAAGGATCTGGCAAAGCAACAATTTGAACGATATAAGCAACAATTTTTGGATAAGCGATTAACTCTTTTTGGGGTTAGGGAATACAAAAAAGGATTATTAAAGAGTGGGAATGTTGATTCCGGGCCGGTAATATGGGAAATCGGAGGAGCGGCATCAATTGTTGGAAGAAGAGCAATGGCAATTTATAATGAACCAAGTATTGCAATGTCTTTACGAAACAGTATTGAGGCTTTTGGGTGTCCCGTTTCAATAGGAGATGAAAAAATGTATTTGTTTGGGCAGATGCCCATGGCTGATGCATTTATAGCCTGGACTAATGCGCTGGAAAACACTGCTTCCAATTCTCTGACTACATCTGAAAACTGGGGTTTAACTTTTCAGCTATGGTCTGCCGTAATTCTTATGATAATTGCTTTGCTTATATTTATTAGTGTAAAGAAGTGCTTATAAATGCAATTAGCCCTGAATTTCAGGGCTAATTGCATTTATAAATGTATATTTATTACTCAGCTATTTCAATAACTTTTGGAACTCTGAAATAATCAGAATCTCTTTTTGGGGCATTTTTAAGCCCCTCTTCGTGGGTGAAAAGTGTCTTAATCTCATCATTACGAAGTACATTTTGTTCATCAGACATATGGATCAAAGGGTCAACTTTATCAGTGTCAACCTCATTTAGTTTGTCCATCCAGTCCAGAATTTTGGACATATCTTTCACCAAACCTTCTTTTTCTGTTTCAGAAAATTCCAGGCGGGCAAGGTGAGCTATTTTTTCTACAATATTTTTATCAATGTTCATGTTTGTTGTGCTTTTTTAGTTCTGCACTAATAATATGATGTACGTTGTGTTTCAATGTATTCAGGTCTGCCATTGTCATTCCTGTTGTTTCAATAGGCTCGTGGAAGATCATTTTAGCAGGATGCCAGTTTACGATCAATCCAAGCTCTTTATTGTCCGGTAAAATTATCCAATTGTAAGGAATTGTTACAGGTATTACCGGAATTTGTTTTTCAATGGCCATTCTGAAAGCACCATCTTTAAATTCAGACATTCTGGGAGTATGTGTCGGTATAGTACCTTCCGGGAACAGCACCAGACTTTTACCCTGATCAATTTTATCTAAACAACGTTGGTATGACTCTGATCTGCTACGAGGGTTTTTCCTGTCAACCAAAATATGTAGTGTTTGATATAGCGGACCAAACATCGGGATTTTCCCTAAAGAACTTTTCCCGAGAAAAGAAAATTGGTTGATCATACCGATATATACAATTGGAATGTCCAGCAACGAAGTATGGTTCGGAGTAAAGATATAACTCTTGTTGAGGTCAGGAACTCCGCCGCGATATTCAATAGTATAGGGTACACGCGTAAGCCTGAATACCCATATGCCCCATATTTTGTAGAGATTATGTGCTTTGTGATAACGATCTTCTTTTTTGGTATAAAACCAAAATAAAGGATAGAGGATGAGGAAGACTACCAAAAACCAAAAGAAGGTCCAGATAGTGAATGCTTTTTTAAGAAATATCTTCATAGGTTAGTACAAAGGTAATGAGAAAACTAACTTCATAATATCTTAAAATTAGTTTTCTGACAGTATCTGCTTATCGTAAACAGATTTATAAGTACCATTAAGGGCTATAAGTTCGTCATGCGTTCCTTTTTCTATGATACTCCCATCTTCAAGTACGATGATCTGATCGGCAAGCTTTACAGAGGAAACCCTGTGAGAAATGACCACACTGGTACGATCCTTCATAATCCTTTTCAAATTATTGAGGATAATGTTTTCTGTTTTAGTATCTACTGCGGACAAACAATCGTCCAGTATCAGAATTTTTGGTTCACGCACTAAAGCTCTTGCAATAGAAACGCGTTGTTTTTGTCCTCCCGAAAGCGTGATCCCTCTTTCGCCAAGTATTGTGTCAAACTTGTCAGGGAATTGCTCAACGTTATAATACAGGTCTGCATC
This sequence comes from uncultured Bifidobacteriaceae bacterium, assembly GCA_964572965.1. Lineage (GTDB taxonomy): Bacteria > Bacteroidota > Bacteroidia > Cytophagales > UBA9547 > CAZNHL01. Next base: position 7,427 of record CAZNHL010000099.1, read on the forward strand.
TTTTGCAGCCTGGATAATCTGAGCTTCTTCAATGGTATCGGTTCCGAAAGCAATATTGTTTCGTATGGTATCAGAGAAGAGGAAAACGTCCTGTGGGACATAACCAATCTGCCCTCGGATAAATTCCGGTTTGTAATCTTTCAGATTAATCTGATCGATCATTATTTCGCCACTATCGGGGTCAAACATACGAGTGATCATATTGGCAACGGTACTTTTTCCGGATCCGGTATGTCCGAGAATTCCCAATGACTTCCCATGTTCTACTTTTACAGAAAAATCTTTGATCGCTTTAATGCCGCTTTCCTTATAAGTAAGGTTTATATTTTTGAATTCAATATCACCTTTTACTTCTTTTTCAATGCCTTTTGCAGATATAATATCCGATTTGGTTTCTAAAAATTCATTGATGCGTACCTGAGAAGCAGCAGCTCTCTGGATAATACTTGTTACCCAGCCGACTGCCGTAACCGGCCATGAAAGTTTTGTTACATAGATCAAAAACTCGGCAATGTGTCCAAAATCCAGGTTATTCGCAGCTACTTCTTTTCCTCCTATAAAAACAACAAGAATAGTACTTAGGCCAATTAAACCGATAATTAAGGGAAAGAAATAGGCATTTACTTTAGAGAGGGCGATGGATTTTTCTCGGTACTCATTGCTCTGTGTAGTGAAATCATTGATAAAGTCTTTCTCTCTGGAAAAAGATTTCATTACCCTTATGCCTGAAAATGCTTCCTGAACAAAAGTAGATAACCTGGAAAGGCTGTTTTGTAATGCAGTAGATTTGCTTTCAATTTGTTTTGCTACAAGATAAATACTTAGAGAAAGAAAAGGTAAAGGGAATAAGACATATAATGTCAGTTTTGGGTCTACTGCAACCATGAAAGATACTACAAGGATGGTAGAAGTGATAAGGTTTAGCCCATACATAATAGCAGGGCCGGTATACATGCGTACTTTTCCTACATCTTCTGAAATACGGGCCATCAGGTCTCCTGTATTGTTTTCTCTGTAGAAACTCAGAGGAAGAGTTTGGTAATGCTGGTAGATTTCGTTTTTTAAATCAAACTCAATCATTCTCGACATTACAATAATGGTTTGTCTGGTAAGGAAAAGGAAAAAGCCTGATAAAATGGCCATTCCTAATATAGTCAAGCCATAAATCATGAGTTTGTGGTCAAACTGATCAACAATAGCCTGTTTTGCAGCAGCAGTTGTAGCGGCATTGTAGTCTGCGGAATGTTGGGTTACCAGATTGACAGACATTCTGACAACAGGCGCCTGGTAAGTATTGAAAATGTTGGAAATAATAATACAAATAGTACCAAACAGTAACCGGTATTTATACTTCCAAAGGTATTTATTAAGATGACTAAGCGCTTTCACGTATAAGAATTCAAGGAAAATGACTAAATTTGCAGCACATTCGTCGAGAAACAATGGATAGTGTTTTTCGATGTTGTAAATTTAACAATTAAATCAGGATTAAGTTCTTTAAAATTTTGCGATGCTGAACAGACGAATACTCCGAATTAAGGCCGTTCAATACATGTATGCCCTCAAGCAGTCAGAAGAAGCTAACTATCAGTTGGCATTAGACCATGTCAAAGATGTTTTCGCCCCGGATATGATGTCTTTAGAGCCTCAGGATAAAGTTAAACTGGAAGGGCAGCGCAAATTAACCTCTCTCATTTTCGAAGAAAAAGTACGTGGCAAAGTCATTGAAAAAGACGAAAGCCTAATGGGGCCTGAAGTTGAAAAAGCTGTAAGAGATACTGTTGATATTTACCGCAACAACAACAAACGCGATCTCTCCAATACAGTTCATGTAATGGCAACAGAAGTTGAAAGGGTAGGAGACTCCTATATGCTTTTTCTTCAGATTCTTATCCAGACTTACGATATTATTGAAAAGGAGCTTAGCGCTAAATACAGAGTGCAGGAGACTCCGAATGCTTTCATTGATTTGATGCGTAGTAATGCAGAAGTAAAGAAAAGTCTTTTATCTGCTGCTCAAGAGGAAGAAATACAGGATATTCTGAATATTCTGAATGCTGAAGAGTTGAAGAAGGATGATGTATTGATTAACTACTTCCGAAATACAAATACTGATTTTGAAAAGGATAGAGAATTAGTAGGATATTTGTTTAAAGATTATTTATGGCAACAACCAAGACTCGTTGCTTTCTTTGAGGAATATGACCTTGGGTGGGCAGAAAACAGAAGTTCTGTAAAAAGTATGGTTGCTAAGACGATTAAAAGTCTTGAACAAGGGATGGATAAAAAAGATATCCTTATTTCGTTGTCGCCAAACTGGGAAGATGATAGCCGTTTTTTACGTGATTTATTCCTTAAAACACATGAGAGTGAAGAGCGTTACGATGACTTGATTGCTAAAAAGCTTGAAAACTGGGATGTGGAACGAGTAAATATCATTGATCAGGTGATCTTGAAAATGGCTCTTACTGAAATGGTGATTTTTCCGGCAATTCCGGTCAAAGTGACAATAAATGAGTTTATCGAGATTTCTAAGAATTACAGCACTCCTAAAAGTAAGCAATTTATCAATGGTCTTTTGGATAAATTGGCTCTGGAACTGACAGAGAAAGGCCTTATTAAGAAAAGCGGAAGAGGTTTGCTGGATACTAAATAAGGATTTTCTTATATTTTAAATTTCTTTCGAAAAAGATTACCGCTCTTAACGAAAGAAATTTAAATTTGTGATAGGTATTCTTTCTAAAGTAAGATAGATTTTTAAATGAAAAAGTTTTTTATAACTTCCGTAGTTGTACTTGCAGCCTTGGGCGCATGTTCAGATAAAAAGAAATTAGAAGAAAAAGTTGATCAGCTTCAGCAGAAAGTTGATTCGTTGTCTGGTACAGCTAATCAGGTTGCTGTGTCTGCACCTGTAATTACTTTTGAGGAAAAGGAATTTGACTTTGGAACTATTAAGGCCGGAGAGGTTGTAAAACACACTTTTAAGTTCAAAAATACCGGAAAGTCACCTTTAGTAATTGAAAACGCTTCAGCTGCCTGTGGTTGTACTGTTCCTGAGTGGCCTAAAAAACCTGTAGTTCCCGGAGAAGAGGCAGCAATCAATGTTGTTTTCAATAGTAAAGGAAAATCAGGCTTACAAAATAAAGTGGTGAGCATTACAGCAAATACTGTTCCTGTTGTTACAACAGTAAGTATTAAGGGAAATGTGAAAGCCGAAGAAGAGAAAAAATAGTTTTAATAATAAGTAATAACAAGCATTATGCACGCAATTCTTTTACAAGCAAAAAGTGGTGGATTTGATCCGATTAATATCGTGATGATCGTTTTGATTTTTGTGGTGTTTTATTTCTTTATGATCCGTCCGCAACAGAAAAAACAAAAAGAACAGACTAAATTCCGCGATGATTTGAAAGTGGGCGACAGAGTGGTTACAATTGGAGGTTTGCATGGTTCAATTGTGAGCATGGACAACGAAACGCTTGTTTTGAGCGTAGATAATGGTGTTCGTTTGACTTTTGAAAAAACAGCTGTTTCTTTAGAGTCTACACAACGTTTGTCAAAGGCTGATAAAAAATAATTACCGATGGTAAAGCTACTGATTGGTTTAATCAGGCCTGTCAGAAGGAATCAAAAAGGCGACTTGAGAATAGTTGCCTTTTGTCTTTTAGGGTCTTGTTTGTTTTGGTTGTTCAATGCATTGAACAAGGACTACTCTACAAATATTGCCTATCCTATTCGTTTTGAATATGATGGTAACGAAAT
>CAZNHL010000100.1:0-9971 GCA_964572965.1 uncultured Bifidobacteriaceae bacterium
AAAAAGACGAGTTATAAGTTTTGATCCGAATTATATTGAAATACTGACAGAATGTATGTTTGGTAATATCGTCTTTTGTAGGACCGAGGCCTCCGGTTGTAATCACGATGTCAGCCCTTGAAGATGCTTCTTTCAATATTTGTAGTATATCTTCACGGTCATCTCCCACAGATGTTTTGCGGCTTACTTTAATACCTAATTCATTTAACCTTTCGCTTATCCATTGGGTGTTTGTGTCGGTAATTTGACCGATGAGAATCTCGTCACCAATAGTAATTACTTCTGCACTGATAATTTTCATGAAGAGTGAATTAGATACTTGAATGTAAAGATAAGCCAAAATATTGCGTACTTTTGTTATCAGAATAGTTTATTAATCATCGTAGTAGAGAGTCTCACTACTCGCTACTTACTACTCACTACTAGAATGAATACAGATCAGTTGAAAGAACTGAAGGGCAGAGTTGAAGCCTTGAGGAGGTATCTTTGACTACGATAACAAAGTAGCGCAAATTACCCAAGAAGAAGAAGATACAACCGGTCCGCATTTCTGGGATGACCCGAAAGAGGCCGAGAAAATATTGAAAGCGATTAAGTCTAAGAAAATATGGACTGATCAGTTTAAAGGGGTGGACGACAAACTTGGTGATCTGGATGTGATGTTCCAGATGTACGAAGAAAATATGGCTACTGAAACAGAGGTTGAGGCTGAACAGAAGACATTAATAGAGTTGCTGGAAGCGCTTGAGTTCAAACGAATGCTGAGCGGGGAAGAAGATCAGTTGAATGCGATCATGGACATCAATCCGGGTGCGGGTGGCACGGAGAGTAACGACTGGGCAGGAATGCTTATGCGTATGTACATTATGTGGGGTGAAAGCATGGGCTTTACTGTAAAGGAAATCAACAATCAGGCAGGTGAAGTAGCGGGTGTTAAATCTTGTACTTTGGGCTTCGAAGGTGATTTTGCTTATGGTTATCTGAAAGCAGAAATAGGCGTGCACCGTCTGGTACGTATTTCACCGTTTGATTCGGGCGGCCGCCGTCATACTTCATTTGCTTCAGTATTTGTTTATCCTGAAGTGGATGATACCATCAATATAGAAATTAACCCTGCAGATATAGAGTTTGATACTTATCGTGCCGGAGGTGCGGGTGGACAGAACGTAAACAAGGTGGAAACTGCCGTACGTTTGCGTCACAAACCAACTGGTATTATTATTGAGTGTCAACAGGAACGTTCTCAGTTGCAAAATAAAGAACATACTATCCGTATGCTTAAGTCACGTTTGCATCAGATGGAAATAGACAAGCGTAACGCAGAACGTGATAAGGTAGAAAGTACAAAGAAAAAAATAGATTTCGGTTCTCAGATCAGAAACTACGTGCTGCACCCGTATAAGCTGATTAAGGATGTTCGTACAGGAGTTGAAAGGACAGATGTGCAGAAAGTCCTTGATGGAGATCTGAACGAATATATGAAGGCGTGGTTAATGGAAAACTAGTATTGAGAAGTGAGTATTGAGTAGTGAGAAATTCTCATGACTCAATACTCAGACTTTAGACTAACTGAATTCCCTTCGGAGTAATCACGATCTGTTTATTTTTATAAAGTGTGCCAATGGCAGCTTTAAAGGTTTTTTTACTCATCTGAAACACATCATAAATTGTTTCAGCATCAGTTTTGTCGTGATAAGGGAGAAATCCTTTTGAGCTTTTCAGCAAATCCAGTATAGTTTGTGTTTCTGATTTTACTTCTGAATAACCTTTCTGACGAATTGAAAGGTCAATCTTTCCATCTTCACGAAGTTTCTTGATAATCCCTTCAAGCTTGTCTCCGGCTTTTAATTGTTTGAAAACTTCATTTGCAAATAGAAGTCCTGTGTGCCTGTTATTGATCAGTGCTTTATATCCTAGTTCGGTTTTGTCATAAATGATAAGGGAAACATTCTGACCTTCTGTTAAACCTTCATGTCCGGGAATAATGTGGTTTTCAATTGCAGAGCCGATCAGGCGGTCAGACGCCCTGTCCAATAAAATTTTTACAACATAGTGGTAGCCCTTTTGCATCTTTTTGCCCTGATGTGAAAAAGGGACAAAGAGGTGTTTCATTAAGCCCCAATCCATAAACACACCATAGTCATTGGTATCAACAACTTCAAGTGCTACAATCTCATCAACTTTTCCATAGGGTTTTTGAGTTGTTGCAATCAGTCTGTCTTCAGAGTCTTTGTAGATAAATACATCCAGGTCATCGTCCACTTCTGTTCCTTCCGGCACATAAACTTTTGGAATAAGAATTTCCAGGTCATCTCCACCGTCAAGGTAAAGGCCGAAGTCAACTTCTTTAATAACCCTTAATGTATTATAGTCCCCGATTTTTAACTCCATGTGTCTTGTCTTTGATTAGGATAAAATTTGTACAGTATTCATATCCCGTTTACAAAAATCGGTTAAATTTGTCTAATAATTGCAAAGATGGAGCGGAAGAAGAAAATATTATTCATTGTAGCGGTGCTTTTTACGCTATTAATGGCTTTTCTTGCCTATGATATGTTCACGAGAACAGGTAAGCCCTGGGACAGGAAAAAGAATAATATAATTGATAAATATAAAGTGAAATATAGGAATTGATTTGTAGAGAAGAGGTAATAGTCATTAGCGATGAACATCTCCCTCGTCGCTAATGACTATGCGCTAATTACTTGATAAATTTGTTATACTCTTCTGCGCTTACTACATCCTTAAGTGCTTTGAGACCTGTATCTGCATAACTGTCTAAGCCATTTTGTCTACTTATCAGAATATATTTTTTGATTATATCAGCATTGTATTCATTCAGCCAGAATGCCTGTAAAATATGCTCATATGCTTTATCATATTTTTTTTCACTATTCAATAAATCAACTTCTGTAATAGAAATTGTGCTGTTAAAAGGAAGTTTAGTCTGTGCAATAGCCAGATGCTTTTCTGCCAGTGTATAGTCTTTAGCGTCAATTGCACACTTTGCCAGATAAAAATCCTTAATTCTGATTCCGCTACTGTCAGGAGCAGATTGAAGGCTTGCTGCTAATCCTTTATAATTATGCTGTACGTCAAGCAAAGCCCATTCAAGTGTTTTTAATTTTGTTTCCCCTTCATTTGTTAAAGGTCTTAAAGCTTCAATGGTATGGAACATCTGAGTAGCAGCGCCAAGGTTGTTCTGTTTCAATAAGTTTTCAGCTACAAGTACTCCTGCTTTTACTTTCAGGTCTTTCGAAGAAATCGAGTTGTAGATAGTGGCCATACCGGTTTCACTTAAGCTTTTACCATAAATTAATAAGTATTGAAGCTTATATGGATCTGATTTTTGAGCCATTGTAACGGCATCTGGCTGACTTAAGATGAATAGCATGTTGCTTGATAGATCTTTGCTTTCCTGATCTGTCATTAATGCCTGGAACTTCCATTCGTCCTTAGCTTCATTTTTCCAGTTTGTCTCACAAAGACTTATGGCGAGGTTGATCCCCGAACTGCTATTATGGAGCTGTCTGCCTTTTTGGAAATAGTTGGAAGCTAACTCGGGAGCGTTGTTTTCAAGCATCCAGAGCCCAAGTGTATTGTTATAGAAAGAAGCTCCGTAACTATCTTCGGTTTCCAGTTTCGCCAATTCCTGATAGCCGATTTTCCTGTCGCCTCCATAATAGTTCTTATAAGCCTTCACGAAGCGTAGGTCATAAGAGAAAAAGCGGTTTGTGTCTGGCTTAATCAAAGCATCAATTTCTTTATTGAAACTACTATCTGCCTGATGAAGTGTTGCCAGTTGATAATTATAATAGTAACCAAATTCCTGATTGTTCAGAATGCTGTCCTGAATTACTGTATTTTTGAAAACGGGAATAGATTTTTGCCTCTTTAAAGCAAGTAACACCAGACGATTGTTTTCCAGAGAAAGATTGTCGTATGATTTTGCTAAATCAAGACCGTTATTGTTATTGTATAGCTTATGTTTAGCTGCAAAGCCGAAAAGGTTAGCTTCTGCAACAGACTTATTTGAGAGGTTGTTTTGTGCGTTTTTCAGGTAGAAAAGTGTCGAATCCAAAATGTCTGTTTTATTGAAAATAAGACCGAGGTTGTTTTGCAATTCGCCGGACTTTGGGAATACCGAAAGTCCCGTCTTTAAAGTTGGCATAGCTTCAAACATCAACTCCTGGTCTATGTACAATTGAGCCAGAGATGCATATACTACAGGGTGAACCGGTTTTTCGAAGCAGTTTTTGTAATACCCTTCAGCTTCTTCCAGCTTATTTTGTTTGTGTTTTAATAGAGCAAGGGAATAGTTAGAGCGGAAATTGTAGTAGTCAAATCCAACGCCATTTTTGTAGTATTCTTCTGCGAGCATCAGGTTTTGCTCTTTTTGATAGAAATCTCCGAGTCCATTATAGTAACCGGAGAAAGCCTGATAAACGGGATACAGTTCTACCCACATAGCAAGTACCATCATAAGAGCTAATCCGCCTAGACGTGTTGTTAAAACAGGGTGGCGCCCGGCTTCCATAGCTACTTTGTAAACTTCGTTACTACGATTGATATAAGTAGCAAAGTTGATAAGCAGGTATAATAAGAAAGTGAAACCAATACACATGTGGCCATATACTATGATGTCTTCAATAGACTCGATCAATGGAGTATTGCCAAGGCTATAGGCATAGCCAACTGTGGCAAAAGTAATAATGGCCATTGAAATATAAATGAATGCACCATAAGGGTGGAAGGGAAGTGATGCTGTTTGAGTGTCATTTCGCATTTTATAACCCCAGAAACCTAAAATGGTTGAAGTAACCAGTAAAAGCATGTCGTCAAGATAAACGATGTCCCAGTCGATACGTTTTGTGTTTTTCAGGAAAAGAAGTACTACGTTCCCCAAATAAAGTAAACTGATAATTGCAAAGTTGAGCGTATTCTTGTTGTCAGCACTTCTTGTTGAAGTGGTCAGGAACAAGAAGAAGTAAACAATGTCGAAAGCAATAATAATAACGAAAGCTGCTAAAATAATCAGAGGGCCGGCAATACCATAATTAGCCAATGCCAATACAGGGTTTTGTGTATGGCTGAATTGAATAGTTATCGCAGCAACAATAATGGTCAGCGCCAGAAAAGCAGCAAACCTTTTGAAGAAGTTGAAATTTTCTCCCCAAATGTTTAACACTACAGCAAGTCCGCCATACGCAATAAGACAAATAATCAGAAACGTATTTCCGGGAAGAATTTCGTGGATGTCAAACTGAAATGCCGCAATAAAAAGCAAAAAGAGTCCGGTAATACCATAAAACCAATAGGTTTGAAGAAAGGTAACCGAGGTAATTAATATCAATACAGCTATGGTAATAAAACAAAGGAAAATGGCAGCATTGGTACTACTTGTCTGTAAGTCAGTACCTTTGAACTGATCAAAAAGAAGGTAGGTGTCTGCTTCTGTAGTGAAATCGAACATGCCATGACTGAAGGTGTCAACAGAGATCCTGAGTTTATCTAATTCGCTGACAGTTTCCCATTGTACTACAGATTCAAAATCAAGGAAGTAATAAATGCCCATAAAGAGTGCTGAGCCTGCCAGTAGAGCAACCAGCAGCCAGTAAGTCAGTTTATACTCTTTACGCCAATTATTCCAGAATAAAAGTTCTTGCATGATTCTAATTTTAAGAAAACAAATTTAAGGTAATTTAGCGAATAGCGATCAGGAAATAGCGAATAGTGTTTAGTAGTAGTGATAGCGTTCCGGAAATATATTGGTATAATCGATAATTATTGGCAAAATAACTGATAAGAGATTGTCAATTGCTAATTTTGCATTGATGAAACAGATGTTTGAATCATTGCTGGCCCCGGAAGTGCAGACTTTTATTAAGAATAACCTTGATAAAACTCCGGGAGAGTTGTTGCTCAAAAAACAGCCATGGAAAGGAGATTTATTGAAGGAAATTGCCAACCAGATCGAAGCAAAACGAAAAGCAAAAGTAAAACTGCCTTCGTGGTTTATGAAAGAAGGAATAGTTTTTCCTCCAATTCTGTCAATGGAGCAATGTTCATCCGAATTAACCGCCAATTATAAAACGCAACTATTACGGGGCAAAACACTGATTGATCTTACCGGAGGCTTTGGTGTGGATGATTTTGCTTTTAAGCAGGTGTTTGATACTGTTCATTATGTTGAAATGAATGAGATATTGGCAAAAGTTGTAGCGCATAATGCTCAGGTATTCGGTTTGTCTGGTTTTGAAGTTCATGCTACAACAGCAGAGCAATTTCTGGAAAGCTTTTTAGATAATACAGATGCTTTTTATATAGATCCGGCACGGCGTGATATAAATAAAAACAAGGTTTTTCGCTTTGCTGATTGTGTGCCTGACATTGTTACTTTACAAGAGTCTTTACTACAACAGGCTCCGTCAGTTTTGGTGAAGGCGTCTCCTTTAATGGATCTAAAGCAGGGATTGTCGGAATTAAAGTATGTTGCTGAAATTCATGTAGTGGCTGTTCAGAATGAATGCAAGGAAGTACTTTTCCTTTTAAAGAGAGATTATGCAGGGCAACCTGTTGTTAAAACGGTCAATCTGGCTTCTGATAACCAGGCGTTTGAGTTTACTTTAGAGGAGGAAGAAAATAGTATTGCTCATTTCAGTGAACCTTTGGTTTATTTGTATGAACCCAATGCCGCTATTTTAAAAGCCGGTGCATTCAAAGTGTTAGGGAAAAAACTGGGACTTAAGAAACTACATTCCAATACACATCTTTATACTTCTGATTTGTTGATAAAAGAGTTTCCCGGAAGAGTGTTTGAAATTAAAGAGGTACTGAAAATAGACAGAAAACAATTGGCAGTATATCTTCCCGCCATGAAAGCCAATCTGACCATCAGAAATTTCCCTTCATCAACTGAAGACTTGCGGAAAAAGCTGGGTTTACAGAACGGAGGGGATGATTATCTTTTTGCCTGCGAAACAGTTTCGGGAAAAGTATTACTTTGTACAAAGAAAGCCGTTCATTAAAATAGAGTAGCTATATGAAACTAATCAAAGCAGTTCTTTTTGTCCTTTTTTGCACAGGTATAGCCTATTCACAGCAACTGGAGAATACACTTCTCTGGAAGGTATCCGGTAACGGACTTAAAACTCCTTCTTATCTTTTTGGAACTATACATGCGGCTTGCAGTACAGAAGTAAAGATAAGTGAGCCTTTGGGTAAGGTGATGAAAGAGGTTAAACAGTTGTATCTGGAAATTGATATGGATGACCCGGATTTGCAAAAAAATGTAGCAGAAGGGTTAATGATGAGAAATGGAGTTACTATACAGCAGTTGCTTTCTGAAAAGGAGTTTGAAGAAGCTGCTGCCAGTTTTGCTAAGGCCACCGGAGGCTTGTCTCTATCTCAGTTCGGCACCGTAAAACCTCTTTTGCTTAGCTCAATGCTTATTCCTTCTTTACTTGATTGCGAAACAGTATCGTGGGAAGATTTATTGATGGAAAAATTTAAAAAGCAGTCTAAGAAAATATATGGATTAGAGAGCCCCCTCTTTCAAATGTCGGTTTTTGATTCAATTCCATATGATATTCAGGCCAGAGAACTGATGCGTACCGTACGGGATAATACAAGTGATGGAAAAGAGATGAAGGAACTTGTAATTCTTTACGCTAAACAAGACATTGAAGGGCTTCATAAACTTATTAGTTCATTTTCGTCGCCGATAAACAATTTTGAAAGCCTTTTACTAAACAACCGCAATAAGAACTGGACGCCCATTATCGCAAAGGTGGTAAGAGAACAACCTACACTTTTTGCTTTCGGTGCCGGACACCTTGCCGGAGCTAACGGGGTAATTAAGTTGTTAAGAGAGCAGGGGTATGTAGTTTCGCCGGTTATAAATAAGTAGCGGGTTGAGTCTCAATATTTAGCCATCTCTCGTTATGCGCAACCCACTAAACAGGACAAGGTTAATTTTAATAATAATTATAGGACTTTTGACAATTAAGGCCAAAGCTCAAACTGTGACGAATAGACTTTTTGTGTTTGTAGGTGAAAAGATTTCTGTGACACCTTTTGAACCAGAACTTCGTGAAGGGGAAATCATGTTAGATGCGGCATTTAAAGCAAAGTACAAAGTGATTGAAACAGTGTTTGGAAAGTACGACAAAGACACTATAGAATTTGAAGTTTACGACCATCGGGGAGTACCTGCGTTTTCGAAATTTAATTTTACATTGCTTTATGTAAGTAAGGGCTCTGACAGCATCTTGTATCACGAAAAATATATGTACTCTAATGTCTATAAAACAACTGATGGCAGATGGGCTGGACCTTATGAGTCAGATGACTACAGTCATCGCTATAATAAAAACACTAGCGTAAGACCTGTGCCAATTTTATTTAGAGATTCCATTTTCTTTGATATTAAGGAAATGGATACGGTAAGTATTAAAAGACTTTATCCTGAACCTTATTTTAAAATAGAAAATGGTAAAGCCTACCCGATCATGGGAAATTACATTCAGGAACTTTTTCAATTGAAACGTGACGGAACCTTAAAGGCAAGGGAGTTATTTTGACAATAATGTAGCTAGCGTCAGTTCAGTCTGAAAGAACTGACACCAGGCTAAACAACACGAAACAAGCAACCCGCAACCTCTTTTAATAAGTAGCCACAGAACTATCAACCTCCTCAGACCAGGCATGAATGCCACCTTCCAGATTGTATAGATTGGTAAAGCCATGTGTTTTTTGCAGCCAGTGAATCACATTGGCGCTACGTACACCATGATGGCAATGCACAATGACCGGTTTGTCTTTTGCTACTTTATCAAAATAGTTCGGGATTGTCTGCATTGGGATTAGCTCTCCGCCAATATGGCAAATCTCAAATTCCCAGGGTTCACGTACGTCAATCACCTGAATAGATTCTTCGCCTTGCAGCAAAGCGGCTAATTGTTGTGCACTGATTTCTTTGATATAGTCAGGGTTAGCGTTTTGTTCTAAGGTCATTGAAGAAGAGTTGTAAGTTGTAAATTGTTGGTTGTTGGATTGCTTGGTAGGGGGAACTTGGCAGAAAGCTTTATAGTCTGTTAATTCCTTGATGTTGCTGTTTTGTTTATCCTTTTCAAAAGAAAGAGTATATGACTGCATTGTCAAAGCGTCAAAACAGAAAAGCTGTCCGGAAAGTACTTCTCCAATACCCAGGATAATTTTCAAGGCTTCATTTGCTTGCAAACTGCCTATGATGCCAGGTAAAACACCCAATACTCCAACTTGAGAACAATTCGGTACATCTTCAGATGCCGGAGGCTCCGGGTAAAGACAGCGGTAAGTTGGTCCGTTCAGATAATTGAAAACAGCAACCTGGCCGTCAAATTTGAAGATTGAACCGAATACCAGTGGCTTTCCAAGGATCACACAGGCGTCGTTTACGAGATATCTTGTAGGGAAATTATCAGAACCATCAATCACAATGTCGAAATCGGGGATGATTTCAAGAGCATTGGATGTCAATAGTTCAAAGTTGAAAGTAACGAACTCTACAAATGGATTAAGTTGTGATAATCGTTTGGCAGCAGTTTCTGCTTTTGATTTACCAACATCGTCAATGGTATAAATAACCTGTCGCTGTAAATTACTTTCGTCAACCACATCATTGTCAATAATACCCAATGTGCCAACTCCGGCAGCAGTAAGGTATTGAAGGATCGGGCAGCCTAATCCACCGGCACCAATCACAAGTACCTTTGCCGCTTTCAGTTTTTCCTGACCTTCAAGGCCAATGTCCTGTAAGCGAATGTGACGGCTATATCTGCGGAGTTCTTCGGAAGTCATTTTTTATAGTATTGAGTAGTGGGTATTGAGTAGTGAGAAATTAGTCCGAATACTTCGGCTATTTGTGAGTAGCTTATGTTGAGAAGTATCTCACTACTCAATACCCACTACTCAATACTATAAAAAATGAC
>CAZNHL010000100.1:9981-10674 GCA_964572965.1 uncultured Bifidobacteriaceae bacterium
TCATTACTCACTACTAAAGAGAAGTCCCAATCCTTCCAGACCGGCTCGTAACCTGATTTTTGGAGCATTTCGGCTATTTCGAAGGAACTGCGTTCATCTGAAATGTCAAACTGTTCAAGGGAGTCTTCGTTGGAAACATAGCCACCCGGATTTGTTTTTGAACCTGCACTAATGGTTGTAATACCAAGTTTGATGATATTGTCGCGGAACCTTGGTGTTTCTCTTGTTGAAATAGAAAGCTCAAGCTCCTGATCGAATATTCTGTAAGCACAAATAAGCTGTACCAACTCGCGGTCGCTCATATTTACTTTGGGCTCTATTAAATTACCCGCTTTGTCCAGATAAGGACGTAGGCGTGGGAATGACATAGAGTATTTTGTCTGCCAGTAAGTTCTTTCAAGGTAGTCCAGGTGCAAGGCGCAGAAGAAAGTATCTGTGCGCCAGTCTTCCAGACCAATCAATGTGCCTAAGCCTATTTTATGAATGCCGGCAGCTCCAAGTCGGTCCGGTGTATCCAATCTGTAATTGAAATTGGATTTCTTACCTTTCGGATGATACTCTTTATACACATCCCTGTGATACGTCTCCTGGTAAACCAGGACAGCATAGACTCCCTCTTTTACCAACAGCGCGTACTCTTCCTGATCCAATGGCTGTACTTCAATGGAAATATTAGCAAACAACGGCTTCAAC
>CAZNHL010000101.1:0-6669 GCA_964572965.1 uncultured Bifidobacteriaceae bacterium
ATAGTAAAATCTTGAAATATTTATAGCAAATTACTTGACTTTACAGACAGTACCTTGAACTAGGGTTGGTCTGTGGCAAACTTGGACCAGTTGGGGGTTATTGATAAGTTGAATATGTCTAAGGCAAATGTTTGGGATGTTACTGTTAAAATCAATGCACCGGGCAAGGGGTATACTGATAGATTAGATTTATATAGAATATTAAACAAATAGAAATTTATGAAAAAAGTGATTTGGTTCTTATATGTAGTTACTATTATTAGCAGCTGTGAGTCTGGAAAATCTCTTGAGACTAGTAAGAATGAAACTATAGATAAAGAAAAGAAGTCTGCAATTGTAGAGCAAAAAGAAGAATCTAAAAGTGGGGAATGTGATAAGCAACTTTTATTAGGCAATTGGGTATTGACTGATGAAGGGGAAAGTAAAATAACTATTGATGAGGTAAATATTAGACATTTCTATGGAGGAAACCCTATGGATACATTAACATACTTTACGCAGCAACAAGGGAATAAATGTGTGTTGGTAATGATTAATTCTCGCTTGGGAGATTCCCTTTTTTGTGAGATTGATCATGTGGACAAACAATATCTTTCGTTAATACAATCAGATAGAGGGAATTATTTTACTTATAAAAAAATCCCCAACTAGTGCAAGTTTATTATCCTGGTTCAAGATAATGAAGTGTATCTTGGACCAGTAACATTTCTAAGCTTTCAGCTTATGTAAGCAAGCCAGTCAATGATTCGGCTTGCTTTTTTTTATTTGTTTTAAGTTTATTGTTTGATCAGCTAGCTATTTTTTATGAGTCGGAAATACAAATTCAGAGATCAGTCGCAATTATACTTGGGTTCAATTGTTGGTACTACGTCAACCCTGCCGCTTGATGGAAAATATGAACATATTTATACTAATTAGCTTGCTTAAACCATAGAAATAAACGGCGGAGATTGGTGTAATAAGTATGAAGTTCTTTTGTCCCCGGTCGTGTCTCCTGACCGATCGGAATATTTGCATGAAGAATTTAGAGTGATGATATATTCAATTGCGGTTTTGGTGTCAGGTCTGACTTTATGCCACTGTAAACATATGCTGGTAGGTCAGTAGATACGACCACGGTGAGATTTATGATTCATTTAGCCATTGTCAATTCTCCAATTTTAAAATCTTCCAATCTTTTTAATCTATCCCCCGGGTTACCTTTTTGTTATTAAATAGTAGTAAAGGAGCATTGGGTAAGTGCAATTTGTGGGAAAATGATGTCTGTGAGAATTATTTAACAGAGCTTGATTTTCAATACTTTATAATTGTATCTTGAAAAAGTTTAAAAAAAGATTTTAATATTCTATATTCGCAAATTCAATTATTTATAGTTAACATAGGATAATTTTATGTAATACTATAAATTTGGTAGAAGTGTGAATGGCAAAAGAGCTTTGTTTTTAGCCATTTTTGGGTGTTCTTCTACAATAATAACCATTTATATATGTCAACTAACAGCAATTTATACAATTATAGCAACCCTAATCTTATGTCAAAATTATTCAGATTTTTGTGCCTTATGCTTCTCTCATTGGGGAGTTTAGCTGCATTAGCACAGAGACGCCAACACCACACCGTAAGGGACTCTATTGTCATCTCAAAAGATTCTACTATATACAGAGTAGATAACCTGGGTCCTGAAATCAACGAAGGCGACCTGTCTTCCGGTCCGGCTATTTCTCCTGACGGTAAAACACTTTACTTCTTCAAAATTGATCATCCTCAGAACATCCGTCATACACGTGACATCTGGGTGTCAGAATTTAAGGATACCGCATGGACTAAAGCAAAGCATATGGATCCGCCGATCAATAACTTCGGTAATAACTCTGTGCATAGCGTAACTGATAGTGGCCGTGTTTTGATTTTGCACAACCGCTATTTGAAAAACGGAACAGCCAAGAATGGTGTTTCATGGTCTAAAAAGCAAGAAGACGGAACCTGGTCTTTTCCCAAGAACGTCTCTATCAAAAAATACAAAAACCTGCACGATTGCTCATTCTTCTTGACTGAAGACGGGCAATTTTTGTTGTTGGCAATCAAAGGTAAGAACTCTCTTGGGAAACAGGATTTATATGTTGCCTTCAGGGAAGGAGATCAGACAGATGATTTTAACTTCTCCGCTCCTGTAAACCTCGGTCCGGTAATTAATACCGTTGGGTCGGAAGCGACAGCTTTCCTGCTTCCTGACAACAGAACAATGTTCTTCTCTACAGACGGCCGTAGTGATACACACGGTGGCTACGACATTTACAAAACGACAAGACTGGATACTAATTCATGGACAAGCTGGTCGAAGCCTGAGAATATCGGTGCTCCGTTCAATACAAAAGATAACGAGTTTTATTTCTCGGTACCTGATTCCTTGGATTGTGTATACATGTCAAGAAGATATACTGATCCACAAGACTCTACCTCTAAATCACACATTGTCCGCATTTTGTTAAAGCAGCCAAAACCGACAGGTTTGATTGTTAGCGGTAAAATCCTTGATTCATTTGACAAAGCACCTATCAAAGGAACCGTTAAGTTTATTGACCTGGCAACAGGAAAAGAGGTTGGTTCTTATGAAACGGACTCTGCAACGGCGTTCTCTGCTACTTTGAAAGCAGGCTCTCGTTATGCAATGATTATTGAGTCTCCTGAACATTTCCAGAAAGTTGATACACTTGATACAAGAACATTGGATGCGGTAGAACGCAAAACAATAGAGCCGGAACTGGACAGAAATTATATGGTTTTACACGGCCATGTATTGGATGCAAAAACGATGAAAGCAATTAATGCTGAACTGTTTATCATCAATGCTAAGACAGGTGAAGAATTCAAGAAAATCCATGTTGACCCTACAAAAGAATACCAGGCAAAGTTACCTATCGGGGGGGAATACGAATTCAAGTACGTAGCACGCTCTGAGGGTTACCTGAATGATGAGAATAAAATTGACCTGACCGGTGTTACCAAATACCAGGAACGTGCAATGGATATCTTGCTACAGCCAAAGAGAAAAGGGATTACTTTCACAATCAACAATATCTATTTTGCATTCAACAAATCAGACCTGTTGGCTGAGTCATTCCCTGAACTGGATAAACTGGCAGACATCCTGAAAGATGCTCCTGAGATCAGAGTTGAAATTTCTGGTCACACAGATAACGTTGGTAACGATGCTTATAACCAAAGGCTTTCTCAGGGACGTGCACAGTCTGTAGTGAATTACCTTGTAGGGCATGGTATTCCTGCAGATCAGTTAGTGGCAAAAGGGTATGGTGAAAGTAAGCCGATCCGTCCAAACAATACGGATGCTAACAGGGCTAAAAACCGTCGTGTGGAATTCAAGATTTTAGAAATCAGAGAATTACCTCGCCATGAAAACCCGGAAACAGAAACTCCTAAATCAGAATAGTTTTAAAGGGACATAACCTAAGCTAAATATATATAGATATGAAAAAATTAAAATTATTGTTGTTGATACTTGCGTCCCTGTGGTCGGTCACGGCTATGGCGCAGTTTGAAGTAAGGAATACTTCAAACTATAACAGCTGGGAGGCACCTGTTCCTTATTCGTTGCGGAAAGCTCTTGCAGATGCTCAGGCTTCTGGAGCGGCCACCAAAACAATTACCTTAAACTTTGCTTATCTTGGACCTAATCCTGAATTCACTTTTGTGGGTGATGAATATCTGAATGGTACAAGCGTAGGCTTGTTCGGTAACAATATTACCTTGGATGGTACTGGTGGAAATGCAACATTTAAGGGTTCTCCATATTCAGGTTCTCAGATATTAGCAATTTCCGGTACTGGTAATAGAGTTATAGGTATTACGTTTACCCACACGACTACAGTTGGTTATTCTGTAAGAATTACGGGTAGCGGACATGCTATTCAGAATTGTATATTTCAAAATAGCTCCGGTACTGGTTTGCAGATTAATGCAGCACAAAATATAACAGTAACAGGAAGTACTTTTTCAAAGAACCAGATTAATGGTATTCAATTAATTGGTAATTGTGCCGGTACAGTAATAGGAACGACAGCAGCAGGAACGTGTTCTCCTGCAAACGCTAACGTTATCATTGGAAACGGTTATTCGGCCGATAATGCTCGTGATGATATCGGGGATGGTATTGCTGTAGGTACAGATGGTGGTTCTGCTACAGGTACAGCAGCTAATCCTATCGTTATTAATGGTAACTATATAGGTGTTGATAAGTCTTTTGCCATGACAGATGGTGGCGGAGCTTCTAATGGAAATTCCGCACACGGAATTTCTTTGTTTACAGCCTCATATGTTGTAATAGGTAAAACCTCATGTCCTAATTTTATTGGCAACAATGGCTTCAGACGTGTTGCTTCAGGTATTGCTCTTTACGTTAACTCAAACAATATTACCGTTGAGGGTAACAATATAGGTACAGATGGTACGAATGGTTTAAGGCTGGGAAATAGATTTGATGGTGTTACAGTTAACGGTTCTCAAAATAATATAATAAGAAACAACGTAATATGTAACAACTATGAGGGTATTGGTTTCAGACATTTTGGAACACAGATTCCATCCAATAACCTTGTTGAAAATAACCTGATAGGTGTAGATCGTTTTGGCAGGTTTATAGGAAATGGTACAAAAGGTATTTCTGTTGAATTTCAATCAAATACAACAACAATACAAAACAATACTATAAAAGCTACTGGTAACGGTTTCTCATTTGGAAACGGGGCGGCAACTCCAGGAACATTAGAGGGAGTTGGGATTGCTTTTGATCAGTCAGGAAGTGCAGCTGTTAATAACCTTGTTTATGGTAACACTATCGGGCGCCAGTCTGCTGATGCTACTGCAGCCAATAATACAGGTGCCGCTATTTATGTCAGAGGGAATTCTGTTGGCAATAAAATTGGTGATTTGACAGGAACAAGGGGGAATACAATAGGAAGTAATGGTACTACGAGTGATATTATTATAGATGGAGCAAATGCAAACAGGAATACGATATTAGGTAATAGATTTATTTGTGCGACGGCTTATAATACAAAGGGGATTCAACTGTTAAATAACGGTAATGCCAATTATGGTAACCCTAATAATGTATATGTTGACCTAAGTTCTGGTTCTGGAACAGTGACAGGTGGAGCTCCTGCTGGTTCTGTGGTACATGTTTATCAGCGTGGTGTTTGTGATGTTTGTACAAATAATTCAACATCGGCAAATTATTCAAAAGGTTTGACCTATTTGGGGATCGCAACAATGACAGGTTCAACCTGGTCATATCCTACTAGTTTGGCACCCTCTTCAATTGTGGTAACGGCAACTGATGCTAACGGTAATACTTCAGAGTTTTCTTATTGTAAAACGCTTTGTACAACTCCTTCGACTTCATTAGTAGTTACTGCATCTCCTAATACTATTTGTTTCGGGAGTGCTACAACTATTAGAATAGCCAATGGTGAGGCTAATGTTACTTATCAAATAGTGAAAACTGGAACAACTACCCCGATAGTTGCCGGACCTACTACTAATGGTAATTCAGTAGCAGATGTGAATTTCCCAATCTTAACGGCTAACCTGCCTGCAGGCAGTAACTCTTTCACAGTTCAGGCGAGGGGTGCAGGTGGTTGTACTTCGTTTGTGAATTTTGCAGTTCCAGTTACCGTTCAGGTAGACGCAAAACCAAATCTTGCTTTAATTATTACGGGAGTAAGCCCAATTTGTCAGGATCAGACAGGACGGGTAAATATTGCTAATGCAGAAGCAAATGTTACTTATCAGGCCTATATAGGAGCTACTGCTGTAGGAGCGCCAAAATCTTCAGCGACAGCTGTTAATCCTTTGGCATTAGATATTCCTGTAGGTTCGCCGGGCCTTAGTCTAGGTTTTAATAATATTAGTGTGCGGGCATCTAACGGAGCGTGTCTTGCAACAGCATTAACAGATACAGCAAGAATTGTTGTAAATAAAATACCAAGTGCTGCATTGACGGTAACAGGGGTGCCAAATTCGATTTGTCAGAATGGTTCAGTTACAAGTTCAATACGTGTTACAAATGCAGAGGCGAATGTAACTTATCAGGTATATGCCTGGAATGGTACAACAGAAACAATTATTACAGGGGTTTCTAACAGCAGACCTTCAGTTGGGAATTTAGATATTTCAATTCCGGCGGGTTCTTTACCTGTTGGTTTTAACCAGTTTAAAGTTCACGCAACTATTCCTGGTGGTGGTAGTTGTGCTAATGTAACATTGAGTGATACCGCTGGAATTAGAACTAATATACTGGCTACTCCTAAGTTTGTGAGATTAAATAGCATTGTTACATGCCAGACAGGAGCTGCTGTTCCTCAGGTGATTGTTGAAAGTGCTGATGCGAATGTTGTTTACAATGTTTACCTGAATGGCAATACAGGCACCCCGAACTTCACAGGGTCAACTGCTGTAGCCGGTGATCTTACAATTAACCTGACATCTGGTTTGGTATTAGGTAATAATTCTATTGTAGTGAGTGTTGACGTTCCTGTATGTGGGACAACGCCGATGCAGAATAGTCCACTAACGCTTACAGTTAATAAAGTGCCTTCAAACTCAAAGAGTTTGAAGGCACTTTATTAACTGTAAGCGTTAGTGGACTATTCT
>CAZNHL010000101.1:6679-10449 GCA_964572965.1 uncultured Bifidobacteriaceae bacterium
GCCGATGCAGAATAGTCCACTAACGCTTACAGTTAATAAAGTGCCTTCAAACTCTTTGAGTGTGGTTCCTGTACCTAACCTGATTTGTCAGAGTGGTACTACTACTGGTATTGTTCGCGTTGTGAATGCTGAAGCAAACGTAACCTATCAGGTATATGCCTGGAATGGTACAACAGAAACAATTGTTACAGGTGCTTCTAACAGCAGACCTTCAGTTGGGAATTTAGATATTTCAATTCCGGCGGGTTCATTACCGATTGGATTTAATCAGTTTAAAGTTCACGCAACTATTCCTGGTGGTGGTGATTGTTCTAATGTAACATTGAATGATACTACTGCAATCAGAGCTAATAAAGGTGCGGATCCAAAGGAGGTGAGATTAGTAAGTAATGTGACTTGTCAGTCAGGAGCAACTGTTCCACAAGTGATTGTTGAAAATGCAGAAGCAAATGTTATTTATGATGTTTATCTGAATGGGAGTGTAACACCAAATTTCAGTGGGTCGACTGCGGTAGCAGGAGATCTTACTATTGATCTTACTTCAGGGTTGGTATTAGGAGCTAATTCTGTTAAAGTAAGTGTCAACGTTGCTTTGTGTGGTGAAACACCGATGATTAACAGTCCTTTACCACTTACAGTTAACAAAGTACCTTCGAATTCTTTGAACGTTGTTGCTGTTCCAAATGCAATTTGTCAGTCTGGATTAATAACTGGTACAATTAATATACAGAATGCAGAACCTGGTGTAGTTTATCAGGTTTATGCATGGAACGGTACAACAGAAACTATTCTAACAGGTGTTTCCGGAAGCAGAACTACCACTGGAACACTGCCTATTACAATTCCGGCAGGTGCATTACCGGTTGGTTTTAATCAGTTTAAAGTTCATGCGACTATTCCTGGAGGAGGAGATTGTGCAAACGTTATATTATTGGATACTGTAGGAATTAAATCAAGTAAACCGGTTGTAGCGAAAGACGTTGAACTTGATAATGAAGTTACCTGTCAGACAGGCGCATCAGTACCTGTACTTAAGATAGTTAACGCCGATAGAGATGTAGTCTATAGGGTATTCTTGAATAATAGTACAGTTGCTAATTTCACTGTAACAGCTCCGGCAGATGGAGATCTTACGATTAACCTGACGTCTGGATTAGTTGTAGGAAAAAATCCTATCAAAGTTACGGGTACGATAGCTCCTTGTGCTGATGAGACTCCTATGCTTAAAGACCTGGAACTTACTGTAAATAAAGTACCAAGTGGCAATTTAATAGCGAATGGGGCACCATCTGCTATTTGTCAGGATGGTACTGTTTCCGCAACTATCAATGTTTTAAATGCGGAACCAGGTGTAACTTATCAGGTATATACCTGGGATGGTACAACTGAAACGATTATTGCCGGAGCTATAAATACAAACAACCTAGCAACAGCAGTAACATTGCCGATTACTGTACCGGCAGTTGCTGTTCCTCTAGGCTTTAATCAGTATAAAATTCATGCGAGCATTCCTGGTGGCGGTGATTGTGCAAATGTTATTTTGACAGATACTGTAGGTATTAGATCAAATAAAGGACCGAACGATGGTTTGGTAGTATTGGATGATCAGACAATTTGTTCTACAACTCCAAGTGTGAGTTTGACAATTACAGGTGCTGAAGATGGAGTGAAATATGAAGCATTTACATCGGGTATTTCTCTTGGTTCAATTGTTGGTACTACGTCGACTCTTCCGCTTGATGTGACAAAACTGGCAATAGGTGCTAATACTGTATCAATTAGTGCTAGTATTGTAGGCTGTGAACCAAAAGATCTTAAAGAAACTGTTGTAATTACTAAGAATCAGGAAATAAATGCCGGTTTGAAGTATGATGTTGTTTCCCCTGTTTGTGAAGGAAACGGGTCATCTGTGACAGTGAACAATCCACAGGCAGGTGTTGATTATAGAGTGTCTGTAAATGGTACAGTAATTGGTTCTGCTACTCCTACGCTTACAATTAATACTACAAGCATCCCGACATCCGGTAATTACATTATCGAAGTGGAAGGTTTTATTGCCGGTTGTGGAAGTACGGAAATTGATTCAGATCAAACATTGACGGTAAGAAAATCACTGGATCAGAATATTGGTATGACAGGAAGTACGGTTTGTGCTCCTTTGTCACAGTCTTCTACCGATAGGGCTACTATTACAATCAATAGTGCGCAGCCGGGTGTTACTTATACAGTCAGAAACGCACAGAATATAGCTGTCAGGGTAATTAAGAATGAAGATGCAGTAGCAAAAGATCTTGTAATTGAGTTGCCGGTAACTACTCTTGCTATTGGAGGTAATAGCTTCTCTGCAGAGGCAAGTAATGATGGTGCATGTGACCCGATTAAATTATCAGGCGGTGTGAATGTGTATGTAATCAAAGATAATTTTGATATTCATTATGACACACTTGTTTGTAAGAGCGCTGTGCAAAAAGCTGAGGTAGTGGTTTTTGCTCCGGGTGCAACAAGATATAACTGGGTTTCAAGACAAGGCGCTGTTATTACTGATGTAAGCCTTATCGGTGATTATATCGGAGAGAGAGTTACTATTGATTACAGTGGTATTGCTGCTACAGTAACGCACGATACATTAGAAGTATATGCTGCTGCTTCGGGAGCAGATTGTAACATGTACAAACGTAGTTTCATAGTGAGGTTGGTTGATAACGTTATTGTTACAACTGCTCCTATTGATACTGTTTGTCGTTATGTATATGGTCCTGACTCAATTACTGTAAACTATTCTTACTATGCTAAGAATGCAATCAAGTATCAATGGTCAATGACAAGTGCTCCGGCTGGTTCAAGATTCTACTATACATCATTAGATAGTAGTTCTATAGAGGTTAAGTTCCCTCCTCAGCCGAGAAGTACGAATCAGGTTCCTTTCTCGTTTGCTGTTCAGCCTTACTCTTTATGTAGCAATTCATACCTGAGTCCTGAGCCAAAGCAAGGAGTAGTATTGGCAACCCCTGATGTAAATGCGGGTAAAGATATCGATACTATATTCGCTCTTTATCAGCCGATTTTGCTTGATGGTGCAAAAACAACAGAGGAGAAACCATATACAACGAGCTTGAATCCTGCTAATCAAAACATCTACCAGTACTACTGGAGACCATTGGATAATGGCGCTACTTTAAGTACACCTGATAAGATTCAGACTTATATGAAGTCAGATGTATTGGAAAACAGCATCGAACTGACTGTTTGGAACAGAAACCGTTGTGCGGTTACAGATACTGTAAATGTGAAAGTGCAATTGCTGGTTACAATTCCAAATGCATTTACACCAAACGGTGATGGTAGAAACGATGTCTGGGAGATCAAAAATATAGAGTACTTCCCTAATAACAATGTGGTAATCTATAACCAATGGGGTTCTAAGGTGTATGAAGCGAATCCGTACCATAACAACTGGGAAGGAACGCATAATGGTGAAGACCTGCCAATCGGAACATATTATTATATTTTCGATATCAAGAAGGAAGGATTCTCTCCATCTGCTGGTTCTGTAACAATTGTTAAATAAGTAGTACCACCTAGCTAAATTTAGATATATATCATGTTTAAAAATAAATCAGGACTTTTAGTAGCAGGTTTGCTGTTGCTTTCCGGAAGTCTTTATGCACAGCAGACCACGCAGTACAGTATGTACATGCTTAATAATTATACCTTAAACCCGGCAGTAGCAGGTACTGAGAATTTCACAGACCTGAAAGCGAGTACCCGTC
>CAZNHL010000102.1:0-10297 GCA_964572965.1 uncultured Bifidobacteriaceae bacterium
ACGTGCAGCTGATGCAAATTATAATCAGGCAACAGTTACCCAGACAGTAACGATTAGCCCGGCTTCCGGTGGCGTACAGCAACCAGGAGAGTTCACTGTAAGTTCATCTACTGTTTATCAAGGCCAAAAGGGGGTAGTTTATACTGTTCCGAACGACCCTAACGTAGATTTCTATACCTGGACATATACTGCAAATGGAGTAACAACAACAAGTTCAACTAATAGTGCTGAATTTAATGTGGCTTGTAGTGCATCAAGTGGTACTTTGAGTGTGATTGCTAATAAAGGAAGTCAAACTAGTATACCAAGATCAGTTGCAGTTTCTGTGGTATCGGTAATTGAGCCATCTGCGATTACCGGGCCAACGGTCGTACAAAAGGGTACTTTCGCAAATTACTCTGTAAATGGAGTAGCAGACCATACATATACTTGGTATTACAGTAATTCAACAGGTAATGTACTGAGTACCGGTGAGGCTAATGCTACAATCAATTTCGCAAATAATGCAACCGACGGGTATGTAACAGTAATGTCATACAATACTGTTTGTAAGAAGTTCAGTGCAATATCAAGCCCATTGGCTGTTTCACTTGTGACAACTGATATTAACGATCCGTTATTAGAAGGAACTACATTGAGTGTTTATCCAAACCCTTATGTAGAGTGGTCTAAAGTGGTCTTGAATATTACGAAGGATAGCCATGTTGAAGCAATTGTCTTTGACCTTACTGGTAATGAAGTCGGACAGCTTGTGAATGAAGAGTTAGCAGCTGGTGAGTATCAATATTTATTACCGGAATTGCCGAACGGTGTTTATATCGTAAGAGCAACAGTAGATAGCAAGGTATTAACTACCAAAGTAATCAGAGCTCAATAGATATAAAATCCAGTATAACATTGAAAAGGGGGCAGAAATCTGCCCCCTTTTTATTTGAACTTTTCTGATGTTTCTCCGTACAACAAAAATCCCTTAATTTTTTTAAATGAAGAGTACATATCAGCTTAAAAAGAAAAAGAAAGAGACAGGAGTGCTCTTAAAGATTTTACGTGATATATTTTTTATTCTGCTGGGAGTTTTTCTTACCGGTTTTGGATTGAAAGGGTTTTTACTTCCTAATAAATTTTTAGATGGTGGAGTTACCGGTATATCGTTATTAGTAGCGGAGATTACAGGAATTAAGTTATCCATACTGATCTTTATTATCAATATACCATTCGTGTTTTTAGGAACCAGACATATTTCAAAGTCGTTTGCTATTAAGACAATTTCAGCAATAGGTTTACTGGCTTTATTGTTAGCTGTTTTTCCTTACCCTGTAGTTACTTCAGACAAACTTCTTGTCTCTTTCTTTGGAGGATTTTTTATTGGAACAGGCGTTGGACTTGCTATTCGTGGAGGGGCCGTTTTAGACGGAACAGAAGTTTTGGCTCTTTTTGTTAATAATCGTATCGGTTTATCTGTTGGTGACTTTATAATGTTCCTCAATATTGTAATATTTTCCTTTGCTGCTGTATTATTTGGAACAGAAGTAGCTCTTTATGGAATATTGACGTATTTAGCGGCATCTAAGACAGTTGACTTTGTAATTCAGGGTATTGAAGAGTATGTTGGGCTTACTGTTATTTCTTCTAAAAGTGAAACAGTAAGGAGGCTGTTAGTTCAGAAATTGAAAAATGGAGTAACTATTTACAAAGGAAAAAGAGGAATGGTGAGTCAGTCAGCTAGCACTGATCAGGATATTGATATTATTTTTACCGTTGTAACACGGCTGGAAGTTACGAGAGTAATTAATGAAATATTAGCAGTTGATGCGAATGCTTTCATTATTCAGGACAATGTTACTGATGTGAAAGGCGGGATGCTCAAACTGAGAAAGCCGCATATTGATCATAAACCCCATTACCCTGCACAGCCTGAATCCCAAAATGACCCGGATGACATTAACGGATGGGCTGCTTCTGAAGTTAAAAGACCACTAACTGATAATTAGCTTTTGTCCCGGCTTAATGTTGTTGTCTTTCAGGTTATTGAGTTTTTTAATCTTTTCGATCGGAATACCTCCGTTTTTCTTTGAAATGATCCAAAGTGTATCACCAGGCTGAACTTGATAATATTTGTTTTTGGGGCCTTGTGAAACCTCTTTGCTATCAGAATGAGTTTCTTTCTGAGTAGCAGTACTGCTTGTGACCTTAGTCGTAATTTTAGTGTGGATGACTAAAGTTTGACCTATCTTAATGTTATTAGAGTTCAGATGGTTCCACTTTTTTAGTTCACTCAGACCTACATCGTATCTTTCAGCAATAGATCCTAAATTTTCACCACCTTTTACCTTATGGTATTTTTTAGTCTTGCTGTATACAACAGGAGCTTCTTTTTTTACAGGCTCTTTTAATGCCCGTTCAGCAGCTTTTGCTTCTTCTTCTCTTACAGTGGCCAGTAATTCTTCATGACGCACTTTCTTTGCCGAAGAATCCAGTATTGGCTTTTTGTTTGCCAGATAATAGGGAATTACATCGGCGGGTAATTTTAATTTATAATTCCTTACGTTCTCAGGAATAACATTTTTTTTGATTTCAGGATTAAGCTTGATTATATCCTGAATACATAAATTTAATTGTGATGAAAACGTTTCAAGGTCAAGGAACCCATTTACATGAATTGTGTCATAGACAATCTGATGCTCTGTGAATTCCGGAAAAAGGTTGTGTTCAGGAGCATAATTCATCATATATGTAACCGCTATGAACTGAGGGACATAGCTTCTCGTTTCCTGTGGGAGGTAATTATATATTTCCCAGAAATCTTTTTTATAACCGGATGCTCTGATGGCACGCCTTACCATACCGGGGCCGCAATTATAAGAGGCTAATGCCAGCTGCCAGTCTCCTGTTGCATTATATAGCCATTTAAGGTATTTGCAGGCGGCGTCGGTAGCCTTGTAAGGATCCATACGCTCATCAATGTATGCATCAACATTTAAATCGTACATACGGCCGGTTGAAGGGATAAACTGCCATAGACCAACAGCCGCAGAACGTGATTTTGCAGCTGGTTTAAGACCGGATTCAACAATAGCAAGGTATTTTAGTTCGTCTGGCATCCCATGACGTTTCAATGCCTCTTCAAAAATAGGGAAGTACAATGCTTTTCTGCGAAGCACCATGCGGGAATAATCACGGTTCCTGCGTACGAAATAATCAATAAAAGATAGAATCTGGTGATTATAGGTAAGCTTGATCTCATTCTGAATACAGCTTAGTCTGTCTGCAATCAGTTCTTCGGAAACTTCAGGAATATATTCATAGCGCTCATATTTATGTAAAGCCCAAAGGCTATCCATATCAACATAAAAGCCGGAAAGCGCAGTTTCGTCTGCCGCGTCCACATCTTCGTCAATTTGAGCGAAGGAGCTAAATCCAAACAGGAAAAATCCTGTTATGAATAAGAATAGTATATTTCTGTAGTTATTCAGCATCAATCACTATTACAAGTTTCTTTAAAAATAAATTCAATATTAGTCGAAAACTACCTTTATTTTAGTCGTTTAAGCCTAATATTGAATTTATGAACACCGGTTTTTCCCGGTTAGCGTTTTATTTAATTAAGAGAAGTAATATACTGGCCAAAAGCCAATAAGTCGCTTTCTCCAAAATGCTTTGTAGATATCTGCAATCCTATTGGTAGCGAAGCTTCATCAAAACCATTCGGAATAGATAACGCAGGAATACCGGCAAGATTGGCCTGTACAGTAAATATATCTCCCAGGTACATTGCCAATGGATCTCCTTCAAACTGGCCTATTTTATAAGCAGTAGTCGGAGTTGTTGGCATGATAATGAAGTCATATTCATGAAGAAGAGCCTCTGTCTTTTCTTTTATTAATCTTCTTACTCTTTGAGCTTTAGTAAAATAAGCATCAAAATAACTCGCACTTAGAACAAAAGTACCAAGCATGATTCTTTTCTTAACTTCTTTACCAAAACCTTCAGCACGTGATTTTTTGTACATAGACTCTAAATCTGTCGTGTTGCTGCTTCTATAGCCAAATCTTACGCCGTCGTATCTTGAAAGGTTCGAGCTGGCTTCAGCAGTAGTAAGGATATAATATGTTGGAAGAATATAGTCCATTAAAGGAAGTTCAACAGGAACTACTTCATGACCTTCAGCCTTTAGTTTTTCTAAAACAGTAAGTGTTTTCTCTCTGATAGCAGGAGCAATAGCGCTGCTTTCAACAGACTCTTTCAGGTAGCCGATTTTTGATTTTTTATTGAAAATCAATTGCTGAGAATAATTCTGAACAGGTTTCGTTGAAACGGTACTATCAAAATCATCATAACCGGCTATGATTTCCAGTAATAATGCAGCATCCTTAATACTTCTTGTAATAGGGCCAATGCAATCAAATGATGAAGCATAAGCAGCAAGACCAAAACGGGATACTCTTGAGTAAGTAGGCTTAAGGCCCACAACTCCACAAAAAGCAGCCGGCTGGCGTACAGAACCACCCGTGTCAGAGCCTAAAGAGGCCAGGCACATATTGGCCTGAACAGCTACTGCAGAAGCTCCGGAAGATCCGCCTGGTACACGGGTAGGATCAGCCGCATTACGAACCGGGCCGAAAGCAGAATTCTCATTTGAAGAGCCCATGGCAAATTCATCACAACTCTGTCTTCCTATAATGATCGCATCAGCATCAACGATGCGCTGTACTGCCGTGCCGGAAAATTGAGAAATGAATTTGTCAAGTATTTTGGAAGATGCCTGAAGCCCATGGTCTTTATAACATAAAACATCTTTCAAACCTACAACCATACCAGCTAAAGGTCCGGCAGTGCCATTTGCAATTTTCTGGTCTATTTCTTCAGCTCTTTGCAGGGCTTCAGTTTCATAAACTTCCAAAAAAGCATTCAAATGGCTATTTTCTTTGATATTGTGTAAATAGCCTTCTACCAACTGTTTGCAGTTGACAGCGCCTCTTTGTATATCAGATTTGATTTCCTCTAGAGAATTGTAAGGTTTGAGCAATGACATTCTAAAACTTAAGCTTGTGTATTATCGTTCGGAGTAGTTGTATTCGTGCTATTTGAGTTGTTATTATTTGCCGGTCTGTCTTCGAGACCTTTATTCAATTCGCTTTTGAACTCACTGGATGCATCTTTAAACTCACGGATACCCTGACCAAGGCCTCTTGCCAATTCTGGGATCTTTTTAGCGCCAAACAACAACAATACTACCAGCATGATGAGAAGAACTTCCCAGCCGCCAAGACCTCCCAAAAACAAGAAGATGGAATTTAACATGTCGATTTCGTTTAATTTTAACAACAAAGTTATCTAAAAAACACCGCTTTGCCAATTTAAAGTTCAGTGATGCTATTATAAACCTAAAAGCTTTACTCAATGGCATTCAGTTTGCCTCTGATTCTGTCAATCGCTATTTTCATTTTTTCAACATCTTCTGCAGCAGCCTTTTGGTCAAGTTTATTTTGTTCCGTTAGTTGCAGTAATTGAACATTTTCATCTGCATTCTTTTTCAATTGTTCTTCCAGCTGCACCTTTTGCTGTCTGTTTTTTTCAAGGTTAGTGGCAAGCGTCTGGCTGTCCTTAAATTTCTTTTCCTGATTTTTAACAGAATTGGCCAGGGCTTTTTCAGCATCTGCAATCTGTACGTTGATGTCGTCGCGATAAGCTTTTACTGCAAAATCATGAAGGATTTTTTGTGTAGCAGTGTATTCTCGCTCAGTTGCTGATGTAACATATTCCTTCCCCAGATCTACAGCAAGAAATATCTTTGTTCCTTCTTTAGAAGCAATTGTGGTTGAATAAAGTTTCACTGAACTAGTAGAAATAGAAGGAATAATAACTTTATCAACTATATAGTTGCCGTTTTTAGCTTCTACTTTACCATATTCTTTCAAATGTTTTACCCATGCTTTCTCAATATCTTGTTGTTCAAGTATCACTACAGTAGACAGGCCTGTCCGTGGAGTACCGTCAACCCGCTCTTCAGCAGAATTTACACTGATTTTTTGAGCATAAATAACGGTAGAAAGAAACAAGAAGCTTAGTAAGGAAATTGTGCTTGAAATTTTCGTCATCTTGGTGATTATCAATTTTTAATTAAGCAAAAATATTACAACTGTTTGGTTTATCGTAGTTAAATTTAGAAAAACTCTTACAACTATGGCTGAAAAAATATTGATTACCGGTGGAACGGGGAATGTTGGCTCCCGATTGATCTGTTTGCTGAAGGAGAAAGGTTATGAAGTACATGTCCTTTCCAGAAGAGCAAACCATCGGGAAAAAATTTTTGCATGGGATCCTGCGAGTAGTTTTATAGAAGCAGAAGCTTTTGAGGGAGTAACTAAAATTATTCATCTGGCCGGAGCAGCTGTGGTAGATGGACGTTGGACTGCTAAGCGAAAAAAAGACATACTGGATAGCAGAGTGTTGTCTACAGTACTTTTGAGACAATATATAAAAGAGCATCGTTTAGCTATTGATACTTTTGTTGGTGCGTCTGCAACAGGGTACTATGGGTCAGATACCGGTGATGAAGTGCAATACGAAGAAACTCAGGCAGGAAAAGATTTTCTGGCAAATGTATGTGTGGAATGGGAGAAGGAGGAAATGAAAGTTGCTGATTTAGGAATCAGGACAGTTATATTACGAACAGGTATTGTGCTATCCGAGAAGGGAGGAGCATTAGAAAAGATAGCCGGGCCTGTGAAACTTGGTTTGGGAGCAGCATTTGCATCGGGTAAGCAATGGATGCCCTGGATACATGCAGACGATTTATGTCAGATGTATATATATGCATTAGAAAATGAAAAAATTACCGGTGTTTACAATGCAGTGGCACCAAATCCCGTTACTAATGCCGGGTTTACTAAAGAAATTGCAGATGTATTAAAGAAGCCCCTGATTTTGCCAAATGTGCCTGCATTTGCTTTAAAGCTTGCTTTAGGTGAAATGGCAGCCATGGTAAATGGCGGTAACAGAGTGAGTTCCGGGAAAATTCAAAAAGAAGGCTTTATTTTTGCATACCCAAACGTCGGAATTGCGTTAAACGATCTATTAAAATAAAATGTGTTGAAAGTGTTTCAGTGTTAAAATGTTTACAGCGTTATTCTTTTAACACATTAGATTCTTTAACATGTAAATACTTGGGCACTTAATTTAAATCATCAGTTTTTATGTCGGTTATTAATCAGGAAGAAGAGAATAGAATTCGTCAGGCATTTAAAGAAAGAACATGGTCGGAAATTAAAACCGATGACTCATGGACAATCTTCAGAACCATGAGCGAGTTTGTGGCAGGGTTTGAAAAGCTGGCAAGAATCGGACCTTGTGTAACCATTTTCGGTTCGGCAAGAACAGCAGCAGAAAACCCATATTATCAGTTGACAGTTGATATTGCCGCTAAGCTGGTTCGTCATGGTTATGGGGTTATCACTGGCGGCGGGCCAGGTATCATGGAAGCCGGTAACAAAGGTGCCAGACTCGAAAAGGGTAAATCAGTAGGGGTTAATATTGAGCTTCCGTTTGAGCAGAAGCATAATGATTATATAGATAAAGACAAGCTGATTACTTTCGATTTCTTTTTTGTAAGAAAGGTAATGTTTACTAAATACTCGCAGGGTTTTGTGGTAATGCCCGGAGGATTTGGAACCCTTGATGAATTGTTCGAGGCCCTGACACTGATTCAGACAAAAAAAATCGGACGTTTCCCGATCGTATTGGTTGGCCATAGTTATTGGGATGGTTTGATAGAGTGGATCAAAAATACCATGCTCCATGGCGAACATAATATCAATGCCGAAGACATGAATCTTTTCAGCGTAGTTGATACTGCCGAGGAAGCGGTTCGTATTATTGATGACTTCTACGCGAAGTACCTGTTACAGCCAAACTTCTAAGTAAAAGCACTTTTATACCTGCTGGATTGGTCTTTATCAGATCCGGCAGGTTTTGTTTAACCTAAATGGGATAAGTTGATACTAAAAGGTGTTAAACTAAAAGTTTTCTACATTCTTTTGACATTGCTTGTAGGTTTTGTCCTTTATCAGGCGGTTGTAATTAGTTTTTACAATCGAAGAAACCTGACAGAAGACGAGGTTGACTACCATGAAAACAAAATCAGTAAATTTATTTTTGCCGGTGAATTATTGCCACATACCAATAAGAAAATCCGCAAGAATTTCAATAAAGAGGTTAATACAATTACACAGATTAACCCCGAGACCTACAAGCTGATTAAATACCACCGATGGTATTTTGATCAGATTGAACCAATTCTTCTGGAAGAAAGTATTCCTGATGATTTTAAGTACATGGCTGTTGTTGAGAGTAAGTTGAAAATGACGGCTCGTTCTCAAATGGGGGCTGTCGGACTTTGGCAAATTCAGGCAGAGACTGCAAAAACACTCGGACTTGTCATTAATAGTGAGGTGGATGAAAGAATGCACCTTGAGCGTTCAACACATGCCGTTTGCCGGTATTTCCGACAACTCAAAAAAACCTTCGGAGACTGGACATCTGTGGCTATAGCTTACAATATGGGGCCAACTGCACTTTATATTGCCTATCGCCGTCAGAATAAAGAAGCAGCCCATCAGCTGAAATTGAATAAGGAATCTTCGGAATTTATTTATCGTATTCTGGCCTACAAGTCTTTTTTTGAGCACCCTGAAAAGTATAAGTATAAAGTAAAGCAACAGACACGCCCACGTACAAAACTTCGCTATTTTGAGGTGAAGAAAACAATTCCAAACCTTACTTTGTTTGCCAGTCAACAAGGCTGTACACTCAGAAAACTGAAAGAATATAATCCCTGGTTACTTGCTAATTCTCTTACTGTAAAGAAAAATGCTAAAAAGCATTATACCATTATATTGCCCTGCTAAATAAGAAGTACGATCAAAGTATAGTCGCCTTTACATTTAATATTATCTGGCTCACCCGGGGCGTGCCCTCCCGAACTACTGACAACCAGCGGATTGTTTCTTTGCTGAAGGCTGTAGTAAACCGAAAAGATTTTTAAACTCATTGATTAGAAGAACTTTTGATAGATAATAATTTTAGATTGTGCTAGTTTAACATTAAGACAATTCAGATGGATACTTTTCCAACATTGATTTTCGTAGAAAATAACTATGTTTTCTTGTCTATTTTACCAGATAGAGACATAGGTCTATTTCACTCCAGTTTAAAACTAAAAGAAGGTCATAGAAAATGATTTTTTACATAGACTTAATTCCATCTCCTTATTCTATGTACCTATGAGGTAAAGTTTTAATATTAAAATGGGACAATCTAAAATCAGTTTTATCATTATCAGGTGGCAAATCTGCAATGGCCTGTACAAGACAGGGAACTGATTGTTCACAGTGTCATTGTAAGGTATCCGGACAATAAAACGGTTGAAATAGTGTCAAAAGCTATCCCGGATTTTAACAAAGAAGTAAGTCAGCGCTTAAGAATCAAAAACTTCAATGCTACCTGGCGATTTGTTACTAAAGCCAACGGACACCTGGCTGCAGAATATATAGTAAGTATGGATCCGGGAGGGAGAGTTCCGGCCTGCCTTGTTAATCTTTTTATTACAGAAGGCCCTATACAGACACTTAAAAAGATGAAAGAGCTGCTTCCTTATTATGAAAACAAGCTGATGCAGCTGGGAATGTAATACAATGTCTGGTAAAGCGCGTATCGCATACACTCCTGCTTGGGTGGATATTAAAAGGGTCACATTGGGTTGTGTTATTTTTATATTACTTCATTAGTTTTGATGTAAGTAATTTGGAATATTCATGCCATTTATAGGCTGTTTAACTTGATTTTTTGATGTAAAGTGTTGAAATATAATGTATGTTTTTTAATGTGCTGCCAGGTCTTCCTATAAAGCTTAATTAGGAGGTGATGTCAGGAGTTTCCTTCTGACACATGTATGGATATCCCATTTGAACTAAATATGTGTTAAATCATATCATTTAAATCTAAAGGAAAGACCCGACACCACGGTAAACTTTCTTCCGCCATTGATTTCTTCTTGGGAAATGGTAGAGCAGCGTCTTGATTATTTACATAACAATCCGGTAGAGACGGGTTGGGTTTCAAAGCCGGAAGATTATCTTTATAGTAGTGCCGCTAATTATGCTGGTTTACCCAATATATGTCCGGTGTTGTTTTTGTATTGATATAAGCTGAAAGCTTGATAAAATGCTAGTCCAAGTTACGCTTCGCTAACCTCATATCTTTGTATAGTTAATAAAAAGTACAAATTTTGAGATAACAG
>CAZNHL010000103.1:0-10012 GCA_964572965.1 uncultured Bifidobacteriaceae bacterium
AACCAATCTGCCAGTTGGTAATATTGCGGCTCATAACCACTTCATTTGCATTTTCCGAGTTGACTGTTACATTGTAATAACGGGTGTTCAATTCGAGGGAGGGGGAAATGGTATGCTTAAACTCTTTTCCTCTCTTTAAAGTAAACTTTGGTGCAATAGAAAGACCGGAGCTAACATAAGATTTCCTTACCATATTAATTACAGTTCCTATTTCAGGTATTCTTCTATCAAAAAACAACTGCCGATTTGCCATACAATAAAAACCAATACCTGAAGATAATTTTGAGACAAATTGGTCTACACTAAAGCCTAAGTGATTTACCTCAACTTTATTTTTAGGACCTAAATAGCTTATCGAATTAATTTCAGTCTGGTAAACATTACTTGCAACAGTTAATCTCAACTGGTCTGCAGCACCGGCAAGCGCGGGATTCAGGTTTACAGGTGCCTGTGAGAACTGGATAAAGTTGCTTTGAGCTTTCGTTTTAAGAAAAAAGAGTATCAGTATAGCCGGTAAGAAAAGTAGTTTCTTCATTTGTTAAAAATCTCTGTTTACTGGTATTACTTCTTTACTTGGGCTTAGCTTGAAACTCTTTTTTGTCTTTTTCTTTAAAACCATAGGTTTGGAAGTAGCATTTGTGTCTATCTGTTTCGGTATTGCTGTCTGGCTAAAAGACTCCTGCACATCAGGAGCTATTTCTGTAACTATTGTCTGAACAGGTTCTTTTGCCACTGGCATAAGGCTATCCTGTTTAATACTTATTTCCGGCAGCTCTTCCGGCTCAATCTGAGGTTTTTGTTTAATAAGCTTTTGCGGTTTTTCTCTACTATCATTAGTATAATCTGCGTGAATAGAAACAGACTGCTTTGGCTTAGGCAACGACTTGGATAAGGGCACAGGCGCTTCATCGGCAGGCCATAAAAACCAGCTAAGTGTACCTATAAGAAATAAAGCCGCAAGGCTGTTGTATATCCATTTCCGATTGTTTCCTGATGTACGGGCCAGTATTTCATTCTCAATGTCAGATGTGTCAGGCAAGTCTTCTTCAAGACGAATGCTTTGCCACAATTTCAAATCTTCATCTTTTATCCCGTTCTTTTCCATGAGAGAAAGCAACGCAGTCCTCTCGGTATCTGTGAGGTTATTTTCAGTGAAATAAAACAATATTTTATCGATATCTTCAGCAGACTTACTCATGCGTTTACCTCTAGTTTAAGCAGTAATTCTTTCATTTTATGTCTCGCTCTGAAAAGATAAACCTTTACCTGAGATTCTTTTAACAGTAAAATTTCACCAATTTCATTGTAAGCATAACCTTCCAAATCGCGCAATAGGATTACTTGTTTTTGCATTACGGGCAATTTATTAAGGCACAATTGCAGCACTTCTTTCAAATCTGCATTTTGAACAGAATTGTCGTAACAGATATTTTCATCATTTACTTCATCTGTAAATTTGCCTTGTCGTTTCAATTCGTCAATCATCAGGCGATAGGCTGTAGTAAAGAGCCATGTTTTTGCCTTTTCAGAACTGATATTATGATGACACTCCCATAAGCGCGCCAAAGCCTCCTGCACAATATCTTTTGTAGAAGCCTCATGTATTAATGACTTCTTTACAAATCGATAAAGTCGCGCAGTATATTCTCTGACGGCTTGTTGATATGCTTGTTGATCCATAGTTCTGGTGTGAGACTGTTGAGACTGGCAAAAAGTTACAGCCAGGTAAAAATAAATCTTATACTTTCGATACAGTCACACTTTAGCTAAACCATAGAAGGAGTTGAAAGCTTATATCTGATTATTTTGAAGGTCAATATCAAATAAAACAATGGTACAAAATTCTTATTCGATGGGCTCAATTTTTATACTCCTGAATACACCTCTGGTAATCTTCATCGGTTTATCTGGCGCATTTCCAATCGGAACCAGTTCAGCCTCAAAAACACCTGACATCAGCTTATTTTTGTAATCCACAGAGGTAAATGTTAAATATGTTGCAGGTGTAACTATATCAGGCTTTACTCTCTTATATATTGTTTCTGGGTAGGTAATAAAAGTATCGTCAAACTCAAATCCTGCAATCAAAGGCTTATTCAGAGGAATCGCACTTGTGTCAACCATAGTTATTACTCTAAAACCCTGTTTGGAGCCAATACTTGCTTCCACGGTTTTATAGACTGTAAACCCAATAGTATTGTTTCCATAAGTCCAGCCGTAAATCTCATCTGCTGTCCAAAGAGTATCATTTAAATAAAATTGTGTAAAAGCAACCGGAGGCGTAGGATCATCATTTCGAGAATGACAGCCGCTTAATAAAATAACAATAACGACAAATAATAAAAACTTGATTTTCACTTCTGATTTATTTAAAACAGCCCTTTCCCTTTCTCTTAACCGCGCGCAAAAATACCAAAAGCATTATAGTATTTTTTGCTTATCTAAGCCTAAAACTTACACACTACTTACATTGACATTCATAATCAAGTTTTAAATTGCAATATATCCACATTGCACAAGAACATGGATATTGTCCTCACCATCCATCACATCAAACATCGGGCGTATGCAATACGCCCCTACTTCCCGGAGCAAGCAGCCGTAAAAAACGCCTGGCAAAAACAAAGCCCCACCGGTTTCCCGGCAAGGCTTGTTTACACATAGATTAGTTTAGCTTATCAAAAAGATCAAAAAAAGCCCCCGAAAAACGGGGACTTCCAGCTGGTAGAAAAAGAGTTATTGTTTCACAAAGCGGCTTACAGTGCTTCCTCCTGATGTATTTATACTCAGAATATAAATACCGGCAGCCAAATCTGTAATATCAGTAGTATTACTTCCGCCTGCGAGGGTAATTGTTTTTACTTTGTTCCCGAATAAGTCAGTGATGTTTGCTTCTGCATTTTCTACACCGTCAGGCAACTCAATTGTCAATGCATTTTCAGCAGGGTTAGGATAGAACCTGACAGCAGTAGCAGCAGGCCCTTCCAGTGTCTCTTCCAGGTCTTCTTCACGGGCATTAGCCACTTTTGTGATTTTGATCCAGTTAAGGTTAAAACCGCCGCTAACGGCATAAACACCTACGTTATAAGTTCCTGCAGTTACACTTACGTTATGAGAAACTGTGGTCCAGTTCTGCCAGCCTCCGGTAGACGGAATATTTACAGCGCCAAGTACTTTTGAACCGGCATTCAGATCAAGAGACAATTTACCTCCGCCTCTTAAGCTAGACACTCTGTATTCAACTTTGTAAGTACCTGAGCTTGGAAAGTTGATATTGTTATAAGCCATCCAGTCACCCTGGTCAATGCCGCCTACATTCTGGCCGCCTCCTGCATCAGTAGTATTTTCTTTAAACACCCCTGACATAGCGTTATAACTCTCTGCCTGGATAGTTCTGCTAGAACTGCTGCTAACGGCTCTCACTCTTAAAGAAGAGGCTTTGTCATTCCAGCCGTTATTTACAAGGCAGCTGTTGTTTGCACCAACCACCAGAGAGCTTCCGCTAAAGTTATCATCCCAGTACAGCTGCACTTCATAACCACTGTTCACTTTAAGAGAAGAGATATCATCATTCAGAATACCTTTTGCATTTAAGCTGCTCAGGTTATAATTACCAACAGGCAGGCTCACGGCTTTTCCGCCATAGTTACAGTCTTTATAAAAAGTAGCTACACCACTGCCGCTGTTGTTATTATTACCAGCTTTAACAACATCATTGATAGCGCTTAACAGAGAGTTGCTTCCTGTGGCATCCTGTGCCAATGCCCACATCATGATACCGCCTGCATTGGCAATAGCCATTTGTGTTTTTTGTTTGATTGTAGGAATACCATTGTAACCATCGCCATTGAAGAAATCTGAGTTTGCGCTGGCGCCTGATGCTATCAGGTCTGCGTATGATCTCCAGCTTGGTCTTGCGTAAGCCGGCACACCAACTACACATTTGCTGGCAGGACAGCCCTTAGACTTATACAAGTTCAACGCATTCACCGCAAACTGATATGTTGAATGGTTAGACCCTGTACCGTCATAAGCCATGATATTCACAAAATCAACATACTGAAATACAGCAGAAGCAATGCCTGACGCGTTGTAACTGTCGGCAGGACCGGCAAAACTTAAGCCTTTGCCTCTTGGTTTAAGCGCATTGCTTAGTTCTTTCATTAGTGTTGTGAAGTTATTGGACACGCTTCCTGATCCCGGATATTCCCAGTCCATGTCAACACCGTCGAGGTTATAAGTATTAATCAGGTACAAGGCATCATTGATAAGATTAGCCCGTGCTCCTGCATTGGCAGCAATTGATTCAAATATCGGATCCAGAGGGGCTCCGTTGTCACTCCAGCCACCTATCGCAATGTATACTTTCACGCCATTGGCATGTGCATTTGAAACAATTGTCCGGAGGTAATTAGGATTCTCAATCGCTTTCAGCCTGCCGCCGTATTGTGGCAAGGCAAATGAATAATTAATGTGTGTAAGCTTAGAATACTGAATAGTGGCAGGGCTCCATGAAGTGGCATAACCTACTACTCTGAAGGCATTTGACAAATGTGCGGTAACCAACAGGCACAATATGAGCGAAAATCTGAAAATAGTTAACCTCGTTTTCATAATCTTTCCTTTAAGTCAATAATAAATAAAATGAATAGGATAGTGTTTTTCTAAAAAAATAAAGCAGATAAGTAACCAGCCGGAAGCGTTGCTTCCGGCTGGTTGAAACTATTTAAACTTTCACAAATCTCTGTTTTAACACTTGCAGGAATCACAATGTAAATTCCTGAAAACAGGTTTGAATACGAAATGAGCTTTACTGCTTAATAAACCGTTTTGTAGTTTGTGCTCCTGAAGTTTGTGTGATAATCACAGAATACACACCGGCAGGTAAACTGTGGATGTCGAGTGTGTTTTCAGAAGCATAGGTAGTAGCAACAAGCACTACATTACCCATTACATCAACAATAGTTGCAGTACTTCCTGTCAGATCAGCATTGGCGCTGATGTTCAATGCTTCAGATGCAGGATTTGGGAACAATGTGATAATTTGTTCTAAAGCCACTTCGTCTAAAGAGCCTTCTGCCGCAGCTGTAGCAGCAAAAGCAGCGCTTTGTTTAGTGATTTTAATCCAGTTAATGTTCCATCCGCCAGTCTGCGCATAGATACCAAGGTTATAAGTACCTGCATTAACAGTAACTACATGTGAGATGGTAGTCCAGTTTTGCCAGCCGCCGGTTGCCGGCACATTCACTGACCCCAGCTGGATTGTGCCTGCATTAAGGTCAAGAGATAGTTTACCGCCATTTACACTCGCTACTCTGTACTCTACAAGGTATTTACCCGAAGTAGGGAAGTTGATATTGTTGTAGGCCATCCAGTCTGTATTGTCGATATAACCAACATTCTGTCCTCCGCCGGCATCTGTTGTAGCTTCATTTTGTACACCAGACATTGTGCTCCAGTTTTCAGCCTGAATTACGGTACTTGTAGCAGTAGGAGTAACAGTTACTTTACTTAATTTCCACTGTCCGTTATTTCCGCTATGGTTAGGCCATTGGTTAACCTGAGCTCCTGAAGTCTTTGTTCCGCCCAGCAATTCTAATATTTTGTTGCTGTGCTTAGCCATAAATTTATAGTAACCACCCATGTCAATTGCAATGAATTGCTGGTTTTTACCTTCTACATATGTCCATTGGTTCAGTTTAGCGCCGTCAGCAGTATTTACACCAACAATATCAAGTGCCTTGCCACTGTTTTTAGCAGTGATCCTGTAAGCACCGTTACCAAGGTGAGTCAATTCAAACTGCTGATTTGTAGCATTGCTATTCAACGCCTGTTGCACTATAGCGGCTCCGTCGGACGTGCTTGCACCAGATACTGCGAGATAAAGGTTACTGTTTCTGTTTTGGATGTTATAAGTACCTGCAAGGTTTGTAACACCGTTCGCTACAATTTTAAGAGAACTTGCTAGGTCATTGAAGTTGTTGGAAACAAGACAACTGTTATCAGCAGTAGCTGTATAAGTACTACCGCCAAAATTATCGTTGTTATAGAGAGTAACTTTATAACCTTGTACTACTTTCAGAGAAGAGATATCATCATTTGAAATACCTTTTGCCTGAAGTTGTGCCAGGGTATAATCTCCTTCTGCAAGACCGATTGCATACCCCCCATAGCTACAGTCTTTGTAAACTGTTACAGCAACAGGGCCGCTTGGAGTTACTACAGTTCCCGGAGGAATAGTACCTGTAATAGTATAACTTCCTAATGAAGCATAATCAGAGTATCCGTTGGTAGCCGGATTACCAGCCCCTGTTCCGTCAACAGAGATAAAGTACTTTCCTGCAGCAAGGCTTGCTGTTACTGTAGCATTTAATCCAGCAGGGTTAAATGAGCCTATCTGAGTACCTGAAGCATTGAATAAACGCACCAGGATATCCAGGTTTCCATGACGTGAAACAGTATTAACATTCAGGGTAATATTTCCGCCACCTGTAGTAAATGTGAAGAAGTCAACATCTCCTGTAGTTGTTATTATACCATTTTTTGCAGTAACTGCACCAGATGATGAATAGCTTAGTGTTGCAGCATTGGCAGTATTATTGCCATAGTCGTCGGCTCTGTAACCAACACCATAAGTGCTGCTTGAGATTTTTGCCAAATCGTCTTCTTTATTATTGGCGTTGTTATACTCACCTTTACTCCACTGAGAAATTGGCTTGTAGTAACCTACACCCATGATAGGTGCCCAGTCGCCATGGCCTTGAAAATATCCTTCAGCCGGAGACGTTCTACCGTCATGGCCCAAGCCAAATGTATGACCTACTTCGTGAGAAGAAGCTTCTCCTCCCGATTTGCCGCTAGTAATGAATACCCAGCACGGAACGTCATTGTCCCAGTTGAACGACCCGATATAAGCAACCCCGCCTGCGCCCGGAGCAGCAGTATTGGTAGGTGTTACTACAACGCGCATTCTTCGGTTTTTCGGATATGAGTTAAACACAGACTGGCTCGTTGTTACATTGACATTGAATGGTCTGTAATCTTCCGAAACCACTTCCCAATGTTCGCGGATAGCAGCATCGCTCATACCCGAAGCAGCAGCATTAATGGCTTTACCATTGTTCCACAAGTTTCCCGCAGGCATGTTATAGCCATCGAAATCCAGGAATACACAACCTGCAGCTCCCGAATAACTTTGAAGGTTAAGTACAGCCTGTCCTATTTCAGCTACTTCTGTTCTTTGGTTTGACT
The DNA here is from genome assembly GCA_964572965.1 of uncultured Bifidobacteriaceae bacterium. Lineage (GTDB taxonomy): Bacteria > Bacteroidota > Bacteroidia > Cytophagales > UBA9547 > CAZNHL01. The sequence goes on from CAZNHL010000103.1 coordinate 7,252, forward strand.
GCTCTTTTGGCGGTGTATTTTCAAGGTCTATACATATCACACCATTGATATCAACCGGCTTAACATAAGCATTACCGCTTTCATCTGAATAGTATTCGTAAGCCTCTTTTGTATCTTTTAACAGAATGTGCCCTTTAACTTCTTTGTCGCTTACCTCCAGAAAGAAGCTTGAGCCGCTTACGCCATTCAGTTCTCCATTTACATACTCACTGTTTTTACCTGATTTTTTAAAATTTACTTTACCTGAAAACCTTTTAGAACCAGATACTTGCAGCTCAATAGGAGTAGCCGCTGTTCTTGCATTGCTTCCTGAAGCAACCGTAGTGCTCTTTAAATCTTTCAGCAAGCTCTGGCTTGATCCGATAGCTGTTTGTGCTGATGCGCTGTTGTAAATGCCATAGGCCATGAATAGCGACAGACATAATTTGTAATGCTTTTTCATACACATATAAGTTTAGGTTAGTTAGAAGGAACCGGCATTAACCGGTTCCTTTATTTAGGACAGATTACTTTTTAATAAAGCGTTTAGTAGTTGTTCCTGCTTCAGACGTTACAGAAAGGACATAAACACCTGCTGCAAACTCTGATACATCTAAAGTAGTATTGTTTGTCAAAGCTGCTGTTTTTACAAGGTTTCCATAAACATCATAAATACTTGCTGATGCAGACTCAATACCGCCTGCTAAACTGATTGTCAGGTCACCTTCTGTAGGGCTAGGATATAATACAACTGATTCCTGAGCAGGAGCTTCATCAGCCAATTCACTATCCATTCTTGCATTCACTTTGGTGAAGCGTATCCAGTTAAGGTTAAAACCTCCCGTTGCTGCAAAAATCCCAACATTGTATGTTCCTGCATTAATATTTACAGTGTGTGATACTGTTGTCCAGTTCTGCCATCCGCCGGTTGAAGGAATATTAACTGCACCCAACTGAATAGTGCCGGCATTCAGATCAAGAGATAACCTGCTGCCACCGTTTAAGCTGGCTACTCTGTATTCTACTTTATATTTACCTGAAGTCGGGAAATTGATAGAATTATAGGCCATCCAGTCACCATTGTCGATGTAACCGACATTCTGCCCGCCACCTGCATCGGTAGTAGGTTCTTTCTGTACACCTAACATAGCGCTATAGTCTTCTGCCTGAATAGTTCTCGTGAAAGAAGAAGAAACAGCTCTGATCTTTAATGATGTTGTTCTGTCATTCCAGCCATTTGCTACAAGACAAGAATTGTTTGCATTGAAAGTGATTGAAGAACCTGTGAAGTTATCATGCTCGAACAACTGGATTTCGTAACCGCTGTTTACTTTCAATGAAGAAATATCTTCATTACCGACACCTCTTACATATAAAGCGCCATAGTTATAGTCGCCTGCAGGTAAGCCAATTGCATAACCGCCATAGTTGCAGTCTTTATAAACTGTAGCCACGCCGCCTGGTTGTGGATTAGGATTACCTCCGTTGTTTTTATAAACACGCACATAATCTACTAACATCCTTTTAGGAAAAATTTCAGGAGCAATCCATGTACCTAAAGAACCACCTACAGCAATGTTCATAATGAGGTGAAACTTCTTATCGTAAGGCCATTTTTGCCATCCGCCTTCATTGTTAAAAGTAAAATACTCTCTGCCGTCTACATCAAATACCATTTTGTTTTCATACCAGCTAACGCCGTATACATGGTAGTTCTGTTCGATGTTTGACAAACCGGTAATGGCAGCTCCTTTATTAGTACCGATAGTGTGGTTGTAAGCCTTCGTATGGATATTAGCCTCCACTTTGTCGTACTTTAGTCCACCCAAAGCAAAACTCTCCATGATGTCAATTTCACCACTTGCAGGCCATCCTCCATATGCCCAGTCAGTAGGCAACATCCATATTGCCGGCCAAAGCCCCTGGCCAACAGGTATTTTAGCTCTTACTTCAACTCTGCCATAAGTCCAGTCACCTTTATTACGTGATACCAAACGGGCAGATGAATATTCAGCTCCGGCCCAGTCTCTACGGGCTTCAAGAACAAGATTTCCGTTTTCAACACGTGAGTTTTCTCTGCGTGCATTGTTGTAGTATTGGGCTTCCCCATTACCCCAGCCACCTGCGCCTACATCATAACCCCATTTATTTGGGTCAGGCAAACCTGTATAGTTAAATTCGTCCTGCCAAACCAATTGCCAGTTTTGAGAAAATCCCTGATAGCTTAGTAAAACCAGAGCTGTCAGGAATAAAATAATTTTGCTTGTTTTCATACTAAGTAAATTTTTGATGATGTGAAATTGGTTAAGGTATAATCATATTTTATATACTGTGAGACATCTTTATTGCCTTGCCCATTAATTGAACGATTCAAATATTTTTTGTGACTTAAGCCATATCCAAAAGTATATAATCATCATTATGACACCCTTATAAAGTACCGGACATTATTAGGACATGGTAATTAAATGAGTCCTTCAAAAAATACAAGACACTGAAAAACAAATACTTAATTAAAAAACAAGCATCAGTTCATATCGGGTAAATACCTGAAAAATCTTGATTATTTTAAAATATTTCCCATAAAAATCCCATATCAATTCTAACAATGGTATTGAACCGTCACAGATGGCTTTAAATCTTCCGGAATTTGTATGGAAAATTGATATTATCTAAAAAAACTCGGCCGGTAAAAATCAGGTCTGATTAACAAAAGCTGTTCTTGATCCGGGTATATTATAAAGCAAGGTTTGATGCTGCATACTTTCAACAGACCCAATAA
>CAZNHL010000103.1:10022-10278 GCA_964572965.1 uncultured Bifidobacteriaceae bacterium
GATTATCAGCTCATAATTTCCATTGAAGATTCCTGCGGACGGCAAAAAGGAGACTCGCTGAAGCCATATTTTATTGATTGTTAAACACTCTGGCTTTACAAAACCGGAATTATACAGCATAACCTGTGAAATTCTGCGTTATCTGTCGGAGAAAACTTAAGCAGGTTTGATAGAAGCGGATAGTCAGGTTAGAATAATTGCTTAGATTGTCCTGGTTTAATATTAAGACAATTCTGATGGATACTTTTCCAACATT
>CAZNHL010000104.1:0-10203 GCA_964572965.1 uncultured Bifidobacteriaceae bacterium
AAGCACTGCTTCCGCATATACAGGCTAAAAACGATGTAACTTTTTTAGAAAAAGCGATAAGCAGGTACGAGAAAGTCAGAAAAGCGCTGAATATTTATGTAGAGGACAAGGGACAACCTATGGCCATTTCTCCTGAATATGTTACTGATGTCATCAATAATATGGCAAGCAATGACGCTATTTTTACCGTTGACACAGGAATGTGCTGTGTGTGGGGAGCAAGATACCTGAACGCAACAGATAAGCGCATTTTACTAGGTTCTTTCACGCATGGCTCTATGGCCAATGCCTTACCCCAGGCTATAGGAGCAGCACTTGCCCGGCCGCACCAACAGGTAATTGCCCTTTGTGGTGACGGAGGACTTTCGATGATGATGGGTGACCTGGCAACAGTAGTTCAGTATAATCTTCCGATAAAAATAGTAGTATTTAATAACCGGTCACTTGGTATGGTAAAGCTGGAAATGCTGGTGGCCGGCATGCGCGACTGGCAAACCGACATGTATAATCCAGACTTCGCTAAGATAGGCGAAGCAATGGGCATAAAAAGCATTACTGTTGAAAATCCGGAAGAAGTAGAAACTGCACTGGCAGAAGCTTTTAATACCGATGCGCCTGTATTGTTGAATGTCTTTACAAATCCAGATTCACTGGCATTGCCACCTGAAGTGGAATTTTCGCAGGTAAAAGGTATGGCTACAGCTTTTGGCAAAATAATATTGGACGGAGACTTTAAGGAAATATCCGATATTATCAGGAGCAATTATAAACATATAACCCATTTTATGTAGATCAACAGAAGCAACTCCATTATTCCTACACCGGAAGGAGCCGACATTACAACTATGGCCGGATTAAGTCGTTCTATGCCTTTATTTCAGCCACAGCATTTCATTTTTCTATTTTTAGCTCATGCATTCGGAAACTTTGCATGAGCTATACCAGCCGCATATCTGACAGGTCCAATAGTGAAAGCTAAGTTATTTGAAAAATCAAACTCTATACCCCTACTTCAAGCTTTTCCAGTATTGCAGGATCTATAGAGGCAGACACAATTTCTAAAAGATCCAGTTCATAGAGATCGTCCTTGCTTTCAATATTGGCCAGATGAGGCATGAGCCATTCTTCACAAGTAGCCAGCAGCGTACTTGTGTGTACATCAGGCCATGCTCTTGAAGCATTTTTCCGTTTAGCTGCAATCATACGTTTTTGCCAGTGAAGGAATTCATCGGAGAAATTCAAAAGGTCTTCTCCATCCGTTTTGATCATATCACAAAGACCTCTGCTAATCATACCAGCACTTGGATTATCAATTGGCATTGACTTAAGCACAATGCGCCCAATCTTCAGTTCCTTGCGCACAATCAGTTCATCGTCCTCGTCCCAGGTTACTGTCTCTACATCTTTTACAAGCGCTTTCAGATCTTTAGGGTTCAAAGGAGAACCCATAAATATTTTACCCAATCCCTGACGGGCATCTATATGTGCAACTGCCAGCCATGGCTCCAGAGACAGGTCATCTTTATGTCCTATAAAAGCAATTTTACCATTAGCCAGCTGAAACTGAGCATTGTTACCCGGCCTTGCAAAAGCAATCCTCTCCGGATAAGCATAAGCCAATAGTAAACCGGTCATATACGGATCAAACTTACCATTGTCTTCTTCTATTTCAAGCAGACTTTTATACGATTGAGCGACTTTGCCAATCATACCAAAAGCTTTCCCTTTCCCGTCATTCTGGCGAAAACGGCGGAGCGCTTCAATCCTCACATTGATATCAATACCGGCTTCTTTATCACGGCTCATTGGATCACGTTCTTCAATGACTGCAGCAATGTCGGAGGCCAGTTGTTCCTGCTCCTGTTCGCGTGCCATCAACAGCATGTGTGCAATTCTTGGGTGACATGGTAATGCATGAATTTGTTTCCCGTGTTCAGTGATTTTATTGCTTTGAAGCGCGTCAAGGTGATGCAACGTATCCATAGCTTGCGACACATGGTCACTTGGCGGTGGAGAAAGCCAGGCAAGGCTATACACATTTGGTATGCCCCACATAGCCATTTCCAATACCAGTGAACAAAGATCTGCATCTTCAATCTCTGGTCTGTGGTGTTTTGGCATATGCTTTTGCTGTTCTTCTGTCCACATACGATAGCAAGTCCCGGCAGATAAACGTCCTGCCCTACCGGCGCGCTGATCGGCAGCATCTACAGAAATTGTCACGGTTTCTAACCTTGACAAACCAGACGAAGGATCGAATCGGGATGCTTTGGCATAACCGCAATCTACTACGGTAGTTACTCCTTCTATGGTCAAGCTGGTTTCTGCAATGGAAGTAGCCAATACTACTTTACGCTTGCCCTGTTTGTCAAGAAACAAAGCGGCCTGTTGCTGAGCAAAAGGTAATTGTCCATACAGACAATGAACAACTGCCCCTGAGAGTTTCTTGTTCAAGATGTCTTTACACTGGTTAATTTCTCCCTGCCCGGGAAGGAATACCAGTATGTCACCTGTATTTTCTTTGAAAGCCCTGAGAACCACTGTTGACGTAAACTCCGGCAAAGCATGGCGGTCTGTCTCTCCTGTATAATGCACCTTTACCGGATATTGACGCCCTTTGCTTTCAAGCACTTTAGATTCCAGTAAAGCAGAAAGCTGTGGCAGGTCCATAGTTGCCGACATGATCAGAAGACGCAAATCGGGACGTAAAGTCTGTTGCGCTTCGCGGCACAAGGCCAGAGCTACATCGGCATGGATGCTGCGTTCGTGAAACTCATCAAAGATAACCAGGGCAACATCTTCCAGTTTATTATCATGCTGAAGCATTCTTGTCAGGATACCTTCTGTAACCACTTCTATTTTGGTTTTCTCGCTGACTTTAGTTTCAAAACGGATGCGGTAACCAACTGTACCACCCGCCTGTTCGCCAAGCAACTGGCTCATACGCGTAGCAATTGTTTTGGCAGCCAGCCTGCGAGGTTCTAACAGAATGATCTTTTTCCCCTGCAACCAGTTTTCATTGAGTAATACAAGCGGTAATAGTGTACTTTTCCCTGCTCCCGGAGGTGCTTTGACTATTAATGTTGTTTCTGCCTGTAAATGACTTAATACCTGTGGGACGATTTCCTGAACGGGTAAATCTGTGTGCGGAATAGTATATTTCAATGAGAGTATTTTGAGTGCTGAATGTTCAAACGTGGAATTGCCACTGAATAATCAGTCCAGCAGGCCACATGTAAAATTAAGAAAAAGTAAGGTATGATTAAACGTTCTCTGACGCTGAAAAAAGGGCATAAAAAAAAGCCGCAATAAAAAAATTTTGGCTTTATCTAGCTGAGTACCCTTCGCGGGTCTTACTTCTCGCATCTCAACTATAAACCAATATAACGATTATTAAAACAAATGGTTACAAAAAAGTAAAATATTTTAAAAATATTTTTTCCTGTTCGCCAAAAGTGCCCTGCCGGCGAACCTTAAAACCAGCCCCCAGAAGTTCAGAGCTAATCAGCTGTAAAAGATTATGGGGGCCTGGCCATACATAAGATTTCGACAGGCTCCGCCACCGTCATTTATAAGTAGAAAAATTAAAACAAGAGTGACTTATGTGGTAAAGCATATCGTTACCTATCATGCCACAGAAATTATATGCTTATATTAGTCCGATGAATCCGGAAATGACTCTTATTGCACAGTTGAGGGATAATGAGCGCAGTGCTTATATCACTTTGTATGACGATTATTATCCTGAGCTTGCCAGGTATGTTCTTCGCAATAACGGTACGAGACAGGATGCGGAAGATACTTTTCAGGAAACACTGCTGGTACTGGTGTATAAATTAAAGAATAAGGATTTTTTACTGGATGCGGCTTTGAAAACATACCTGTTTGCCATCAACAAAAACTTATGGCTTAAAAAGCTTCGGAACAGATCGGGCACTTATAATACAGAGGAGTCATCCCAGGTGCTTTATGAAGAAGATTTTATTTACCTGGAAGAAAAAGCCGCAGAAGAAGAGAAGAAAACCGGTTGGGTAAATGGTTTACTGGAGAACATTACAGGACACTGCGTTATTCTGATCACGCGTATTTTCTTTAAAATGCAGGAGCCGGAAGAGCTGATCAGGGAACTGGGCTATAAAAATGCGCACACTTTTCATAACCAGAAATACAAGTGTATTAATCAATTAAGGAAAGCAGGAAAAAAATTACCGGCAGGCGGGTGATTATTTTTCAGGACTGGTATTAAATACAAAAACAAAACATTTCACTATGAGACTTCAAACCAATACCCCCGCCCCTGCTTTCGAAACTACTGATGTGTTCGATGCTCCTTTTTCGCTTGAAGCTGCTAAAGGAAGTAAAGTGTTGCTTGCTTTTATGCGTTTTGCAGGCTGCCCTGTGTGTAACCTGCGCGTACATGAGCTACGCAAAAATGCGGATCGTTTTAAGAAACAAAACATCAAAGTGGTACTTGTTTATGAATCTTCTAAAGAAACCATGCGTGAATACCTGAAAGATGAAGCGTTCCCTTTTACTTTCATTGCAGATCCGCAGAACAAATTGTATGATCTTTATTCGGTAGAAAAATCGCTGGGCAAGTTGTTGTCATCTCTTTTCAAAGGCATGATGGCTAAAGTACAGGCCGGACAAAAGCTGTATAAAAAGAAACCAACTGATGACGGCAAGGTAACCCGTATGAATGCGGAGTTTTTGATTGATGCAGGCGGGAAAATTGTAAAAGCTCATTATGCAGAATTTCTGGGTGATGATTTGCCAATATCTGCTATTCTTAAATAAAAACATAAGCTACCCGGGGAACAAACTACTCTCCGGGTAGTTTATTTGAACACCGCCAGTCATTGCTGCTAACATTGTTTATATTTACAGCCGAAAAGAATAAGCATGCAGACATTAGCGCAATTACAGTCGGGAGAATTGAAAGGGAGTAAAAGTTTAAAGCTGAGCTGCGGCTTAACGAGTTTCCCCCAGGAAATATTTGAACTGGCTGATACCCTTGAACTGCTTGATTTATCAACAAACAAGCTTTCCTTCCTGCCCGACAATTTTGGTCAGTTGAAAAAGCTGAAGATTGCCTTCTTTTCTGAAAACCTGTTTACTGAATTACCGCAAGTACTGGCCGATTGTCCGGAACTTGAAATGATTGGTTTTAAGGCCAATCAGATTTCCTATATCTCTGAAGAAACATTTACGCCTCAGCTCCGCTGGCTGATATTGACAAACAACCGACTGGGAACTTTGCCAAAGTCAATCGGTAAATGTTTACGCCTGCAAAAATGCGCACTGGCAGGGAACCGGTTAAAAGCTTTACCGGAAGAAATGAGTAACTGCAGGAATCTTGAATTGTTAAGAATTTCTGCTAATCAGCTGACAGAGCTACCTTCCTGGTTATTTTCACTGCCCCGTTTATCATGGCTCGCTTTCTCGGGTAATCCATGCAGTCATACAATTCCACTTACAAGTGACTTGCAGGAAATTGCTTTCGAAGAACTTCAATTAAAAGAACAACTTGGAGAAGGGGCTTCGGGAATTATCTCAAAGGCTATCTGGAAAAATGGAGAATCCAAAGATGTCGCAGTAAAAATATTTAAAGGCGAAGTAACCAGCGACGGGCTTCCTGATGATGAAATGAATGCCTGTATTACAGCAGGACTTCATCCAAACCTGATTAAAGTTTTAGGGAAAGTACACAGCCATCCGCAACAAAAACAAGGACTGGTTTTAGAGCTGATCCCTCCTGTTTTCAAAAATCTGGGTAACCCGCCCAATTATCAGACTTGCAGCAGAGATACTTATCCGGCAGGTACTGCTTTTTCTTTGAAAGAAACGATCAACATTGCTGCCGGTATTGCCAGTGTAACCGCACATTTACATGAGCAAGGTATTATGCACGGTGATCTTTATGCGCACAATACATTGATTGACAATGAAGCGAATGCCTTGCTGGGCGACTTCGGGGCAGCCTCTGCCTATGACAGGAATAGTGCTTTTGCCCCTTCCATAGAAAGGATTGAAGTAAGGGCTTTCGGCTGCCTGCTGGATGATTTATTGAATCACCTCAACGAAGCGGACTCTGCAACTAGCAATGCTTTAAGAAAGCTACAGGTGGACTGTATGAATGAAAACGTAATGTCCCGCCCAAATTTTGGAGCTATCACAAAGCAAATGGATTCTTATTTAGTATAACTTTCCCCGCAGGTGTATTACTATTTCCCGCAGATTTCGCAGATTAAGATCTCTGCGTAAATCAGCGCACTCTGCGGGAATTTTATTTTTTTACTTATAAACCCTTACTCTGAATACATAATCCTGGATTTTGCGTATCTGCTCTGATCGGCTTAAATAAGCTACAGGAGAATAAGTCGGTAATTGAATCCTGATTTTACTGCTATCAGCTTCAAGTGCTGTAATGGTTTTTCTCAGATAAAAGGTTTTTAAGGCAAATGCCGCACCTTCTATATCTGTCTGTTTGCCACTTACAATTCCGCTTACATTGCCTCTCTCATCAAGTAAAGGTCCTCCGCTATTGCCCGGATTTACAGGAATAGAAACCTGATAAGCGCTTGTATCTCCTTTGTAACCTGTGCGGGAACTGATGTAACCATCACCAAAAACAATGTCTTCGCGGGGATAACCAAGCGTAAACACCTTCTCTCCCAGCCCTTTTGTTTTGGTATTGAATGTATAAGGAATCCTACCAAACGATTTCAGTTCTGAAGCCATCACCCTGAGAATGGCAAGGTCAAGTACCTTGTCTGTATAAACCACAGTGGTATGTAATCTTCCGAACTTCTCATTTTCTATAAAAACAGAATCAGACTCCCGCACTAAGTGATAACTGGTAACAACATAACCATTAGAACTAAGCGCAAAACCTGTTCCGCTGAAATTACCGGGATTGACAATCTTCTTGTCATCATAGATCTCTTTCCATATCTTTTTATGAGATCTCTTGATCGACTCCACTTCCATTTTCAGTTCTTTGTAATGGGCTTTCTCAACACCTGATGATTTCCAGTAATTGGCTACAGTAAATATACCTATGGTAGTCACCAATACCACTGAAGCTGCCACTACCATTGTTCTGAAATAATCTCTGAAAGCAACCGTTTTTGCAGCGGCTTTTTCAACCGGGCTTTCCATTTCAGAATGTAGCTTATCAAATTGTTCTTTGAGCGCCTTTCTGCCCCCGAAAGCACGAAGTTCACCCGTCATCTGACGTAGTAATTTTACATCTTCAGCAAATGCCGGATCAGTACGCTGGCGTTCTTCAAAAGCAGCCAGTTCTTCACCGCTCAGTTTTCCTTCCAGGTATCTCCCGATCAATTCATATCTTTCGGTCATAGTCTTTCCTCCTCTCTTTTGTTGTTGCTGAAAAACAGTTTCTTCAGCCGCATCAGACATTTATATTTCTGATTCTTTGCATTGTCGCTATTGGTGTAACCAAACTTCTCAGAAATCTCCTGCATGTTCATATTCCTGACATAGTAATCTTCAATCAGTGTTTTGCAGGGCTCTCCAAGACTATCCAGTGAATCATTCATTGCCTTGAAGTTTTCCTCTTTAAACTCATTGGGTTCCTCTTCAATGGTTATGAACTCCTCAAAGTCTTCCACTTTACCGGTATAACGGCTTTTGCCGGCCAGTTTTCTTAGCCATAGCCTCCGGCAAATAGAATACAGATAAGTACTGATGCGGCAACTAAGCTCAAAGCTACTTTGAGTCAGTTTTTCATACAGGATAATCATGGCTTCCTGATAAATGTCTTTTGCCTCGTCACCAGTACCATTGTTGTTGATCACAAAATGACTGACAGCCCTGAAATGTTCTTTGTAAAGCACAGCCACGGCTGCACTTTCTCCATTCCTGATTCCCGCAATTACTTCTTCGTCTGTCTGATAAAAATGCATGTTCTGTTCCGGTCAGGTAAACCAATACTCCCTTAATGCAGCAACTGAATAAAGGTAACCCGGGTAAAACTAAAAATATTTCAGCTTAAGTCATTTAAGTTTCAGGTCTATTATAAGCATATAGATATTAATGGCTATCCGCTTCTATGAACCTTCTTAGGTTTTCTCCCGCAGAATTTCGCAGATTACGATTCAAAATTCCGTTTCTGTAAAATCCGAAATTTTAATAATCAATAAAATCTGCGCTATCAGCGAGATTAGTGGGCAAGAATATTTTTTTCAAAACGACGGGTTACCTCTCAAAGGCTTTTGCATTAAGGTAAATTTTAAACAAAACGTCAACACCATGAAAAATCTTGTAAAAGTATTCGCTCTTATTCTTTGTGTAGCAGGTATGTCTTCATGCAACGACACCAGTAATCCTGCTGCTAAAGTGGACACTGACGCTCCGGCAGAAATTGTAGCACCTGCAAATCCCGACAGTAGTGCTACGGAAGCAAAAACAGAGAAAGACAGTACGGCACAGCCTGCCAACTAAGTAAGCCATTGCCAGAGGTGTGGCTCTGTACCTCCCACCTCTGGTTCTTTTCTGATCTAAACCTATCAATAATATCTTATGAAAAAGTATTTTAAAACCGGCACCACACTGCTACTGGCATTGATGATTTCTTTTGCTTGCAGAAAAGAAAGTGACTATGAAGAAGCCGCTGCAGACTTTGTAGCTGAAGTTGAAACAGCAGAAGAGCCCAACACAGAGTCGTATTCAGCTATCCGTGAAAACAAATTCAGGAATGCTGCCAGCGACCCGCTATCCACCTTTTCTATTGATGTAGACAATGCGAGCTATTCAAATACCCGCAGGTTTCTTAATCAAGGGCATCTCCCTCCTGCAAATGCTGTACGCGTGGAAGAGTTTATCAATTACTTTACCTACGATTACCCTCAGCCTGAATCCCAAGACCCCTTCTCTGTCAATTCATCAGTGGCAGCCTGCCCATGGAATAAAGAACACTTACTGGTACAGATTGGCTTACAGGGGAAAAAAGCGAATGAAGAAGAACTACCGCTATCGAACCTTGTATTTCTGATTGATGTATCCGGCTCAATGGCAGATGAGAACAAACTTCCTTTATTAAAAAAATCGCTGACAATGATGGTTGAACATATGCAGCCTCAGGACAGGGTAAGTATTGTTGTGTATGCCGGAGCAGCAGGGCTTGTTCTCCCTTCAACCCAATGCAGGGAATTAAAAACAATCCTGAATGCACTGGATAATCTGGAAGCAGGAGGTTCAACAGCCGGTGGCGCCGGTATTGAACTTGCATACAGTGTTGCTGAAGAGCACTTTATCAGAAATGGCAATAACCGTATTATCCTTGCAACTGATGGTGATTTTAATGTAGGCAGTTCTTCTGACAAGGCTATGAAAAGCCTGATTGAAGAAAAGCGTAAGTCAGGAATATACCTTACTGTACTGGGTATGGGCGTGGGCAATTTGCAAGATTCTAAGATGGAAACACTGGCAGATAACGGCAATGGCAACTATTACTACATAGATGACATTGCTGAAGCAAAGAAAGTATTGGTAACCCAAATCAGAAGTACATTATTCACTATTGCCAAGGACGTGAAGATTCAGGTTGAATTTAACCCTGTCAATGTAAAAAGCTACAGACTGATTGGTTACGAAAACCGCGTAATGGCTAACAAGGATTTCCACAACGATGCCAAAGATGCAGGTGAAATTGGTGCAGGACATACTGTAACTGCTTTATATGAAATAGAACCAGTAAAATCGGGCGACAGAACATCTTCACAAAGTAACCTCCGCTACCAGAAAACAACACTTAAGCAGGAAGCAGACCTGAGCCATGAATTGCTCACTGTAAAATTGAGGTATAAAAAACCAAAAGAAAACAGTAGTCTGCTTATCACAAAAACTGTTTATGATGAACACAGCAGTTTCGAAGAAGCAAGTACCAATCTTCGGTTTGCTGCTTCTGTGGCTTCATTCGGAATGTTACTCCGCAACTCCGAATATAAAGGTAACAGCAGCTATGCTAAAGTCATCAAATGGGCTAATGGTGCTTTGGGTGAAGACAAAGAAGGCTCCCGTGAAGAGTTCACGGAACTGGTAGAAAAGGCCAATGAATTGTCAGGAAGGAATTAGACGAAAAGGGTTTTGCCTCAATTGAAGTTGAGGCAAAACCCTTTATATTTATGGCTTCGATTTCTATGGTTTAAACAATAGCAGTGGTATAAATTTTATCATATT
>CAZNHL010000105.1:0-9729 GCA_964572965.1 uncultured Bifidobacteriaceae bacterium
GCGTCCTCTCCCAGTTTAGTTGAGCCGTTATAAAACTCAACTTTAGAGATATTAGCATACGTATCGCTTGCTGTTGCAGTAATATTCACTGCTGCAGGAGCAGTATAGCTTGCATTATTTGCCGGGGCTGTAACAGCTACGCCCGGGATATCTGTAGTCGGAATAAATTTCCATTGTCCCCAGGTTTGTCCATTATCTGTCCACTGTTGTACGGCAGCTCCGGCATTAGTACTGGCTCCGGCAACTTCTATGATTTTAGCACTGTGTACAGGCATAATTTTATAATAGCCATCTCCTGTCGGTGCAACAACAAATTCCTGATTTGCAGCACCGGCATAGTAAGTCCACTGCTGAACTTTTGCTCCGTCAGCAACACTTACATTTTCAATATCCAATGATTTTCCGCTGGATACTGAGAGTATTTTATAAACACCATTACCAAGATGCGTCAATGCCGCCTGTTGATTATTGCCGCCATTAAACGTCCATTGATTAAATTTAGCCCCGTCGGCAGCATCATTGTTAATAAGGTCCAGGAATTTACCGCTATTTCTGTTTTGTATATAATACTTACCGCTGAGTGTTGTTGTTCCGGCCGGCAAAGGGTTAAAAACATAAGTCACTGCCGAAGATCCCGGAATACTGACATTAAAGGATTTTGAGTTAAATCCGACACTCATGTTGGTTGTACCACCGCTATTATAAACCACAAGAACGATTGAGCCGTCAGGATTTCTGAAAGCCACATTGTTCAGACTGTTATTAGTAGTGGTTGACTGAATTCTGACAGCATCTGGCTTTACAAATTTTGACAGCTGTCCTACCACATAAAAAGAAACGTTTTTGCTGTACGAAGTACTGTTATTGATAGTAACTGCCCCCAGACAGGTAGTACATCCACCGGGAGTACGGGGTCCGAAAGAAGAGTTTGTCGCCAGGTTCCATTCCAGTGCCATTTTTCCCCAGTTATTCATAGAGCCGATCATCACATTTTGCATATGCCATGGAAAGTCTCCCGAAAACCCACCCGTAGTACTGGTGAATTGTTCTGTAAAATAGACGTTTTTATTGGTTGCGTTACGTACGGTGCTCATTGCAGAAATATCCCCTGCATATAAGTGGAATGCAGCCCCGTCGGCATAAGAGCTATTATTCAATACCTGAATAGGATAACTGGTATTATCGCAGTTATGGTCGAAAGCAATAATCTTTGTTGAATATCCTGCATTTTTGATAGCCGGGCCGAGTATGTTAATGAAGTTGGTCGCTTCTGTAGCATTCATCAGCATGCTTGGCTCATTGTGAGAATTTTCCGGTTCATTCTGAGGAGTTACCCCCCAGACATTAATCCCCTGAGCTTTCATCGCAGCAAGATATTTCACAAAATAATTGGCATAGGTAGTATAATAAGCTGCATTTAAACTTCCCCCAATCCAGGAATTATTGGTTTTCATCCACCTTGGCGCTGACCATGGTGTTGCCAATACTTTAATATTAGGATTAATTGCCAGGATTCTTTTCAGCAATGGAATCAGGTAAGTAAGATCAGGGCCGGCAAGGCTGAAATTATTCAGATTAGGGTCTGCTGCGCCATCATTATATGAATAAGAAGACGAACTTAAGTCTGATGCTCCAATACTGATTCTGACTACCGACACCCCTATTCCGGAGGTACTGAAGAAATCATTCAACAGCGCATTTTGCTGTGTAGTTGAGAGCTGACTAATAGCCTCGGCACTACCTTGCGTAAGGCTAAAGCCATAGCCATCAATTGACTGATAGGTTGTGCCCTGATTGATACTGATAGTTGGAGTTCCCGAAGACGCGGTAAAGTTAACTGCTGTTTGCTGACTAAGTAATGCGCTCTGGCTATTAGTCGTAAGCCATGAGTTGACCGTTTGTGCATTAACCTGTACGATGCCTATCAGGCCTATCGCTCCTCCAATAATATTTTTAACAAACGCAGGCGTTTTTGAAGAATAGACTTTCATCCAAATTTGATTTGTTGGTAGATAAATAAGTGTTAGTGATACCTTTTGCTTTAAGACAAAGAGACTGTTTCCTGATGAACAGTTTGTAAAAAACAGTTTTTACCCATCTTCTATCGTTTAATAAAGCGATGAATAGAAACTGCTTCATTTTGTCTGATGCGAAGGAAATACACTCCCGGTGCCAACGCCTCCGTATTTAGAACTGTCGCAAAACCATCTGCTTTTGTAGAGAAAACCCCATTACCATAAATATCTGCAACCTCAACAGTACTTCCTGTTAAGTCTGCTTCTGAAGTGATATACAGTTCCTGATCGGCAGGATTAGGGAAGATGTTTAACCCATTAGATAAAAGGTTATTATCATCGATACCCGTTGTCTTAGTTACAGTAATCGAAACCGGAGCAGAGCTTGTTGCTAAGCCCTCATTGTCATAAGCCTTCGCTGTAATCGTATAAGTACCAAGCACTACATCTGTCCATGTAAATTCAAAAGGACTCATAGTAGACTCTCCTATTTTTGTACTTCCATTGTAGAACTCCACTTTAACAATTGACCCGTCAGAATCTGCTGCATTTGCAGAAATTGCTATCGTTGCCGGAGCCGCAAAAATAGCCCCCGCTGTTGGTGAAGTCAGTGTGATTGTCGGAGCTGCATTTGGTGCTTTTACTGTGATTGATACCGCAGCCGAAGTTGTTACAGCGCCAGAATTATCGGTTGCTTTAGCAGTGATCGAATAAGTCCCGGCAGCTACATTTGTCCAGTTGTAAGTGTATGGCGGGCTTGTTTTTTCATCCAGTTTAGTAGTTCCCTGAAAGAATTCGACTTTAGTGATGCTACCATCCGAATCAGTTGCATTGGCGGTGATAGCCACCGTTGTCGGAGCCGTGAAAGCAGTATTTGCTGTTGGCGAAGTCAATGTTACTGCAGGAGCCACATTTGGTGCTTTTACAGTGATTGAAACCGCGGCCGAAGTTGTTGTGCCCCCTTTATCATCAGTAGCTTTTGCAGTAATACTATAAGTTCCGGCAGCTACGTCAGCCCAGCTGTGAGTGTATGGCGGGCTTGTCTTTTCACCCAGTTTAGTAGTTCCCTGGAAGAATTCGACTTTAGTGACAGTACCGTCCGAATCAGTTGCATTGGCAGCAATAGCTACTGTTGCCGGAGCCGTGAAAGCAGTACTTGCTGTTGGCGAAGTCAATGAAACTACAGGATTGTTATTGGCATTTACTTTTACAGTAACGGGGGGCGATGTTGTTACCCCGTTATTGTTATCCGTAGCCTTTGCTGTAATAGTGTAAGTACCCGCCGCTACGTTAGTCCAGCTATAGCTATAAGGTGCAGAAGCGTCTGAATAAAGCAAAGTAGTACCATTATAGAAATCAACTTTACTGATAGAACCGTCTGCGTCCGTAGCCGTTGCAGTCAGGTTAACAGTGGCAGCCGCAACATAAGTAGCATTATTTGCAGGAGCAGTAACAGACACTGTTGGCAAACTGTTTACTTTGATACTGATAACTGATGAGGTAGCAGTTCCGCTGATCTCATTTATGGCTTTTGCAGTAATAGAATAAGTACCGGCAGCTACATTAGCCCAGCTATAGGTATAAGGAGCAGTGGCATCTTCGCCCAACTTTGTAGTACCATTATAGAATTCTACCTTCGTAATATTGGCAAAAGCATCAGTTGCCGTAGCAGCAAGGTTAATTGTTGCAGGAGCATTAACAACTGTATTATTTGACGGAGCGCTGATAGTTACAACAGGTATATCATTCGTCGGGATAAATTTCCACTGGCCACAAGTCTGGCCGTTATCACTCCATTGCTGCACTCTAGAACCAGAAGCTTTGCTGGCATCTTTAACTTCAATGATCTGATTGGCGTGTGTCGGTATTAATTTGTAAAAACCATCACCAGTCGAAATTACAATAAACTTCTGCTGAGCAGCACCAGTATAATCCCACTGCTGCAATACTGTACCCTGAGCTGTATTTCCCCCTTCGATATCAAATGCTTTTCCGCTCTTTGCAGAGATTATTTTGTAAACACCATTACCCTGATCAGTAAAAGTAAATTTCTCATTGTCACCATTTTCAAAAGGCCATTGTACAATTACACCGCCATTGGCATTACTGCCTCCCGACAGGTTCATGTATTGACCGCTGTTCCGGTTCTGAATAAAAAACTGTTTGTTCAGACCCGTTACACCATTGGCTCTGATAACCAGCGATGAAATATTGTCATTTAGTCCATTGTCGGTAAGGCAATCGTCTGATGCAGAGAAAAGAGCATTAGTACCCGATTGGTTATTATCTACATAAACCCTGACAACGTAGCCCTGATTTACCTTAAGAGAGGAAATATCATTATCTGAAATACCTTTACTGATGAGATCCTTTGTTGTGTAAGTCCCTTCACCAAGACTCACTTTATAACCTCCATAATTACAGTCAGAATAGAAAGAAACAGCACCGGTCGAATTAACAGGTGTTAACAGCCACTGACTATAAGTACTACCGTCATTAGTAGCCTGTTTAATTTTGGCACCTGTTGAGTTACTTGACCCTTCAACCTTTAGCGCCAATCCGCTATGGCGTGCTATCAACTGATAATATCCTGCATTATTCTGAACCAGAATAAACTGCTGATTATAACTCCCGTAATAAGTCCAGATCTGTAACTGAGTAGCATTTAAAGGGTTCTGATCAGTAATATCAAAAGACTTTCCGCTTTTAACACCATTTATTCTGTAAATTCCATTTCCAAGTTCAACAAGCGAGAACTGCTGATTATCACCGAAACTTCCAGTCCATTGTATCAGATTTGAACCATCGGTGACAGCTGCCCCGCTTACATCCATATAAAGTTTGCTGCTACGGTTCCTGATATAAAAGTTCCCTGAGAAACCGGAAATCCCCTTCGCTGTAATCTGTATAGAAGAGATATTATCATTTAAATTATTGTCGACCAGGCATTCATCAGCATCGGTAAAAGTAGCATTGGTACCAGAAAAATTGTCGTTCACAAAAACTTTTACACTATAGCCCGGATTCACTTTAATAGATGAAATAGAATTGGCAGGAATGCCATAAGCCAATAACTGAGCTTTGGTGAATGTTCCTTCAGGAAGCCCAATTGCTGAGCCCCCATAACTACAGTCCCCATAAAAAGTAGCCACTGCCCCTCTTGTTACTGCCGGACCGCCATAAATATCATTGATGCGGCCTGCCAGCTGACGTAGATTCACACCGTTATCATTATACACCCAGATAAAGCCACCTTTTGCTCCACAATTGTTTTTAGCACTAGTCATTTTATTAGACACTGACGTCGCTTCAGCATAGTTCAGGTCACCGGTATACAAAGGAATATTGTTGATATTCCAATTACATGGATTGTTGCCTGCGCCACCTTCATACCATTGTAAATCTATCCTGTCTACGCTGCCGGGTTTCTGATTATTGACATTAGTCGCCAATTGCTGCCAGTAAGATTTATTCATATAAGGAGCCAGCGTTGTTTTATAACCCAGATTAGCCAGCATCACGTGAAAAGCAGTAGCACTGTTAACATCATAGGTTTCTTCATCGTCATTATTAATAGCATCCATTGATGGAATCGCATTTTTCAACGCCTGAAAATTCCGGTAAAGAATACTGCCGGTACCTGTACCCTGTGACGCCACAAGTGCTTTTATATTCGCATAAGAATGGTTGCCCCAACCTCCAATGCAAGACTCCACCCTTTTAATAGAGGTTACCCCTTGCTTGAGCGAAGTAACATCACTCACATAATAAGGCTGCGTATTGCCAAAAACATAAGCTCCGTTTTTACAGATAGTTTCTCCGTCAGTTGTCAGATCTCCATTGGCTTCCACACTGATATTAAAGAGTATGACATACGAGAAGCCCGAAGCCTTTAACTGAGTAATAGTCCCAGGTCTTTCCCTCCGGAAATGCCCACCCACATAAATACCCGCTGTACCGGATTGTGCTGTTGAATGATAAGGTTCGAAAACAAGAGTGATAAGGATCAACAGAGGGAAAGCCTTGAAGAATTTCATAATTAGCAAGCGTTATTAAACTGATTAAGTCAAAAACAAATAATTAGCTGCATGTGCAGTTTCTCAGCCTAAAGTTAGGCCAGAATACCGCATATTGGCTATATACGACACCGGACAAATCATGGACAAGTCACAAAAAATCTTTTGTAAACAATATTTTACAGCACTTTAATCATGCTAGCTGAACTTTTTTATGGAATAGACTTAGTTTCCCAAAAACAAAAAAGGCCATTCCGAAGAACAGCCTTTTTCTAAATAATTTATATGAATACCTTATGAAGCCAGACCATGCGTCAGGTTAGGTACCAACTGCTTCTTTCTTGAAACCACCTCGTTTACCCAAACTCCCTGAGCAGCATCAACATTGAATGATTTACTGATTACTCTGTCCGGTGCTTTGTAAAGCAGGTATGAACCTTCTTTCACGATATCAGTAATGGCGAGCAATGCCACGTCATAAGTTGTCTTTTTCAGATAATCGATAAAGTCTTCTTTCTTTTTGAAAACAGAATCAACGTCGAGTGTAAATACCTGCCCGATGGCTACATTCTGACCTTCTAAAGTAAATTCTTTAAAGTCCATGTGAACAATTTCTTCAATGCTGTAGCCTTCAAGAGAAGTACCTGCCTTGAACATATCCATTGCATATTTTTCAAGGTCAAGACCAACAATTTTATTCAGTTCCGTAACAACCTTCTTATCAAGGTCAGTTGTTGTAGGCGATTTAAAGAACAAAGTATCTGAAAGTATTGCAGAAATCATGAGACCGGCTATCTCACGCGGAATAACCACATTGCTTTCCTGATACATGAGGTAAAGGATCGTGCAGGTACAACCAACTGTCATGTTACGGAAGTTGATTGGTGAAGCAGTAGAGAAACCTCCGATTTTGTGATGATCTACAATCTCAAGGATTTCAGCATCCTGAATACCATCCACACTTTGAACGAATTCGTTGTGGTCAGTCAGAATCACCTTCTTCTTAGTCGGGTTCACCAAATGACGTCGGCCAATGAAACCAAGGAAAGTATCGTCTTTATCTACAACCGGGAAGTTACGGAAAGTGCTGTTCAGCATCGTATCCTTGATATCATCTACCAATTCTTTAGCATAGAACTTCACAATACCTTCGGTTGTAAGTATTGTTTCAAGATAATTGCAACGATTGATCATTAAAGATGTCTCGTATGAATCTGTCTTTACAGAAACTACAGAAACCTTTTTACTGCTAGCTTTATCTATCTGCTCCTGAGGCAGAGATTTGCCACCGGTAAGTACAATCAACTGAGCTCCGGACTCTAAAGCAAAATCAATTACATCATAACGATCGCCTACAATGACAATATTATTCTCAATGTGATTGCTTTTTACAGATTCAAGCCCATAAGAAATAGTATATACATGTCCGTCAACACAATCTGTTTTATTAACAAGTATCTCCCCTTCCAGTGCTTCTGCAATATTAGATAATGAAGTTTTGATATGGCGAAGGTCTTTTTCAAGCAAGCCCTTTACAATATCCTGCATTGTAATCAATCCAAGCAATTTACCGTCTGTGCTAACAATAGGCAGCGACTGGAGCTTTTTATCTTCAATAAATTTATAAGTGGCAATAATTGAATGCTGAGGTGTAAGACCTTCTATTCTATCAATTTTAAGATCCTTTACCTGAGCCTTGACATTATCAAGCACAGGAGGAACTGCTACTTTAAAATAATCAAGTACATATTTTGCCTCTTTCCTGATCTCTCCAAGTAAATATGGTGTTGCAACTGTACCTAGCTGATTTTTTAAATAGGCCATACAAATAGCGGACGAAACCGCATCTGTATCCGGGTTTTTATGGCCAAAAACGTAAACTGACATAAAATTACTATAGTGATTAAATGGTTCTTCCCTGAGATTTGTTAGTCCAAAAAGCATAAGAAGTCTGCTAATTTCGTAAAAATCCACGAAATATCTATGCTCAGAAGCATCAAATACAGTGACATTTGGGTATGGAAACTTATTATTTAGTACAAGTAAAGGATTTTGAAGGCTCTCAATCCGGCAAAATCAAACTGCAATCTTAAAACAGCTATTTGCCAGCAATCTTTATATAGTTACTGGTAACGTATCGCAGAGTTTACAGCTTTTACCTTCTAAAATGCGACTATCATTGGTAATTTATACTACACAGACTTAAAAATCTCTTTTAACTCTTCAAAGGTTTTGCCTTTCAGTTCTTTGTAACGCGCCTGATGATAGTCCACCACTTTATTCAATAAAAGTAATAAGGTGGCCTGCTCGGTATCGTCAAGGGTATGATATACAAAACGGCTTACCTCCAAAGTCAAGGGACGGCATTCTTCCAGTTTACTCATTCCTGCCTCTGTCAACTTTAATCTTTTGGAACGTTTGTCACGATCATCAGGATATTCTTCCAGCAAGCCCAAACGCAACAATCTTTTGATCATGTCTATACCGGAAGTAAAATCATTCATATAAAAATTAATGAGCTCAGTTTTTGTAGGATTACCAATTCTCACCACTCCTTCCAGGTACAAGTAATCATCAATATTTTCTAAACCAATACTGCTTAGCGCTTTTTTGATGTACATATTACTGGTTTTGGTCACACGGCCAATGGCACGCGGCAAATAACGCTCTCTTGGAAAAACAAATTCCTCTTCTTTTTGTTCTACAGGAGACTTCGGAGCTACAGTTGTTTTATAACTATAAAAATCTTCGAGACTGGCATCGGGATTCTCTTCAAAAAAAGAGTTACCTGCCATCATTAATTCAATGAGTTTATTGTTATTTGCCATAGACATTACTACGTTTTCGTAATAAAATTACAAAATTATTTTCTTAAATCATTTTTATATTACGAAAACATTATACATTTGTAAAAACAATTACGAAAACATTTTAATTATGGCGCTTGCAGAATTAAAAGGTGTCAATAAGCTTTATCAGGTAGGAGACCAGAAAATCACTGCACTTGATAAAACTACCCTTGAAGTCAATAAAGGAGAGCTTCTTCTGATTATCGGACCTTCTGGTTCCGGAAAAACTACGCTATTATCATTACTCGGCTGTGTCATATACCCTACCGAGGGAGAATTATTTCTGAACGGGCACAAGATCAATGGTCTTCCGGAAAACAAGCTTGCCGAAATCAGACTTAATACCATTGGTTTTGTATTTCAGAGTTTCAACCTGATTGCCCCGCTTACAGCAGCAGAAAATGTAATGATGCCTTTACAACTGCAAGGCGTACCTGCTGCAGAAGCCAAACAACGCACTGCGGATGCACTAAAACTGGTTGGCATGTCGGAACGCGCAGGAAATTTACCAAAGCAGCTTTCGGGTGGTCAGCAGCAGCGTGTGGCTATTGCCCGCGCACTGGTTACAAATCCTAAGATTATCCTCTGCGACGAGCCTACTGCTGCGCTTGACAAGGATTCTCTGGTGGTAGTGATGAAGGAACTCCGCGAACTTGCCGACAAAGGGAAAGCTGTGGCAGTGGTAACGCATGATCCCCGGCTAAAAGAATATGCTCACAAAATTGTGGAAGTAGACAATGGTCAGGTAAGAGTAGTTGAAAACTTTGATCATTGACTTCGGCTCATTTCCAGATACTTCGATTTCTATGGTTTAAACAATAGCAGTGGTATAAATTTTATCATATTTTC
>CAZNHL010000106.1:0-9638 GCA_964572965.1 uncultured Bifidobacteriaceae bacterium
TGGTCGCGAAGGTGGGTATTTTTATTTTTCTGTTGCAGAATCATTTTAAAGCATCCGATAGCGCCTCCCCCCCTGTCCGTAGAATTACACTCAGACATTATCTAAAAATGTCTGAGCTTTTTTTGTTGAGCAATTTTAGCTTTATATTCTTTTGTTGGTGTATTTCAATAGGTCATATCCAATAATCTGTTTTTGACTTTAATTACAAATTTTCACCATTTTAGTCAAATTCATCAACTTAACGACATTGGACAGGCATCCGTATTAGCTAGGTTAGTCATCAACCCTATGCAAATTCACCTTAGCCTTTTGTTGTATCCTGGCTATAATCTTCTTACCTATTGTTATAGAATTACTCTCTACTAGCTTATACAAGGCATATGATATTAAATATACCAGGCCAAAACTTACCGATATTTTAAACACATAATTAACCACAATCACATATTTGTTTGTATTTTCATACAGATTGAAATGATTTAAAAGTTCGTTAAGATATGGCTGATGTGTCAGATAAATACTATAACTTGATATCCCTATATAAGATATAATATTGCCAAATCGGCTGATATTGCGCTTACTGTTGAGATACCAGTCGATTGCTAATATTAATGCGATTACCATTAATAAATGAACATATATATTAAGCGTATATATATAATTAGCTAAGTAAACTCCCGAAACTAAAATCAATATTTTGAATATAAAAGCATTTGAATTGCCCCAAACCCGTACGCCTTTATAGTAGCATTCGGCCAGATATGCACCAAAGAGCCATACATACCAATAATTCAAGATGGTTCCTATAAAAGGTACCGGATAATACTGATTGACAATATGGATAACTACTGAACAGAAAAGTATATATCTCAGTTGTACAAAACGCAGGATATAAATAATTACAGGATATAATAAATACAGCTGGCATTCAACGGCAAGACTCCAGAAAGAAGGGTTAATCTTAAATATTGTTTCCGGCCAGAAATTATGTATTAAAAATATATGGGAAAGGAAAGTTTTAATTCCTTCTGGATTTAACAGATAGTATGTAATTGAACCTGTACGAAAGCAAAAGAATAACAATATGATCAGATAAGGCGGATATATTCTCCAAAATCTTTTCAGATAAAACTCACGGATTGGCAATTGCTGTTTATTCAGATAAATAAGATGTATAAGAAAGCCACTGATAATAAAGAAGAGCTCTACACCTGCCCAACCATATGATGTAGGTGACAGAAACACAAAATAATCCGTCAGATTGTTTAACCTGAAATTTCCTGCAGAATGGTAATTGTCAAAATCAGGAATCAGAGATGAACAATGATATAAAAATACCCATATGATTGCTATCCCTCTCAGAATATCAATTTTCTCAAGATGTTTCATTTATTTGCAGACTATTATTACAAACTTAGCTACTTTTTTTGATATATTAATTGAGGTAATTATCCCATAAAATGGCAGACCCAAATTTACAAAAATAGAACTGCAATGCGCTTTCCTCCAACAAACACTGAAATACCTGCTGGTGATGTTCTACTAAACATCCAAGAGCTAAGATAAAGTAGTTGAGCTCTGCGAGCACAAGAAGCTAGAGCTGCTGAAAGGACAGAAATAAATAACAAAAGTCCATGATTTAAACCGCGGGCTTCTATTTTGTTTACCCGACTTGCAAAGTTTCAAGAACTTGGTAAGTCTCTGTAGAAATCAATAGCTGCAATACCTTTCAGAAGACAAATATATTGACTAATTTTATTGCTTTTGAGTAACTGCTAAAACCAATGAGGATCTATTCAAAGACATTCCTTTTTCCATTTATTATTGTGCTGACCATTACACAGACAGTTTTTTCTCAATGTAATGAATGGCAACCTATTACACCGGGAACATCAGATATAAACCGGGCTACACTATCGTATGCAGGTTTACCTGGTTATATGGTTATCGATAATGACGGAGCCCCTAATGTGGTATCATGGACTTATGAAGGCTGGGCCGTTCGTAAATACACAAATGGTCAATGGCAGGATGTTAACAAAGAAACAGACTTTTACACAAGGCCGCTGGATTTTGGCAAGTCATTAGATGGTAGTTTATATGTACTGTACTACAATTATCAGACTCAATATTTGTATGTAAAAAAGCTTATCAATAACCAATGGATAATGGTAGGGCCAGAAAACTCACAAATAAAGGCTTTTATCACTGATTATTCGAGACCCCGGTTATTCTTAGCTCCCAATGGAACTCCATATATTGTATATTATCCGAAAGATCCGGCACCGACCTTATTACAAACCCCTCCTTATAATATCATGAAATTCAATGGAAGCGACTGGGAACCGCTATCTATTACAGGTTTAGAGCTTAGTTACTTAAATAAATACCGCTTTATTACCGGTTCATTTTCATTAGCTTTTGATTCACTTAGTACACCACACCTCGCTATGTCATATACCAGCCAATACACCTATTTGGACGGCACTCGTGAATACGTGATGAAATATACTGATAATACGTGGTCAGCTATTTCAAATCCGTTGATTTTCCCAAAACAAATAGCGGGAAAACCAGTTTTAAAGTTTGACAGTAACGGTCACTTATACCTTGCTCAATGCATGGTCTTTACGAACGACAATGACAGTAGTTCTGTTGAAGTATATTCTTTATCAGGGCAATCATGGCAGAAATTAACTTCTCCGTTTTCATCTGCAGAAAGCAATTATACAATGTCTTTAGAAATAGGAGAATCAAACTCTCTTTATATTACCCAAACAGTACCTTGGGGAAATCGGGCATACGTAAAAAAATACCAGCCATCAGGCCAATGGACCGAAATTGGCATACAGCCCCCTACCAACAACTCTACCTATCCTTTCTTACAATTCGATAAAGATTTCACTCCTTATTTATATTCACTGGAAGGAAATGGAAATGAACCGGCTCGTTCTGTAGTAAAGGTTCTGAAAAACAATTACTGGCAAGGCTTAGAAGATCAGGGAATTGTAAAAGAAATAGGCATTAACCAGCTGATAATGACTAATGGCCCTAAAAATATTTACATGCTTTATAGTAATGGCGACGCAGATTCGACAAGATTAAAGGTACTCAAAGAAAACGACTGGATCGATGCAGCCCCCGTAATTGATAAATACGTAACCTCAATAGCGCTGGATAGTCAAGAAGTTCCACATATCACTTATGTTTCCCGTGACAGCGTTTTCCTGAAAAAACTGGAAAATAACAAATGGGTAGATATTGACCCTTTTAAAAAATTCATTAAAAACAACACCCCTTTAAATACAACACTATTGTTTGATCCTAAAGGCAACTTAATTGCTCACAATAGTTTTACGGGTAATATTAACAAGTATAACCCTGTTAACAAAACATGGATTCAGTATACATTACCGTTCGAGTATATTTCCTCTGTGGCATATAGCTGTCAGGATACTTTTCAATACAGCGTAGGTTTTAAACATACTATTAATGCCTATGAGCCAGAACTTATTATTTCTAAATACCAGAATAATATAGTAACGAAAATTGCTTCTAAAAAAATCGAGTTCAATTACCAAAGCGCTTCGGCTATGTCAATGGTAATCGATGCAAGAGGTACTATATTTGTCACTTATTATGATACAGAAAAAGAAAAACCCTGTGTATTTAAGCTCAAAGACAATGTAATTGAAGATATAAGTCCTGCTGCCATTCCAGATATGCCGCAACGTAGTGAAGGCAGCTTTTCAAAACTTACATTGTCGCCTGCAGGTGAAGTATATTTGATCGGTGGCGACCCTCAAAGGAATCGCAATATTACTGTACGAAAATGGAATATTGACAAATGGGAATACGTAGGTTCAAACCTGCCAGTTAGCACATCTTGGGGCAATTTTCCTCGTTGCCTTGCTTTTACAAAAGAAGGTATGCCTGTGCTTGCATTTAAAGACTATTATCTTTATACTAAGAAACTGACGGGCCTCTATATCTCACAAGCCTCTCCTATTGAGAAAATGTGTGTAGAGGAAAATCAGAAACCATTATTACTCAAAGGTACAGGTACCAATATCAGTTACCAATGGCAATACAATAATAGCAATTCCTGGGTATCAATTGACGACAATGACTTATCCTATACAGGAAGTCAGACTGATTCGCTCTCAATCAATGTTTCTTCAATTTATAAACCTACACTTTACAGGTGTAGTCTGACATCTGCATGTGGCAACTATTTATCAGAAAGTGTAGGAGTTTCCAGTATAAATTCCGCTCAATGGCAATATCCAAACGAAAAGGAAATTTGCAGAAATCATCCGGTAATTAACCTAAGCCAACCAGGCTTTGTTGGTACATTTTCAGGCAACGGTGTCACTAATGACATATTTGATCCCTCTGCCTGCGCACCAGGCTGGAACAAGATAACTTATAGCATAGCAGATGACTATAAATGTAAAATTAAGAGTATCGATTCTGTAAATATAAGAGCATGTGATGTTACAAACATCAATGATGAGACTGTCAATAAAGATATTATTACTTATCCAAATCCTGCTACTGACAGAATAACAATAAGAGCAGAAAAATCTATCATAACAGATATTATACTCTCAGATTTGTCTGGTAGACAAATAACGAAAGAGAAAATAAATTCATCTGATTGCATATTAGACTTAAGTCAAAAATCTGTAGGTTTTTACATTTTGGAAGTATTCTACGAGGATAAGAAAATCATAAAAAAAATTATTAAAGAATAGTTATTGGGGCTTCGACTTTACAAAAGTCAAGCAACCATAGTTACAATAAATTAATGTCGTGCGTACGCCCTAACCCCTCTAGCGCAAGGTTAAATTAAGATTCCAGATATCTGACCCAGTTCTCTGGCGCAAACTCCGCGATAGCTATCGGGACGCTTGTGCCTGTATTTGTCCGGGCGTCCCGCCCATAGCAACCATTTTTTCAGCTATGAGCACTAAATACAAATTCCGTGACCAGAACCGTCTTTACTTTATAAGCTTTGCAGTAGTTTACTGGATAGATATATTTATCAGAGACGAATACAGAGAAGTAATTTTACAAAGCCTTCGTTATTGTCAGCAAAACAAAGCATGGTGCCTGATGCCTAGCCACATGCATATGATTATTGGCACCAATGGCAATAACATTCAGGATATCCTGCGAGACGTTAAAAGTTATACTTCCATACATTAAAAGAACTCATTTCAAAACATGAAACAGAAAGCCGCAAAGAATGGATGCTCTGGATGATGGAACGCGCCGGAAAACAAAATATCAACAATAACAAATGGCAATTCTGGCAGCAGGATAATCATCCGATAGAACTATTCAACAACGAAAAGCAATACCAGAAACTCAGTTACATTCATGAAAATCCTGTAAAAGCTGGTTTTGTAGACGAGGCTTCAGCCTGGCTCTACAGCAGTGCCAGAGATTATGAAGGCAAACGAGGTTTACCGGATATTTTCTATATTGGCTAATAACAACAAACAATGGAAAATATACTATTTGACTTTATATCAAAATACATTTCACTGACAGAAGATGAGAAAAACGCAATACTTTCATTTGGGATATTTCATTCAGTAAAGAAAGGAACGATTTTACTTGAAGAAGGACAAAAATCAAAAGATAGCTACTTTGTTCTGAAAGGCTGTATCCGGACCTATTACATCATAGACGGGGAAGAAAAAACTACTTCATTCTACACAGAAATGGAAGCTTTAGCGCCCCCTTGTGTAATAAGCAAAACTCCGTCCGAATATTATGTAAGTTGTATAGAAGACACTATTCTGACAATTTCAAATTCTGATATGGAAGCAGAAGTGAACAGTAACTTTCCAAAGTTTGAACTCATGTGCAGAATATTGTCGGAAGAATTGTTAGCTAAACAACGAATAGACTTTGACAAGTTTAAGACATCTTCCCCAGAACAACGCTACCTGAACTTAATAGAAAAAAGGCCGGACCTTATTCAGCGTGTTCCGCAACACCAGTTAGCAAGCTATCTAGGTATCAAACCTCAATCACTAAGCAGACTAAGAGCAAGAATCTTTGAAAAAAAGAGTTAAAATGCATTTCTTAACTTAAGTGAATGAGTTATTGTATCTCGCCAATGCACTTTTGCTTATCGTTTAACAATAAAAGACATGCAAAAGAAAATAACACCACAAAATGCACTGGAAGACATAAAAGTTAGTGTAAAACTGAAGCTTGCATCGCTGTGGGCGAGTTTGATGTTCCTCATTATCTATCTTGATTATTTCCACTTATATATGCCAAGTAAGATAGCAGATATTCAGACAGGAAGGGTGTTTGTATTTGATATTACGCAAGGATTTCTATTGGCAGCACTCGCCTTAGTGACAATTCCGGCACTCATGATTTTCCTTTCTGTTGCCCTGTCTGCTCAAGTAAATCGCTGGGCAAATATCATTATTGCTGTGGTGAATATTCCCTGTATATTGTTCAATTTGGCAGGAGAAGCCTGGATACACATGGTGGTTGGCGCTGTTGTGCAAGTTGTTCTTCTTTGTCTGATTATCCGCTATGCATGGAAATGGCCTCGTATTGAGACATAAAAATCTATTCACGCATAATTTCATGAAAATTTGAAGTAAACAAGGATATTTGTTATTTAATTTACTTAAAAACACTTTCTACATTTTTATTATATGCTAAAATCAATATTGTCTTTTTCCTTATTACTTACCTGTTTTGTTTCACAGGCAGCATTTTTAGCGTTTGTCTATAAAGTAGAAGTAACATGTACCCAAGGAGTATTCAATGGTTATTTTTTAGACACTCATAATGCTCATGTGCTTAGTACTTTCGACTCCCTTATTACGTCAAAAGGTTCTAAATATCTCATAAAAAGTAGTAGACCATCAAACAACGGTGTACACATTTATGCTTCTGCCGAAAAAGATACGCTGGATTTATATCTGGACATGTATAGAATTGACTCCCTCGATGCCGATATATTCTTTAAGGATAAATTATTACGTATTCCTGAAAAAGATATTAAATCTATAAAGGAGATTTCTATTGTTGAAACCTCAGCCTATCAAAGCACCTTTGTAACTTCAAACAGTAAAGATAAAGCCTGGCTTACTCAAGGTTATTTAAACAAAGAAGTGATCATTTATAATTTTAATGAATGGGTCACCATCTATTACTTCTATGATGAGAAGGGAAAAGGGAAATTAAGTTCCGAATTTGAAAGATTGCTTGCTAAGCATAATGGTAGAGAGTTTACAGACGAAGATCAAGCATACTGGAATAATAAAGCTGATCAATATATAAAGAACCTGGAAAGTAAAAAGGTAATTATGATCAGGGCATGGTCAGACTAAGCCCTCCCGCTGGTCATGTTACACGTAATTAAACGGGAACAGTTGAGGCATTAACTATTTGAAATGTCTTTTCTAAGACGACTTAATGATTGAGGTGTAATTTGAAGATACGAAGCAATATATTGCAAAGGAACCGATAAGATAAATTTGGGGTAACGCTTGATAAACTCAATATATTTTTGCCTGCCAGTTCCAAATCGCAAAAAATCATTGTCTTTTATTTTGTTTAGAAAAGTCATTTCGCTGATTGTTTTTGCAAGTAATATCAATTTGGGGTATTCTTCACATAAGCTTTGCCATTCTTTATTATTGATTACCAATAATTGAACTTCTGTAACTGCTTGTATGCTACTTGCAGCAGGTATGCTTTCATTAAAACTGGGAAGGTCTACAATGAATTGATTTTGAGTAAAGAAATATCTCGTCGATTCCTGCATGTCTTCATTTGTGATGTATGCACGCATAATACCATCATTAATGAAAGCTAATTCAGCACTTTTTTTGTCCTGAACAATAAAGTGCTCTGAGCTCTTCAGGTTTTTGGGGTTAAAAGAAGCTGCAATTTTAGTGGCCTCTTCTATACTCAGTATACCTGCAAAACATAATGTTTGTATTAACGCTTGTTTCATCTTATTTCATCCTTATTTATTAACTATGTTCTGTAAAGATAAACCAGGTATATTAAGGATTTACCCTTTTACCCATTAGTTTGTTCATAATATTTATGATAGTTTTTCGGGGCAAAAATCTTGGCGCGAACGATTGAATATAGTTCATAGTACCTACAATCTTGTAGTTTTTATGTTTCAAAAGAGCATCTATACTCGCATCAACTACTTCTTGGGGGGTAGTTACCGGCATACCTTCTGTATTGGCATTGGATGCAGCCTGAAACTCTGTAGGTGTATTGCCTGGGCAAATGGCGGTAATAGTTATCCCCTTGTCAAAAAATTCTCCATATAATGCTTCAGAGAATGAAAGTACAAAAGCTTTGCTTGCTGCATAAACAGCCATAAAAGGGCCTGGCTGTAATGCAGCTCCGGAAGCTATATTGATAATTCCTCCTTTCTTATTTTTAACCATTGCAGGTAGAAGGTAATGAGTCAAAGCTACCAGTGAAGTCATGTTCAAGTTAATAGTTGCATTGTAACTTGACATCGGCTCATTTAAAAAATTTGTCCAATTTCCATTACCGGCATTATTTATCAGCAGATCAATAGATATATCTCTATGCATCAAATCATTGTAAATAGTTAATGCAGCATCAGGCTGGGATAAATCAGCTACAATATATGATACTTTTATGGCAAATTTTGTGCTTAGATCGTCTGCTACCTGAGACAATTTATCTTCAGAACGTGCCGTAAGTACCAGATTAATACCTAACTGAGCCAGTGTATAAGCGAAAGTTTTGCCGATGCCAGAGGAAGCACCTGTAATTAAAGCGGATTGGTATGGAATTTTATTCATGTCTGTCATTATTTATAATTACAAATAGACGAATTATAACCCCTTTGCCACTTAACAATTGGTAAGAAATAGTTTTTCAGATTGGTTTTTGTAAACAAGTATTTTCTAACATTCACAGTACTGCATTATGGAAACTTCATATAGTCATTTAACATAGCTGACAATATATTTATAGCCACCGGAGCCGGATCTTTCAAACCTCTTTGTTATGTTTTTTTTAAAGATTATTTTTAAGTCTGATTTAAAATAATTTTCCTTTAAAATTCATTAAATGAAAAGAAGCTATCTTTTTTTCCTGACTTTAGTACTTATTTCTACAGAAATCTTTGGTCAGGATCAGTGTTTTCAACTGCTGGGACCGAAACATAACTGGGCTTCGGAAAGTGAAGTCCGGCACCCTGTGCATGCAGTAAATAAAACGAATAACGAAATTTATTCTGCCTATAAAGATTATCATAAACAGAATAAAATCAGTGTCTCAAAATATGATGGCACAAAATGGACTTTTATAAGTGATGTTGGCCTTGCTGAAGGCACGGTTGATGAAGTATGTTTAAAATTAGATAAAGACGGTAATCCTATAGTTGCCTATATCGACTATCTACGCAAAAAGAAGCCAAGTATACGTAGCTGGAACGGTTCTTCGTGGATCACAATGGACACCAGTTCTTTCCCAAAAAGAGGAGCTTCTAATCTTAAACTTGTTATGGATCCGTCAGGTAATGCTGTAATAGCATACATTGACAGTTTAGTTTCCGGCAGTGTGATCACCGTAAAAAAATGGAGTGGCAGTAC
>CAZNHL010000107.1:0-3772 GCA_964572965.1 uncultured Bifidobacteriaceae bacterium
CTCTTCTGGAGTTTCAATTACAGTATCACAAACTACTGCAATTGATGATGACCTTCTGAAAGAAGTATTCACTGTTTATCCAAACCCGACTACAGGTATTGTTACCCTGCATGGCTCAGTAAATGCAGTAACTATTTCTGACTTTTCAGGAAAAACGCTTGAACACATTGAATTAAAGAATAATCACACAGTAGATCTTTCGGGCTACGGTAACGGCGTATATTTCTTTAAGTTGGAAAGCGGTAATGAAAACAGCATTGTGAAAGTGATAAAAGAATAGAAGATATATCAACATCTGATACTAAAAGCGGATAGTAGCTTAGTTGCTATCCGCTTTGCTTTCAAACAGGCGCAATTCAAACCTATTTTTAACTTCGGTAACCAGCAGAGTACAGAATATTGATCTGCTCTCAAAAACTTCAAAGTTCAACATTCCTAAAGATTCGAAACTCCTGGCATTAACAAGCCAATCCCCCTGCCCTAACCGCTATATGGATTTGAGTTTGGTTTAGCTTACAACTTCTTACACTTTACCGGTTTTATACAAATGACATTTCTTTTAAGAAATATCATTTGTGATTTTTGAACGACATATTTTGACGTATTCTGTAGTTAGATTAGCAAAAAGTTTAAGACAAATGATGATCTGGAAAGAAGTCTTTCAAACTACAGTTGAAAATTTCGGCTAGTTGATTGAGATGGTTAAGGTTGTATTTGGCAGGAAATTCAGGACTTTCTACCTGTCCAACGAAGCCATTAGACACATTCAGACGATGTGCCAGTTCGGCCTGCGACATGCCATACGAAAGCCTTTTGGCTTTTGCTTTGGCAATTACAAAGAGTTCAATATCTGACTTTTGCTTTTTACTCATTAAGGTTTGCAAAATCAGGAATCAAACGTATTTTTACACTTAGTTATAACTAAGCAAACAAACTATTGATAACAGAAAAAAGTCGTGATTATGGCAAAAATTATCCGAAGTCTTTTTATGTTGGTAACTATGGCCATTTTTCTATTTACCTGCAAGAGTCCATTAGAAGAGTTGGAAAGCAAAACATATGTAGCATTGATGAGTAGAACTAGCGATGATCAGGAACTTTCAAAGCTATTTTGGAAATTTAAATCAGATACGCTTTTTATATTTTCCAATGCGATTTTTGGTGCAGATAACGATACGTTGTTACTAACAGATTTTGACAAAAAAGATTCTCTACTGACTTTGCAAAACCTTAAAGAGACACCTAAAGAATGGAAACTTAAATTGGAAGTCTTAAAAGAAGAAAATATGGTTTATCTGGTAGGAAAGAATTTTTATATTGGAGGTATACCTAGTGATCTTGATATCTTTAGTCCCCAACGAAATTTGTCATTTTACAGGAATAAGGTTGTTTCAGACAACCCTGATCATTATCTGTTTGGAGCCTATGAAGGTGAAGTAGAGTTTGAATCGGCTTTAGTAGATATGTATTCTATGGGGTATTTTGGAGGAGTTGGCCTTAAATTGGTGTTTCAGGATGATGGACAAACGGTAAAACGATTCATGAAAACAGCTTTAACATTTACCCAAAGCGGTGTGGAGACATTCCCCTATAAAGTTGTTGGCAATAAGTTAATTATTGGTGATGGTAAAGCTCCAGGTGATAACTTTAAAATTGTGAATAACGGAACTAAACTGGTTTGTCAAACAGACGGTGCAAACATTGTATTAGTAAAACGCTACTAAAAGGTTAGATAAACAGGGTAGCCGAAAACTGGATAGAGTAGGTAAATTTTTAAGTACATCAGCATTATGGCTAAATTTCATTGTTTGTATTGTGGAACAGAGCGTTCCAGCATTTCTAGTTTAACGAGTTCTTCTTGCAGTAAAAATTCAAATGGCAAGTATCATGTTCCTTATGAAGGCAGCGAGAAATCGAAGTATACTTGTAAATATTGTGGAACAGAACGTTCGAGTATTTCAAGCCTGACAGGTTCATCGTGCAGCAAAAATCCTAACGGAAAATATCATATTCCTGCACTTTAGTTATTGGGTAGAAGCGTTGAGGTAGATATTCCACTTTTTAGAAAAGTGGAATATATCATAAAGCACTCCACCATTTTACTTTATAAGCAAACAAA
Source organism: uncultured Bifidobacteriaceae bacterium (assembly GCA_964572965.1). Taxonomy (GTDB): domain Bacteria; phylum Bacteroidota; class Bacteroidia; order Cytophagales; family UBA9547; genus CAZNHL01. The sequence goes on from CAZNHL010000107.1 coordinate 2,120, forward strand.
TGGAAGCATCAACAACGATAAAACAAATACGGGCAGGCAACAGAATTTTTGTATTGCCATACAAATACCCTATTTCAGCACTTTAATCTGTTTATAATTTTGAAAGAATTTCTAATACAAAACTTACTAAGCCATGTAAATCTGATTAATGGGAAATACAAAAAAGTGGCGGAATTAACTGGTGAAAACTACAATGTATTCAAAATATTAGGATTAACCCATAATGAAGTGAGAACGCACTCTGCATTTCTGGGAGATCTTTTAAATACGAAAGGCTATCATGGTTTAGGAGATGTTTTTTTAAAAGACTTTCTGAAAAAACTTAATTTAAAAGACTTTGATACCACAGAATCAACAGTTATAGTAGAAAAACACATTGGTCTTATTTCAGAAGATTATGATGAAGGAGGGCGAATTGATATTGTTATAGTTGGTCGGGATGGTAAAGCTAAGATTCTTATTGAAAACAAGATCAATGCAGGAGATCAAAGAAATCAACTTTTAAGATATTACAATTATGAACCGGAAGCAGAAATAGTTTATTTGACTTTGACTGGAAATGAAGTACCTAATGATGTAAATAATATAAAGGATAAGGTCAAAATTGTTTCATATCAGATTAACATAGTGGCTTGGCTTGAAGAAACGGTGAAGCATGCTGTGCATTATCCTTTGTTGAGAGAAACTATCATTCAATATACCTATTTGATCAAGCATTTAACTAACCGTACCTTAAATCAGACAATGGAAAAAGAGATCGTTGACATTATTGCCAAAGATGGTGATAGTTTTCAAGCTGCTATGCAGATATCAGCATCATTAAATATTGCAAAAATAAATGTGATTAAACTTTTTGGCGAGAAGCTTGTAAGCCGGATTGGGCAATATTCTAAAGTAATTAATATTAAAGGAGAATTGGGATCCAAAGATTCTTCAATCGAATTTAGTCTTATAGAGCATGATACTGTTATTCTGTGGGCAGGCTTTTGTTCTGATTTTTCAAACTTTACCTTACAAATAATTGATAAAAAGTCAAAAGGAAAACTAGATCGTAAAGAGCCGGGAGATTTCGCCGATATTGAATATTTTGAAACTCATTTAGGTAAAAATATAAATCATTGGGGGCCACGAGAAAGAAATGTAAATAGAAGTTGGCCAGGGGAATGGGTGTGTAGATATAAAAAGTTTGATAATTTCCTTAGTAAACAGGAAAACTGGGGTGCTATTTTGGATAATAAAGACTCTTTTTTTCTTGATGAGATGGCTAATGATATTGTTTTAGTACTTGAAGTTTTGCGGGAAAAATATGGAATTGTTGAACGTTAGTTTGTTGAATGGTTATTTATAAATGAGTGGGGCATCCTGAAGGTTCGTCACTACTTATCTTTTAGAGACAAACGAGAAGCTCAATATTCATTTTCCAAAGAGAGGTTTAATAGCTATGGAACTTAACATTCAACTTTCCAGACTCAACCGTATTGCCAGATTATATGCCAACGCATGGGTTGGTCGTGAGAAAGTAAGACCCTATCGCTTATCACAGTTGCGGGCTTGTTACGAGTCAATGCTCTTTGATTTTTGTTTGGCACATGAAGTAATTTATATAGATGATATTGTATTGCGCGAAACACCAATGTGCAAAAAACCGACTGC
>CAZNHL010000107.1:3782-8697 GCA_964572965.1 uncultured Bifidobacteriaceae bacterium
TGTATTCTCCGATCATTTTCCCGGGAGAAAACTTGAATTAGATGCAATTGCTGAGAATAAGAGCAAGGCTGTTGCCGGTGGTCATTATGAGGAAGCTGCTCAGTTGAGGGATAGTGAAAAGTGTGTGATGCAGGATTTTCTCCTTGATCTTGGAATAAACAGTCGTGATACTTTTTTTATTTACAATGGTCGTGTTTATATGAAGTCCTGAGCTTGAAGGGTAGACGTTCCACTTTTCAAAAAAGTGGAACGTCTATAAGACTGTCCGAAAGAATCGGACACTTGAATCAATCAGATAGTTTATTGCATAATACTAAAACGACACAATATGTCGCTATCGTTTTTTAGCTTTGCCATAAATCAGTAGAAAACGACATGGCAAAGAGAGAACAATTCAGACGGTACTTTTACATTCACGGGAAGCTAAGGGAGAACAGCTTTGTCACTTTTGAACAACTCAAAAGAGATATTGAAGAATTGGAAGGTAAAGAAGGAATCACAAAACGTCAGTTTCAGCGCGATTTGAATGATATCAGGGATCTTTTTGAATGTGATATAAAGCATAAAAGAGGAAAGGGCTATCACATAATTGAGGGAACAGATGAAGTCCGGTCTGGCTTACTGGCAGAGTCGCTCGATTTTGTCGGGAATTTGTTTTTTAATCCCGATAGTGAAGGGCATTTATTATTAGAAAAACGTCGTTCGTCTGGCACACATTGGTTATCCTTGTTATTGAAAGCATGTAAAGCAAGACAGCGGGTTTTAATTATCTATCAGGGGCATTGGCAGGAAGAAACATATGAAAGGTTATTGGAGCCTTATGCTGTGAAGCAAAATAATGGGCGTTGGTATTTACTCGCTAAAGATGTGAAGTATCCGGAAGTTATTTTTAAGACTTACGGTTTGGACAGGATTCGATCTGTAAATGTAAGCAAAGGGGGATTTACATTTCCTGTTTGTACGCATATTGAGGATATATATAAAGATACTTTCGGAATTTTGGCTGGTAGTGATAAGCCTGTTGAGGAAGTAGTTCTTGCATTTGAAGAACATCAGGGGCGTTATATTAAAACTTATCCTTTACATTCTTCTCAGGAACTGATAAGTCATGAAAACGGGGAAATGCTCTTTCGCTTAAATCTTCGTGTGACTTATGACTTTGTGATGGAATTGCTATCATATGGAGAAACGATGAAAGTGCTTGCTCCAGTTTCTTTACAGGTTGAAATAAAAGCTATTTTAGAGAATGCTTTTAGGCAATATGAATAGAGATTTCGAATAGAAGTTCCACTTTCCCAAAAGGGAAATATCTGCTAAAGAGGTAGTTTCGACTCCGCTCAACTACCTTGTTGCAACTGAGCGAAATCGACACTACCAGAGTTCAGAAAGAACCTGCCGATGCCACATAATCTTTCTTTGTCATAAAACTAAGCACTATGGTTTTTACGTTAATTGGTTGTTGAAACATTAAATACGTATTATATGAAGATATTTAATATTGTCGCTGTTCTGTTCCTGACCGCGATTCTCGCCTCGTTTACAAATCCTGCTTCAGAAATAGCCTTTTTACCAGATTCTCCTGTATCTGATTGCGACAGTGTTCCTTTGCTTAATCAGCAGGTTGTGGAATATACAAAGCAGTCAATCGGTAAAAAGATAGGCAGAGGTGAATGCTGGGACCTGGCTGCCGGAGCTTTAAATAGTATCGGGGCGAAATGGGATGGCAATTATGTATATGGTAAGAAACTGGATGTAAAAACTGATTGTATTTACCCTGGCGATATTATCCAGTTTGAACGGGTAAAACTAAAGTATGAAAAGGATGGTTTGAACTATGTAGAAGAGATGTCGCACCACACCGCTGTGGTGTATGAAGTGAAGGCCAAAGGGAGTTTTGTTCTGGCCCATCAGAATACCCGCTTTTCTGGCAGAAAGGTTGGTTTAAGTCCAATTAATCTGGAAGATATAACAAAAGGAAAATTTAAGATTTACAGACCTGTAAAGTAACAAAAGTCGTTCTTATGTTTAAATCCGAGGTTATAGAAAGCCGTTTTTCTATAACCTCGGATTTTTCATGTTTAAGCCTTTACGTAATCAACTTGTCTCATTTGTTTCAAATGAGATACTTCGGCCAGATAAGGCATTTTCTTTTTTATTAATCTTGCGTTGATATTAAAATTATTGCTGAAGCATTATTTAATAACTTAAACCAACCAAGATTTATGAAACGCTTTTCTTTGCTTGCATCTTTGATGTGTGCATTTACAGCAACGGGCCAGGTTTCTCTGGTAAAGGATTTTAGTACGCAGGCGAGTCCGTTTAACAGTGGTTCACCGTCTTATATGGTTACTCATAATAACAAGCTTTATATGAGTGCAACTGATTATGAAGGCGGTGTTTTCAGCAGTACAGCAATCGGATTGTTCGAGTTGGATGATCTTTCCGGAAATGCAAAGAAAATCTATACCCTTAAAAAGGCGAGGACGATTAGCATTTCATCGGGCAAAAACCTGTTTTTTTCGAGTACAGAACTACCTTCTACAAATCAATTTGTCATGGATGTAGATGTACTGTATGCTTATAACGGAACCTCTTTTGTAGCAGTAGACACATTACACGCTCAGATTTCAAAAGGGAATGGACTTAATGCAATTTCTTTTGGCGATGGCAGAATTGTATATGTACAAAATAATGCTTCAACCGGCTATGAACTTTGGGTGAGCGACGGCACAAAAGCCGGTACAAAACTACTAAAGGATATTACTCCGGGAGCAGGTTCAACTTTTTCAGACCAGGACCAGAAAGGCAAAATCGGGATTTCTTTTAAAGGGAAAATTTACTTTGCTGCAGATGATAACTTATGGGTTACAGATGGCACAGCAGCGGGTACTGAACTGGTAACTAATGCCCTAAAAATCAATAAAGGCTATGTGTGGAACAAAAGTGATAACTATTTTTCATATGTAAATCCGGGAGGATATGCTGTTATTTCAGATGGTACGGCATCAGGTACAAAGGAAGTCAGAACATCAGAAATTACTTATAGCCTTACCCAGCCGGTTGAAAATAATAGCAGCTCAAATCTGTATTATATCATTGAAAAGTATGTTGAGGCAGAAGGAAAGCTTGTATCGTCGCTATACCGCACAAATGCCGGTTTTAATGATCTTGTGCTGGTAGCTTCAAATGTTCCGAGAACAGGCTACAGCCATCTGGCGGAATTTCAGGACAAGGTATATACTATCAGCAGAGGGAGCAGCTCTTCCGAATATCTTTTCCAGCAAATTGATCCGGTGACGCATACAATTACGGTACTTAAAACATTCAAGAGTTCAGCACTCGTAAATTTTGGCCCTTTTAAAGCTACTTCCAGACGTCTCTATTTTCAGGGGCAGGATAATGATGGAAAAGGTAATCAATATTGGGAATGTGACGGTAGCCAAGCCGGAACCAATATATTGTACAGTAATTTTTTAACCAACGGCAATGGCTTGCACTATGAGTCTTTTAAAGACGCACTGGTATTCTATGCCAGCGATGGCACTTCAACCGGCTATGAGCTATGGGCTACGATTGATGGAGTAACATCTGTAAATGATGAATTGCTGCCGGCAAATTATTCTATTTACCCGAACCCTGCGAGAGATCACATTTTTGTGCGCTCGGCGGAGAAAGATGCTGACATATCGGTTTATGATATATCAGGGGTGAAAGTCAAATCAGTTTCCTCCACGGGTGAACAGACCCGTGTTGATATTGAAGAGCTTAAAAACGGAATATATGTGGTGCTTTCAGGTAGTCAGATTTATAAGCTAGTCAAAGAGTAGTTCCGATTTATTTAGTCAAAAACAGGGATACTATGAATAGTATTCCTGTTTTATATTTATGTCATAGACATTATTTGTAAGTTATAATACCAATATGTTACTTTGCCGGTGGTTTGGATTTGTCCTGCCGACGGTAATATGCTCGTCCTTAATATAATAACCTCTATTAATCTATTATTTGTATTTTCTGTTTTATTTTTCAGAAAAGAAAATGCCTTACCTAATAAAGTACTCGCACTGATTCTTATCAATCCGGGAATTAACTTTATAAGTAACGTCAATACCCTTTCCGGTAATATTGAACAAATGCCTTATCTGTACTTTTTTGCACAGGCAACGGCATTATTATTCGCACCTCTGGTGCTGATCTACACAAACCTGATGATCGGTAGAAAGCCAGGGAAAAAGAACCTTCTTTTTTATCTGACCATAGCTGCTATTCTGCTGATAGTTTATTATACTATTGAGTTTGCATTATTTTCGAAAGAAACGCAGCATCAATATCTTCAGGGGATTTTCTACGGACCTTATCCTGATCAGATGGTCATTTTTAATGGTGTTTTTATTCTATTACAGCAGATTTATTTCACACTGGCAGCTTTCCAGGTATACAAATACAGAAAGAACTTACCGAACCTTATTTCAAATTTTGAAAAAACACGATTTGATTATGTCAGCAGGTTTATACTGCTAATATGGGTGCTTAACCTGATTACGCTGACCTTGTATGCATCTGTACCTACAGAACTGGTGGAATATATTTGTCTGCCTATCGTTTTAACAGTTATTTATGCTTTCATTTTTTACTATAGCTTTCATTATAATTCAATTTTCACAAAAAGCTCTTTTGAAAGCTTTCAGGACGATAATGAACCGCTGGTTGCTGCTTTAGATGAAAAATCTATTGCTGAACCTGAAATTGCAAGTACTGAGCTGAATGAAATTGCTGCACAACTGGAGGCCTTTCTTCTGGAGCATGAAACATTCACTAACCCTGATCTGACAATTTATATGTTTGCAGATGACTTTGGAATGAACTACAGAAAAATTTCAATGGTACTGAATAAGGTGATCGGTAAAACTTTCTA
>CAZNHL010000107.1:8707-9088 GCA_964572965.1 uncultured Bifidobacteriaceae bacterium
CTTTCTATGATTATATCAATGAAAAGCGTGTAGAGAAATCGAAAATTCTTTTGTTTGAAAGAAGCGGAATTACCATAGAGGGGGTTGGCTATGAATCAGGATTTAACAGCCGTGCTTCTTTTTACCGTGCTTTTAAAAAGCATACAGGACAAACCCCGTCACAGTACCTTGATACTGAGAAAATACAAATGGCATAAATGCTACAACTGAATAAAAAAATAATTATCTGCATCCATAAACCTTCTTAAGTTTTTCTCCCGCAGATAACGCAGAATTTCGCAGATTAGGGTTTAAAACTCCGGTTCTGCAAACCCTGAAAATTTAACAATCAATAAAATATATACTATCAGTGAGATTCAGAACCCCTGGTTAATCGAATCA
>CAZNHL010000107.1:9098-9608 GCA_964572965.1 uncultured Bifidobacteriaceae bacterium
AGGCACGATGAAACGGATACTCAATTATGGTTATCCGCAAAATCATGTATTTCCCCTAAACATACGAACTCGATCATATTGATAAAACTATAAAAAAAGAGCTGTAGATTCTACAGCTCTTTTTGAACTAACCATTTCTAAGTACGTCCACAGTTGAATTTGTGAAGTGCTTATGCTTTTTTAATCAATCTTTACTACTCTTTCAAATCTTACGCCTGCTGCTCTTTCAATTCTTAAAATATAAATACCTTTAGAAAATGCTGAAAGATCAACCTGCTCAATACCTTTTATAAAGCTTGTCCTTAATGACTGGCCTTCTACACTTATTACTTCTATACTTTCAACATCAGAGCCTATATTCACAATACCTGTAGTCGGGTTTGGATAAACAGTGAATACTTCTTTCAGAAGGTCATCATCAATTGCAGTAGTTTGTGATACTGTAATTGAAACTACAGAAGAGGTTGTTACACCTGTGCTGTTGTCATAAGCTTTTGCCGTCAGCGCATA
>CAZNHL010000108.1:0-3022 GCA_964572965.1 uncultured Bifidobacteriaceae bacterium
AATACTCAATACTCAATACTCAATACTCAATACTCAATACTCAATAAAATTATTAATTAAACGTTAAGCTAATCCAATATATAAAAGCCTTCATGTTGTTAACCCGGCTGAGACATATACACTTTTTAATTATAGTTGCATCAACTTGCTTGTTATGCTCTTGTTCTGTTGAGCATAATACTGCACTTAGCAAGGGCTGGCATAACACGCTACTTCGTTACAATAAGTATTATTACGCTGACCTTAAAGTGAAGGAAGTTGAAAAAAAACTATGGTCTCAGCATAAAGACGATTATAACGATATCCTTAAAGTATATCCCGATAACGATACCAATATTGCCAAGACATTAAAAGAAGACCTGAACGACATCATGAAAAAGGCTTCAATAGGGATTGCCTGGCATGGGAACAGTAAATGGGTTGATGACTCTTATATATTAATAGGCAAAGCCCGCCTGTACGGAATGGACATGAAAAATGCCCAGGAAACTTTTAAATATGTTAACACCAAAAGTAAGGTAGATCAGGATCGCTATACCGCACTCATCTGGCTGATGCAGAAATACATCCGTAATAATGAAATGTTTTATGCCAAAGAAGTGTACTCCTTCCTTCTTTCTCAGGACCTCAACAAAAAAAACAAACTTGAATTCTATAAGACTGCAGCTTATTACCACCAGAAAGAAAGGGAATATCCTCAAACAGCAGTAAACCTTGTAGACGCTATTCCAAATTTTCCAACGTTCACTAAAAGAGAAAATAAAGCAAGGATCTATTTTATTACAGCGCAGATCTATCAGAAATATCACCGCGACTCGCTCGCACATGCCAACTATCGCGCCTGCATTAAACACAACCCTCCTTACGAGCTGTCTTTTTATGCTAAGCTATACTATGCACAGGTAGCCTCGCTTGACGATGAAGCAGCAAAAAAAAGAATTACCCGTTATTTCAAAAAACTCCTTAAGGATCCGAAAAATGAGGAGTATAAAGACAAGATCTATTATGAAATGGGTAAATATGAATATAAGCAAAAGCATATTGACCAAGCCATTGAACTATTAGTCAAATCGGTAAGAGCCAGTACTAGAAACACCACACAGAAAGGGTATTCATATCTTAAACTTGCAGAAATTTATTATGACGACAAGCAGGCTTATCTTCAATCAAAACTCTATTATGACAGTACACTCACGTCATTACCCAAAGAGCACCCTGACTATAAGGCCATCACTAAGCGTAAGCAAATTCTTGATGACTTTGTAAAGCACTATACTACTGTTAAAGTAGAAGACAGTTTGCAAAGACTTGCAGACATGGACTCTCTGAAACTTAATAGTTTCCTTACCCAATACATTGAGAAGGACTACGCTAAACAAAAAGAAAACTGGGATAAAGCGCAAAAAGCCGCTAAAAAGAAGGCTGATGCAGATGCTATGAACGCAAATATTGGCGGAGGCTTTACAACCGGGACACAAGCTGTTCAGGTTTTTGACGCTGACAATAAATGGTATTTCTATAATTCTACTTTAATGGCTGCGGGTTTAACCGAGTTTAAAAATAAATGGGGAAACCGGAAGCTTGATGACAACTGGCGCCGCAGCACCAGAGAGAATAGCGAACCTGATGACAAAAACAACAATGCAGGCCCGAACATTGCTGAAGATGAGCCTTCTGCTAAAAAGAAAAATGAATTTGAAGGCAAAAAAATAGAGAAAAGTACTCTCCTTGCTAAAATCCCCCTTAACCCCGAAGCCCGCGAAACTTCAGACAAGAAAGTGCAGGAAGCGATGTACCATCTGGGTAAAATATACTATTTGAAATTAGATGAACCTAAAAATGGTATCTCTACTTACAGAAAACTAGACAAACGCTATTCTGACAATAAGTATAGTGCAGAAGTACTTTATTCACTTTATCTGGCATATCAGGATCAGAAGAAACCGGATAGCTCTAATTACTATAAAAACCAGCTATTTGATCGCTACCCGAAATCGGAGTTTGCCATGGTTCTTAAAAACCCAAACTTCCGTGAAGACCGCAAAAAAGCAGAACAGAAAATAGACAGAGAATATGAAGAAGCTTATACCTTTTTTAAATGGAAGCAATACAGATATTCCGACTCTTTACTAAATATCATGATTGTTCAATATCCGGAAAATGAATCTGCCGATAAAGTTTATATGCTGAAAACAATGATTGTTGGCAGAACTTCTTCTGTGGATGCCTATAAAGACTCTCTGGATGCTTTCAAAACTAAATTCCCGAAAAGTAAGCTGACTGAATTTGCCGACAATCAGATCAAAGGGGCCGAAAACGCTATTCTTAACCGTGAACGTGTAAAAGCAATGATGGATAAGCTAGCTTTTCCTACTGACACCAATGATGTTGCCACAGACAGCCTGACAATTGTTCCCCAAAGCGATTCACTGATGAAAAAACCGGCTGACAATCTGAATAATGCCTCACCGGGAACTAAAACAGATCTCAATGAACCCCAAATGAAAAACCAGGCAGTAGAAAGGCCACAATCAGCAGAAACAGCAGAAGAAAAGATTGCTACCCCTGCTGTAGAAGAAAAGAAAAGTGGAACAGATAAAATCGAAAACAAAAGTACTCCTGTACCACCGTCAAACCCCGAAGTACCTGACCCGAGAAAAGATATTGACGACCCTGACAAACAATAATAAAAAGAGAGTCCATCGGTTATTTTAATCAATGGACTCTCTTTTTATCAGGTCTTCTGTATAACTCTGTTATTTTTCGACAAAATTAAGAAAGCTTAATACTCAAAGTTTGTTTCTTATCCATTATAGCCTTAATTTTGTTCAATTTGACTGTAATGTAAGAAGGAAAGTTCCCGGTCAGGTTGAAAAGTTCAAAACTTTCTACGAAACATAATATTCCCTCATAATAAAATGCCAAAAGACAATAGCATCAAGTCCGTCCTCATCATTGGTAGCGGACCGATCATCATCGGTCAGGCCTGCGAGTTTGATTACTCAGGTTCACAAGCATCACG
>CAZNHL010000108.1:3032-9495 GCA_964572965.1 uncultured Bifidobacteriaceae bacterium
GTTCGTTAAGAGAAGAAGGTATCGAAGTAATCCTTATCAACTCGAACCCTGCTACAATCATGACTGACCCGGTAACGGCGGATCACGTTTACTTAAAACCTCTTGAAAAGAAATCTATCGTTGAGATTCTTGAAAAGCATAAAGTAGATGCCGTATTACCGACAATGGGCGGGCAAACTGCTCTTAACCTTGCCATTGACTGCGAAAAAGCAGGTGTTTGGAAAAAATATGGCGTAAAAGTAATCGGTGTTGATTTTCAGGCAATAGAAACTACAGAAGACCGCGAGGAGTTCCGTCTTAAAATGCTGGAATTGGGCGTAGGGGTTTGTAAAGGCCGTACTGCTAAGTCTTTCCTTGAGGGAAAAGAAATTGCACAGGAAATAGGCTTCCCATTGGTAATCCGTCCTTCATTCACACTTGGCGGTACAGGTGGTGGCTTCGTAAACGATCCTGAGAAATTTGATGAGGCTTTGACAAAAGGCCTTCACGCTTCTCCGACACACGAAGTATTGGTAGAACAGTCTATCATGGGCTGGAAAGAATACGAGTTGGAGTTGCTTCGCGATAGTCTTGGCAACGTTATCATTATCTGCTCTATCGAGAACTTTGACCCGATGGGTATCCATACAGGTGACTCTATCACAGTAGCCCCTGCAATGACACTTTCTGATACTGTTTACCAGCACATGCGTGACCTGGCCATCAAAATGATGAACGGTATCGGTCAGTTTGCCGGTGGATGTAACGTACAGTTCTCACTTAATCCGGACACAGAAGATATCATCGCGATCGAGATCAACCCTCGTGTATCCCGTTCTTCTGCATTGGCTTCAAAAGCTACAGGTTATCCAATCGCTAAAATTGCTGCTAAACTGGCAATCGGCTATAACCTTGACGAATTGAAAAATCAGATCACTAAAACAACCAGTGCTTACTTCGAGCCTGCTCTTGACTACGTGATTGTAAAAGTTCCTCGCTGGAACTTCGATAAATTTAAAGGCGCTGACCGTTCTCTTGGCTTACAGATGAAGTCTGTAGGTGAAACAATGGGTATCGGCCGTACATTCCAGGAAGCTTTACAAAAAGCTTGTCAGTCACTTGAAATCAAACGTAACGGTTTGGGTGCTGACGGAAAAGAACTGACGAACCAGGAACAAATTCTTGACAGTTTGGCTAACCCAAGCTGGAACAGGCTGTTCCACGTGTATGATGCTTTCAAATTGGGTATCCCGATGAAGACAATCTACAACCTGACTAAGATTGACCGTTGGTTCCTTGCTCAGATTGAAGAATTGGTACTTCTTGAAAAAGAATTCAACAAATACACAATCCAGACACTTCCAAAAGAATTGCTTGTTGAAGCAAAACAAAAAGGATATGCCGATCGTCAGATCGCCCACCTTTTGAAATGTCTTGAAAGCGAAGTATTCAATAAACGCCATGACCTTGGCATCAAGCGTGTCTACAAAATGGTAGATACCTGCGCTGCTGAGTTTGAAGCAAAAACACCTTATTACTACTCAACTTTCGACGGCGAAAACGAATCAATCGTTTCTGATAAGAAAAAAGTGATAGTACTTGGTTCCGGCCCTAACCGTATCGGACAAGGTATTGAGTTTGACTACTCTTGTGTGCACGGTGTATTAGCTGCCAAAGAAATGGGTTATGAGACAATCATGATCAACTGTAACCCTGAAACAGTTTCTACTGACTTCAACACTGCAGATAAACTATACTTCGAGCCGGTATTCTGGGAACACGTTTACGACATCATCCTTCACGAAAAACCTGAAGGTGTTATTGTACAGTTAGGTGGTCAGACAGCTTTGAAAATGGCTGAAAAGCTGGAGCGTTACGGTATCAAAATTATCGGAACAAGCTTCAGAGCACTTGATCTTGCTGAAGACAGAGGAAGTTTCTCTACTATGCTTCAGAAGCTGGACATTCCTTTCCCTAAATTCGGTGTAATCGAAGATGCAGATGCAGCGGTTGAAATGTCTAAGAAACTAGGTTTCCCATTGCTGGTACGTCCTTCTTATGTATTGGGCGGACAGAGCATGAAAATCGTGATCAATGAGCAGGAATTAGAGCAACACGTAATTAACTTGTTGAAAGATATTCCTGACAATAAAGTGCTGGTTGACCACTACCTTGAAAACGCAATTGAAGCAGAGTCTGATGCAATCTGTGACGGTGAAAATGTACACATCATCGGTATCATGGAGCACATCGAGCCTGCAGGTATTCACTCAGGTGACTCAAATGCAGTATTACCTCCGTTCGACTTGAGCGATAACGTAATCAAGCAGATTGAAGATATCACCCGCAAAGTTGCAATAGGCCTTGAAACAGTAGGTTTAATTAACATCCAGTTCGCTATCAAAGACGAAGTGGTATATGTAATTGAAGCAAACCCAAGAGCATCGCGTACAGTACCGTTCATCTGCAAAGCTTACAGAGAGCCTTATGTGAACTACGCTACCAAAGTAATGTTGGGCGCTAAAGTAACAGACTTCAAATACACACCGCATAAAGAAGGTTACGCGATCAAGATTCCGGTATTCTCTTTCAACAAATTCCCGAATGTAAACAAGGAATTAGGGCCTGAGATGAAATCTACAGGTGAGGCGATCTACTTCATTAAAGACCTGGAGGATGAGTTCTTCCAAAAGATCTACGGTGAAAGAAACCTTTACCTGAGCAGATAATCTTTCAGGATTACAGAAAATGAAAGTCCCGCAGATAAATATCTGCGGGACTTTTTTGTATCCCAACCTATCTTTACTTTATAAATACCTAATCAATTATTTCATATAAATGGCCGGAACTTTTCGCATTGATAAAACTGCAGCTCTTAAGTACTATAAAGAAGCATATAGAACTAAGGTTATTGCTCTTTTAATTGTTTATTTTTTTTAGTTATTCTTATACTGTCTACTGATTTTAAAAAAAATTGGCCTTTCTTTTTGGGAATCACCTTTTTTGGCTTCATGTTTTTTACTGGTATTCATCGGTTAAGAAACTCTTCCGGTTTTGACTCTATTATCATAGAGATTGATGAAAATAAAATATGGAGAGGTGGTAATAACGACTTCAGGAAAACAACCATCGAATTCTCAGAAATTGGTAAATTAATTGATACATCGGAAGGACTGGGTATAATTAAAAAAGGTTTCTGGAACACTTTTAATTATTATACTGGGAAATATGCTCTTATGGCCGATGAAAACATTATTTTCATCCCTGTATTCCTTCAAAACTACCCGTTAGTGAAATCAACCATCATAAATACTGTTAAAGAAAATAGTCATAAAACATTCTGACTATTTTTTAAGTGTTTTATACACATAAACCAAATACTGTTAATACTTGGAAAGTCCCCCTTCCGTTTATATTTTAGTGATACTAATAAAATTATAACGAATGGCATTTAACGTTTTCGGCGAACCTATCATCCCTTGTTCTACTGACCCGCTTACCGGTTTTTTCCGGGATGGATTTTGTCATTGCCAGGACGACGACAGTGTTGTACACGTAGTTTGCTGTGTAATGACTGATGATTTTCTTGAATTCAGCCTTTCAAAAGGGAATGACCTGAGCACACCAAGGGCTGCCTATGAATTTCCGGGGCTAAAAGCAGGTGACCGCTGGTGCCTGAATGCTTATCGTTTTGTAGAAGCGTATCGAGCCGGTAAAGCCCCTAAAGTAGTTTTGGAAGCAAGTGACGAAAAAATATTAGAATTTATTCCTCTTAATGAATTAGTAAAGTTTGCACTTAAAGAAAAACAGAATTAACCTTCATTTTTAAATAAAAGAACGCTAGTTAGTATCATAATAATGCTATATATACAATAGTATTACATGTAAAACTGATTATTTCTTATTTTTCCCTAAATTTGAGTTCTAACCTTTGTCCGCATGGTTCTCAGAGCTGAAAATCTAATTAAAAAATATAAAACACGAACTGTTGTTGGAGACGTATCTGTCAACGTAAACCAGGGAGAAATTGTCGGTTTGCTTGGCCCTAACGGAGCCGGAAAAACGACAACATTTTACATGACAGTAGGTTTGATTAAACCTAACAGTGGCAAAATTTACCTGGACGATCAGGATATTACCGATCTTCCTATGTACAAGCGTGCCAAAATTGGCGTTGGCTACCTAGCACAGGAAGCTTCTGTTTTCAGAAAGCTAAGTGTACAGGAAAATATCATGGCGGTGTTAGAAATGACAGACCTTCCAAAGCAAGCTCAGAAAGAAAAGATGGAAAGCCTGTTAGAAGAGTTTAGCTTAACGCACGTCCGCAATAACCTTGGCCAGGTGCTCTCAGGCGGAGAACGTCGCCGTACGGAAATTGCCCGTGCTTTGGCCGTAGACCCTAAGTTCGTTTTGCTTGATGAACCTTTTGCCGGAGTTGACCCGATTGCTGTGGAAGAAATTCAAGGGATTGTTGCAAAACTAAAACATAAAAACATCGGTATTCTCATTACTGACCACAACGTGAACGAGACATTGTCGATCACAGACCGTGCCTATCTACTTTTTGAAGGTAAAATATTAAAACAGGGAACTGCTGAAGAACTGGCAGCAGATGAAACTGTAAGACGTGTTTATCTTGGTAAACATTTTGAATTAAAAAGAAAAATATAACAGGCCCGCCTGTCTCCGGTTATTTATTAGTAAATGGAATTATTGAATTCAGCTATTTCCTGGGTATTAAAGAAGAGGATGCCGCAAATCCAAAACTTCAGAGAAAATCCGGAAGAAGTTCAAAAGCAGGTTCTTGCCTCATTGTTAGACCGTGCCCGTTCAACCGAATGGGGACGCAAATATCAATACGCTACTATTTTTAATGAAGCTCAATTCAAAGAACGTGTTCCTTTATTCACTTATGAAGACCTTTATCCATATATAGAGAGAGTAATGAAGGGCGAAGAAGACATTCTTTGGCCTACACTGATACAATGGTTCTCGAAGTCTTCAGGCACAACCAATGCCCGCAGTAAATACATTCCGGTTTCTTATGATGCCCTTGAGGAATGCCATTTCAAAGGCGGCAAGGACATGATCACTTTGTATTTTGACAACAGACCTGATGGCAAGGTATTTACCGGCAAAAATATTTCTCTGGGCGGCACATTAATGACCAATCCTTTTAACCCGGAAACAAGAGTGGGTGACGTATCTGCCATTATTATGCAGAATATCCCCTTCTGGGCTCAGTTGACCCGTACACCAGGTCTTGAAATCGGGCTTATGGACAACTGGGAAGAAAAGATTGAACTCATGGCAAGGGAAACCATGAAAGAAGACGTAACAGGCCTTCAGGGTGTACCTACCTGGACACTAGTTCTCATTAAACGCATTTTAGAGATTACAGGAAAATCGAACATCCTGGAAGTATGGCCTAACCTGGAAGTGTTCAACCATGGCGCCGTAGCATTTACGCCATACAAAGAAACCTTTAAACAACTGATCCCAAGCGATCAGATGTATTATCAGGAGTTGTACAGCGCATCTGAAGGTTTTTTTGCCATTGAAGATAAACTTGGAACAGGAGAACTCCTTCTATTACTCGACCATGGCATCTATTACGAATTCATACCGCTCGAAGAAATAGATAACGACCAGCCGAAAGCACTTTCCATTGGAGAAGTTGAGCTTGGCAAGAACTACGCAATGGTCATTTCTACCAATGCCGGTTTGTGGCGCTATATCATTGGTGACACAGTTAAGTTTGTTTCTTTAAGACCATACAGAATCAAAATATCAGGCAGAACAAAGCACTTTATCAATGCTTTTGGTGAAGAACTGATGATTGAGAATGCAGAAACAGCCATTGGCAAAGCATGCGAGGCTACACACGCCAAAGTAGCTAATTTTACAGCTGCCCCGGTGTATATGAGCGATAAGTCAAGAGGTGGACACGAATGGCTTATAGAGTTTGACAATGAGCCGGCTGATCTCCGGGTTTTTGCCGGCATCCTTGATCAAAACCTTCGTGAGACCAATTCAGATTATGACGCAAAACGCTTCAATGATCTTGCCCTCACAATGCCCGTTATCAAAAGCGTTCCCAAAGAGACTTTTTATAACTGGTTAAAGAAAAAAGGTAAAATTGGCAGCCAGACAAAAGTACCCCGACTAGCCAACAGTCGTGAATATATTGATGATATACTAGAAATGCTGAAATAATACATGAGCCTTCCCCGTCAGGAATTTCACCTTCACAGGCAGACAATCACCATATTTGCAGACCATCTGATCATTTCTGAGGAAGATAAAGAACCCCTGAAACTGAACCTGCATTGTGAAAGCTATGCTCTCAGCGACAATCAGGAATTATTGGCTATCAGTGCCAACGGAAGCCTTGCTTTAATAGATTTGCTGATGGGGAAAATCCGCTGGCAGCGCACTTTCCCCGGACTTTACAACAAACCGCAAACCACAGCCCCTGTATTTG
>CAZNHL010000109.1:0-9472 GCA_964572965.1 uncultured Bifidobacteriaceae bacterium
TATCTCCTTATTCTATGTACCTATGAGGTAAAGTTTTAATATTTAAATGGGACAACCTAAAAGTTTTAAAAGTATTTGAAACTTTATTATTACTTGCGTGTTTACTTACTAGTAGGTAAGTTTGCTGAATGAATGATACCAGAAAGCAAATATTGTCATTAGGAGAGTTTTTTATAACGAGTAAAGGTTTTAATGCTTTTAGCTATCAGGACATTGCCGGTCCTCTTGGAATTAAAAAAGCTGCGGTGCATTATTATTATCCGGTAAAATCTGATTTGGGAGTGGAGGTACTTCAAACGACCTGTGATCGGTTTCGGAAGGCTTTTAAGGATTTGTCTGATTCAAATCTTTCCTGTAAAGAGCAGCTTGACCTTTTTATTAAAACATATACCGAGCGGCAGGGCGGCGGGCAGATTTGCATAGTAGCAGCAACGGGGGCCGACTATCCGACACTTACAGGTTCAATGCAGGCAGCTTTACAGTCTATTATGCAGGAGATATTGGCTTGGTTAACTGAATTATTGAATAAAGGTAAGGAAACCGGAGTGTTTCGTTTCGAAAGTAATGCAGAGATTAAAGCATTAATGTTGGTAACCAACCTTGCTTCAGGGTTAGTATTGTCAAGGGTATTGGGGAATGATAAATTAGAAATGATTATAGATGAAATTAAGCGGGATTTGCTTGTTTAATAATTATTAGTCAGGAAATGTTTTAAGGTCTTGTTAAAATTTAAACTTAAAAAGCGATGAAGAGAGTAGTGATTACCGGGTTGGGTGCTTTAACGCCGATAGGTAACAATGTTGCAGATTTTTGGAAAAATTTAACAGCAGGAGTAAGCGGGGCCGCTCTGATTACGAAGTTTGACACGACCCTTTATAAGACCAGATTTGCCTGTGAGGTGAAGGGTTTTAATGCTTTGGATTTTTTCGATGTGAAAGAAGCCCGTAAAATGGACCCCTTTACACAATACGGGATGGTGGCTGCCGACCAGGCCATTGCAGATGCCGGCTTACAGGAAGATACTACTGTTGATAAAAATAGGGTTGGTGTTATCTGGGGGGCAGGTAACGGTGGTATTCTGACTTTTGAAGAAGAAGTGAAGAGTTATGTAACGGGTGGCTATATCCCTCGTTTCAGTCCTTTCCTGATTCCTAAAATGATTGTTGACATTACGGCAGGGATGATCTCGATTAAACATGGTTTCAGAGGCGTAAACTTTGCTACAGTAAGTGCCTGTGCAACTTCAAATACAGCTTTAATTGAAGCTTTTAATTATATACGCTGGGGAAAGGCGGATGTCATAGTAGCCGGAGGTTCCGAAGCGCCTATTACCGAAGCGGGTGTCGGAGGTTTTAGCGCCATGAAAGCACTTTCGACCAGAAATGATGATCCGGCAACAGCGTCACGTCCTTTTGATGCCGATCGCGACGGTTTTGTGATTGCAGAGGGGGCTGCAGCTATTGTTGTTGAGTCTTACGAACATGCTAAAGCACGTGGAGCAAAGATATATGCTGAAATTATTGGTGGCGGAATGTCGGCAGACGCTTATCATTTAACAGCAACTCACCCTGATGGCTTAGGTGCTCAGCTTGCTGCTAATGAGGCAATGAGAGAAGCAGGCATTAAACCTGAAGATGTAGACTACGTGAATATGCACGCCACTTCTACTCCTGTAGGTGATCCGAGTGAACTTAAAGGTATCATGGCAATTTTCGGTGAGCATGCGTATAAACTCAACATTAGTGCAACAAAATCAATGACAGGCCATTTGTTAGGGGCAGCAGGTGCTATTGAGGCAATTGCCTGTATTATGACTGTGAAAAACGATCTGGTGCCACCAACAATTAATACGGTTAACGTTGATCAGGGCATTCCACAAGGGCTTAATCTGACTTTGGGAAAAGCTCAGGCCAGAAAGGTAAATATTGCTATGAGCAATACTTTTGGTTTCGGGGGACATAATGCCGTATCTCTGTTCAGGAAATTTGTTGATTAAAAGATTGTCATAAAGCCGGCAGACTGGTTTTCTGCCGGCATAAATTTATTGAGAAATGAGTGTAAGGGCATTAGAATTACTTCGTGAACAAATAGGGAAAGAACTGGCAAACAGCCCTTCTGCAGTGGCAATGTGGCTGAAACCTGTATTTGTCAAGGTTGAAAAGGGAGACCTGGTGGCACAGTATACCGTTCGTAAAGAAATGACCAATGCAGTTGGCAATTTACATGGCGGTATGATTTCGTGTATAATAGACGATTTGATGGGAACAGCTGTATTTACCCTGGACCGTGAAAACTTTATGACCACAGTAAACCTTTCTATAGACTTTTTATATGGAGCGAAGCTCGGAGATGTTTTGGAAGGGCATTGTAAAGTAATCAGAGAAGGTAAGAATATTGTGAATGTGACTTGCCAGATATATGATTCACGGAAAAACCTGATTGCAAGCGGTACTTCTAACCTTGCAACAACTTCAGTGAAAAAGGAAATGTAAAGGTTCGGAGTCTTTTCGAACATTGTTTTTCCGGAAAATCAGTATGCATTTTGCCCCGTTTCACTACATAAACCTGTTTTTTCCCTCCTTCCTAAAATTCAAAAAGGTTATAGAAAATGATTTTTTACATAGAATGTATTTAGTTTTTATTATATATGCTTATGTAATAGTGGTTTAGCGTTTGTTTGTGTTAAACTATTTATTTTTTTTATCTATAATTTCAGTTGTTTCGTCGAAGTTTTCGTTATATCCGTATCTTTAAGGATGAGATGTACCTAGCCGGGTAGGAAGACGATTTATAGAGATTTGATGAAATATTTGAGATACGTGCTGTTGGATGCATGGCTTTTTGTTTTGCGACAAACAAAAGCCATTCTTTGTACTTATACTCTTTTAGTAGGAATTCAAACTTGCCTGTACGCACAAAATGAAACAGATATATCTACACAGCAAATGGTAGATATGGATCTGTCTGATCTGCTCCAGATGAAGGTAGTGTCTGCTTCTAAGAAACCGGAATCTGTATTTGATGCTTCATTGTCTATTAGTAGTATAAGTCGTGAAGAGATCCAGAATGCCGGTGCTACTTCTGTTATGGAAGCATTGAGGCTCGTGCCCGGTGTGCTGGTGGTAGAAATGACTAATGGGAACTACAATGTTTTTTTAAGGGGTTTTTCTAATCTTCCTCCCGGAGCTTCATTATCTAATTCAACCAATTCTATCACTCTGGTGATGATAGATAACAGGCCTGTTTATAACTATTTTAATGGCGGGACATTCTGGGAAACATTACCTGTTGATCTGAATGATGTAGAGCGTATAGAAGTTGTTCGCGGGCCATCTGCTCCGTTATATGGTCCCAATGCAGCAATGGGGGTAATCAATATAATTACACGTAAGTTAAATAAAGAGGGCCTGAGTACCTGGGCAAATGTGCAGGGCGGATTTCCTGCAACTGCTATTACTAATGCATCTGCAGGCTATAAAACCGGAAAGTTCAGTGTCATAGCATCAGGGAATTTTCAGCAAAGACAAAGGACCGAAGATGACTACTATGTATGGACAAAAAAAGAAAAAGTACCTGTAGCTTCTATTACCTCATATTATCCGGATGGGCCTTTAATGGATAAGTATGGTAATGTAAATATCAACGAACGTTATCCGGATCCGGCATTGGCGCAGAGGAAATTCGGTTATAATGCTTTCCTGAATTATGACCTCTCAGAAAAGAGCGCAATAAGCCTTTCTTTGGGAGGTCAGGGGTCACAAGTTCAGAAAGCTTTTTCAGATGAACTTTCAACACCAATTACCACATCTTTGTCCAATAGCAATTATGCCGATGCAAAATTGAAGCTGGGCAACCTGAGGATAGCATTGGCCGATCAGTTTGGTACACAAGATATTTCAAAAGGCTCAGTTGGTTACAAAATCGATTTTAACACTATAGACGGAGAGGCTGAGTATGATTTTAAAATAGGTAATCTCGCAATCCGTCCGGGAGTCAATGTGCGAAATGCTGTTTATGACGACTCGAAATATTGTGATATTTCAGCGCAGGAAGGGTTTATCAATGGCAGGCGCGAACTTTCAAATATTGCCGGATCATTACGTGGCGAATATACCTTTAAAGACCGTTTGAACCTGATGGCAGCAGGAAGGGTTGATAAGTACAATTATCCTGACAGAACTTATATATCGTATCAGTTTGCTGCCAGCTACAAGCTGAATGGCAATAATATTCTTAGGGCAGTGTATTCTCGTTCTTTCAGAGGCCCTACTTTTTATGATGTTTACAATAATCAGGCATTTTATATAGGTACAGCAACCGTTTCACCGGGCAATACAGTTCCCCAGTATGCTATTATAGCAGGTAACAAACAGACTGACTTGCAGCAAATTGATATGTATGAACTAGGCTATAGAACCAAACTTTCGGATAAATGGCAGTTAGACTTAGATTTGTTTTATCAGACTTCCCAAAATTATTCACTTACTACCGGAGGCGATTCTGTAGTTGAACCTGCAAGGGTGAGCATTGTACAGTCTTCAAGAACACTGCCATTAATGGCTAAACAGATTGGAGGAACTTTGTCAGTGAACTATGTGCAGGGAAAAATCCAGTTTAAGCCATTTGTGACTGTACAGTTTACAAGGCTTGAAGGGGTGTCATTGTATAGAGATGCTCCTGAACGAAATTCAACAGCGAATTACAATGTTACTTATGATACAGATCACAATGGAACTCCTAATGTTTATGGCGGTTTTTATCTTAATTACAAATTGACAGAAAAGCTGAATGTGAACCTGAACGGTTATTATTTCAGCCAGCACACATATAATAACCTTTACAGCAATTTCGCCCCTGATAAAAATGACGGCATTGTTGATATAAAAGGTAAGTTGTTGTTAAATGCTAAAGTGTCTTATAAAATTTATAAAGGATTCGATGTTTTCGCTAACATCAGAAACTTGTTGAATCAAACATCTTATGAATTTGCTCAAACCGATAAAATACCGGTCATGGTATTGGTTGGAGCCAGCTTTACTTATTAATACTAATTGGGTGTAGTCGGGAGGTTTAGGGAATTTATGGGAAATAAATAATCTCGGAGACTACAATATTATGTAAATGATCAGTAAAAGGAAACTACAGTTTTATTCAGGTAACTCCCTGTATAAATCAATTCTATTTTTTGTTTTTTTGATAGTCGGCATGCCATTCATGGGTTTTGCTCAAAGTGATATGTCTACCCGTCAAATGGTTGATATGGAACTGTCTGACTTGCTTCAGGTCAAAGTGGTGTCAGCGTCTAAAAAAACAGAAACCATTTTTGATGCAGCTTTATCCGTCAGCAGCATTAGTAAGGAGGAAATTCAGAATGCCGGAGCTACTTCCATTATGGAAGCATTACGGCTGGTACCCGGCCTCATTGTAATTGAGATGACTAACGGTAATTATGGCGTATACCTGCGTGGTTTGTCCAATTTGCCATTAGGATCAACTCTGGTAAATTCTACCAATTCCATTACATTGGTTATGATCGACAACAGACCGGTTTATAACTACTTCAATGGCGGAACCTTCTGGGAAACACTGCCTGTGGATCTGAACGACGTTGAGAGCATAGAGGTAGTTCGTGGCCCTTCGTCTGCATTATATGGACCCAATGCCGCTGCCGGAGTTATAAATATCATCACCAGAAAACTATCGAAAGACGGCCTGAATGTAATTGCCAATGCCCAGGGTGGTATTCCCTCGGCTTTGATAACCAATGCTTCAGTAGGTTATAAAAAAGATAAATTCAGTGTTAATTTGACGGCTAATTTGCAGCAAAGGCAACGTACCGAAGACTTGTACTATGTATGGGGTAACGGAAAGAAACAACCTTTTGATTCTGTTTATAACTATATCTCGGGGCAGCCAATGAAAGACCCGAATGGTAATAATAATATCAATGAGCGTTATCCTGAACCCAATCTGTCACAAAGGAAATTAGGCTATAATGCTTTTCTTAATTACGCACTTTCCGAAAAAAACTACCTTAGCCTGTCGCTCGGCGGTCAGGAGTCACGGGTTCAAAAGGCATTTTCAGACCAGGTTTCAACACCTTTGACTACAGCAGACTCAAGAACAAATTATGCAGATGCAAAACTGAAACTCGGAAACCTGAACGTAATGCTCGCCGATCAGTTTGGCACGCAGAATGTAGCCCTTGGAGAGGCAGGGTATAAAGTTGATTTTAATACCATAGATGCCGAAGCCGAATACGACCTTAAACTGGGCAGTTTTTCTTTCAGGCCGGGTTTTAACCTGCGAAGCGCCACCTATGACGACTCAAAATATTCAGATATATCAAAATCACTCGGCTTTCTTAATGGTAAAAAAACATTGTCAAATATTGCCGGTTCTTTACGTTCCGAATATGCCTTCAAAGACAAAATTAAACTGATAGCAGCTTTAAGAGTCGATCATTACAATTATCCGCAAAAGCTCTACGGCTCTTACCAGTTCGCTGCCAGTTACAAGATAAATACTAAAAACCTTGTCCGCTTTGTTTATTCCAGAGCCTACAGAGGGCCAACTTTCTATGATATCTACAATAACCAGTTTTTAACAAGCAATAACCCAAATACCAGAGGAGTTGTACAGGGAAATAAAGATATTAATCTGCTTCAGATTGATATGTTTGAACTGGGCTATAGAAAAGCGGTAAACAGTAATTTACAACTTGATATTGATGTTTTTTATCAGATCGCTGCCAACTATTCAAAAACACTTACAGAGCTTCCTGTTTACTCTCCCGATTCTTCACAAAAGTTAACCATTCAGGGAATTCAAAATGTGCCTTTAAAAGCGAAACAGTTTGGCCTTACTCTGAGTATCAGCTATACCTATAGCAAATTTAACCTGAAACCATTTATAACTTTGCAGACAACCTATCTGGAGGATATGTCCAGGTTTGCCGTTTCAGACGCTGTAGACCCAGTCAATAATTATAAAAACACTTATAATACCAACCATACTGGTACTCCAAATGTCTATGGGGGTTTCTATATGAACTACAGATTTACCCCTAAACTCAATGCGAACCTGAGCGGTTACTATTTCAGCCAATATGACTATACCGGTTTCTATGTCAATTTTGCAGCTAATCGCAACGATGGAATCGTAAATATACCGGCCAAGTTTTTGCTGAATACAAAAGTGTCATATAAACTGATTAAAAACCTTGATGTATTCGTGAACCTGCGCAATGTATTGAACCAGACAAGCTACGAATTTGCAGAAACCGATAAGGTCAATTTTGTAGCACTGATAGGAGCCAGCTTTATTTACTAATGTGAAGACGTTGCATGTAATGTCTCCACATGAACACGACGGCAAACCCGCATATCACAATCCACATTTCAAACACCTTCATTTACCGCCAATAATCTGCCTTTTACCGATTCGCTGCTGACTAAGAAAACACTTTTCTATTGTTTTGTGATATTAATTGATCCGCTTGTATCGGGTGCCTCAATGTTTAACAAGACAAAATTTTCTTTTAATGAGTATCATTGATAAAATTGCGAAGTACATTCTTAGTGAAGCCACAGTTGTTTACAAAGAACAAATTGCCGCACATACCTGGCATATTAAAATCAAAGGCGAAAAGCTCAGTAACCTTGACTATACTCCGGGACAGCATTTACGTGTATTTTATGGCCTGGGAAAACCCACTGGTTTAAAAGATAAAGTCCGTACTTATTCAATCTGGAATTACGATAAATACAATAAGACAATTGACCTGGCGGTCTGCACTTTTTCTAACGGACCCGGTGCTGACTGGGCAAAGAACCTGCAAATAGGGGATGCCGTTTATTTCAAAGGTCCTGAAGGAAAGTTTACTGTTGATATCACCGGTAGCTATTATTTATTGGTGGGCGACATTTCTGCATTAAGCCATTTGTATGAACTCAACCGGAATCTGGCGGGTAAGAATGTGATACATGCTATTGTTTATGGAGAAAAAGAAGCTGACTTTTTCCCTGATCTTGACGGGAGCACACCAATTGAGTTCAGGGTATTACCTCAAAATCCATCAGACCTGCTGAAAATAGAATTGCAGATTGCTATGAAAGTAGCAGCAGGCAAAGGTATTGCTTATGTTGGCGGCGACGGCCGGGTTTGTGTTGAACTTAACCGTTTCTTTAAAAAGGACCTTAAATGGGAAAGCAGTCAGATTAAAACCAAGCCTTTCTGGATGCCCGGTAAAAAGGGCTTGGAGTAATTATTTGTAATGACTATCTGCTTTCTATGAACCTTCTTAAGTTTTTCTCCCGCAGATAACGCAGAATTTCTAACATCAGGATTTATGATTCCGGTTCTTCAAACCCGGAAAGTTTAATAAACAATAAAATCGGGGGAAACCCTTTATTACTATATATGTTCACTTTGCTTTTTTCTTATGTAATGCCAGATCTTCTTTTTCATATCCTTAACATCAGTGCTGGTCTCATGACCATAGTTGGGACCAAAGTAGGTATTGAGTTTTTTGTTAAGAAGACTTTCGTGCCCGTTCCGCAACGTAGCTCCAATTGAGGTTAGTTTATTGCCTTACCGTGGTCTGTGTCACAGATCACGGTGAGGCGGTGCATTGCTGTTGGAACTTTTTACTTAAATTAGTTGCCAATACCTCTATCCTTAGAGTTAACGTAGCGCTCTACGGATTAGCCAATGATAGAAGAGACTCCGTCTTGGGCTGGCATTATACTATTTCAAATACAGCGGTCTGCAACTAATTGAAAAACATATGAATAAGATAATACTTTTAACCTGTCTATTAGCAGTATCAACAGCAGCCTATTCTCAGTATGATTTTTTACTGGAGAAAAAAAGCTTGAATGAGATTAGACTATATGAAGATTCTTTAAAATCAATAAAATTAGGTTACGTCAAAACCAACGTCGGTGCAAACTATTTTCCGACAGCCAAAGAAAAACACGACTACTATCCGTTGAGTTTTAAAAGAACAAATGATGGTTTCTATCCTGAACTACATGTTGAATATTATTACAGCGAATCTGATTCAAGCCTGTTGGCTACTTCTTACGATTGGAATATTATGGATTATGTTTCAAATTTTAAAACAGACGGAGACAAATTTGAAAAAGAAAAGCTACGCAAGAAAGAATACCTTGCCAAGTATGACGAAATTTATAAATACCTGGTCTCAGAATTAGGGCAACCACAGTCGGCTGCTAAAGATAAAAACAGCTCAGGCTATTTTTATAAAATAGTATGGGAAAAGGATAAAATTGAAGTGCTGGTCCTCTTGAAGTTCTCCACACAATTGAAATATTTGCCCGACAACATGATATTTGGTTCTTACAATATCAGAGTAAAGGTTGATTATAAAAAATAGTGAGATTGTCTTAGTTGAATATTAAGACAATTCAGATGGATACTTTTCCAACATTGATTTTCGTAGAAAATA
>CAZNHL010000110.1:0-9456 GCA_964572965.1 uncultured Bifidobacteriaceae bacterium
ACTCACTACTCACTACTCACTACTATTAATAAAACATCATCTTCATACAAAACACGCTACCGCCCGAGTTCATATATTCTGAAGTATCTACTTCTTTTACTTCGAACTGATGTTGTGATAAGTGTTCATAACTTTGCACACTGCCATATTGGATAATGGCAATTTTGCGCGTATTTGTGTCTAATGGGTTTATATTGATTATGTGTGCATTCAGGGCAAAAGTTTTCTCGGCTTCATATCCTGAAATCCTGATGATATTCTTAAAAAGCTTTTCCAAAGCCTGTAGAGATGTAAGGCTAAAAGCTTCCGGACAAAGAATAACATGGTCTTCGTCGAGTGGAAGAAAGCAGGTATCAAGATGATAGAAACGTTCATCAACCAGTTCGAGTGTTACTACCGGTACTTCAAGTTTTTCGGCAATTTCAGAGAAGACTTCTTTTTCTGTTCTGTGGCCAAATCCACCATATAACAAGCGTTTGCCCGGATGGGCTATGGTATCGCCCATACCTTCAAAATAGTCTTTAGTTTCAAGGTCTATAAGCCTATAGCCTTTGTCTTCAAAGAATTTTCGAAAATGGGGCACTTCATTCTGCCGCGATACGAATTTCATATTGCTCAATACCACCACTTTTTCACCTGATTGTAAAATCCAGGGAAAAGTTTGGTTAGCAGCAAAAACCATGTCTTCAAGCCCTTCTGCACCATGTATTTCATTAAAGCTGTCAAGAATACTACGCTGCACCAAATCCTTATAAATGTCACGTATAGCTTCCCATTGCTGGTTAGCTTTCGATTTATTGGTTTGGCCTATATGTTCCTGCATGTGTATATTTTTAACATCCATGACCTCAAAATAGGCAGGAGTGCACATCAATACATTTTTAGGTTCGATGCGGTCGTAAAGCTCTAGAATCCCGAAATTGATTTCTTCAGGACTGTATACTTTGTTGATAACCATGGTCAGATTGTTTGGTTTGATTTTTTGACTGAATATCTGCTTCAATTTTCTTAAAATCAATGGTACTGCATGAATTGCAGCCCCTCGCGCACGATTTTGTCTTATTTCTACGGTAGAAATACCAAACAAGATAGCCTATTGCGGCTATAAAAATGAGAATAACAATATGGTCTTGAGTAATCGTCAAAATGTAAGTTAATGGTTCTTATAAAAACACTTGTTTTAGTGCAAAGGTTTCTCTTCTTCGGCTTTTCGTGTACCTATTTTAGAAAAGTTACCAAACAGCGCCCCTCCGATATTGTCGTGGCTTGCTCCTGTGACAGAT
This sequence comes from uncultured Bifidobacteriaceae bacterium, assembly GCA_964572965.1. Lineage (GTDB taxonomy): Bacteria > Bacteroidota > Bacteroidia > Cytophagales > UBA9547 > CAZNHL01. The sequence continues at coordinate 1,284 of CAZNHL010000110.1, forward strand.
GCAAGGCTGTTATTTTGGTTCATAACGCGTAATAATCCCAGAAAAGCAAAAACCAAAGCTTCTTTGAACATCACAATCAAAGCTTCAGGAATAATTACTTTGATGTTTTCACCACAATATAAACGGATCAAACGGACAAGAAAATCATTGAAAGCTCCTCCTCCGGTAATGAAAAGTGTTTTCTGAGTGTCGTCAGTGCGCAGCTGTTTTATAGTGCTGTTTAACTGAAACGCAATATGGTGACAGAAAGTACAAAGGGCATCTTCTTCACTGAGTTTATATTTTTCACAAAGAGGGATTACATGCATATCAATCCACTCGCGGCCAAGAGATTTTGGAAAAGGCTGGGTGTAAAAGTCCAGCGTATTCAGTTCTTTCATCAATGGCTCATGCATTTTCCCGAAAGAAGCCATTTTACCGTAGTCGTCATAAATTTTGCCTGCTTTTGCAGCATAGTAATTCAGGACAATATTTACCGGGCAAATATCAAAAGCGATGCGTTTGTTGTCTTTCTGACAAGAAATATTGGCAATACCTCCAAGGTTCAGGCAGAAATCATATTGAGAGAAAAGCAGTTGGTCTCCGATAGGAACCAATGGAGCTCCTTGTCCGCCAAGGGCAACATCATTTGTGCGGAAATCACTGACTACGGGTAAACCTGTTTGTCCGGCAATGTGCGCGCCATGGCCTATCTGAGTAGTAAACCCTTTTTCAGGCTGGTGGAAAATAGTATGTCCGTGAGAGGCAACCAGGTCGGTATCGTAACCGAGATCGTCCAGGAACTTCTTTACCTGCTTACCAATATAAACACCATAGTTTTGGTCAGCCTGGGCATATTCTACAGCAGAAACCGTCATCAGCGCAGGAAGCTTTTGTGCCCATTCTTTAGGATAGCTGACAGTGCGGGCATCGAAAATTTTGTAAAGCCATTGATCGTCTTTCTTTTCAAACTCACACAATGCAATATCAAGCCCGTCAAGCGAAGTACCCGACATAACCCCAACAATGTTTACTTTCTCAAAAGTGCTCATGCAGCAATTTACAAATTTGTCTCTAATTGTGATTGTTCTATATCCACCCTTCTCTGATAGCATAAGCCACAAGTTCCACAGAGGTATTGAACCCATTTTTTCCAAGCATATTCTTCCTGTGCTTGTCAACCGTATTTTTGCTGATATTCAATATGATACTTATTTCCCTGCTTTGCTTACCTTCAGCCATGTACATTAGTATTTCCTTTTCTCTTTTGGAAAGCACTTCATTTACCGGAATGAGCGCCTTTTTAATATCTATATTATGAAATGAAGGCTCTCCGTTCAATCCTATAAAAGACAAAACCGGCCGGCCTTCTGTTTTGATATGAGAAATGTCTGTATGAACACCTAATGTCCTGAGCACTCCTCCGTTTTCGTCTGTCTGTATCGAGACTACTTGCTGGAGAATTCTCTTATAAGTGCCATCAGCACTACGTATGCGATAATCATACCTCACTTTATAGTTAAGTATTTTTTCAACCGGGAGTTTAGTAAAGAAGTCTGTTACCGTATTCTCAAAGTTGATAAACCAGCTCAGGTCTTCAGGATGAATAGCATCTATAAGAAAAGGAATTGTAAAATTTTCAGGTTTGCAACCAAGGACATGAGAAATTTCCTCACTAACATAGTCCATCCTGGCATTTTTACAGTCAAAAATATAGTAGTAATAGTCGCCTACATGAAATATAGATAGCAGTTTTTTATGGATTTCGAGATTGAAAGTCAATTGTCCCGGTTCTCCGTTTTTGCTGATATCTTTCCAAAGTTTCTGTGCTTTGTCAAGTATAGAAAGGTTCATAAGTAATTTCGAATTGAGACTAAATTATATACAAAGAGCTTTTTTTGATCCAGAAAAGCAATAGCAGACAGGTAATCTTCAGAAATCCTTAACCCTAAAAACTACCATTAATGGTAGTTTTTTCTCCGGTATTAATAAAATAACTTTACCAATTATTAATGCTTTGTTCTAAACACTATTAATAGAATATAATTTATGACACTATCACGCAGAATTATATATATCTTATTATTACTCACTCAGCCATTATTTGCTCAAACTATCTTTTTTGAGGGAACAGTAAGTACATTAAGCGGAGGTACAAGCGGTTATCTTGACGGTGCTTATAGCGCAGCCCGTTTTAATAATCCCTCCGGTATGGATATAGACCAGTCAGGTAATATTTATGTTGCAGATGCTGCAAACCATAGAATCAGAAAAATAGAAAAAAGCGGCAATGTGATTACCATAGCGGGAAGTGGTACAGCAGGTTATCAGGACGGAGCCGCCGCTACTGCACGATTTAATAACCCAAAAGGGGTAGCTGTTGATCGAGAAGGGAATATTTATGTAGCAGATACAGACAATCACCGAATTAGAAAGATAACACCCGAAGGTAGTGTTTCAACATTATGCGGTAGTGGCGTTCTCGGTTATGCAGACGGCAATGCAACAGCAGCCCGATTTTCTTCGCCGGTAGGCCTGGCTATATTAGATATGAGTGATCTTTTTGTATCAGATCAGGGTAATCATTGTATCAGAAAAATAAATATAATTACCGGTACTACCTTTACTCATGCGGGTAGCGGTGGGGTTTCTGGTTTTGTAAATAACACAGGTACTGCTGCCCGTTTTAACAGACCTGCAGGCATGACTATTTATAATAATCTACTTTATGTGGCAGACTCTTATAATCATTGTATAAGGCGAATTACCACTGGTTCAGCAGGAGCAGTAACTACATTGGCAGGTAGCGGAACTGCCGGTCTTGAAGATAATAATAGTATTAATTCTAAGTTTAATGAACCATTATCCATCACTGCTAACTCTTCCGGTGAGTTTTTTATTCTTGACTCCAAAAACTTCCTTATCAGAAAAGCCACAAACACAGGTATAGTAACAACAGTCAGTGGTTTTGGTTCTACAGGAGTATTAAAAGAAGGACTTACTTCTGAAGCTGGTTTTGCTTCTCCTTTTTGTATTGTTGCTGACACATCAGGAAAACTGTTTATTTCGGAGAACTCCGGCCATAGAATAAGAACTGTAGCTTTCCCAAAGCTCCAACAATTTACAACAACAGCAGGTACAGCGTCGGCGTCTCAGACATTTAACATCTTTGGACGTAACCTGACAGATGTACTTACTTTGGGGGGATCTTCAGCGTTTGAGTTTTCCCTGAATTCTACAGGTCCTTACACAGCAAGCTTAATCAGTATCAGTCCGACTTCAGGCAGAGTAGCAGCTCTTGTATATGCAAGGCTCAGGTCAAGTAACACAGTCGGAAGTTTGCAGCCAAACCTTTCATTAACATCAACAGGAGCAAGGGTAGACAGAATTCCTGTAAGCCTGGTAGTAAACTGTGCTTCCACGCAGACACCGGCAGTGAGTATTGTTCCCGTAAATATTATGGAGGGAAATCACACATTTACGGCTACAGCTTCAAATACCGGCAGCGGGATAATCACTTATAATTTTAAAAAGAATGGCGTTTCTCAGCAGAATGGAAGCAGTCCTACATGGGCATCAACTGGACTTGCTACAGGCAATACCATAACCTGTGAAATTACTGTTACGGGGGCATCATGCCTGAGCCAGAATACCGCAGTTTCAAATACGGTAACAGTACAATGCACACCGGTAAGCCCTTCTGTTACTATTTCACCTGCTACTGCTACGTCCGGAAATCACACATTTACCGCTACTTCACTAAATACAGGTGGCGGGACAGTCAGCTATGAGTTCAGAAAAAACGGGTCTTTACAGCAAAGTGGTTCCGTTAATACTTGGAGTGCATCTGGCCTTGTGGCTGGTGATGTAATTCAGTGTTTTGTTACCATCACAGGAGGAACCTGTATTTCGGTCAACTCCATATTGTCTAACAGTGTCACAGTAAGCAACTGTACACCGGTAACACCGGCAGTATCAATTTCGCCGGTTACAGTTACAGAAGGAGCTCAAGTGTTTACTGCTTCGGCAAGTAATGTTGCCGGGGGAAGTGTAGCTTATAGGTTTACTAAAAACGGGATTCAGCAACAGCAGTCTGCTTCAGCAACATGGAATGCTGCCGGTCTTCAGAAAGATGACGTAGTTCAGTGTACAATTACAATTACCGGAGGCAGCTGCCTTACAAGCCAGACGGCAATTTCAAATCAGGTTAAAGTTATTTCTGCTGGTATTGCTGTTGAAGCATGTACTGTCAACTCTTCTTCTGTAAAATTTGACTGGGCACAAAGTATCCTTAATGAAGAGGTTATCGCTTCATACGAACGGTACTCTTCTGCAGCAATAGACGGTTCGGGAAACATATACAGGCTAGGCACTTTTTCGGGAACACGAACATTCGGTTCTTTTTCCCTTACTTCAGCAGGGAAAGCGGATATTGTAATCAGTAAGCAGAACTCTGCCGGAGAATTTCTTTGGGCAAAACGCATCGGCGGTTTACAAGATGACAAGGCAAACATGATAGCATCTGATCAGTCTGGAAATATTTATATTACCGGAACCCTTGTAATCTATTCAGGCTCTGTTGATATTGATCCGGGCAGTACTACATTCTTAATTACACCTAAAGCTTATGAGGCTGGTTTTATTGCAAAACTTGATACAGACGGTATATTTATCTGGGGTAAAAAAGTTGATGCCAGCCCAGAAGCTATACCTTGGCTGAAAAGTATTTTTGCAGATGCCTCCGGAGTGTATCTGACAGGAGCGAGTTATAATGGGATACCATCAGCGTTTGACAGTTCGATTGATCCAAACCAATATGAAACTAAAAAAGGATACATCACTAAACTCAGAGCTTCTGACGGGAGTAACAGATGGACCCGGCAATATATTACCACTGGCGCCAATATGGACGATGTTACGCCAAGGGCTATCACAGTTGATGCCCAAAAGCAGGTATATGTAACAGGTTCTTATAGCGGAACTATAAACTTTGGCCAGTCTCAAAACTCTTTAATACTAACCACTTCTGAGATAGATTCAGATGTCTATGTAAGCAAAATGGATTCTTCAGGGAATTTACTTTGGGCAAAGAGCATGGGTGGTAGTCTGAGGGATGTTCCGACTGCCATTGCAGTGGATCTTTTGGGGAATGTATATACTACAGGAACTTTTGACGGAGTTGCTGATTTTGACCCGGGAGCAGGTACTTATACATTTACACCTACTTCACCCGGGTATAATACCTATTTTTCCAAACTGAACAGTGAAGGAAACTTTGTCTGGGCAAAGCACTTGTTTTGGGGAGAAAATATGGCGCTGACGACTGACGGGCTTGGAAATGTTTTTGCGGCAGGGAATTTTAACAACACGGTAGATTTCAGTTTTGGTAAGGGAACCGCTGTTTTGTCCGGAGGTACCCGGGAAGGGTATCTGCTTAAGTTTAAGCCTGACGGAGAAACAGGCTGGGCAAAACATTTTAAAATAGTAGAAGGTCAGTCTGGCAGCTTCCTGGCAGGGGTATACCCGGAAAACCTTTTTATTGACAAAAACTGCAATATTATAACATCAGGAGTATTTGCTGGCAAAACAGATTTTGACCCTTCGGAAAATAGCCATGTACTCAATTATAGCTCAAGTATTCAGCTCAGAGAACGCGAAAGCTATATTTTAAAGCTAGAGCAAACGGATATTGTTTCTGGTATTAATGATCTTCTTTCTGAAAAAACTGCTGTAAAGACCTATCCTAACCCTACAGCAAGTATTGTTTATATATCTTCTGACAATTTTCATGACCGGCATGATGTTGTTGTATATAATTTGTTGGGTGAGAAATTACTACAGCAGACCTATGTACATGACCAAATTGATATTTCCGGCTTATCCAACGGTCTTTATATTCTGGAAATACACACTGGTGAGATAACAGAAACTTTCCGTATAATAAAAGGAGATAATTAATATCAAAGAACGGGCTAAGGGAAATAAAAAGGGAGCTATTGACAGCTCCCTTTTTATGTTTTACTTAACTTATAATTTTATCCTGAGACCCGCATTGGCGGAAAAAATATTAGCCCGTAAACCATTGTTGTTGTTGCTGATGGAGTTCAGGCCTATTTCATAATTAACGTCAAGGAAGAATATCAGTATATCAAGCCCTGCTCCGAAATTGGCACCAAAAATGGATTCGTTGAAATCTTCTTTTCTGATGGAAATTGAGGAGTTTCCGGTGTTATTTACTGAATAAATGTTGTGATAAGTACCACCACCAAATACACGCAGATTGATCAGGCTTTCATTTTCAAGACTACCCAAAAGACGGTAGCCTATAAATACCGGAATAGAAAAAGCATGTACACTTGGATTGTCCTCAGAGTAATTTATCGATTATAGAGTATGAATTCAAGCCTATTGTAGTATTTAAATTCTCTACATATGAAGTTGGTTCCGCTCCAATTTTTGTATATATTTATTTTTTGAGAAAACTTTTAAAACATACGACCAGCACTATTTTTATCATATCAACGTTTTATTTATAATTCGTACATTTGCGCTATGGAAAATCCACACAAAGATTTAAATGAAAAAGAGAATCAGAGCTTTGAATCTGACTATCAAAAAATCATGAGCTGTTCCGAAAACTCTGTAATTGTTAAAACGGAATGGTCAAAGAAGGGGGATTTTTTCCAAAAACTATCCATGTATGACGATAGCTACACACCTATTCAAACATTTGGAAATACGACATTAATAAGATCATTATAATTGTATGCCAAATTGGAATGAAGTAGTTGTTGAAATTCATCAAGAATTACAGAGAAACCCTAACACAAATCCTCTTGATACTGTAAGAAGAAAGTATCTTAAAAAAGTCTCTGAAATAACCGGCAGAAATACTATAGCCTATTATTCTGGCTGGCTTCAAAAACCACAAGCTCCTGATACCGCTGTAAATGATAAAGATAAATCTGGTTTTATGTTAGCAATACATAAACTGGATAGAACAAAAGGATTAGATTTAATATTACATACACCAGGAGGGGATATTGCCGCTACAGAATCCTTGGTAGATTATTTGTATTCAATGTTTGATAAAAACATTAGAGTTATAGTGCCTCAAATATCTATGTCAGCGGGAACGATGATTGCTTTTGCCTCAAAAGAAATTGTCATGGGTAAACATTCAAATTTAGGTCCAATAGACCCCCAAATGGGAGGACTAGCTTGCCAAGCGGTATTGAATGAATTTGAACAGGCTAAGGAAGATATTAAACAAAACCCTCAATCCGCCCCATTATGGCAAGCGATTATTAGCAAGTACCATCCTACTTTTCTTGGAGCTTGTAAACAGGCTATAGAGTGGTCTGAAAAGATGGTTTTCGAGTGGCTCTTAAATAATATGTGTAACGGTGATAGAGACAAAGTTGAAAAAATCATAAAAACATTTGCTAACCATACTATTCAAAAATCACATGCCAGACATATTTCTAAAAAAGAGTGTCAAGATGTTGGTTTAACTATATGTGATTTAGAATCTGACCAGCCACTCCAAGATGCAGTATTAACAACCCATCATGCTTTTATGCATACTTTCTCAAGTACTTTATGCGTAAAAATCATTGAAAATCATAATGGTGTTGCTTATATAGAGCAGTCTGCTCCTCCTCGTCCAAGTGTATAGTTTTGGAGTTGTTAATTACTACAAATTAAATTTATCGTAATTTAGCAGACTGAAACAATATTACGCGCATGATCCTTTACAACATTACCTTCAATCTTGACAGTCAAATAGAAAAAGAATGGCTTGAATTTATGGAGCAGGTCTATGTGAAACAGGCATTGCTTTCAGGTTTGGTACTGGAACATCGTATATTACGCTTATTGTCTACTATTTACGAGCAGGGTGGTGTAACATATTCTTTTCAGTTTAATTTCAGCGGACTGGCAGATGTAGGTGCTTTCGAAAAAAATCATGTTCCTCAATTAAATGATCAATTGCTCAGAGCCTATAATGGCAAATTTGCCTCCTTTGCTACCATTTTGGAAGACGTTGTTTAATTGAGAATTGAGTCCCGCTGGCGATATTTAGCGGGAGAGAATTGATTTTCTTTTTAGAAGACCCGACATCAAAATAGTGTAAAATTTTTGTAACCCTGTTTTGAGCATGGCGTAGCCTCACTACTCACTACTCACTACT
>CAZNHL010000111.1:0-9118 GCA_964572965.1 uncultured Bifidobacteriaceae bacterium
TCGTTCGTATAACCGGTGCTGACCGTACATATTTAGATAAATTGGTGTTGATTAAGTAATTTATCTGTTGGAAGTTTTTGTAAACAAAAGCCCGTCGCCCTTTTAGTAGAGATGGGCTTTTGTTTTTATAAAAGCTATGAGCCACGGTTTATTTTATAATAAGTTTTGGCTATTTAATTCAAAAGGTTATTATATTTGTTAAAGAGTTGATTTTGTATACAATTTCCGGGTGTTTACCTGGCTAAAAATGGCATTAGGGACTTTAATCCCATTATTATCTGTAGCATAATATATATAAACAATCACTATGTCAAACTTTACTAAGTATCTGGTACTTATAGTTTGTTTCTTTTCTGCAAGTATTTCATATGGCCAAATCAATGGAGATTATAGGTCTAAAACAGGTACTAATCTTGCCTGGAATACAGCAACTAACTGGGAAATTTATGACGCCTCTTTATTGCCCGGAAATCCTTGGAAAGCAACAACTCAATGGCCGGGTCAGACGGCATTTACCAGCCCCGCATCAAACACCGTAACAATCCAGTCAGGTTCTGCAGTTAATACAGTGGTTGCTTTAACAGCTAATACAATTCCGAATCTGGTAATTAACGGAACACTAACTGCAAACTTTAATGGTGGTGTAACAGCTACTGCGGTAACGGTGGCTAGTGGAGGTGTTTTAACTGTGAGCAGCAGTACTACTACTCTTAACTTTACTACCTACAATGTTGCAGGTACACATAATGGGGCAGGTAATACGGTTTTTAATACAGGTAATCTGAATGTTTCAGGGTTATTTAGACCTACTGGTACTGTAACTTTTAATACCGGATCTTCCTTAAATACATCAGGTACATTTAATCCTTTGGGTGCATGTACATTTGCAGCTAATAGTGTCATTGGTGGTGCGGGTTCTATCGTTTTTGGCAGTTCTGTCACCATTAACAATGATATTATTGTAACAAATCAAACGACGATTACCATTTCCGGTAACCTGGTCGGATCTAATGCCAATTCAGAATTTATCAATAGCCTGGGGAGTTCTGTATTGAATTATATGGGAGCAGGCGCACCCATGGCAACAGGAAAGTTGACGGCGACGGTTATCGGCAACACGATCAATTATAGCGGAGACCGCGATCAAACCATAAAGTCAGCAATTTACTATAATCTAAAATAGAGGGTATACTTACTGTCTGGAGGACAAAATCTCTTGGAGGTGATGTTACTGCTAATACTTTGACTGTTGATGGTACAAGCGCTACAATTTATAATAGACTTTCTTTAGGGACAAGTAATCTTACTGTGAATGGTGCTACTACGGTAACGGCTAATGGCAGAATAATTTCCGGTAATAATACAACTGTTTTTACAGGGGTATTTTCTAATGCGGGTAATGTGAGTCTCGGGAATGCGAGCAATACATTTTCAAATACTTTTGATAATACAGGGACATATACACAAGGATCCGGTACTTACCTTTATTCCGGTGCTGTAACTAACTCGGGTAGTTTTACTGGTTCTGCAACAGCAGTTTCAATTACCTTTGCCGGTACTTTTAATAATACAGGTACTTATACAGCCAACGCTGGTACTTATGCTTATATAGGTGCAGTAACCAATAGTGGAACAGCGAATTTAAGTAGTGTCAGTACGTTTTCAAGTACATTAGCCATAATATCTGGAGCAACTTTTACTGCTTCGGGAAGATGTACGCTGAACGGAGCTCTTAATAATAGTGGTACTGCAACTTTCAGTTTTTCAGGTACAGCACCAAGTACTGTTAATATGTTTAACGGTACTGTCAACGCTCTTGGAGGAACTCTGACAATAAGTGGTAATAACAGTACTTTTAATAATAATATTGCTGTTGCTTCCGGTGCCACCTTTAATGCTACTGCTAACCCGTCTATTATCGGTTCTAACCTGGGCATAACAGGCGCAGGGTCAATTACTTTCAATACCGTTACTGTTAATTCTGCTGTTGTTTTTGATAATCAGACTGCCATCACCATTACTGGTACGCTGAATGGTGTTTCATCTAGTTCAGAATATAAAAACAGTCTTGCTGCTTCTGTGTTGAATTTTCAGTCTACAGCTGCTCCTATGACAACGGGGATTTTTACAGCAGTGGCCACAGGAAACACTGTTAACTATAACAGAAACGGAGATCAGACAATAAAGGGTACTGTTTACTACAATTTGAATGTAAATGGAGTTATTACAGTTCAAAGAACTAAGACATTAGAAAGCAATGTCACAACGACGGTTAATGGTAGCTTTGTAATAGGAGGGGAAAGTGCATATAACTATGATGTCAATTTGAATCAGGGTAGCCTGACTGTTAATGGAACAACTACAATACTTGCAACAGGAAGGCTTTATGATAACAATGGAGCGGGCACGAATTTGTTTGTGGGCGCAGTAGTTAACCAGGGAGCCTGGGGGGCAGCAGCTACAGGATTTTCCAGTCAGACTATTTTTGAAGGAGGATTGACGAATAATGGTTCATTTGTATCCGGGACAGGCGTTTATATTTTCAGGGCTAACTCTCAAAGTATTTCGGGAGTACCTGCAATACAAAATGTGACTATTGGCCAGCCTTCAGATGCTTTGAATAATTACTATACTTTAACAGATTCAGACTTAACTATTTCAGGAAATCTGATTTTTGTCAAAGGGGTTTTAACTACAGGGAGTAATACAGTGATCATGACGAATACTGGATCCGGAACTTTGTCTGGATTTGGTGCGGCGACCGGCTGGGTAAATGGTAACCTTCGAAGAAATTATTCAGGAGGTAATCAGACAAGAACTTTTGCTGTCGGAACGTCTTCCGTTTATGCAGGTGTAGACTTGGGCGCGTCTAATATCTCGACTGCCGGTTACGTAACTGCCCGTACAGATGACGGGGATGCTGTTGGTTTTAATAGTCCTTGTTTAAATGTAGACAGGAGTGTTAACAGGACCTGGACACTTACAGCTAATACACTGGTGCTTGCTTCAACCAATTTGTACACTGTCACAGCTAATTTTGTGGCCACAGATTTAGATGCGGGAACTAACACTGCTAATTTAACAGGGCTAGTCTATAATGGAACAAGATGGATATATACCAATCCGGGTACCAGAAATACTACCAATACTCAGGTTAATAATTTTACAAGTTTGGGCATACTGCAATTAGCAGAACCTGGCACAGTGCCAGCACTGGTTAGTCCTGGTGTGTTTGGTGATAATCAATGGAATGTTTATACCTATAATGCAAACAATGCCACTAATTATGTAGGGTACTATACAGATACAACGTTAAGCCTGATCACTACTAACTCGTTTACCAATACGCAGACACCACAATATGCCAGCACCTATCTGGGTTGTGGTGTAGCTGTGAATAACTTTTTTACAAGTGCAAAACGTACAAATTTTGCTTCGGGTTATTACCAGATTGGAGTTTCGACAACAGAGCCATTTTCATTGATAATTAACGGAGCTGCAATTATCAGTGGGAATGGTCTTACAAATACGAATGTTTGGACAGGTCAATTGACTTCTATAGATCAAGTAGAATATCAATGGACGGGAAATGTATTGCCTAATTCTTCATCACTTACAATTACTCCGGTTATTAATCCTGCTGCATTGGATGCAGGTTTAATTGAGGGTAGCCAGAAACTTTGTTCCGGTCAGATTCCTCAGAGCAGTTTCTCTTCAACAACAGCGGGAACATCTGGTTGTACGTTTGGCGGAAAAACCATACCTGCGGTAAATAGCTATCAGTGGCAATATTCTCCGGACAGTTTATCCTGGACAAATATTACAGGGGCAACTTCTGCGACTTACAACGTTGGAACAGCTGTCAATGCTGATAGTTATTACAGAAGAGGGATTACAGATGATTGTAACCGGTTAGTTTATTCAAATGTTGTTTCTGTAAAAATTGATAACGGCGTTTATGGTGATCCGACAGAATATGGTAATAATGTTTGGAATGTTTACTCTTATAAAAGCAATAATTACACAAACTATGCCGGCTATTATGTGGAGAATAATTTGAGTTTTGCTACTACAAACCGGTTCACAACTACACAAAGCCCTTCATTTGCATCCGGGTATCAGGGATGTCAGATTCAAAATACTTATTATTCGTCTATTTATAAGCGACAAGGGTTTCCGGCAGGAACGCCTGCTTACCAAATAGATATTTCTTCAAGGGATGATGGAGCAACTTTGATTATTAATGGAACAACAATAGCTACTTGGGGATGTTGTAATGCTATAAGTAATGTTTGGACTGGTCCCTTAGATGCAGATTCTTATGTTGAGTGGAGATGGTATGGGAACGCAGGAAGTAATTCTTCTGGTCTTACATTTACACCAGTTACTCCAACACCATTATTGGGCGGTTCAATAGGGAGTGATCAGATTATATGTGCCGGTGATAATCCCAACCCATTTACAAATGTAAGTTCTCCGTCTGGCGGGTGCAGCATAAGTTATTATAAATGGCAATATTCAACAACAGGCAGTGCTCCATGGACAGATATTGCTTCTTCTAATAGCGCTACTTTGACTTATCCGCAAAGTATTTATGTAAATACGTGGTTCAGAAGAATAGCATATGATGTTTGTGGAAATAGCGCAAATTCTGCTGCCATTTCTGTAACTATTAATAATTCGGCTCCTGTTCCGTCTGAAGAATTCGGTAACGGTACTTGGAACTTCTCTATGTATGATGATCAGGCATTTGGTACTTATGTTGGTTATGGTACACAAACAGGTACAACCTCGGGAGTAAACAAGTATTCTTTCAGAAGTATAGATTATTATCCTTCTACGTCATGGCCTTCATCAATGACGGGTTATCAGGGGTGTCAGCAAATAGCTAATAATTATTCAATAAAAATAAAGCGCACAAATTTCGACGAGAGCTATTATCAGATAGATATTCCTTGTTGGGATGATGACGTGTATTTGTTTATCAATGGAGTTCAGCAACTTTTTTCTCCTTATGTTGCAGGTTGTGGCACTCCTTTGAATAATGTTTGGGTGGGTAAATTAACTGCAACATCAACAGTTGAGTTCAGAAATGTTAATTATGGTGGTGTTGGTCAAATACAGGTACGGTTTACCGATTTAGGCCCGACCGCTCCAAATTCATTGGTGCCAGGTACGATTTCTGCATTCCCGTCAACATTCTGTAGTTCAAGCTTACCGACCATTAATTCTGTTACGCCTGCCAGTGGAGGTTGTACTCCTGTTTATCAATGGCAATCTTCTTTAACGGGTAGTGAGCCCTGGACAGATATTTATGGTGCTACCAGCGCTGCATTTACTGCAAGTAGTCCGCTTACAAGCTCTGCTTACTTCAGGCGTAAAGCCACTGATAATTGCGGAAATGCTGCAGTTACTACCGCTTCCGTATTGTTAACATTGAATAATACTATTCCTGGTACACCCGGAATAGCGGGAAATGGTTTCTGGAATGCATATGTATATAGTGCAACAAATTACAGTAACTATAATGGGTATTATACCGATACGACCGTTAATTTAGATACAAGGGTCATTTATACGAGTGCTGGTTCTCCTTCTAATGCAAGTAATTATCAGGGTTGCCTGGTTAACAATACAAACTATTCTGTGAGGTTTATCAGGACTAATCTGAAACCTGGAACTTATCGTATTGATATTCCTTATCATGACGATGGCGTTGCTTTATTTATAGATAATGTTCAGGTATATCTTAATAATGCATGCTGTACATCAGAAACAAATGTCTGGACAGGTACAATTACCGCTTCTACTGTTGTTGAGGTGAGATTCTTCAATAACGGAGGCCCTGGTGGCTTGAATATAACTTTGACACCTGTTACGCCGGCAACATCTGTAGCGCCAGGCTCAATAGGTGCCAGTCAAACAATATGTAATGGGGCTATACCGTCAACCTTTACTGAACAGTCTGTAGCTGTAAGCTCTTGTTATGTATATTACCAATGGCAGAAATCTACTGATAATGTAACATTCACGAATATCTCAGGAGCCACGGCTAATACTTATTCAGAAACTGCTGCTTTAACACAAAATGCTTATTACAGAAGAATGTCTAAGGATGCTTGTGGTAATACAGCTAACTCAAATGTTGTAACCGTTACCGTAAATTCGGTATTGGCGGCAGGGACTATCGGTTCTGATCAGTCTGTTTGTAATGGTTTTGCTGCAGCTATGACTAATCAGACGCTGGCAACCGGAGGCAATGGTTTATACAATTATCAGTGGCAGTCTTCTACTGATAATGTAACATTTACTAATATTCCGGGAGCTACAAATGCAAACTATACTTCTGGTGGATTGACAGTCAATACCTGGTTCAGAAGAAATGTAACGGCCTGTGGTACCGTTTCCAGTAATGTAGTTGCTGTAACTATAAGCCCTGCAACAGCAGTAACAAATTCTCCGGTAAGTGGCTCTGTTTGTCCCGGAGCTAATATAGCTTTCAGTGCAACTGCTGTAGGTAAGGGGTTAACTTATCAGTGGCAAATCTCTACTAATAATGGTTCTACCTGGAATAGTGTTCCTAACGCAGGTGTATACTCAAATGCTACTACTTCTACACTGAATATTACAGGTGCAGTATCGGGTATGGCCGGTTATCAGTATCGTGTAGTTGTAACATCGGGTGCCGGTTGTACCCCAACTACTGCAACTTCTGCTGTGGCTACTCTTACAATAGGTAAGTCAGTTATTACTACGCAACCTACTAATAACTCTATATGTACAGGGTCAAATACAAGCTTTACTGTAGTCGGTTCAGGTTCTTCATTGAGCTATAAATGGCAGTTGTCTACAAATGGAGGAACAAGTTATACAGACCTGACCAATACAACTCCTTATAGTAATGTTCAGACCAATACATTGACAATTACTAATGCTACAGTGTCAATGAGTACTTATAGGTATCGCGTCATTATTAGTTCCGGATGCGGGACAGATACTACAGCTTCCGCCAGATCGCAAGGTATTTTAACTGTTAATAATGTAATTGCAAATAATACTGTAACTCCGGCAGCAGCAGGTGTCTGTTCCGGAACAGCTACTACCATAACAGCTACCGGGCCTTCGGGCGGGGCAGGCGCTGGTTCATATAGTTACCAATGGCAATCTTCTGCTGATAATACAACATTTAATGATATTTCGGGAGGGACAAATGCTACACCTCAGGCAACAGGGAACCTGACAAGTCCTGCTTACTTCCGGAGGGTTGTTAAGTCAGGTGGCTGTACTAATACAAGTTCATCTGTTGTGGTTAATATTATTCAGCCGGTTTCTATTACTACTGTACCTGCAGGAGCAAGTGTATGTCCTGGAGAGCCGGTATCTTTTAGTGTAGCTGCCAGCGGGGCAATTCTTGGTTATCAATGGCAAGTCTCAACCAATAGCGGAGCTTCATATACTGATTTAACTAATACGGCACCTTATTCTGATGTTACTACATCAACTTTAAATATCAGCAGTGCAACTGTAGGTATGGATAATTTCCGGTATAAAATTAAGGTTATCGGGACTTGTGGTACTGTAACTACTCCGACTCCTGCCGGCGGAGCTACTTTAAGCACTAATGGAACGGTAACAATTCTTACCCCTCCAGCAAATGCGACTTCTTGTAGCGGCAGAAATATTGCTATCAGTACTGCAGCAACAGGTTTGAACCTGACCTATAAATGGCAAGTAGATAATGGTGGCGGTTTTGCAGATATTTTAACAAGCTATAATGGTTTGTATACAAATTTCTCTACAAACAGTTTGACAATTAATAGCGCTACCAATGTTATGAGCGGGTACAAGTATAGGGTAATTGTATCAAGCAGTTGTGGAGCTCCTGTTATTTCTAATCAAGCTACTATTACAGTTTATCCTTCAATTTCATCGAATACAGTTAGCCCAACTCAAACTATTTGTGCCGGAGATATACCTGCCCAATTGGTAGGGTCTACACCTCTCGGTGGAGGTGCGACAACTCCTGTAGCTTTTACTTATCTATGGCAAAGCAGTTTGGATAATGCTGCCTGGAGTACAGCGTCAGGCGCTTCAGGTAATATCAACTATAGTCCTGGTGCTTTAACGCAGGATACTTATTACAGACGTGTCGTTAATGCAGGTAACTGTAATGCGAATACAACTCCTGTTGTTATAAAAATAACTGTTAATCCCGCAACGGTTATCACAACAGGGCCATCTAATTTCTCGGCTTGTCAGGGGACAAATACCTCGGTTTCAATAGCTGCTTCAGGTGGAGCCTTGTCGTATCAGTGGCAGGTATCCACGAATAACGGCGCTACATGGGCTAATGTGTCAGGAGTTAACCATCAAAATGGAACAACTGCTACGTTGTCTGTATCAAATACACCGGCAAGCTTTAACGGATATAAGTATCGTTGTATAGTTAGTGGTAACTGTAATCCTCCGTCAGATACAAGTAATGTAGCAACTCTATCAGTTGGTACTGCTCCTGTATTTACCTCTAATCCGCCGAATCGCACAGTATGTGAGGGGGTAGGGACAACATACCCTGTTACTGCTACTGCAATAGGAGCAATAACTTATAGCTGGTATTATTCAGCGTCAGGAGGTCCTAATACCCTTATCAGCGACAATAGCACGTTTACCGGTAGCACTACAAATATTTTATCGGTGGCGAATATTTCAGCTTCTCTTAGCGGATATGTATTTAAATGTCAGGCAAATTTCAGCGGCTGTACTACATTGAGTGCAGTAGGGGGTAATTTGACAGTAAATCCATTACCTAAAGTTGTTACTCAGCCTGTCAATTCTCCTGCTATTTGTCAGGGGGGCAATACTTCATTCTCGGTATCTGTTTCACCTGTAACGGCTGTTGTTCAATGGCAGGAGTATAATGGTACTACCTGGAATAATTTGTCTAATGGTGGTATTTATTCAGGTGTAACTACTGGTAATTTGACATTGACGAATATATCAGCTTCTATTAATGGGCATTTATATAGAGCAAGGGTCGCAGCTACCTGTATTCCTAATGATATATCGAATCCGGCATTACTTACTGTAAACCCTCCGGGTTCTTGGCTGGGTACAATAA
>CAZNHL010000111.1:9128-9383 GCA_964572965.1 uncultured Bifidobacteriaceae bacterium
CGGGATTATTCCTACCAGTATAATTGATGCGGTAATACTTCCATCTGCTACTCATTATCCGGTGGTGCCTTCCGGAAGTACTATTGTGTCAAAAAACCTGTCTATCGGAACAAATGCCTCATTGACCATGCTGAAAGGGTCTGTTTTGCAGGTTTACGGAGACTGGACCAATAACGGGGTGTTTAACCCGGGTACAGGTAAAGTAGAGTTTAAAGGATCCGCAGCCACACAAACGATTGATAAGGCGTCTGGTAA
>CAZNHL010000112.1:0-9080 GCA_964572965.1 uncultured Bifidobacteriaceae bacterium
GCGCTTTTATATGCTGCAATAGAACCGCAAACGCCCAGCAAGATTTTCTTTCCTTTCAAATCCATGATGGCGCAAGTTTTATTGACTTAGTTTTCTGCTGCAACGTCTTTGGCACGGTTGCGCACATAGATATTGTCTTCTTCAAAATCGTTGGTAGCAATAATAGTAGCGTGTGGCAAACGCTCGTAAAAACGCGAAATTTCAATCTGCTCGCGGTTTTCGTTTATTTCTTCCAACGAATCGTGGCTTTCAAAATCTTTCAATTTAGCGTGCAACTCTTCTTTCAGTTCCTGACTGATTTGGTTCGCTCTTTTAGAAATCATGTATAATGATTCGTAAATGTTGCCCGTTTCTTTCGCCAACGCTTCTAAGTTTTGCGTTTCAATATAAGGGTTCAATTGCGACAGTTTTACTTTTTTAGACTTATCCATTTTCTTTCAATTTTTCTAATGTTTTTGTAGCCGTGCGATACATTTTATCTGCCTCGCGGGCATACTTACTGTTTTTAAATTGGGCGGCAAATGTAATATAACTTTTCACAGTTTGCTCCAACGGCTGCGATTTTGCCGCTCCGCGCATTTCTTCGGCAATCAAAAAGTGATTTTTTACAATCAGAAAGTTGGCGTGTTCCGCAATGGCATCGCATTTCGCCTGAATCTTAGGGTCAGTTATCAAAGCCTTGCGGGCTGCTGCTTCATAAATACATTTGCCATAAATCCTTTCGCGTTCGCCCAATGGCGCAGTCTGCCCGTGCTCCAGCAAACCTTTCACTGTTTGAAAATGCGCCTGCTGCTCATATTCCGTAGCTTCTTCCAGATATTTACTCGAAGTGAAACGCTTTTTGAAAGTAACATAACTGTTGATGACGTGCGAATATCTTTCAGCCTTTTTTGAAGGAATACTGTTGTGCGCAAACTTCTGATTCGACTTTACAATCATGAAATAAATACGCTCGGTGTTATCAATATCGGGATACGTTTCCAGAAGCTGCTCGAAAGAAGTTGCCGCAGCGCGGTAATGCCCGATTTTGTAATACAATTCGGCATTGCTCAAAGCCTTTTTCTCTAACTTTTTGCGCATTTTAGAAATGGCGATGTTGCAGGAATCCGTGCGCTTGGGGTCATAGAAATTGCTCATGTAAAGCATATATGCTTCTAATGCCTTGTAAGTGTAAGTCTGTTCAAGTTCATAAGTGGGCGAAAGTTTTTCGTAACTTTTTGCATGAAGATAAAGACATTCATCCGCGTGTTCGTTGTTGGGATACAGGTCGTAGAAATTCTTTAAGTGATATGCCGAAATGATATAATCGCCCTGCTTGAAATTCGCCAGACAGTAGTAATAATAAATGTCCTCAGTTGATTTTGTGCCTTTGTACAAACCCATCAATTCTTCAAACACGGGAATACATTTGTAATACTGCTTTTTGTTGTACCACTGCATCGCCTTTTTGTATTTGTAATCAAGGTCGGTGCTTTTCAACAATTTTTCGGGCGTGTCGCACGAAGCATTAAACAATAAAAAAGTCAGGGCAATTACTGCCGGAAGGATTTTAATGAACTTCATTTTTGTAGAACAGATTCAACTGCTTCATGGACATCAATCTCACTGTGTGAAGCGTGATAAACAGCTTTTCCGTTTTTGATAATAATGAGTTGTGGCGACTGATGTGTTACGCCCAAAGTTTCGGCAATAAGGTTGGAAACATCGCGGTGCTGCAACAAGTCGAGCAAATAAAAAGGCATCCCATCGGTCGCGGTTTGCCAATCAGATTCCAACGAACGTTTTGCCATTGAACTTACGGAACATCTTGTGCTGTGCTTGAACACAGCCACAGGACGATTGCCCGATTCAATCAACAAATCGCGGAATTGCTGCTCGCTTGTAAGAGGAAGCCGGTTCATCGTTTACGCGCGAACCTGCGCAGGAACTTCGTTATTGGATTTTGTGTAAGTAGGGCAAGTTTGGCGATGGCACGAAGACAAAGCCACAACTCCGGCAAATACTGCCGCTATTGCTGTTATTTTGATGATGCTTTTCATAATTGTTCTTTTGAAAACAGAACGCGAATGTATCGTAATTATTGTTGGAAGCAAAAGCAACATACATGGATTATGAAAAGTTGTCAAGGTGGAAATGTGTAAATCGTAATTAACCATCAACCATTCTCTAAATTTTTATTTACAATTGAATTGAAAACTTTTTCATCTTTGGTTCATACAAAACGGAACGACAAAGCAATTTTAATGAGAAAGTTTTTACTGTTAGTCGCAACATTCGTTGCGGGTATTTCAATTCAGTTATTTGCAAATAACAAAGGCAGTTGGTTGGTAGAATATGGCAAAAACCGCGAGTTCATAGAAAACAAGGGGCAGTTTAATATTCGCCACCATAGCTTGAATAAAAGAGCAATAAGTTATGCCGTACAGGAATCAGGTAAGATGTTGTACTTTACCCCAAATGGTTTAATACACCATTTTTATACTGCAACTAAAAACAAAAATCGTAAAAAAGGAGACGGCAAGCCTAAAGCCGTTTCAACACATGAACTAATTGATGTAGAATGGGTTGGCGCAAATTCTGATGTGAAAATTATTGCAAGCGGAAAATCGGATGCTTACCATGCCTATACCGAACTTGCGGAAACACTGAAAGGTGATGATATTAAATGCTACGGCTACAAAAAATTGCTCTACAAAAATCTTTACAACAACATTGATGTTGAATACACCATTCACCCCGAAAGCGGTATTAAATATTCATTGATATTGCATCCCGGAGCGAACCTTTCGGATGTAAAACTGCGCTATGTGGCGGAGAATAAAATCGTAAAAGCCGAAAACGGAAACTTAATTTTCGCCACTTCTTTTGGTGATATTATTGAACACGCACCGCTTACTTTTTATCAAAAAAATTCCAAAGCCGTTATCGCTTCGGCTTATGAAGTGAGCAACAACATCATCACTTTTAAATTAGATGCTTACGACAAAAATCAAACGGTGGTAATTGACCCCTGGGTGCAATCGCCCAACTTCAATACGCAATGGAAATGCGTGTGGGAATGTGATAAGGACGCAGCGGGAAATGTGTATCTCATTGGCGGAGTAATGCCGATGCAGTTGCAGAAATACAGCAATGCAGGTACGCTTTTATGGACACACAACACACCTTACGACACGGCAAATTTCTGGCTCGGAACTTTTGCGGTGGATAATGCAGGAAACTCTTATGTAACGGCAGGTTCTGTTGCAAGGATTCAAAAGGTAAATACGGCAGGTACAGTGGTGTGGAACAATACTACTGCTCCGGGAGGTATTCTCACTATGGCGGAATATTGGAATATTACTTTCAACTGCGATGAAACAAGACTAATAGTTGGAGGTACGGCAACAGGAGGGGTTCTGCCAACTATCTATCAGATAGATATGAATTCGGGTAATGTTTCCGGTAGTTTGCAAGCAACATCGGGTTCGGGTACAGAAGTACGCACCATAGCACCTGCCGGAAATGGGAAGTATTATTTCTTGTCCCATGATTCGATAGGTTATATCAATCAGAATTTCTCCGCTTGCGGTAATCCGACTAATGCTAAATATACCGTTTCCAATACCTATAATTTAGGCTACAAGTGCGAAAATTTCAGAGTAAATAACAGTGGTATTCATGCCTTGCGAACGTTTAATGGTTTTGCGTATGTGAATCGTGGAAACAGATTAGATAAACGCGACTTAGCTACGCTTGCCATTGTTGCTTCCGCCCCGATTCCCGGAGGTAATTTCGCAACAGTATTCTTAGGAGGCAGCCAAGTTCAAAACAGCGGTATTGATATTGACGATTGCGGTAACATTTTTGTAGGTTCAAAAAATCAAGTCGTTAAGTTCGACCAAAATCTTAACCAACTTGCCACTTACCCTACCAGCTATAATGTGTATGATGTTAATGTAAAAACAAGCGGTGAAATTGTTGCGGCAGGCTCAACGGGAGATGCTTCAAGCGGTGCAAGAACAGGCTACATTGAAGTAATCAATGGCGCAGCTTGTGGCATTATTCCGATAATTTGCTGCGATGCAACTATTTGTCAGGTTCCTCCGATGTGTCCGACTGCTCCTCCTGTAACGTTGGTAACATCAACTCCCGGAGGAACATGGAGCGGACCGGGCGTAAACAGTTCGGGCGTTTTCAATCCCGCAACCGCAGGAGCGGGAACGCATACCATCGTTTACACATTGCCCTGTGGCGCAGATTCCATAAAAATTGTGGTTAATAACTGCCCCCCGATTTCGGTGTGTAAAGAAAACAACGGCAATCTTACCGCAAGCGCGGGAAACCCTGCATATACATGGGCTTATAGGCGTCCTGCGGGAACATATCCTGTAACAAATCAAGCTGAATGTACAGCTTGCGGCTATACATGGAACGCACTCTTTAATTCATGTTTAAATGGATTTTCGACCGTTACCTCTTGTAATGCACCCGCCCAATGGGTAAATTTCGGAACAGGCACAACCGTTACGCCTCCTTCGGGCAGCGATTCTATCAGAGTTACTGATAACACAGGAACTGTTGCGGTGGTAAGAGTTTCAACGGTTCAGATGTGCAATGCTTGCCCCACCATCACCGTTTCCGTACAAAGCAAACAAGATGCAACTTGCGCCAGCGCGACAAGCGGTTCGGCAACATTTGCGGCAACGGGCGGCACGGGCGCATACACCTACACATGGTCGCCCGCAACGGGCAGCACAACGGCAACGGCTTCCAACCTTGCTGCGGGAACGTATAACGTAACCGTGCGCGATGCCAACAATTGCACGGGCACGGGCACGGTAACCATCAATCCGTCAAATTCACCAACCATCAACCCACCTGTTGTTGTTGCGGAAACCTGTTCGGGGCAAAACAACGGCAGTTTGACATCTGCAAGCGCAACGGGCGGCACGGGAACTTTGCAATGGAATTACGCGCCCGCATCCAATCCTTCCAACACCACCAACATCAGTGCTTTCCCCGTAAATAATCTTGCTGCGGGCAACTACATTCTGAATGTGCGCGATGCAAATAATTGTACGGCAACCACCAACTTCACCATTGCCGCAGGAGCGAATTGTTGCAATATCAGTTTAGCGGTTGCAACCGTTGAACCAAGCTGCGGACAAAGCAATGGTCAAATCACCGTTACGCCTTCCCCTTCGGGCAGCTACAGTTACGCATGGAACAACAGCTTGCCGAATCAAGCTGCGCACAACAATCTGGCGGCAGGGCAATACCGCGTTACGGTTTCCGAAACAGGCAATCCTTCGTGCAATAAAGACACGGCAATCAATCTGAGCAACAGCAATGCGCCAACCGTTTCATTCAGCAACCAAACCGAACCAAGCTGCGGACAAAGCAATGGCAGCGTGAGCGTAACGCTTGCGGGCGGAACTGCGCCATACACGGTGAATCTGAACGGACAAACACAGGTTGTTCCCATTGCGGGAACTGTGCCCGTAAACGGCATTGCGGCAGGTGTTTACAATGTTTCGGTTACGGATGCTTTGGGTTGTTCGGCAGTAAATTCCGTAACTTTCACCGAGCCGAATCCGCCCGTGATAACTTCCATCAACGCCACTGCCGAAAGCTGTTTGGGCAATAACAACGGAACGGCAAATGTTGTTGCCATTGGCGGAACAGGAACGCTTACTTACTCATGGAGTAACAGTGAAACGGTTTCATCCATTTCCAACCTTTCACCGAACACTTATTCGGTAACAATTACCGATGCGGCAGGTTGTTCGGCAACGGGCAATGTGGCGGTTTCGGCAGGTCCTGCTTGTTGCACATGGAACATCAGCGCGGCACTTGCGCAACCTTCTTGCGGAGCAAATGACGGCAGTATAAATTTAACCGTTTTGCCCGCAGCAAATTATACTTACGTTTGGAGCAACAGCGCGGCAACGGCAAACAATTCAAGCATTGGCGCGGGAACGTACAGCGTAACCATCACCAACACAGATAATAATTGTGTGAAAGATACTTCATTCAGTTTGTCGAACCCGAATGCGCCAACTGTTTCAAACATTGTTGCATCGCCCGAAACCTGCGCGGGCAATGATGGCGCGGTGAGCATCACTGCTTCGGGCGGAACAGGAACATTGAACATCGTATGGAGCAACAGCGGCACGGGCGGTGCATTGGCAAACCTTGCGGCAGGAACTTACCATTACACGGTTACGGATGCGAACAACTGCCAAGCCACAGGCTCGGTAACGGTTGCGCCCGCAACAGGCTGTTGCCATTTACAGGCAAGCGCAACGGCAACTGATGCAAGCTGCGCGGGCAATGACGGCACAATTTCCGCGAATGTTTCTACCGCAGGAACTCCGCCATATCAATACAGTATTGACGGCATCAACTATCAACAATCGGCTACATTCCCGAATGTAAGCGCGGGCAATTATGTAGTGTATGTAACCGATGCGGGCAGTTGTTTAGATACGGTTCATGTTTCGGTGAGCGCGACAAACAACACGCTCAATCTTACGCTTTCAACGGTTCAACCCGGCTGCGGAAGCCCGACAGGAAGCATCGCTACAAATGTGAGCGGAGCGAACGGCAACACAACTTATTCATGGTCGAACAGCGAAACAACAAGCAATATTGACGGCTTGCAATCGGGCAATTATTCCGTAACGGTAACGGATGCTGCGGGTTGCTCGCAAACAGCTTCTGCAACGATTACTGCGGTTCAATCCATAACAGTTTCGATAGGCGATGATGTAAGTTTTTGTCAGGGCGAAAGTGCCACACTCACCGCGCCAAGCGGCTTTGCAGCTTATTTGTGGAGCGATGGTTCAACCGCAAACACAACCACCGCAACGGCTTCGGGCGTTTACAGCGTAACCGTAACCGATGCCAACGGCTGCACGGCAAGTGATGCGTTGGTGGCTACTGTTTTTGCAACGCCTGTAATTGATTTGCCAACCGACACCACGATTTATGAAAACAATGCAGTGCTGCTGAATCCTGTTATTTCGGGCGGCTCAGCCAACGCAACTTATTTGTGGCAGCCCGATGTGAATTTATCGTGCAACGATTGCGCCAATCCTGTTGCCAATCCTGATGATACGATTACCTACACATTGGCTTATACCAGCGCAAATAATTGTACTTCAAACGCAACAATCACCATCAATGTTTTGAAAGGCGCGTTGATTTACATGCCGAATGTTTTTTCACCGAATAATGACGGCAGCAACGATATTTTGTTTCCGTTGGGCGTGGGTATAAAATCCATCAAATGGAAAGTGTTCAACCGTTGGGGCGAGTTGGTATTTGCTACCGAAGACTTCAACATCGGCTGGGACGGAACGTTCAAAGGCGTGGCACAATCGCCCGGTGTTTATGTTTACACCATGCAGGTTACGTTCCTCAACAAAACTGCAAGGAATTACAAGGGGAGTGTTACGTTGATAAGATAACGCGGTAGAGACACAATATTTTGTGTCTGTGATGAAACGTAATATTTTACGTCTCTACGCTTCATTTTTTTATTGAGGATTGCTTGCTTCGTTTGCTTTCTGAACCATTTCATTGAACGTTTCCAACGAAATCAATTGTTCCAGTAACGACACTTTGCTTTTGATGTAGCCAAACACTTTATCATCCAAAAGCTGGTCGTGTGTTTTGCGCACGTATTCTTTATCTTTCAATTGCTTTTGAACGAATCCTTCTACCCAGTCTTCGCCAAAATTTTTCAAGCCGTAGCTGTACAATTGCTGAATAGTTTGAAGGCGAACTCTTTCTTCTAATTCTTCATTAGTTACTTCAAAATTTTGTTCGCGGGAAATGCGGGCGGTGATTAGCTGCCAGCGCAATTGTTTTGCAAAAGCAGGGAAATCATTTTCAATTTGTTCGTCAGTAACTTCCTGCTCGTTGTTGATTTTTATCCAACGTTTCAAAAAGTCTTCGGGCAACGGGAAGTTTACATTTTCCATGATGCCGCGATACAAATCGTTTACCAACAAAACATCCGTGCGACCTTCAAAATAGTTGTCTAAATCTTTGCGGATGTTGTCGCGCATTTCGGCTTCAGTTTTCGCACCGTTTTCTCCGAATGCTTTTTGAAAAAAGTCTTCGTTCAAATCAGCCGGCAATGCGCGTGTGATGTTGTTCAAAGTCAATTTGAATTTATCGCCAATTGCATCAAGCGTTGAAAGGTCTGCCACATTCAAAATATGCTTGGCAACGCCTTCCCTGTCTCTGTCGAAAAGTTCAAAAACATTTCCTTCAAAAGCATCTTGTTTTTTCAGATTTAAAAACTGCGCTTTGTGTTCGGGTTTCGCTAATTCAACCAACACACTTGCGGTTGTATTGATGCCGCCTTCTTTTACAGCACCTGCTTCATTTAATTCTTCAATGCTTAAAGTAAGAATGTCTTTTTCCTCAATGGTTTCGGGATATTCATACTTCGCAAAACGTTTGCGGATGCGCTCCACTTCTTCATCCAGCATGGTTTCCGTTACTTCAATTTTATATTTATTGAAGGCTGCGGCATTATCCAAATAGCTCAAACTGAAATCGGGCGCATGACCAATTTCAAAAGCGAAATTTACATCTTTAATGTTGTTGATGTCCATATTCAGCGATTGCCCTTCGGCAGGAATCGGCTGCGCAAGAATATTCAACTGGTTTTCTTCGATAAATTTATGCACTTCATCGTTCAGCACTTTGTTCAACTCTTCAAAAAGAATGTTGTTGCCGTACATTTTTTTCACCAAACCGATAGGCGCGTTGCCCGGGCGAAAACCTTTTAGCGAAACGGTTTTGGAAACTTTTTTAAGTTCTGCATTAACCTTTGGTTCAAGGTCTTCTTTTTTCAAATCTATAACGACTTTAGATTTCAAGTCGTTTACTTTTTCCTGCGTAACTGTCATTATTATTTATTCAAAATTATTTGGGCAGAAATTTGCCCTTTGAAGATTTCGGCTGATGCGAAGCCACCATAAATTTTAGTGCGGGCGGAGGGACTCGAACCCCCATGCCGTGAAGCGCTTGATCCTAAGTCAAGTATGTCTACCAATTTCACCACGCCCGCAAATAGTTTT
>CAZNHL010000113.1:0-2052 GCA_964572965.1 uncultured Bifidobacteriaceae bacterium
TGTAAGCCTAGCGTTATGCTTCCACCCCGGCATATTTCCCTTGAAATAGAGGCACGTTTGAAATCGGTCACAGTAAGTTTTACTTCAATGATACTGTCACAGCCGGACATGCTCGTCAGAGTATCATGGTAAATTCCCGTAGCGAAATATGTATGTGAACCTAAAGTAATCGATTGTCCGGAACAAATGGTTTGTTCTCTGGAATAAACATTGCTCATGGCAACATGATAAGAAGCATATACAGTATCTTTACAACCCGCTATTGAAGAAATACGGGTAAGGTAATAGGTACCGGTATCAGCAGCCGTGATCGGATTTACGGTCAGACTTGGCGTAGTGACAGTGGTGTTGTTTGGCTTCTTCCATTGATACATATAATAAAGCGAAGCAGGGAAACTGAATTTTACATTATTACAGTTGCGTACTACATTATCAGGGTTGAACAGGGAGGAAATAGTATCAATCGTAATGCTTTTGGTAGAAGCATTACCACAAATATCATAGATACGTGCGGTATAGGTACCGGGCAAAGCGGCTGTGAAAACATTGCTGTTTTGTACCGGAAAAAGCTCTGGTCCTGAAATGATTTCATACTGATAAGGAGGCACT
The DNA here is from genome assembly GCA_964572965.1 of uncultured Bifidobacteriaceae bacterium. Classification (GTDB taxonomy): domain Bacteria; phylum Bacteroidota; class Bacteroidia; order Cytophagales; family UBA9547; genus CAZNHL01. The sequence goes on from CAZNHL010000113.1 coordinate 610, forward strand.
CCTTTTGAGCTATCGGGGATAACTTCGATATTGGCAGCCTTGCCACACATGATAGAATTGCCGGTAGAGACAGCAGGAGTTTCATATCCTTTGATTACAACAGTTTCAGTAACCTTGGCACAGGCCAGAGGAGTTGCATTTGCATTGGCACTAGTACTGCCGATAGCACCGTAAGTATACGTGACCTGATAGGTACCCGAAGGCACATTCAAAATAGAATCACGAATTGTGTTTCCTGGGATATTGGAATAATATTTATTTACATTGATGGGGCTAACTGTAATACTACCTAATCTGGTAGAGTTGATAGTATAGTGAATCTGATTTTTGCCAAGACATCCTTTTTTATAAGAAAACTGATGTCCCAAACTAACCACATCTGTTTTCCTGATCACCAGAGAATCAAACAACTCAGTGCCACAGGAATCGATGATTTTGAATTTGTAAGTACCTGGTGCAAGGTTTTTTATAGAGAAATTATACCTTGTATCAACTCCTCCGCCCCAACTGGTATAATTAAAAGTGGCGGGATACGTATAGGTGTTGGAATAGGTATAGTCTTCCTTGGTGCTACCAAATGTGGACGGACCTGAGAGAAGAATAACTTTGGGCACCGATTTGAAAAATTCCGTATTTATTTCACCTGTAGCTACCGAATCTACACAACCCTCTTTTGATATTCTTTTAGTATATACCGGTTTGGGCGCCACAGGATCTTTAATAGTGTAGTTTTGCGAAAAGCTATTTCCACAAGCATCTTTAATGTTAAACTTATAGGTTTTATTTCCCGGTAAAGGCATAAAGCTTACTCCTCCCGTACTGGTATTGACAGTTCCAGTCTCAATCGTAGTGCCGGTGGCAATATCTATGCACTCGTAGGTAACCGGTGGTTCCATATAGGTAGTCATCGTATTACTTGAGGTACAACCGGAATTGTTTATATTCAGATTAGCCCGGGTCATGTACATACAATTACTGAACTTGGAAACATAAGAAGGACAGAAATTAAATGGTCTCGCATAGGAGAAAGGAGTTGTTGCAGTGTTCCCGCAGTTGTCGGTCACAGTTACTTTCAGATAGTCTCCATAAGTCAGGTTTGATAAACTATGCTGCACAGTAATGTAAGTGCTGCTACCGGAAGGACTGGTTGAAAAATGGTCTGGATTGCTGGTTGTAACAACACCGTTTTTAGTTTCAAATTTAAAAGTATAAGGAGCCCGCAGCAAATCGGCCAACATATAAAGCGTAACATTACTGGTCGGACAACCGATGGAAACATAAGGAAGACCTGAAATTCTTAGGTTAGAAGAACCGGGATTAGTGAGTGTGACTACATAAGTACGGTAACTTCCGCAATCATCGGTCACACGCACGGTGTAATTACCTGCCGGAAGATTATCAAACTGGTCACTGCTCTGTGGCGCCGTGGTAACGGTAGAAGGA
>CAZNHL010000113.1:2062-8710 GCA_964572965.1 uncultured Bifidobacteriaceae bacterium
TAGAAGGAGCAATAAGCTGCCACTGCACAGGCGCTTTACCAGAACCTGCACTCAGGTTTCCCTTAATTTTGCCATTGCTGTTACCGGTACAAAGCGGATCTGTTTTGGTAGGATTAAAATCCGGAAGCTGGTAGTTGCCGGCAACAGTGGCTGTTCTTGTCTCTGTATTACCAAGCCCGTCAGCTATACGGATGGTGAAGGTGCCGGAAGGTAAGGAGTTGAATACATTGCCAGTTTGTATACCTTGTGTTACCGGCCCTGCAATAATACTGTATAACACAGGAGGGTTAGAGCTTTGGGCATAGACCGAAATACTCCCGTTATTCAAGCAGGTACTGGTAGAGGTTTTCATAGAATCCACCTGAATCTGCGCTATAACCGGATTTAGAATCACTCCTGCAAAAAAAAGAAGCAGCAAGCACTTTCTTAAAGGAAATATTGTAGTTCGGATCATATAAGTATTCTTTATTTACATACACTACAAACAAAACCCTCTGAAAGTAACCTCACTCAAAGCTGTTCAACATTTATAATATCAAATAGTATATAAGAAATCTCCCCAAAAAGAACCTATTGCCGTTTCCTTTTTTATGTACCTACTTTTACTGATTAAACTCTCTGTAATGTAAAAATGCCAGACATCAATTAAGATATCTGGCATTGGGTATTATTTAAGATAATGATCGTTAATTAGTTAAGCACATTTAATGAAGGAACATATACATTGTTCCCATCAAGTTCTGCTCCTACTTTAAAGTCGTCGGCTCCACCGCCTATGTTAATTTCATAGATATTAGCCTTCCCTCCTTTTATACAAACAGGAATATAGAATTTACCATCTTTTACTGAATTTAAACTGAATATCTCATTCAAAGGAACTTTAGGAATATTCAGTTTCGTTACTGTCTTGTTGTAAAGGTCTATTTTATGTAACTGTCCATAATTTTCACGCAAATTACCCCAAACGCTCAAATCACTTTCTAATATTATATTGGCATACACAATTCCCTTTCCGGCGTACCATGCATTCCAAATACTTATAGGTGTTGAAAAATGAGAAGATACATCTAATTTATAATCATCGTACTCACCATTGGCAATTCTCACAAATACGCAAGGGGTTTTAGCCACATCTTCTGAATTTGAAGCCCATTGATTACTTCTTAAATTCCACTAATAGATATCTCCTTTTTCATCCTTAAATGTTCCTTTTGTTCTATATCCGGCCACACTTCCTGCTGACGCTTTGCTGAAAAGGGTCTTTGGATTGGTAAAAGAAGGATAGTCATATACAATGGTAATAAGCGAATCAGGTATATCGCCAAATACTGAAGGAACTGTATACTCAGCAGCTACATAAGCCTTATTACCCGAAACAAGTGCGCGTGCCCAGGTTGGTTTGTAATGTTTAACATCCGGCATCTGGAATCGTCCATAACTTTCAACTGTAAAGCTAGCAATGTCCACAACAGCATATGGTGCTTGCCCTGATGAGTTAGGGAAGTTCATCAAAAGCAGGTCATTTGTTTCTGTCAAATCCATATAACGGGCAAAAGAACCAGACATTACTGCTGCAGTAGAAATAGCATTTTCTTTTGTAAGGCTATTTTCCGTAATTTTATACTTATCCAATGTAGCTTCATCTCCGTTGATTACATACAAGTAACCATCTTTCACTACTGCATGGTGTGCAATACCTTCAATACCATTACCAATTACTGAGATTTTGCCCGACATGATATCATTAGTCGGAACCATATAAGATTCTTTATCCACTTCCACACCAACAAAATATTTCATTAGGTTAGTCCCTCCCGGTGCAGGTTCATCCTTTTTTTTGCAGGAGCCAATAAAGACAAGAGCTGTTAAAACAACTGCGCTGATCGTGTAAAATCGATTAGTTCTTTTCATTTTGATTAAACTTATTATTTGGATTTTATTAGATATTTGATTTTGATAAAAACTGCTCTGCCCGGCTTCTGAAGCAAATAATTGTCGTACGTCTGAGTGTCTGTAAAATTGGACACATCAAATGCCAGGCTTAAATTTTGTTTAGGAAATGTATACCCGACTCCAAGGTCAAAAACCAACTGGCTTGGTATCATATATTTTGTTTCCTTACTCCCCAGACTTGGCCATCTCAGATAAAATTCATGGAGATAATTGGCATGCATGTAAACAAATAGTTTTGCATCTTTTTGAATCACGTTGGGTATGTTCGCAGAAACCCCTGCATTACCTAGCAGATACGGAGTGTTTCTAAGGCGGTCACCATAAACGGCGTTAATTGCTCCTTTGTCGTAACGCTGATTATTACGAATATCCAGATAAGTTCCATTGGCATTTATTCTTAACCAATAGTTCAGGTCATATACGATCTCCATCTCAACGCCTTTTCCCTGCGTCATGCTCACATTTTCATATATTCCGTTATCCTTACCCCCAATGTCATAGATCAGCTGATTCTGTGTATCTCTGAAAAAGGTACTGGCACTAAGCTTTAAGCCATGCAGCCTACCTATCGGAATCCTTCCCAATACAAATCCCAGATTGGCGTTCAGACTTTGTTCCGGTTTGATTCCGGGGTTATTCCTCACTAATATTCCATCACCTAATGCCTCAGTGGGCGTAGGAAGACGAACAGATTGTTCAATAGAAAACTTTGTCAGAAAATGGCGATGGAACTTATAAGAGGTAGCCATTCCTCCACCCCAATTAGATTGTTTATTCCTGATTGGAACAGCAGTTGCCTGGTGTTGACCATTCACTAAAAAATACTGAAGATTATTGGAGGTTATTTTAAAGTCATACCATTTTGCAAATAAGTTCACATATAGTCTCTCCTGCCATTTTTTGGTTTCAAGGGATAAACCGGCAAACTGAGTATTAATACTTTGTGGTGCAATATTAGGAACCCGGTGGGCGGCTACATATGGGTCTTCTCCACGCCTGTCAGTGCCTGAGTTAAAGTAATTAAAACCTAATTTGAACTGAGCAGGAAGCTGGTAAGTAAGGTTGATTCTGGTAATCCAGGATTGGTCATGCATGGTATACAGGGACCTGCCATCACGGCCTATTTCTCCCCCACCTTGCTGATGATCCCTTTTGTCACCTTTCCAGTTATACAAGGCGCTTGATGTATCTATCGTTTGTCCCTCCCTTTTGGTATAGCCGGAAAACAAACTAAGGTTTAATCCTTTAGTAAAAAGGTTATTCTTTTGATAAGACAAATGAGGCATAACAAGCACCTCTTTGTATCTCAATTTTCCATATACCGTAGCCATTGTCTGCCCGGTTTGTATGCCTTTTTCTTGCGTGGATGCCAGCATACTTATAAAAAACAGATCAGCCCATTTCTTTTCTACAAAACCAATGTCCACTTTGCCATTGAGTGTCTGAAACTGATCATTGAACCTTCTTGCCGGGTTCTCCCGGGTAAAGTCAACCGCTCTGAAACCGGTACTCGCATCAGCATAGTTTACACCACGCCCCCACACTTTATAGTTATTGTCTGAATAGGTATAAAAACTTGAAATACGGGTAGTAAATTTACTGGCGGAATCGGTATACTGGGCATGCAGGGCAGCCTGATGCGTGTTAAAAGAGCCATAACTATAACTCGCCTCCAGGTAATTTTTGTTTTTGTTATCGGAAACCACATTGATTGCTCCACCAAGAGCATCTGCCCCTAATTCAACCGGAACAACACCTTTGAAAACATCGATACGCTTGATAAGAGAAACCGGAAGGTTATTGATAGTATAGGAAGAACCAAAATACTCCATTGGAATACCGTCAATAAAGAACTTAACGGAATTGCCCGACATCCCATCCAGTGAATACTTATAATTTGACCCCATGCCCCCGTCCTGACGCACCCTCACTCCGGCAGTCCGGTCTAATAATCTGTTGATTTGAACACTTTGAGTTTGTATTTCCTTGGTTTCAATGGCTTCCACACTAAAACCGGATTCTTCAAGTTTCTGGGCTTCAGACTTTTCCCGGATAACTACTTCATCCAAAGTCTGATGGTCTTCCTTCAGTTTAAAATTGAGCTTAGGATGGCTTTCTCCTTTTAAAACAATTACTTTTGTTTGCTTTATAAAACCAATGTTTGTAACTGTAACCCGATGTGTTCCGGCAGGGATATTTTTTAAGATAAAGAAGCCTGCTGAATCTGTCATAGTCCCAAGCTTCAATGAATCAATAGAAATACTGGCAAAAGGAACTGAGATCCCTTCTGTATCAGTAATTTTACCAGAAATACTGGAGTGTGAAGACTGAGCGAATCCGGATAGGGCAAAAATAAAACTAATAAACAGAGGGATAATTGACTTCAAAACTATAAATTGTATTCTTATTTAGACTTATTCTAAAAACGAAACTCGGGATATAAAATGAAAGAGTAAAGAATATTTCTGCAAACAACCAAATTAGCAGGTTGAACAGCATAAGAACTAAGCTAATTGACTTTATGAAAAATCTTCCAGGAGCCTTAAGAGCCAATTTAAAAGAAATAACCTATCAGACAGCGATCATTATAGTATTGGGGATTTTCTTTTCTTATAATCAGGATCATAAAGAAAATGTCACGTTTACCTCACTTTTAGATATTCAGAAACTGGTCTTTTTTGCGAACTATATGATGGCAGCCATGATCATTAATTACTTCCTGCTGCCAAAGTTCTATTATAAAAAAAGAACGTGGTTATTCTGTTTCAGTGTTTTTGTTTTGATAACAATTGTGGTGGAGATAGACGAACGCATTCTTGAACAAATTTACTATCCGGACACACGTGGCACCTATTTTCCCGGAATTGCCTATACCCTTATTGAAACCTTACCTATCATTATTATTGCTGTCGCATTTAAACTGGCCTGGGACTATAACAAAAAACAAAGAGAATTTGAGAACCTGAAAGCACTTGTAAAAGAAAGCCAGCTACAGTTTTTAAAGAACCAGATAAACCCTCATTTTCTATTCAATAATCTGAACAATCTTTACGCCCATGCGATCAACAATTCTCCTCAGACACCAGGTATCATTTTAGAGCTTTCTTCTGTTTTACGATACAATTTATATGACTGTAAAGAAAACTATGTTCCGCTTTCCAAGGAAATAACCCACTTAAAGAACTATACAGCGCTTCATGAACTGCAATTAGGCCAGCGAGGGAATGTTCGCGTTTCTATTGATACTGTCTCTCAAAATTTCGCAATATCTCCACTTATACTAGTGGTTTTTGTAGAAAATGCATTCAAACACAGTTTAGTAAGTCTCATAAATAATATTGATATTTCTATTGATATCAGGGTACATGAAAATGGTTTGCTGGTCATGCATTGCAATAATAACTTCTCCCCGGAACACTTATTGACAGAACATGCAGGCATCGGATTAGAGAATGTAAAAAAACGTCTGCAACTTCTGTATCCCCAAATGCATGAATTAGACATTTCTAATGTAAATAATATGTATCAGGTTAAACTTTCTATGAACTTAAAACCTGTTGAGTCATGCTAAAATGTATCGTTATTGAAGATCAATACCCTGCTCAACAGATTCTGCAGAAGTACATTGGCTCTCATGAAAGCCTGGATCTGGTCAAGACATTTACTAATGCAAATGAAGCGCTGATGTTCCTGAAAGAGAATTTCGTTGACCTTGTTTTTCTGGACATTAACTTACCTCAGGTTTCAGGGATGGAATTTCTCCGGCTGAATACCAACTTGCCGCCCACCATTCTTACCACAGCTTTTTCCGAATTTGCGCTGGAAAGTTATGAATACAACATTGTCGATTATTTACTTAAACCTTTTTCATTTGAAAGGTTTAATCAGGCAGTAACAAAGTTTCTATCTGTTAATAGCCCGGCTTCAAAAACTGAGAATATAGTAAATACGGCTTCAAATGATGAAATATTTATTAAATCAGGGCACGAGATCTTAAAATTGAAGCCTTGTGACATCTTATATATCAAGTCTGACGGGGACTATACAGAGGCAATCACAGATTCAAAAAAGTATCTGTCGTATTACTCCTTAAAAGACTGGTTAAATAAGCTGGAGAATAACTTTTGTCAGGTACACAAGTCATACATTATCAACGTCAACTATTTAAGCAAAATATCATCCAACAAGATTAATCTGGCAGGAAAACACCTGATACCAATCGGAAGAGCTTATAAAAAGGATTTCATTGACAGGAATATAATTCTTTAACGCCGCTTACGCCATAAGACTCTGCCCGTTGCTCTCACTTTAAAATTCATTATCTTACAATCTGAAAAAAACATTGTTATGGTATGGCGCATGCACAAGAAACCCCATCCGGTCATGAACTTATAAAATACCTCTCAAAATACATTTCACTAACAGATGAGGAAGTCTGTGCCATTTTGAAAAACCTGGACATTCGCAATTATCAGAAAGGAGACATACTTCTAAAAGCAGGCGAAGTACCCGAATTATGTTACTTTATACTCAAGGGGTGTGTAAGAAAATATTATGAGATAGACGGTGAAGAGAAAACTACAGACTTTTATACAGAAGGCCAGCCATTTGCTGTTTTTCAAGGAACAAATCTTAATAAAAAATCCCCTTTTTACCTATCCTGTCTGGAAAACGGCATAATGTCTGTCGGACCAA
>CAZNHL010000114.1:0-8671 GCA_964572965.1 uncultured Bifidobacteriaceae bacterium
TGAGTTGTTTAACCAGAAATTCTGAATTTTGTCCGTTGATATTGCTGTAGAGGATTTTTATTGATTGATAAACTTTTAGGATTTGCTGAACCTGAAGTCTAAATCCTAATCTGAGGAATAAAAAATTAAGACGGTTAATAGTGCGGATAATTATTTAAAAAGATTACAAGACACTTGCTGCACCGGCAATTACTTTCCAGCTATTGTTGAATGATTTCCATACGCGGATATAATGGAAGTTCCCGGCAATAGGCTGATCCAGGTATTTCCCTTCTAATGCTATTTTAACAGAAACTATTGCAGTGTCTCCGATAACATTAATTTGCTGATCACTTGGTATAAACGATTGTATACTCATGTTGCCAGAGCGGTAATTGTCCAGATCCATTGCTTTGGTGATAACCTGGCCTCCCGGACTATTGAACAATAAGTCTTCATGCAGCAATGCGTCTAACTCTTCAACATTACTACTTTTAATAGCATTGTATAGCCGCGCTTCAAGTGCTATGATTTCATTTTTAGATACCATCGTTTTATCTTCTGATAAGTAATAACCTAAAAATAGGAGAGAATGGCAAACATATTTCAGAACAAATTCTCTGGCAGCTGAAGGAATTGCTGAGTGGCCTGCTTTGTATGGAGTAATGTAACCATATAAGTTTAATGTAATTAAAGCCAAAGTATCTGAATAATAATTGTTTTGCAATTATTATTCATAGATAAATCCCTCAGACTGTAGAAATAGTACACGGTTTTTTTCTCTTATAGTCAATATTATTGATGTTTTTATAAGCAGAAAGTTCCAAAAAGAGCTCTTGGCACTGCTATTGTGTTAAAAGTTGAAGAATTAACTAAACTTGACTATCATGGCTACTATAAGACAAACATTATTTCCTGTCGAGACTCAGGGCGATATTGAAGCTTTGGAAGAACTTTTTATAGACAGATTAAAAGACATTTACTGGGTCGAACAACGCCTGGTCCGTAGTTTACATCAGTTAGCCGAAGCTGCTACTTGTGCGGTGCTCCAGAATACATTGGTAACCTATCTTGTTCAGGCAAGAAACCACGTTGGAAGGGTAGAGGATATTTTTGCTCACCTGAAACAAAAAGCTGTTTTGAATAAGTGCGAAGTAGTCGAGCATTTAACTAAAGAAGCTGAAATGGTGATTGAAGAAACTGATGCTAATACACCATTGAGAGATGAAGCTTTGGCAAGAATTGCACAGAAAGCGGCCCATTACGAAATAGAAGCTTACGGCACATTAAAAGTAATGGCTAAAGCATTGGAACTTAAAGAGGCTGTGGAATTAATTGATCAGACATTGGCTGAAGAAAAGCAGGCTGGGGTCGAATTGACTCAGATTGTTAAAGACAAGATCAAATTAACATGGCCAAACGAAGATATTATTGAAGAAAGAGCTTAAGCTGGTTTACCATTTTTTTGAAGCGGCCGGGATTATAGATCCTGACCGCTTTTTTTATGTAATTACTGGGGTTTATTTAGAATTGTTCCAGATAGTTATTAGATTGCTTAAGTATTAAAATCCGGTGTTTATGTTTTGGGGTACTGTTTTTTTAGTGGTTCTTATCAGAAAACAGATTGTTAAGGCCGCAATTTATTGCAGAGATTTTATCAAAATGAAGGCTTCGGTAGATAAGGAACTTTAATCTTTTTTTGCCGGTATTATTTATAATAAGTCTAAACACACTATATTTGTAACGGATAATTATAAAAGAGTGAAAACAATTATAGAAACAGTTCCTTTTATCTCATACAGCAGCGAAACAGGTTGCTATGCAATTCATTTTGACGGTGAGGTTTATGAACAACGTCTGTGTGAGTTTATCCATACTTATAATTTCCTTTTGAAGAATGATCCGGAAGTATATTTAATGAATTTGTCGAGCGAATTCGATACAGTACAGCTTCCTCTTTCAAGTCACGGCGATACGTTAACACTAACTATTATAGGTTTTTTAAGATTCAGGGAATTGTACCTGCAGGAAATGTATAATCTGAAGTTAGACGACCTTCTGTACCGTAACAGGATCACTCGTTGTGAATCCGAATTTGTTTAGTCTGCTTATAAATTAAGCCGAAATAACTCTGAAATCGCCACAATCGGCGATTTTTTTCGTACATAGTACTATTGTTTTAAAACAAAACGGAAAGACTATGGCTACTGTTTCAGTAATTAGAAAGAAAACCTCCCTACAAGATTCAGTTTTGGATCTTTTGAATAAACAAATGGTAAAAGAAGCTTATTCATCTTCACTTTACCTGTCCATGTCTGCATGGTGCTACGAACAAGGTCTTGAAAATAGCGGCAAGTTCTTTAAAAAGCAGTCTGCAGAAGAGCGTGAGCACATGATGCGTATTTTCGATTATATAACGGATATGGGTGCTTTGGCTATTTCTCCGGAAGTACCAAAAGTAGAGTCATCATTTAAAAACCTGCGTTCAGTTTTTGAGTTGGCTTTAGAATCAGAAATTTCGATTACAGAAAGCTTTAACCAAATGACAGAACATTGCCATAAGGTAAGAGATTTTCAGACTGTTAAATTCTTCGACTGGTTCCTGAATGAACAAATGGAAGAAGAACAGCAGGCAAGAAGATGTATAGAGCTGTTCGATATCATTGGCGCCGAGAATGGCGGTTTATATAAAATTGACAAAGAGGTTCTGAAGTTGAAAGACGGAGAATAATAAAAAAGAAAGGCTGCCTGTAAAGGCAGCCTTTCTTTTTTTATTGAGAATTGAGTCCTGTTAGCGATATCTGGCAGGAGAGAATTGATTTCCTTTTAGAAGCTTAAAATAGTATAGTATTTCTGTAACCCTGTTCTGAGAATGGCGTTGACTCACTACTCACTACTCACTACTCACTACTCACTACTCACTACTAAATCACCCTCCCGTTTTTACCCTGTTTTGTGTATCATCTGTTTTTCCCTTTTGCTTAGAAGGTATCAGACTGTTACCAAAATTATAGGTAAACGTCAGCATCAGGCATCGGCTGTCGAGGCGGGCGAGATAATTCATGTTTACATTTCCTGTTTGCGATGAATTCTGAAAGCGTTTAGTCTGGAAAAGGTCATTGACACTCAGCTTAATACTGGCTTTATCTTTTAGTATTTTTTGTTGCAGGCCAATATTTACCCAGTACATCGGTTCAATAGTGAATGCCCCATAAATGCTTTTTGACCTGTAAAACCCATTAAGCTCAGCAGATAAGCCTTTCATGATTTTAAAAGAGTTTTGTAAGTTAGATGTATAACTTGCTATGCTATTCTGAAATGTACTGTTCTGGTACTCAACCTTAAAAATATTGAAAAAAGCACTGAGGTTCCACCAGGAAGCAGGAGTGAAAGTACCGGAGACACTTGCCCCATAATTAACCATGCTGCTGAGGTTCTCAGGGCCTTCACTTACAATACCAGAAGAGGCGTCGCTCTGTTTAATGATCCAGGTAATGACATCGTTTGTCTGACTGTAGTTCAGTGTGGTAGTAAGCTTGTTTTTGAAAGTGTGCCCCAACTCTAATGAGTTTGTAAGCTGAGGTTTCAGAAACGGATTGCCTTCATAATACATATAGGGGTCTCTGTAGAACCTGAAAGGATTGAGTTCTTCATAATCAGGACGTTCAACACGCCTGCTATATGAAAATTGCACCTGGTTATTGTCGTTGACCTTGTTGGTCACAAAAAGGCTCGGAAACAACTGAAAGTAATTTCTTATCACCAAAGAGTCTGTAGTTACCTGATAACCTTCAGTATGGGTGTTTTCTGCACGTAAACCGGCTTGTATGGCAAATTTTCCGATTTCTTTACTGAAGTTCAGGTAAGCCGCCTGTATATTTTCAAGGTATGTAAACCTGTTTGTTGTGTTGGCATCTTTTACCCAGGTGTTACCAGAAAGGGTGTCGTAGCGGGCATCATTGTTAACCGTCACATGGCTGAATTTAAGCCCTGCTTCTGCTTTTATTTTGTAGATCCATGGATGTACATAGTCTGTTTTCAACACATAGATCTTTGTCGTAGAAGGAATATTCCCTTTCCTGAAAGATTGTAAACCTTGGGGCTGAGGGTTTATAAAATTGCTTTCCATCGATTGTCCGGATGTGTACGAGTTAGTTGAATAATCCAGGTCGGCGGTCAGCTCTCTTCCTGCTTGTTTAAAAAGGTGAGCATAATTCAGGTTATACAAAAGATTGCCCCAATACTGATTATTGATATTATTGGCACGGGTGCGGTTAATACTGCCGCCTTCGGTAATAGTATTGTCGGTGATACTTTTATTGGAATAAGTCCCCAGGTTTCCGTTTACAAGAAAACCTATGGTGTTTTTATCGTTGATATTAAAATCTGTTCCGATCTTAAAGTTGTGTGTATTCAGAGGTTCATCGGTTACTGTAGCCTGTGAAGCGCTGGTATTGCTACCTGTAAATTGTCTGTTGGTGTTCTGATACTCTTTTTCTCCTCTGAATGCATAATCATAATTGCCGAAAATGTTGAAACGCCCTGTTCTGTAATTGAGGTTAAAACCGGAACCATATCTTATTTTACGGCTAGTGCCACCGTTGATGTAGGCTGTACCGTTCAGGCCTGGTTTGAAATTCTTCTTTAATATAATATTGATAATACCGGAATTACCTGCTGCGTCATACTTGGCCGAAGGGTTGGAAATGATTTCAACTTTCGCAATTCCCGCAGAGCTTGTACCCCTGAGCAATGCAGCTATTTCTTTCTGGGATAAATAGGTAAGCTTGCCATTGATCATAACGGTAACTCCCTGTTTGCCTTTCAGGCTTATATTCCCTTCTTCGTCAACAGTTACACCAGGGGCACGCTCAAGTACTTCCAGTGCTGTATTTCCATTAGACATAATGCTTTTTTCAACATTCATCACAATACGGTCAGCTTCCTGTTCTATCAAAGGTTGCGTTGCCGTAATGGTAACCGTTTCCAGTGTTATATCTGAAGACTCAAGTGAAAGTGTACCGAGTGTAATGTCTTTATGTTCTTTATTAAGCTCAATAACAGAGCTCATAAATGCTTTGTATCCTGTATAGTTGATACGGATGTAGTAAGTGCCAAAAGGGATTTTCTCTATTTTGAAACCGTTTTCGTCACTCAATGTACTTTTAATTAGTGCAGAGTCGGCAGCATTAAATAGTGCTACTGCCACAAATTCAACATTTGCTCCTGTATTGTCTTTCAACTGGCCCGATATTGTGCCTGTATTTTGTGCAAATGCATAGGCACTACCCAGAGTCAATATGAGAATTAAGAAGGTTTTCGGGAAAAGTATAGGCATACCGGTAACGTACCACCGGAAACCCGGACGTAAAGTATTCATTTGTCTTAGAAGAGTTTAACTTAGAATAGACAATAAATGAGGAGGAGAGAGGAGAACCTGCCCGGCTTTTCCAAACCGGGCAGGTTGTGGGCTTTTATTTGCCAGCTTCTACACTATAAGTTGCAGTGTTGCTTATTTTTTTGAACTCTTTACCGTTAAGTGAGCCTGATTCCTGTTGTGTATAGAAGGCTTCTATCACATACAAGCCCGGCCAGATAGCATCGAATACCAATGTACCGTTTTCATCTGATTCGAAGTGTTTTGCCCATCCCGAAGGAGCGCCTACCAGCATTGTGATTTTACCGGTGCTTTTACCTTTGAAGGTACTTTTTACAGTAATTGTTTTGCCTTTAGCAGATGTCTCTACTGTTAAGTCATTTACTTTGGCAAGGTTAGCAGCTCCGGTTGCTGCTGCGCCAACCTGAATTTTACTTGCTGCAAAATATTGGTATTTAGTTGTACCGTAAATGTCTGCAAGTTCATGGCTTAACGATAAAGTGTAAACACCTTCTTTGTCGGGAGTGAAAGCTGATTCAAAGTAATTGGCACCGGCTTTTTTTGTCAGTTCTTTTTTTTCTCCGCTTGGAGTTGTCAGCCACAATGTAAATTCTTTAGTGTTGCTGAACCAGTTTTGAGTTGAATCTCTTTCGTTCTCTCCGTAACCGCCAAGGTATACTTTTGCAATGTGTTCTTTTCCTACTTTACCAGTGTTACTGGTTTCAATCCACATGTTATGTGCAAACAATTGGCTTGCTGATGCTACAAGGAGGAATAGGAATGTGAAGAATTTAGTTTTCATTATAATAAAGGTTAAGTGTGTTTTAAGAATGATTTATTTCAGTTTTCTTTTTGACCATTTTGATGGCCGGTTTGGCTTTTGATATAGTATCAGAGCCTTTTTTCGATTTAGTTGTTTTCTTTTCTTTTTTTCTGCGTCCCCACCAGATATAAACACCGGTAACAGGCAATGAAGCACCTACAAGGCTTGCGAGAAAAGCCAATACTTTTCCCGGGAACCCCAGAATTTCTCCAACATGTAAGCCATAGTACATATGTTGCAGTTTGTCAGCGGCATTACCATTGGCATATGAAGCCATCTTATTCGGAATCTGTTTGGCGGTATACTGATCAAAGAAAAAGGCCTTGTATTTGAAGTCCCACATTGCCGGGTAGGCATATACACTGAAGGAAGATGCCTTATCTTTTGAGTTTGGGAAATAAATAACAAAGTGATCTATATCAGGATCTGCTTTGGCTGCAATTTCGGCAGAAATTTTATCTACTATTGCTGCAGAGGTTAAGCTGCTATTGGCAATTTGTAATGTATCGGAGAAATGTTTTTGCCATTCCGGGCGTTGTTTGCCTCCCGATACTGCCCAATAGACCGAGTCTTTGTACCAGCTTAATCCCCAGGTCATGCCGGTGAGGGCAATGATGAGCAGGAGGATCATTGAATAGAAGCCGAGAACATTGTGTAGGTCGTAGTTTTTACGTTTCCACTGTGTTGTGTCTTTCCACTTGAATTTGAAGCGTTGCTGGGCAGCGCTTTTATTTTTTGGCCACCAGAGTACCAGTCCGCTGATGAGCATGATCACAAAAACCAGTGTTGAGTAATTGATGATAGGTCTGCCAATGTTCCATGGCAGCCATAAATGACGGTGTCCGTCAAGGACAAAATTGAAAAAGTTAAAGCCTCCGCCGTATTCAAGCGTAGTAAGGACTTTGCCTGTGTAAGCGTTGACAATAAATTCTTTGTTGGTTGAATCGTTCCACATGCCAAGTTTAGCCGTGTTGTCATTTTTTATACTGAATGACGATACTTTGTTCGGGTAGGTGTTTTTTTCTACACTTGTGATGAGCGCAGAAGGAGATAAGTAGCTTTTGTTTTCTGTTTTTACTTCAGGAGTAGGGTTCAGGAGTGCTCTGATTTCATCATTGAATACCCACAGACAACCGGTCAGGCATATAATAAATACAATGGTACCGGAAATAAGTCCGAGCCAGAGATGTAACCAACCGATAGTTTTTTTGAGTGACATGAGAGGTTTTGAATATTATTTAGAATGATTACAAAGATAGGTAAAGAACAGGTAGTTTGTAAGTTCACCACCTGTTCTTTTATTATGAATTAATTAATTCTATCAACTCTTAACAAAAAGTCGTAACCTCCGGAGATTTCCAATCCTGGTTTTGCACTATCATTTGAAGGATCATATTCCCAAACATAGTCTTTTCCTGTTTCAGAATTAACAAGTATGTATGCTTTACCGTTTTCTACGGTAATACTTGCAATAGTACCTCCTTTGTCGGCAGGCAATACATCTTTCAGGTCTTTTCTTACAGTCCCGTTAACAACATTGATTGCTGCAAATCCATAAGTGTGTGCACCGGTAAGGTTTGTGTTATTGTAACGTACTACGGCAACACCATTACCCACATACCAGATACCAACAGCAGCGTAGCCAATAGAAGAGTTGTTGATGTCAAAGAAGTAGCTCTTATCAAATGTTGATTCTCCTTTTTTGATACGGTAAACTGCAGACGGGAATTTATTAAGAGTAGCAGGCTGGTATGGGTTTGTCAGGAAATAAGTGTCACCATTTTCATCAACAAATGAACCCGGCATCCAAAGTTTAGAAGAACCTGCACCTACTGAACGGTTATCGGTAGTGGTAGTGATATATGAGAAATCTGATGCATTAAATACTGCTACGTACGCATTTGGAGACATTGGTGCTGTCCATGCCTGTTGTTGCAAATAGGCAAGACCAACATATATTTTCCCATTAGAATATTCTGATGTACCTGTGTTAAGGGTAAGATAACCCTCTGGGATTGCTGGCAATGGAAATTCACCATTTGTGATTCTCATCGTATTGACATCAATTGATGAATACAATACTTTGTTTCTGTCGGCATTTCTACCTATTAACAGCAAGGTGTTTTCACTGGTCCAGCAAAAAGTGTTCATGCCTACAATGTGAGTTAAAGGTACTTCCTGTACTGCTGTTAACTCGCTGTTTTGGAGAGAAAACTTAGAAAATCTGCCTTTAGTTTCGTTATAGTAATAGTAGAATCCGTTGCGGGGAATGATACCATAATCAGCCATTCCGGTTACTTCGGCACCATTACCTGACAAGCTTAGAGTACCTTCTTTTAGTGATGGTGTATTGGCAACATAAGGACTTGTATTTGGGTAACTGCCAACTTGCAGCCATACAGCATAGTTACCAGCTGTTGGAGCGGCAGTGTCTTCTTTTTTACAAGAATAAAGACCTGCTGTGAGTAGCACCAGTGCTGCAAAGGTTAGTC
>CAZNHL010000115.1:0-8626 GCA_964572965.1 uncultured Bifidobacteriaceae bacterium
ACACCTTCTGCGTTTATCGGGATGCAAAAGTAGGAATTATATCCGGATTTACAAGCACACATAAGTAAGTTTTATGTAATATTTATACCATTTTTTCACTTTTACATGATTAACAATTACTTAAGACTAAAATATCTTTTGAGAAATATCAAAGAACAGAACTAGCTCAAATCAACACATCCACACAACCCTTTATTTCGTACAAAAACATACTCTAATAATCTTATCTTATTTTTTACACAATGAAGAAAATAGCTATTGTTGGTGCGGGTACAATGGGAAATGGTATTGCACATTCCTTTGCGCAAGCTGGTTTTAATGTGGTATTAATTGATTTATCTACTGAAAAACTGCAGAAAGGCTTAGAAACTATCCATGCTAACCTGGACAGACAAATCAAAAAAGGCTCCTTAACAGAACAACAAAAGGAAGAAATTCTTATTCGTGTTTCAATACAAACTCATTTTAACAACCTGAAAGAAGTATTCCTGGCAATCGAAGCAGTATATGAAAACTTTGAAGTTAAGTCGGATGTATTGAAAGAACTGGTAAATAAAGTGGGAGACGATACAATACTAGCCAGCAATACCTCTTCTATCTCTATTACTAAACTGGCGGCAAGCTTACCGAAACCTGAACAGTTCATTGGTATGCATTTTATGAACCCTGTGCCGGTAATGGCTTTGGTAGAAATAATCAATGGCTACAACACAAACGCAGCCACCACAAATACTATTCGCGAAATCACCGAAGCTTTAGGTAAGACTCCCATTATAGTCAATGACTATCCGGGTTTTGTGGCAAACCGCATCCTTATGCCCATGATTAATGAAGCAATCATTACATTATATGAAGGTGTTGCTGGTGTGCAGGAAATAGATTCAATTATGAAACTCGGAATGGCTCATCCAATGGGGCCTTTACAATTAGCCGATTTCATTGGATTGGATGTTTGCCTCAATATCCTTACTGTACTCCATCAGGGACTAGGCAACCCTAAGTACTTCCCCTCCCCTCTCTTAGTAAATATGGTACAGGCCGGGAAACTAGGTGCTAAAACAGGAGAAGGTTTCTATAACTGGTCTAAAGGCAATAAAGACTTAAGTGTGAGTGCACGGTTTCAATTATAAGTTTCAAAACGACAAAAGGCCCGCATTTGCGGGCCTTTTGTCGTTTTGAAATAACTGACTTAAACTAATGCCTTATTGTCGAACCCCAATTTACACCGTCTCTGGCTATCATTTATAATACCCGAAAAGGATAGGAACAATATACTATGCTTCAATAATCTCAACCAGAACCTTATCGATTCTCAGACCATCCATATCCATTATTTCAAATTTATAGTTATTATGGACAAATGAATCTCCTGCAACAGGTATTGCTTTCAGCTGATCCAGAATAAAGCCGGATATTGTAGAATAACTTGCAATATTATCTTCAACTACCTCTCTCATGAAAAACTGATTGAGTTCATATATCTGCGTTTTGCCATCTACTAAATACGAGCCATCAATTCTCTTAGTAATATTAGATTCATTACTTTCGTCTTCATCCGGCAAATCTCCTACAATTGCCTCTATTAAATCGTGCAGTGTCACAATCCCTTCAATGCTACCGAATTCGTCAATCACAATACCTATATATTGCTTCTTAGCTTTGAACAGGTTAAGAATCTTAAATGCAGAAGTATATTCCGTTATATATATAGGTTCATTGATAATATCATCCAGTTTAAAGTCTTCATGGGCATAACTTTCTAAAAACTCCTTGATCGTGACTACACCCTTTACTTTTTCAATAGACCCTACACCAACAATAAACTTTGAATGCACGCTTTCTTTCAGCTTGCTAAAAATAGCGTCCTTTGAATCATTATAGTTGATCCACTCTACTTCAGAGCTATGGGTCATCAGGGACTTCGCTGTCTGATCAGTAAAATAGAATAAATTCTGGTGCACCTGACTTTCTTCTTTTTCCAGTACACCTTGTCTGCCGGCATTTTTCAGCATAAACACTAGTTCTTCCTCACTCACTCTTTCACTATCAGTTTCCTGAATTCCAAATATTTTTAATATAATATTAGTAGAAGCCGAAAGAAGCTTTACAAAAGGATAGGTTGCCAGGGTAAAATACTTAATCACAGGAACACATACCAAAGCAATTTTTTCAGCATTGTTCATCGCGATGGTCTTTGGTACCAACTCTCCTATTACAATTGTAAAATAGGTAATCCCGCTAATCACCAGGATCAATGACAGATCGTGAGTATAAGGCTGAAGGAATTGGTAAGCAGCCAATACTCTTTCCAGATCATCGGTCAATGCAGCACCCCCATAAGCACCTGCCACAATACCAATCAAAGTAATCCCCACCTGAACAGAAGAAAGGAAATTCTCCGGATTTTCTAATAACTCGAGTATCGTTTTTGCGTTCTTGCTTCCCAGAACTGCCAGATTTTCAATCCGGCTCTTCTTTACAGAAACCAAGGCTATTTCAGACAATGCAAAAAAGCCATTGAGAAGTGTAAGAATAAAAATAACAAGTAATTCCATAAGGCAAAATTATACAATTAGTACTAAATCCTTACAGAAAACTATCAGATAAAACATAGCTCAAGGCTTATAAATCAAAGTATTTTTAATATTCCGTCCTGCCAGATGCTATTAATAAAATAAGAATGAATCAGAATACTGTCTACAGGAAGATTGTCTACACAGTTTACTTTTCAAGTAAGACTATCCGCCATTAGCTACATTGTTAATTCAAAGTCCTTTGTTGCGGGGTTCTGAGGTTTAAAGAGTTTCAAGGCCGGCTTCTAAGTCTGCTGTCAAATGTCTAAATATCTTGTTTTCAAATCGGAGAAACGGTGCGTACATTTCCTAAATGATTCAACAATTCATTATTTTCCTTTAATCACAAACTCAACCCTTCTATTCTGAGCTTTACCAGCTTTAGTAGCATTTGAAGTTACCGGTTTCGTGTCACCATAACCTTTTGAAGTAACACGATCTGTGTTAATACCCTTTTTCTCAAGGTAATTCTCTACAGACTTAGCCCGGCTTGCTGATAGCTTCATGTTAGTTTCTTTCTTACCAACGTTATCAGTGTGGCCGTCAATTTCAATTTTAACTGTAGGATTTTCTGTCAATAAAGTAACAACCCTGTCAAGTTCAGGGAAGGAAGCAGGTTTTAAAGTTGCTTTCCCTGTTTCAAAAAAGATATTACTTAATTTAACAACAGCTCCTACCTCAATCGGAGCAAGCAGTAAGTCTCTGTTAATTACTGAATCTTTTTTAACTGCAGTTGTTAAATCGTAATTTTCAGACTGTGTAAAATAGCTATCTGCTTCTGCACTTACTGCATACGACTTTCCATACTGCAAAACCAACTGATAAGTAGAATTAATAGTATCTACTTCTGCACCTTTAAGTATTTCATCATTTACGAAGAGATGAAAACGGACTTTCCTGGTTAAAGCAATGACCTGATTTGTCTTTTTATTCAGGATTTTCCCTTTAACAAGAACAAATGGTACCGAAGAAACAAACAAATCCTTTTTAACCGAATCTGCCAGAATAACCTTAGTAAGGTTTAAAGTATCAACATGACTCACATAGCCTTTTGCTTTTAGCTCTACTGCGTATTTCTTTCCACCGGGAACTTCAATAGAATAACTATTCGTTGTTGTATCGATAAATGCTTTTGTATGCTCTTTCCCGTTGACCCAAATTCCTTTAACACCTGACAACTTCTTAGGGGCTCCTTTCAGTGCCAATTTACCATACACCATGACAAGCGTGTCCGGAGAATAATAGACCGTTGTATCTAACAGGTAAAACTCTCTCTTTCCTTCAGTTTTAATAGCAATTCCAGCCGGTAGTATCTTTTTTGCATCAAGATCTATCTGATAATTTTTCCCTAAAGGCAAGGTCAACATCACAAATCCGGAATCTCTGTTATACTGTACAGTATCTAAAAGAGTCCCCCCCAATTTCAAACCTAAAGGATATTTCAAATCATATGGTTTATGAGTCTTTTTGTTAAGGACATGCAGCTTTACAAGTACATTTGGATTATCTTCAAATAACTTGACTGTATAGATATCTGTCTCACCTAAGGTATTATTTGAAGAAGCCCAGAATGCCCAGCTTCCTTTTGCATTCGTTTTGAAATATCCATCAAACATTTGTGAATTCACAGTATCAGAAAGTTTCTTTGGTTCAGACCATTTCCGAAATGAATCATCACGACGTTCGCAGGAATAAATATCAGTACTAGCTTTTTTACCTTTTCCAAGTCTGGAAAAATATAAAATATTATTGTCCGGCGATAAGCTTGGAGCAAACTCTGTTTTAGCTGTGTTAACCGGTTTCTTCAGTTTTTTAGGTTTTGACCAGCCTTTACTGCTTTTATGTGAGACATAGATATCCCCTTTTTTGCTGTCAAAGCTAGACGAGTAGCTTAGCAACAAATGATTGCCGTCATAACTAAAGAAAGCTGTCAGATATGCCCCTTTTGATTTCTTTAGCGAACCTCTTACCTTTATTTTCTTAGCTGCTCCCCAGCTGCCATCTGTTTTTTTTGAAACGACGGAAAAACCTCTTTCAAGCCAGACTGGTACAGAACCATTACTATATTCGCCATTGATAATAGCGCTTTCTCCATCTTCGCTGATAGCGTATAATGCATTGTAACGTCCTCTATTAATCTCGTCACCACAACGTTCAACATTACCCCAGGAACCGTTTGCTTTTTTCTTCGCAAACCATACATCCTGGCTACCTTTTAATCCATACTTATTGAGCGGGTGATTAACTCTTGAAAAGTAAAGTGTCTTACCATCCGGAGAAACGACAGGGTTCAATTCTGCCACCGCAGTGTTTACGCTATCACCAAGATTTTTTGCTAAAAACGAGCTCTGTGCTGATAAAATCTGGATCAAAAAAATATTAAGCAATACTGTATATAATAACTTTCTCATTTTACTACTTATCATAAACAGGTAATTTATCCTCTTTCACAATTCTGCCAAATATGAAATTCAGGCCGGATCTAACATTGAAATTATACATTTCAACTCTTCGGAAATCGATTGAGCCGTCACTGAGATCAACCGAATTAAAAAGTGGTGTAAGATTGTCTGCTACACAGAAAAGCTGAAAAGGTCCTCCCTTAACATAAATCCCAAAACCTACGTTATTCCACTGCCTGTTTTGAACAGAATAGGAAACTGCTATTTCAATAAACTTACAAACACGCTGATTCACCGAGATACCATATGCGGGTTGAATTACTCTGAAATAATTCATAAAGAAATTCGCATTTACTGTTGTATTCTTTGCTAATTGATAGCTTGCAGAAAGGTAACTCTTCATCACCAATGGTGCAGTGTAAGCTTTTTGTGTGGTGTCTCCGTTGAATGACTTCGCCAGTGAATCAAAATATGACTGATATGTATCCTGGTCTGAATTCTTATTAGAAATATTGGATACGTCAATACCGTTATATGTATAGTTCCCTTTATAAGAGGTATTATAAGGATTCTGGGTCCATCTGATAAATCCAAGATCATTAATAGCCAGCATCACCCTGAATTTTTCAGTTGGTTTGTAAGTTACTGCGGCATCAATAGCAGCACCCATGTTTTTGGTATTAAATACATTTTGAGAATAGTTTGGAGTTGTATTATCAGCGCTTTCCCAATCTTTAGGGTAAGAAGAATGAATGACAACATCTGCGTCTGCCTTCAGGCTATTCCCATCAGTATTATCACCTACTGTCAAGCCACCTTTACTCCTTGAAACATAAACGTTTGCTTGCCCGAAAAGGAGTTTAACCCTAGCTCCATAAGTAAATTTCTTATTAGCGCTTTCACGAGCCAACCCCAATCCCATTTCCATATAGGAAGTATAATTCGCTCCAAACTTTTTAAGGCTCACTTCCTTTCCTACAAACTGAGTATTCCCATTGATTGCCAGTAACAAGAGGTCTCCCGGGATACTTTGAAAATTTGATACTTTCTGAGTGATGTTAAATGACCAGAAATTACGCTTTTGCTTTACTCTAAGGTGAAACAGGTCAACGGCAAAGGCTGTATAAAACACATTGTTTTTACGAACGCTATTGGAAACCTTTTTGAGATCAACGGTATCTCCGGTTAAAATTCCATTAGGCAAGTTAAAGGAAGAGTTAGAAAATGCTGAATAAACTGAAGTTCCTAAGCCTACACTTACTTTGTAATCAGGAATAAGAGATGGGTTTATATATGAAGCCTGAAAAATATTATTCATGTTCATCAGCGTCATTTCGCTTTGAGCGAAAATCAGATTTGAACAGACTAAAATCAGGCCTAAAATACCGGCAAAAATATTTTTCACGCTGAAAAAGTTGGATTATTATTGATTAAGGTTATAGTTTATCTTAGCTTCTACAGAGAGTTTTACACCCAAAAAGTAATCAGAATAAATTTTGACTTCTCCCGGAGTAGCCGTTTTAAATCTTGCTCTTACTATAGAATGTGTAGATTTTTTTACTTTTAAAAACTTCTCTCGATTGATTAATGTTTCATACATTTTTACTGCAGGAGATACAACCCGGCCATTCACAATAACAGCTTCCGGCAAAGCAATTTCCTCATCTGAAGACCTTCTGAGAGAGTCTATAATATTATTATTTTCATCAAGAAACAACATCTGAAAATTACCAACCAAAGGGAATCCATTTTTCAGGTTTGTTCTGAATTTAACATACTCTATCTGATTTTTATCATCTATCTCCAACTCGGCCATAGACAACTGAATAGTATCTGCAAACTCAAGGTTTGAAGATATTTTCCCCTTCATTGGAATAACTGCAGTAGCCCTTACTTTAATTTTGCTTTGGTCGGTAACAAAATTAGCTATTGAAGTCGGCCCCTTAGGGTTCATTGCAAGTTGCCCGCTTGACAAAATCTGATAAGGTACGTAATTAAAAACCAGCGGAACGCCAAAATTTGTTATTGCCGGATTATCACTTAGGGAAGCCGGGCTTGCTAACTGAATGGGCTTATCAATATCAGGTGAGTGAAAAGTTTCAATCGTCGGCCCCGGTAATGGATATCTTGAATACAAACTTATTCTATTGCTTAAGTCTACTGTTGTGGGTACTCCAAAAGAATTAATTATTTCAAAATTCAGTTTTGCATCAGGAAAACTAACATTCGCACCAAAGGCATTATTAAAAATATTAAGCTGCACGGTATCTTTTCTGCCGGCTTCTGGCAAATCGTAGCTCAATTGTCCAAAATAACCTTGTAACTGACTAAAGGAAATATTAACAATTGATGGATTGACCGAAAGCGCTCCTGTGAAAACGGTAGAATTTACATAGGTGAAAGTAAGCTGAATGCTGTAATTTATTCTATTGCCAGCACCGGCTTTGGTAAGATCCATAGTATATCCGGTCAAATCGAAGCCGGTCGGGCTCTGCACTCCACCTGCCGGAAGTACAACGGTCTGATCAAAACCTTGACCATTTTTAGTCAGGTCAGGCATTGTCAGCCTTATAGCTATATTATGTCTGTAACTTGAATTAACCGGTATCTGAAAAGTTCCGCTTTTAAACACAATATTATCTATTCGCTGGTCAGCTTCCGGGGTTGACAATGTAAAACTACCTGGCTGTGTTGTTGTAAATGTCTGACCGGGAGACCTTGCCGGAATCGGCAAATTATATGAAAACAAAGAAAATGACTGATCTTCAAACTTAAAGGCATTTAAGCTGCTCACTGTAATCGAATCATAGTTTGAATAGTATATGAAAGTATAATAACCATCCGCATCTTCTTCAATTGTAAGATTGGCCTTCTGTTTCTGTACAATATTTTTAAGGTTCAGATCAGAACGCACCAAAGGCAATGTCAGATTAGGCTGCCAGTTACTTACATAAATATTATCCGGAGTATTCTTGATTTTACAAGCATACAAAAGCCAGCCTAGCGCTATAGAAAACAGGAGTAAACTGATTGATTTTAAAGCTACTTTTTTCAATGTAAAAAGTTTATATGAACTAATTTACTATTTTACAGACTAACTACAAAAATTGATCATAAAAAAAGGGATCAATTGTGTATTGATCCCTTTAATGTTTGTGGCTCAGCTATTAATACATTCCACCCATTCCGCCGCCGCCCATTGGAGGCATTGGAGCTTTTTCTTCTTCTTCGTCAGCAATTACACATTCAGTTGTTAATAATAAACTAGCTACTGATGCTGCATTTTCAAGCGCTAAACGAGTCACTTTAGCAGGGTCAATAACACCTACTTTGATCAGATTCTCAAATTTATCTTCTCTTGCGTTATAACCGTAATCGTCTTTACCTTCTCTGATTTTGTTAACAATAACAGATGGCTCCTGCCCACAGTTAGCAACGATTGTTCTCAAAGGAGCTTCAACAGCTATTCTGATGATGTTTACACCAGTCAATTGATCATCATTACCAACTTTTACTTTATCAAGATCCTGCGCAGCTCTGATCAAAGCTACACCACCACCTGCAACAATACCTTCAGCGATAGCAGCTCTTGTTGCATGCAAAGCATCATCAACACGGTCTTTCTTTTCTTTCATTTCAACTTCAGTTGCA
>CAZNHL010000116.1:0-584 GCA_964572965.1 uncultured Bifidobacteriaceae bacterium
TATTACATCGGTACAAGCGGTTTACGTTCCTGCCGATGTAATAGAACCTCTCTTAGTAGAAGTAATACGCTCTTGCATTGCACCCATTTCAGATGCAAGTGTAGGCTGGTAACCTACCGCAGATGGCATACGTCCCAAAAGTGCTGACACTTCTGAACCTGCCTGCGTAAAACGGAAAATGTTATCAATAAAGAACAAGATATCTTTACCTTGTCCTGAGCCATCACCATCACGGTAGTACTCTGCAATAGTCAAACCTGCAAGAGCAACACGTGCACGTGCCCCAGGAGGCTCGTTCATCTGACCGAAGATAAATGTAGCTTTAGAATCTTTCAATTCTTCTTTATCAACCAGTGACAAATCCCACTCGCCTTCTTCCATGCTGTGTTTGAATTTATCACCATATTTGATAATTCCTGCTTCAATCATCTCTCTCAACAAATCGTTACCCTCACGAGTACGCTCACCCACACCGGCAAATACAGACAAACCTGAATATGCTTTAGCGATGTTGTTGATCAATTCCTGAATCAATACAGTTTTACCAACACCGGCACCACCAAACAAACCGATTTTACCACCTT
>CAZNHL010000116.1:594-4053 GCA_964572965.1 uncultured Bifidobacteriaceae bacterium
TTCGAATTTTGGCGCTGGTCTGTGAATAGGCAAATTCACTCCGCTATTTACAGCATCGATACCATCGATAGCTTCACCAACTACGTTAAAAAGACGTCCTTTGATTGCATCACCAGTTGGAACAGAAATAGCCTGACCCGTAGCAACTACTTCCATACCTCTGATAAGGCCGTCAGTAGAGTCCATCGCGATCGTTTTAACTCTGTTTTCGCCCAAGTGCTGTTGAACCTCAAGGACTAGCTTTTGACCACTTTCACGAGTGATCACCAAAGCATCATAAATTTTTGGTAATGTGTCCTCAGCCCCTTCAAAGACAACGTCTACAACCGGGCCGATTACCTGTGATACCTTACCGATATTCGCCATAAAATATTTAGAATAATAGTTTTGCGTACAATTTTTGCGATTGCAAAGGTAGAATAATATTTATTTAATACAAAGCCAAACTTTAAGATAAAGAAAAAAAGGAACCCGGTTTTTGTTTGTGATCAACACTGTTTACTCAGCGTTAATTTTGCAAAGCAGCTCTAACACATAATAACTAAATGACTATCCGCTTCTATGGACCTTCTTATGTTTTTTACCCGCCGATAAGGCATAATTTCGCAGATTAAGACTTAAAACTCAGGTTCTGCAAACCCTGAAAATTTAACAATCATAAAACTTACGCGACCTACAGGATTAGCGGACGAAATTCAGAATCCCTGGTTAAACGATTCTGGTAAGGCACAATGAAACGGATACACAATTTATAATTATTTTTTCCGCCAGCGCTTGGTATCAATCCTGTTCACTGCCAGTTCGCGGTTAGAGAAGAGAATCCGATAATCTTCCTGGTCTTTCAACAAGACGTTATCTTTTTCCATGTACTTAAACAACTGGCTCACAATATCAGAAACCTCATCTCTCAGATAATAAAAAACATACTGATCAAGCTTTTTATACGTTACAACCCCGGCATTTTTCATGTATGTAAGATGACGAGAGGTTTTAGTCTGGGTAAAATCCAAAACCAATTCCAGGTCAGAAATACACATTTCATCATTTTTATACAGCAAGTACAATATGCGAACACGGCTTTCATCACTAAAAGACTTAAATACTTGCAATCCATAAGGCAAACTAAAATGCTTGAGTTTCATACGCAAGAGAATTGAAAGCCTAAAATACACGCTTCCGGCGAAAAATACTGACTATAAAATTCTTTTTAACAAACTATTTTCAGACTTTAGCAGTTAGACTTGAATAACGTGAGACCGAAGAACACCATATCAATTACTTTCCTTTTAACCATGCTTACTTTTGGGCTCTATGCTCAGAACAGTGAGCGTATTGTCCAACTCTCAGGTCTGGTAGTTGGGGGGGACAGTCTATATGGAATTCCTTATGTAAGCGTTTATGTTCCTAAAGCCGGGCGCGGCACTATGACAAATGAAGTTGGTTATTTTTCTTTGCCAACCATTGTAGGCGACAGTGTTGTAATCAGTGCAATAGGTTTTAAGAAAAAAAGCCTGATTATCCCTCCTGACGGAAAAGAAAGTCTATCATTGGTAATTGAACTGAAGATGGACACGACTTTGCTTCCTACAGTAGAGGTGTTCCCTTATTATACTGAAGAAATGTTCAAACATGCTTTCCTGGCATTACAGTTACCTAACGACGACTATAATAACATGAAGCAAAACCTTCACGACAGGTTTATGTCCCGTTTATATATTGATGAAGGAATGGGGGCAGGTGCAAATTATCGTTATTACATGCAGCAACAGACTCTCAGACAAGAAAACAGGTTCAGAGACCCGGTTGCATCTTCACAACTATTTAACCCTTTTGCATGGTACTCCGCTATCAATTCGTTAAGGCAACAACATAAAGACAAGAAAAAGAAAAAACCAATTGACGATGACGAATAATGGCTTTAAATGTCCATCCGCTTATATGACCGCAAATAAGCAAAGTTTCGCATAGATTAGGATTTCTAACTCCTGTTCTGCCAACTCTAAAAGGTTAACACTCAGCTGAATCTGCGCTATCAGTGAAACCCTGATAAACGAATCAGGTAAAGTACAATGAAGCGGGAATCATTTTACTTTAAATCTTCTGAAATTATTACAGATTTCTAGAACTTGTACACCTCGCTTATACCTTTCTTCTGAATGATAATATCCTTATTGTAAGGGTTTAAAATAATCTTCTCCTGCTCTGCCGGAATCACTATCTCGTCTTTCCAGTTAATCACTCCCAATTTACCAAATTCAGTATATACCAGGTAATCTGCTGACGCTGCCGGAATCTCATCATATTTGGTAAAAACTAGTTCTACACCTTTGCTGTTTAATATCCCGAACTTTCTGGAACGTTTTACTTTATAAAGCCTGGGAGCAAGACGGACAATGTTGTCATATTTAGGGGTAAAGAGCTCTCTGCCCTGATAATCAAGCAAACCGTATTTACCGTCTTTTTTAACAATTACCACACTATCTTTGTATTGTCCTACACTATCATAATATGGCTGCGCCAATAAATGTTCATGTAAGTCAATTACAGCCCATTTGTTTTTCAACATCACTCCTGCCCTAAACTGCGAACAAGGTGTTACTGTATCGTATTGAGTGGCAACAAACAACCCGCCATTACGGCTAATAAACCCCCATTTACCGGCACGTTTAACACGTGCATAGCCATCATTATATTCTTCTACAATATTATACTTCTGGAAATGTTCCAGTGCCTGCTCTCCTCTTGGGTTAATGATCGCCTCCAGACGTCCATCTCGTTTGATATAAATCATACTGTCTACACAGGTCACCACAGCCAATGACCAATTCCCGCGCCAAAGCACTTTGCCTTTGGCATTGGTCAGAACATCCTGACCTTCCGGACCAGAGAGCTTTACTTTATAATCCTGCAGCGCTTTATTGATAGAGACAAACTCAGCCCCTTTGGATTTTATATTACTTTTAGAGTCAGCAACCTCAGCCCCCAATACCACCTTTAATTTCTCTCCTTTTAAATCAAGAGTAACAATATCCTGACCCACTTTCATTGTATACTCAAAAGTATTTGAGGGTTTCAGGTACTCAGCTTCTTTTTCAAACTTTTTCAGACTGCCTTCATAAACAGTATACTGGTTAAACTGCTGCGCTAATACATTTCCATAACCATTGGCAATAACTGATCTGTATTTTGGAGGAAGCAACACTCTTCCTGAAATCCCTAACAAGCCCCACTTATTATCTTTTTTTACAATAATCAGCGTATCTTTTACCACACTAAAGCTATCCACAGCTTTAGTGGCAATGAATTTGCCTGCCTGGTTCATAAAGAGCCACTGCCCTTGGGTATTCTGCAAAGCAACAATCTGTTTAGCAGCCGGAATAATCTGACGGTAAACAGGCTCCGCAACCACTTCCTTCTTGCACTGAATCCCAAAAAGAGAATCCCTTTGCACCAGCACAC
>CAZNHL010000116.1:4063-8542 GCA_964572965.1 uncultured Bifidobacteriaceae bacterium
CCAGCACACAGCCTTTGCGCAAAATCTCATTATGCTCCTTCGGCGGATTAGCAATTACAGCAAGGGTATAAAAAAGAAAAAGGGCTGTAAAACAGCCCTTACAAATATTTTCAGATCGTAAATTCAAGGATATGGGACTTTAAATGCAAATTACGAAACTTTTTCTTTTTCAAGATCAAACAAATCATTCAAAACGTCAATAAGTGTTTCAGCTTCTCCTCTTTTACAAGCAGCCTTCAACTGTAGCACCGGCATTTTGATTACTTTCTGCATCATATTCTTAGTAATCTGCTCAATTGTTTTCAACTGGGCATCGCTTAGTTGCTTAGTGTATCTTGTTAATTCCTCCTGACGTATTTGCTCGAGTGTATTTTTCAATTTTTGAATTACAGGAGATACAATCATATCTCTTGACCAGTCATTAAATTCGACAATGCTCTCTGCTACAATTTCCTGTACTTTAGGAATTGAAGCAATTCTCATTTCGAGCGCAGCGTCTGCTTTTTGCTTGATATTATCAATATTATAAACCAGCGCTCCAGGAATATCTTCAATTTTGTTATCAATACTTCGTGGCATTGACAAATCGACAAAGAATTTGTGGCTCAGAATATTCAAGTTCTGAATCTTTTCTTTTGTGATAAAAGGCTCATCACAAACAATAGAGCTGATTACAACATCTGCATTAGCAATCTCTTCCCAGATATTTTCAAAAGGGGCTACTTTATAACCACACTCATTGGCCAAAGCTTCTGCCTTAGCATAAGTACGGTTTGTAAGCGTAATATCTTTAATGCGGCTATTGGCAAAATTGCGGCAGGCATCTGCTCCAATCTCCCCTATTCCGACAATTAATACTTTAGGATAAGTTATCTCAGATGTCAGATCTTCTACCAGTTCCACCGAAGCATAAGCCACGGAAGCAGCTCCGTCACGGAAATGGGTTTCCTGAACAACCTTTTTATTCGTAAAGAAAATAGTATGAAGTAATCTATGCAGGTAAGGACCGGCAAGTCCCAGATCAGCAGCCCACTGGTAAGCATGCTTCACCTGATTAATAATCTGAATATCACCTACTACCTGAGACTCAAGACCGATAGACACATTAAACAAATGTTCAACAACATCATTCTGATCTTCAATCGCTATAAAATATGGTTCGTAAGCTTTAAAATCTGTAATTCCTTTTTGCAAACAAAGCAGTTTAACAATCTTGGAATCTACAATTTCGGAAGCTGAATAATAGATTTCGGTTCTATTACATGTAGACAAGATCAGCAATTCAGTTACATCAAGTACTTCTTTTAAAGTAGCCATTAATGTCTGACATTGTTGTTCGCTCAATGCAACAGCCTCTCTCACCTCTACAGGAGCATTTTTATAAGAAATTGCAACAACTCTGAAATTACTTAACATATCCTCTACAAAACTGGTACAAAAGTACTTTCAAAGACGCTCAAATGAAAGTACATGTTTTATATTCAGCTTATTTGAAATCAATTTAAATAAGAAACAAGCTTCTGCTATATTTTGGAAGCACTATTAAAATGAACACAAAAAGGCTAAATAAAATTTCTTAATTTACGTTTCTATAAAAGAAAATGAACCTTTACAACAACAAAGCCCGCATTAAGATTGGTCTCATCGTTATTGCGATAGTGATTGGTATCCTTTCCCTCTGGTATACAGACGACCTTGTCAAAAAACTAGCAGAACGGGAGCAAAAGCTCATTGATTTATATGCAAAAGGGCTTCAACAGATCGCCAATCCTGATAATACCGGCAATATGACCTTTCTTTTTCAGGAAATAATAGAAGCAAACAACTCTATTCCTGTTATTCTTACCGACGAGAAATTTAATCCTGTCAGTTATAAAAACATTACCCCTCCAACCAAACTCAATGAACCGGATCAAAAAAAATGGTTAAAAAAACGGGTAACAGAAATGCGGGAAGGGCACGAGCCGATTCTTGTAGATTATGAAGAACTTGGTTTCAAAAACTATATCTTCTACGAAAACTCTTATCTGCTAAAAGAACTGACCTATTACCCATATATTCAGTTAGGTGCCATTGCCGGTCTGGTACTTTTAGGTTTCCTTGCATTCAGTTATTCAAAGAAATCTGAACAGAATAAATTATGGGTAGGTTTGTCAAAAGAAACAGCACACCAGCTTGGTACTCCGCTTTCAGGACTTATGGCATGGGTTGAAATTCTTAAAAACGATGAGCGCCTGGATGGTGATGAAGTAATTCACGAAATAGATAAAGACGTTCAGCGCCTTGCAATGATTACCGAAAGGTTCTCTAATATAGGCTCGCTTCCATCACTTAAAGCAGAACCTCTGGAAGACTGCCTGCAAAGCATGATCGATTATCTCAGTAAACGCACTTCCGGCAAAGTTGAAATCTCTCTTAAAAATCAATTAGGTAAAGATACAACTGTACAAATGAACAGGCCATTATTTGAATGGGTAATAGAGAATATTTGTAAAAATGCCATAGATGCTATGAGCGGCGTCGGCAAACTTCACCTGGAGATTCTTGCAAGTGAAAAAAACAATATGGTGGCCATTGACATCAAAGATACAGGAAAGGGAATCCCCAAAGCTGACTTTAAACGCGTATTTATGCCAGGTGTTACTACAAAACAGCGCGGCTGGGGTTTAGGGCTTACGCTGGTTAAAAGAATTGTAGAGGAATACCATAACGGAAAAATTTTTGTCAAATCATCTGAACAAGGCAAAGGAACTACTTTCCGGATTTTGTTAAAACACTAGTCTTTCGTAGTGAGTATCAAGAACTAAAAAAATGAAAAGTAAACGGGTAAAACTTGTATTAAAAATAGTCTCTGCTATCGCTATCCTTTCGATACTGGCCATGTGGTTTTCAAATAAGCTAATTTTGAAAAGCGCGGAAGGAAAAACGTTCAGCAAAGTTTCTGAAACACCTTATGTAAAAACAGGTTTATTACTTGGTACATCCAAACTTACCAAACACGGCAATATCAATCACTATTTTCAAAACCGAATTAACGCTACTACGGAATTGTTCAAATCGGGTAAGATAAAATACCTGATTATCAGCGGAGACAATGGCAAAGAGACCTACGACGAACCTACTGACATGAAACAGGCCCTTATCCAAAATGGCATAGACTCCACCAGGATTTTTCTCGATTATGCAGGCTTCAGAACTTTCGACAGTATGATAAGAGCCAAAGAAATATTCGGGCAGGACAGTCTTCTGATTATATCACAGCAATTCCATAATGAAAGAGCGCTTTACATTGCTGAAAAATATGGTATCAGCGCTTATGGTTACAATGCTGCTGATGTAGAAAAACATTACAGCACCAAAACTAATATCCGTGAGAAATTTGCCCGGGTGAAAGTAATACTGGATTTCATTTTCGGGACTAAGCCTAAATTTCTAGGCAAAAAAATAACGATTGAATAGTACTGAAATACATATCACCTCTGCCAGTCTTTCTATCAGACACAAAGTTACAGAGACCCTCACTTAAAAATAAGTGAGTTTAAAACCATTTAGTAACCGCTAAAATCATCTAAAGACGCTAAATTGGCACAAAAATTGAAATCTTTTCCGAAAGAAAAAGGTTGATAGAAAAGAAATATGCTTAAGTTACTATTCACCAACACATTACTATTACTGTCCATTATTTGTTTTGGGCAGCAGTCAACCATTGCTGCAAAATTCCCCGAGTCCATTAGCTATAAACAAGGAGTGCTGCTTGATTCTATTTTCCGTGTGGACGACATTAGTGCTATTACTATCAAATTTGAAAACAGTAAACATAAGCTGAATCATACTGAACTGACTGAGTTCAAAAAAATGCTAAAGCAATCTTCTTCTGCAGGTGGCTTACAGGCTAAACCAGGACATGTTTTCCTGGAATTAACCTTTAAAGATGGCAGCCAGTGCATGGTTTACGGTACAAGGGGCTTAGTTAATTTTGACACTGGCCTGGACAGATGGAACAATCATTTTAAGGGTTCTTTTGCCTTGCCACAAGAAATTGATTTAGACTACCTTGATCAGATTTAATTCTTAAGTAATATATGAAGGTTAAAATCGGCGATACAATTTATTACATGGCAATTGGCAATTGGTATTCCTTTGCAGCAAACATTCTCGTAATTGGTCTGTGTATTTATGGAATCTACTGGCTGGTTCAAAAAGCCCAAAAGAATCGTAGTCTTTAACAAACTGAACAGCTAAAGCCCTTCAACATTAGAGAACAACAATCTCTCAAAATTTCACAATCAATTCACTATAAAAAAACCGATACAGGTTTCCGGGTTATACCCAAGGCTACAACTTGACAGCTTTTACATTCTCATTCTAAAACTATAATTCTGGTTTATACTATAATAGCCCACAGTATAAACCAGAAGCTACATACTACACCAGACCATTCAAAAAACTTATTGTTTTCTTAACACAATTTATTCTCTT
>CAZNHL010000117.1:0-7136 GCA_964572965.1 uncultured Bifidobacteriaceae bacterium
TGTTATTAATAGGAGCAAAAAATTCATTAATAAAGCACTTAAAAGTACTTGAGGTAATTTGGATGAGTTGTTGGAAATTTCCCGTAGTGCTCCATTGTTGGGACCGTCAATAGAAGGGCCTGAGAAAATGTTTATCAGGTTCTGGAAATGAGCAACAAATGCAATACCGGGACCAATAGAAAGTATGGCAATTAATTTGTAGAGCGCTATTGCCGCAATTGTATTTACTCCCGTAGCCAATGCAGGCCAGGAGGCTTTATGCCAAATTTGCTTTATGGTCGAAAAGGCTCTCACATTACTTTTTTAATATTGAAAGTAATAGTGTTTTAAGAGGTATTTGCTGATGAATGTTTATGAGTATCAATATACACATTGTAACCAGCATAATGCCTTGTTTTATCAGACCAATATTGTCGGGGATGAAATTGTAAAGCAGGATCAGTATAAGCCCGTTGATCGCAAAGCGGACAAAGAGCCGGATAAAAGGCAGGCCTTGCCACCAGTGCAGTTGCTGACTGGCAGTAATAATGCAGAGGTAATAAAAAATTTGGGTATAAGTTGATATCACAACAGAAGCGGCAACACCTATTGGCCCGAAGAAGTGATATAAAGGTATCATGAGGCAGATCATCAGTATAAGTTCTCCTATACCTCCATAGATTATTTTTTTTCCTTGTTTTAAAATCTGAAGTATGCCTGAAAATGAAGCAATTCTTAATGGTAATACCAGTAAAACTACCCAGAAAATATCTGCTGAAGCACTATAGTTTTTTCCAAAAGCCAGTTCAATTAAAGCAGTTCTGTTAAGTATCAGAAAGAAGAATAGAGGGAAAACAATTGAAGACATTAATAAGGAGGAAGATTTCAGCATACCAATCAGGGATTCTGAATTATCAGTCTGTTTACTGGCTTCGGTAGAAAGGATTGCCAGGGCTGATGCAATCAACACATTTAAAAAGGGGATTTCAATAGAACCATTGAAATAAAGCGCAAAATCTGCCGTAGACATGATTCCTGCCAGCACGATTTTGTCGAGCCATTTTAAAAGGATCTGGATTGATTCGTTACTGCCAATATAATAGCGCTGTATGTCAATTTCAGGAAGAGTAATTTGGGATACAAAATTACTGTGAGCCGTTAAAAAGAATCTTAAAATGTAGCTTCTTGTAATGGATAAAATAGTAATACTGATAATCAGTAATGACAGGGAATAAGAGAAGTATAATATAATGATATGTGCTGCCAGCAAGAGAATTGCATAGATAATATTACAGATCGTTAGTTTGTCTTCTTTAAAACCTGAAATAGCCAGTGCTTCCTGAATAAGGTAATAGGACTGCGATATAATTAAAGGAAAAAGTAAAAGCCTGTTAATAAGTTCAATTTGCTGGTAATAGAAAAAGATAAAGCCATAACAAACCAGCAGTGCCAGCATGGAATATCTTAAAGCCTTTTTATAGAAAGTCTGGAAGTCTGTTCCGGATAATCGGTTGCCAAGTGTAACAATGACCGAGGGCAATCCAAAACAGGAGATAATTGTAGAGAAACTAAGAACTACCCAGATTTGCTGATACTTACCGTATTCTTCAAGAGGTAAACGGTGAGAAAAAGTAATGTATATAATTGCCAGTGATAAAGAGGGAATGATCTTTCCTAAAAAAAGTTTGCCCGTCCTTAGTGCAAAAACAATCATTATTGAGTTGTGTAAAGTGAAACCGGTTCATCATCAATGATGAACCGGAGGTTATATTTATGAAGTATGACTTTACGCTGAAGTTTAGTTGGTAATAAAAACTTTAGCGTAGAGTTGGGAAATATTGTCTTTATAAAGTTTTGCTATTCTTTTGTAACCTTTTTCACCGTTGGAGGTTGAAAAAAGCCAAACTTCAGACTATAGTTTCTTATTCAGTTTACTGTGTTTCTTGCCATATACTAAGTAAATGCCCATTCCTATTGCCATCCAAACCAGTAGCCTGATCCATGTGTCTACAGGAAGCGCATACATCATATAAAAGCAAATAAGGATACCCATAATCGGTACAAATGGCACCCATGGTGTTACAAAAGCTCTTGGAGCATTTGGTTGTTTTTTGCGTAATACCAATACGCCGGCGCATACCAGCACGAAAGCAAACAATGTTCCGATACTACTCATTTCTCCAACAACAGTTACCGGAACAAAAGCCGCAAAGAGACTTACCAGTATAGCAAATAAAATGTTTGATTTCCATGGAGTCTGGAAGCGAGGGTGCAATTCCGAGAAGATTGGAGGAATAAGCCCGTCTTTAGACATAGAGTAAAATACCCTTGACTGACCCATCAATAATACCATAATTACAGAAGAATAGCCTGCAAGTATTGCAATAATGATTAGTTCCTGCATGAAAGTATACGGCGTGGCCGCTATTGCTAAAGCAACTGGTGCCGCTTCTCCTTTGAAATGCTGGTAGTTTTCAAGGCCGGTCATTACGTGAGCAAAAAGAACATATAGGATTGTACAGATAATCAAAGAACCTAAAATGCCGATGGGCATATCTCTTTGAGGGTTTTTAGCTTCCTGTGCCGTTGTTGATACGGCGTCAAAACCAATGAAAGAGAAGAAAACAACCGCAGCGCCGGTTACAACACCTGTCCATCCGAAATGTTCAAAAGCGCCTGTATTAGCAGGTACATAATCAGCATAATTGGCAGGGTTTATATAACTCCATCCCAGAATAATGAAGACAATAACAACTGTTACTTTCAGAACAACAATAACAGAGTTGAAACGTGCAGATTCCTGAATACCTCTGATTAAGATCATTGACATTACAAGGGTTATAAATACGGCAGGGATATTCATAATTCCGTTTATCTCTTGCCCGTTCATTGTCATACTTTCAAACGGCGACATCATCCACTGGTAAGGAATATCTGCCACATGGAGTTTTTCCAATAGTTTGATAAGGTAACGTGACCAGCTGATTGATACCGTTGCTGCACCTACGGCATATTCCAGTACCAGATCCCAGCCAATGGTCCAAGCCATAAACTCGCCCATAGTGGCGTAAGAATAAGTATAGGCACTTCCGGCAACAGGAAGCATTGAAGCAAATTCAGCATAGCAAAGTCCGGCGAATGCACAGCCTATGCCGGCAATGATGAAAGATATTGTTACGGCAGGGCCTGCATTGTTAGCTGCCGCTAAGCCAGTCAGAGAAAAAAGACCTGCTCCAATGATTGCTCCGATTCCTAACAAAATGAGGCTCCAGGCTGTAAGAGTCTTTTTTAGCTTAACGCCCCCTTCATTTTCATTAATAATGCTTTCAATACTTTTGGTTTGGAATAATTGGTTGGACATTTCCTGATAAGCTTTTCGGTTATAAATAATCTTTTAAAAATAAGACTTTTGCTCGCAATAAAAAAGAGGGGCGATTTGAGGAGTAGCTATTAGTGCTGTTTGCCAAATAAAAAGTCCTGCAGAGATTGGTCTGCAGGACTTTCAAAAGCAACTCAATTAATAAATATGTATACTTAGCGACTGTGTCGACTATACTTTCTTTACATTAACTGCGTTTTTGCCTTTTCTGCCATCAACGACCTGGAAAGATACTTTGTCGTTTTCTCTCACTTTGTCGATAAGGCCACTGATGTGAACGAAGATTTCCTGCTGGGTTTCGTCTTCCTTAATAAAGCCAAAACCTTTGCTTTCATTGAAAAATTTTACTGTACCTGTTTGCATAGTAGTTTATATTACCTATTTCAAATGTATTGATAATAAATTGTTTTGCAAATTTTTATTTGTAAAATCCAAAAAGGCTTTTATTGCCATTTAAAACAACCTGAACTGCAAATTGTATACCTTTGTAACATGCAGAAATTGAGAGTAGCAGTGATTGGTGGCGGGGCTTCCGGTTTTATGGGAGCCATTTCTTGTGCGGAACTTAATCCGGATGCGGAGGTGATTATTTTTGAGAAAACAAGTAAGTTTTTGTCAAAAGTAAGGGTATCTGGCGGCGGCCGCTGTAATGTTACCCATGCGTGTTTTGAGAACTCAAAACTGATAAAATATTACCCCCGAGGAGAAAGGTTCTTAAAAGTACTTTTCTCAAGATTTTCTTCTAATGATACTGTGAACTGGTTTGCGGAAAGAGGGGTAGAGTTAAAGGCTGAAGAAGATGGCCGCATGTTTCCTGTGACGGATAGTTCCCTGACAATTATAGATTGCTTAATTGCTGAGGCGAGAAAGCATAAAGTAGTATTTAGACCCAATACCGGTGTAAGCAGGATTGTCCCGTTAGAAAATGGAAAACTTAAGCTGGATCTTGGTAACGATGGTGCGGAGGAGTTTGACAGGGTGCTGATTGCTACGGGCGGAAACCCAAATGCATCTGGTTACAAATGGCTGGAGGAACTGGGGCATAGCATTAAACCTCCTTTGCCTTCTTTATTTACATTCAATGTGCCCGATGCAGGGGGCATTAAGGTGCTGGCTGGTGTTTCTGTTGCAAATGCTACCGTGAAAATTCGTCAGAGCAATTTGTCGTTCTCAGGGCCGTTGCTCATTACTCACTGGGGTTTCAGCGGACCGGCTATTCTAAAATTATCTGCATGGGGAGCAGAGTGGCTTGCAGGGCGTAACTATAACTGTGAGTTTGCCATTCAGTGGCATGTAGATTTTGGAGAAGACGCCTGCCGTGAGTTTCTGTTTAAGTATAAAGAAGAAAATCCGAAGAAACTGGTACTTGTTCATAATTTATTCCAGATCCCAAGTCGTTTGTGGGAAATGCTGGTAACTAAAGCAACCATACCGGCTGATATGAAGTGGCTTGATATGTCAAAGAAACTGATGAACAAGCTGGTGGAAGAGTTGGTGAGAAGTACTTACAAAATGAATGGAAAGACTACTTTTAAAGAAGAGTTTGTGACATGCGGAGGAGTAGAGCTTGAAGAGATAAATCCAAGAACAATGGAGAGCCTGAAAGTGCCGGGACTTTACTTTGGCGGTGAAGTGATTGATATTGATGGAATTACCGGAGGGTTTAACTTTCAGAATGCCTGGTCTACAGGCTGGGTTGCAGGTAGGGCAATGTCGAAAGCAAAATAACAGTTTTGGACTTAAGGGACATAAAAAAGTGCGGTGTTATTAAATACCGCACTTTTTTTATAAAATTATAATTCAGTCTTTTGAAGTACTAACTCAGTTTTCTTATTCTTTAACAAACTTTCTTGTATCAGAGACTTCGGAGTTTTTAACTTTTAGAATATAAACTCCGGCAGGCCAGGCACTCACATCAATTGGCTGATCGTCAAATAAAATACTTAATGTTTTGTTACCTGTTATATCAGTAACTTCAATGAGTGACTGAGGTTGCAGATCAGATATATGTAAGTAGTGATTTGCCGGATTTGGATATAGAACGAAACCCTTTTGGTTCAGCTCTTCTGTGCTGATATTTGTAGTGATATTGGCTGTAATATTCACAATACTTGAAAGAGTTACAGAGTTGGTGTTGTCGTAGGCTTTTACTGTTAATGAATAACTCCCGGCTGCAATATTATTCCATGCGTATTCATAAGGAGCAGTGTCATCTGCGCCTAACAATGTGGTTCCGTTATAAAACTCTACTCGGGTAATATTTATGTCTGCTAAAGATGCGCTTATCACTACGTTAGCAGGTGCACTAAAAGTGGTATTATTGAGAGGATATGTAATGCTTAGTGAACTTGTTCCGGAGAGTTGAGAAACTCCTTCGCCGGTTCCAAACCATTTGCTGTTATCGGTATCAATCGCAATTGCTCTGCTGCTAATGTAGTTGTTTGCCAGATTGCCATTTGTACTTAATACAGTGTAGGTTGTCCATTGTTCGTTATTCAATTTTGACACACCACCTCCTACTGTTCCAAACCACTTATTATCTTCTGTATCTATTTCAATAGCTCTTACAGAATTATTGGTCAAAGCATTATTAGTATTGGCGGAAGTGTATTTAGTCCATGTAGTACCGTCAAATTTTGAAACGCCGCCTTCGGTTCCAAACCATTTATTGCCTTGTGTGTCTATAGCAATAGTATATACTTTGTTGTTTATCAGTCCATTGTTGGTATTTGTGGTGTTGTATTTAGTCCATGTAGTGCCGTCAAATTTAGATACACCAGCTGCTGTAGCAAACCATTTGTTACCCTGTAGGTCTGTAGCGATGTCATATATTGTATTATTAATTAGTCCATTATTCGTATTTGCAGTGGTATAACTGGTCCAGGTGGTACCATCAAACCTGGATGCACCAGCGGTTGTTCCAAACCACTTATTGTTTTGGGCATCTACTTTAATGACGTTTATATAATTATCAATCAAACCATTGGCTGTTGACGACTTCGTGTAATTTGTCCACGTTGTACCATCAAATTTGGATACGCCTTCTGTTGTTCCTATCCATTTGTTGCCCTGATTATCTATGGCCAGTGACCAAACGGAATTACTTATCAGCCCATTAGCCTTGGTATAAGATGTCCATGTCTGACCGTCAAACTTTGCTAGTCCGCCTATACCTAGCCCAAACCACTTTGTGCCCTGAGATTTATCAATTGCAATAGAGCTGATAAAGTTATAAGGCAAAGTAGTGTGTGTATTGGCAAGTGTATAGGTTGTCCATGCAGACAAATCAGATTTTGTTAAGCCCTCATTTGTTCCAAACCAAAAGATACCATCTGTATCAATTGCAACAGCACTGGTGTTATTATCGGCCAAGCCGTCAACAGTCTTATATAAGGACCAATCTGTACCATTAAATTTTACCACACCAAAGTTGGTAGCAAACCATGTGTTACCATTTTTGTCAAAAGCAATTGAAGAAGTAATCCGGTTATTGATCTCCGGGATATTCGTGTAATTTGTCCACGTAGTGCCGTCAAATTTGGATACTCCCTCTCCGCCGCTTCCAAACCACTTATTTCCATTGGCATCAATAGCAACAGAATGGTTGTAGGTACCATATATTCCATTGTTTTGAGATGGCAGGTATTTTGTCCAGGCCTGTCCGTCAAATTTACATGCGCCATAGCCTGTTGCAACCCAAATATTATCCTGTGAATCTATAGCTATACCATATACTATGTCATGGGTTACTCCTGAATTACTTTTGTTATAAGTTACC
>CAZNHL010000117.1:7146-8092 GCA_964572965.1 uncultured Bifidobacteriaceae bacterium
TACCCAGGTTGTGCCGTCGTATTTTGCAATCCCGCCGCCAAGAGTACCAACCCATACTGCACCGTGCGAATCGATAGCAATAGTATTCACTGCATAGGCTGGCAATCCGCCGCTGGTATTGTAGTTACTGAAATTAGTAATGGTGTTATCGTCTAATTTTGATAGGCCTCCATCTGAGCCTATCCATTTATTGCCTTGCTGGTCTATGGCTATTGCCCTTACGGCATTACTTGGCAAACCATTACTGGCGGTGTATGTTTTCCACAAGGAACCATTGTATTTGGATACGCCGCCGCCATAGGTTCCCACCCATTTGTCGCCGTTTGCATCAATGGTAATTGCTCTTATGAGGTTATTATTTAAGCCATAGGCATTATAAGTAGTCCACTTGTCTGAAGCGATACCTGCATTAATGACGAATAGTGAAATAGATAAAAGTAATACTGATTTTAAGATAAATAGTTTTTTCATTGCTAACGATAAAATAAGGTTAATACTGTAAAAATCAACCACAAAAGTAACCCAAATTATAAAATTTGCAAGCCTAACCAGATATCAGTCTCTGCATCTTGCTCAATAGTGGCAAGATCAGTAAAGCAACAGAATAGAAGATCGTGTTATTGTAGAGGGGATTGAAAAATGATCACAGCCAATAATAAAAAATGACGATCCGTTTCTATGAACCTTCTTATGTTTTTCCCGCAGATAACGCAGAATAGGATTTAAAACTCCGATTCTGAAAATCCTGAAAATTTAAAATCAATAAAAATCTGCACTGTCAGCGAAATTAGCGGGCAAACTTCAGAATCTCCGGTTAAGCGGATCAGGTAAGGGATACTCGATTAATAAAAAAGGCTGCTTTTAAGCAGCCTTTTTGTGAACTTGTAGGGAGTCGAACCCCAAACCTTCTCATCCGTAGTGAGATGCTCTATCCAATTGAGCTACA
>CAZNHL010000118.1:0-8044 GCA_964572965.1 uncultured Bifidobacteriaceae bacterium
CAACTTCAATGTTGACTCTGCCTTCACGGCACATTACAAAAAGGTCTCAGAGTTCTATGGCTATGAAGTACCTGTACCTGAAGACATAATCAACAACTTGGGCTATAACTTCCTGAAAAGAAAGAACTTCAAAAAAGCCTTTGACTTCTTCGCAATGAACACACGCAACCACCCTAACAGTCGCAATGCCTTCGACAGTATGGGCGAGTATTACGAAGCGACCGGAGACAAAGCCAAGGCCATTGACAGCTATACAAAGTCACTGGCTAATCAAGAAAATTCTAATACAAGAAAAAAACTCGAAAAGCTAAAGACCAGTCAATAAACAGGTATCTGTATGATTATGCATGACTATGGTAGCGAAGCCTGAAACTACCCTATTTTAAATCCTATTCTGCATTATTTGCGGGAGAAAAACATGAGAAGGTCCATAGATTTAAGTAAATTAACCCTACTATGAAAAAGCACTACATCCGCCAATTCCAATACGACACCTATGCCAACAGGCTTATACTGAAAGCTATGAAGGACAATGGCATTACAGAAAAATCAAGAAGCCTTCTTGCTCATATCTTGTCTGCACAACAAATCTGGCTGAAACGCTTCAAAGGTGAATCCACCGCTGGTTGCATTCTGTGGCCGGACTGGACAGCCGATACATTTGAGACCATCATTACAGAAAATGACCATAACTGGACAAGTTTCCTTTCCGGCTTTAGTGAAAACATGAACTTTCAGGACAGAATGGAATACAAAGACACGAAGGGTAACCCATACTCAAATGCCATGGCAGACGTACTGACCCATGTTATCAACCATGGCACACACCATCGAGCACAGATATCACAGCACCTGAAACTCAACGGAGCAGAAACTGTCCCTGTCACAGACTATATCTTCTACGTAAGAAAAATGGAAGCTAAAAGCTCATTGCAATAGAAGTAAGCTATCAATGCGCTAATACCGTATAAATCCTCAAAACCAACACCAACATTTTTATGGATCTTGCAACAGGCTTCCCCTACTGGCTTATAAATAACGGTCTCCCTGCAGCTTACCCCAAGCTCCACCAATCTGTTAAAACAGACGTAGTTATTATTGGAGGCGGTATCTCCGGCGCACTCTCTGCCTATTATCTGACCAATGCGGGAATTAACTGCATTATTGTTGACGCCCGCACCATTGGCCTGGGTAGCACCTGTGCCAGCACTTCCCTGCTTCAATATGAACTAGACAAACCATTATCAGCCCTGGCAGATCAGATTGGTTATGCATCAGCAATGAGAGCTTACCAGTTATGTTCTGAAGCGATAGACACACTGGCTGATATCTCAAAAGAACTTAAATTCCCACTATTTGAAAAACAACCAAGCCTGTATTTTGCCGCATACAAAAAAGACAACAGCTTAATTGATAAGGAATTTGCTATCCGCAAAAAAGCTGGTTTCAAAATAAACTTACTTAACGAATCCGATATAAAAGAGAAATTCGGGTTCTCTGCACCCTCTGCTATTTTATCTTCGCAGGGAGCAACAACAGATGCTTACATGTTTACTCATGCCTTGCTGCAAAACAGTTTACAAAAGGGGCTACAGGTATTCGACAGAACAGAAATAGTAAAAACCGATTACAAAAAGAACGGTGCAGAACTGACAACAGCTGCCGGGCATAAAATTTCGACACATAAAATTGTAAATGCCACAGGCTATGAAATAACTGAGTTTATAGAGAAGAAAATAGTAAAACTGAATTCTACTTACGCATTAGCTTCCGAGCATTCGTCTACACGGCTTCCATGGAAAGAAAAAGCCTTACTATGGAACACGGCAAATCCATACTTATACATGCGGCAGACTAAAGACAACAGAATTATTATAGGCGGGCGCGACGAAGAATTCTATAATCCGACCAGACGTGATAAGCTCATTAAAAGTAAAACCACACAACTGGTTAAAGATTTCAAAAGGCTTTTCCCTGATTCTGAACTTATTCCGGAATTCAGCTGGACAGGCACCTTTGGCACTACCATAGATGCCCTACCCTTTATCGGAACCTACAACAAAACACCTCATACTTATTACGCTCTGGGTTTTGGCGGCAATGGTATTACCTTTAGTGTAATCGCAGCCGAAATCATCACAGACATGATCACCGGTAAGAAAAACACAGACACAAACCTTTTTGCATTTGACAGATAAAGTATAATGCCATTTATAATTGAAAACACAGAAATAGGGCTTTCCTATACACTTCAATCAGAAATTCCGCTCATTACTGAAGCAGAACAGCATTCTGACAACAAAGTTTTTATAAGTCCATATACAGTAGAGAGGCATCTTGAAGTAATCAATAACAAGG
This sequence comes from uncultured Bifidobacteriaceae bacterium, assembly GCA_964572965.1. Taxonomy (GTDB): domain Bacteria; phylum Bacteroidota; class Bacteroidia; order Cytophagales; family UBA9547; genus CAZNHL01. The sequence continues at coordinate 2,359 of CAZNHL010000118.1, forward strand.
ACGAAGCCCACTTAACAATCAGACATAAACAAACCGGAGAGCCGGCCGGATTTATCATTTTAGCAGGACTGGAAAACCAAAACCTTTCACTGGAATTCAGACGGATTGTTATTCTCTCTAAAGGACAGGGGCTTGGCAGACAATCCCTTCAGCTGGTTAAACAATTTTGCTTCAATACACTCAAATTTCACCGTTTATGGCTCGATGTCTTTGAAGATAACCAGAGAGCCATCCATATTTACAAATCAGAAGGCTTTAAAGAAGAAGGCAGACTTCGTGATATAATCAAACAAGGAGAAACTTACCGGACACTAATTGTTCTTTCTATACTTGAAAGTGAATTTGCAGCTTAACACCCTTGGTGTCAAATCAACCTGTAGCGCGCACCTCAACAATGTGTGTAATTTCCCGTCAACATTTCTGCTAAAAACCAGAATTAAACCAGCCCAACTATCTTTTCACATATAAAAACAGTTACAGGCACGACAATTGTTAGACTATAGTACCAGAAATATTTTTTCACTGTAAACGGTTTCATTATGAGTACTTCAAGACTTTTTAATTCCGAAGATTTCCAACAATCTGCTGACTACAACTTTGACGGAAGCTATAATAAAGCTAAGCTGATTGAAGAAATTGATAACTGGTATTTCTTCCTTACCCAACCTTCCCGGTCTTACAGAGACCTGATTCCTCAGCATAAGGTTGTAGGCCATATTTATTATCCTCCTCAAAAACATGGATTAAAATGGATTGAGATGATGATGAACAAGGAAGAACATGAATTAAAAACCGTTGAAGATACTTTAAACGAACTAAAAGATAGTGTCGAAAACCATACAGATTCCAACTACTTCAAGTTTGATAATGAATATTATATATCAGACGGTCACACTCCTAAAAACTATGCTAAATACGATTTAGGAGTATCTGTAAATGCAATGGTAAGAGAATACCAGTTTGATCACGAGCTATTCTGTGCTTATCAGAAACTGTCACAATATTTCCAGATTTCATTAGAAAATCCATGCGCTTCTGATTTCCCGAGACACAATCATTTTGTAGAATGGCACCTCTACAATTCAAATATCAAAATGTGCCTTTCCGGACGTGATACGGTGATTAGCTTCTGTAATTATTTTCTGGGCCACAAACTGGATTTCTGGCAAAAAGTAAAATACCATTTGGGCTTTTATAATCAGGAAAATATCATTGACAGGGTAATTCAAACCTCATGGCCACTAAACAAGCACAATGAATATCTGCACGATATAGTTGATTATATACTGTCTGATATCAAACATATACAATTTGCTAAAACAAGCTTAGGTTAATACAATACATAACACCCCTAAGCACGCTTGCCGATTAAAGTTCTCTGAATATTGGTATCAGACAGACTACCCAAAAGTATAGTAACAAAGCAGTCTTAATAATCGATACTTTATACTTGCTACATCATTTCGTACCTTTGCATGCAGAATGCCTGAATACGAATGTTTGCACAAGTACACTACCCAACAGAACCACTTACACATGAGGAACTTGATCTTTACCTTGCAGAAGGCTGGTTTCGCATGGGGCAAACTATCTTTACCACAAGCTTCCTTAATTTTAACAGGCAATTCTACGGCGCTATATGGCTGCGTGTCATACTGGAAGATTTTGTAGCTGACAAGACTCTTAATAAGCTTAGCAAACTCAATGCTGCTTTCAGGGTAGAAGTAAAAAGAGCTGCTATCACAATAGAAAACGAAACATTATTTGCTACTTATAGAGAAAGCGTCCCATTTGAAGCCTCAGACTCTCTACAGCAGCTGCTCAATGGCAATACTGATTTTAATATTTATGATACCCGTGAAATAAACCTGTATGATGGTGACAAGCTGATTGCAGCAGGTTTCTTCGATATGGGTAAAGACAGTGCAGCTGGTATTACGAGCTTTTATGACCCGGCTTACCGTAAACACAGTCTCGGCAAATATATGATTTACCAGAAAATGCTGTATTGTAAAAACGAAGGATTGCAGTACTTCTATCCGGGTTATTTTGCTCCGGGCTATGCGGCATTTGACTACAAGCTGGAGATAGGCAGGCAGGCCTTGGAATACTATGAAATACAATCGAAAAACTGGTATTCAATTAATAACTTTGAGCCATCCGACAACCCTATTACAGAGACTAACGAAAAACTAAAAGTAATTGAAAATCAACTGGAAGTACTAAATATAGAAAACAAATTATTGAACTATAAATATTACGATGCCAACCTGATGAGTAACCTGCAGGGTTATCAGCTTTTTGACTATCCACAGTTCATTTATTGCTTCGATTTTGTACCTGAGATCGTTAACCCGATTATCGTGTATGATGTGCGCGACCAGCGCTACCACCTTATCAAATGCATGAGCTTTGGCACAGCCAAAGAACTATACGATCATACTGAAGAGTATTCGGCACATCTGCTCAAAGCCGAACACATCGTCTTCTCAACCCCACGTGCCGAAGACATGGTTTTTGTGATGGCAACAGCTGTGAAGAGCCAGTAACGCTGGATGTTAGTTGTCAGACCCAAAAGCATCCTATTCTTCGTTCCCTAACAACTAACACCCAAAACTAACACTTAGGCAAGTCCTGCCCTTTTCAGCAATGCTTCTTGTTTAGGTTCCTGGCCTCTGAAGCGTTTGTACAACTCCATCGGATGTTCAGTACCACCTTTACTCAGGATCGTCTCGCGAAGGTGCGCACCTATTGTCGGATTAAAAATCCCGTTCTCTTCAAAAAACTCAAATGCATCGGCATCCAGTACCTCAGCCCATTTATAGCTATAATAGCCCGACGAATAACCGCCTGCAAAAATATGTGAGAAAGAAACGCTCGTGCAGTTCTCTTTCACATCAGGAAACAAAGCCGTACCTGCCAGTGCAGAAAGCTCATACGCTTTCACATTTGTTACCTTACCCGGATCAGCACCGTGCCAAGCCATGTCAAGTAAGCCAAGACTGATCTGACGTACCGTAGCAATACCTTCCAGAAAAGTAGCCGAATCAGCAATCTTATTTACATACTCCATCGGAATCACTTCACCCGTTTCATAATGGCGGGCAAACAGCTCAAGACACTCCTGCTCATAGCACCAGTTTTCCATCAGCTGGCTAGGCAACTCCACAAAATCCCAATATACACTGGTACCCGACAAGCCCGGGTACTGGGTATTGGCAAGCATTCCATGCAAACCATGTCCAAACTCATGAAAAAGTGTTGTTACCTCACTGAAAGTCAGCAGCGACGGCTTCGTATCCGTAGGCTTGGTAAAATTGGCGACATTGACAATCTGAGGTCTCTTGTTCTCTCCATTACGGATAAACTGACCGCGGAAAGCCGACATCCATGCCCCCGCCCTTTTACCTTCCCGCGGGAAATAATCGGCATAAAAAACAGCAATTAAAGCATTATTCTGATCGCGATCACGGACCTCAAAAGTCTTTACATCTTCGTGGTATTTCTCAATATTATGAACCTCCGTAAATGTTAAGCCAAATAACTTACCTGCAACCTGAAATGCCCCATCCACCACATTCTCCAGTTTAAAATAAGGCTTCAGCACCTGATCATCAAAGTTAAAGAGCTTATTCCTCAACTTCTCTGCATAATAGCTAAAATCCCATTTCTCCAGTTGTTCAAGCCCGTCTAACTCCTTTGCAAATGCTGCCACCTCCTTGGCTTCCTTTTCAGCAAAAGGCTTCGCTTTCATCAGTAAATCATTCAGAAAAGCCTTCACCTTCAAAGGGCTCCCGGCCATGCGCTCTTCCAGCACATAATCAGCATGTGTGGCATAGCCTAACAAATTGGCACGTTGGTGGCGCAGCTTCGCAATACGTAATACATTCGCCTCATTGTTATATTCATTCTGCTGAAAACTTCTTGCGCCAGAAGCAATTGCAAGCTGCTTGCGCAAATCACGGTTTTCACTGTATTTCATAAAAGGGATAAAACTTGGATTGGCAAGCGTTACCAGCCAGCCTTCCTTTCCTTTCTGCTTCGCCATTTTAGCCGCAGCCTCTCGTTCACCATCCGGCAAACCTGCCAGCTGAGCTTCATCCGTCAGCAGCATTTCATAAGCATTGGTTTCGGCCAATATATTCTCATTGTATTTCAGCTTCAGAGACGACATTTCCTTATCAATAGCACGCAGTTTTTCCTTATCCCCAGCATTCAGGTTCGCACCATTTCTTGAAAAACCTTTATATTTCTTCTCCAGCAACATACGCTGCTCAGATGTAAGGTTAAGGTTAAGCTTATCCATTTGTTCATACACATATTTAATGCGTGCAAACAACGCTTCATTCAGCGTAATATCATTCCCAAACTCCGACAACCATGGTGAAATCTCCTGTGCAATCTGCTGAATCTCCTTATTCGTTTCTGCAGAGTTCAAATTAAAAAACACCGACGACACCAGATCAAGCTGCTCTCCCGAAAACTCCAGCGCCTCAACCGTATTGGCAAAAGTTGCCTCTTCCTTATTTGAGCTTATTGCCTCAATTTCAGCTTTAGCCTCTTCAATTAATATTTTAAATGCAGGAATAAAATGTTCCGTTTTAATCTTCGAGAACGGAGCTATTTCAAAAGGTTGAAGTAATGGATTATCATCAGGTTTCATAAATGCAGGATTTAAATATTGATAGTTTGTCTCAGATAAATATTAAGACTTAAGCAATTTGTTTTATTCTTAATACAAGGTTTAAAAGATTGCAAAACTAATTTAGTTAAAACAATTCTGTTTCTGCTAACAACCCGTTAAATTGATTCTGAAACCAAATCTTCTTATTATTACATATTCATTTTTAATTAACCAATTCATATGGAATCAACAATTGACAGTATAGCCTTTGAACCAAACAACGATCCGGCCAACCCGACTGTTTATGCAACATTCTGGGCACGTGCGGGAGCATTATTGCTCGACTTCCTTATAGTATCGCCTGTTACGATCCTATCCATATATAACTTTATCCTTTTCAAGGACTCATTATTACTTATTCTATTAGCGATAATAGGACTTTTATATAGACCATTCTTTGAATATAAATATGGTGCTACTCCGGGTAAAATGCTCACAAAGCTTAGCATAGTTAATTACGACCTGCAAAAAATTACCCTGAAACAGGCGCTTCTCAGAAACATTTTCCATATCATAAGTGGTGTAATTTCCTTTGCTGTTTCAATTACCATGGCCCAGTCACCGGAATTTGCCAATGCAACCACCTATACCTCATATGCTGTACTTGCCGGAACAAACCAGATACAAAGCTGGAACAGCAAAATTACAGGAGTTATATTTATTATAGAAATTATCTTCCTGCTAAGAGATAACAGAAACAGGTCACTGCACGACAGAATAGCCGAAACAGTAGTCATCAAAAAACTATCATAAATAAGTTTTCACAAAACAAAGCCATCGTCAAAAACGATGGCTTTGTTTTTACCTACTGCCCTGTCTTCGCTCAGACAACAGACCGACCAACGTTCATTGATCCCAACCGTAATATGTTCATTGAGCGAAGTCGAAATGAGGTCATTGAGCGTAGTCGAAAAGTGGTCATTGAGCGAAGTCGAAATAAGGTCATTGAGCGGAGTCAAAATGAGACTGAGGGTCTACTTTTCAATCAGTAGCTTCTCAGTA
>CAZNHL010000119.1:0-7350 GCA_964572965.1 uncultured Bifidobacteriaceae bacterium
TTAAGATTCTGTATCTTGAAACTCCCTCGGGCAAATCTGTTCCAACATATTCAAAACCTTGAACGCTCGGCTGTTCAGACCAGATATAAAAACCTTGTCGATTGACAAACCAGTCATCTCCAAACGGGTCAACAAAAAGTATCGGGTTGTTTCCGAGAACTGAATAATTTGAAAGATGATGCTTATAAACGGGGTCTATATTCCAGCGTCTTCCTATTCGACTGTCATATTCCCAATGCTCTGCGGTGTAAATTCCTTCTCCTATTTCGCTGTCTTTTTCTTGTCCATTGAAGCCATATCGATGAGAACCTGATTAATCCAAACAGAACATTATCACCCTAATGTATTCTAATTAATACGCTACCGATTTTGTTTTGAATCATAGATTTTGTATAATATTTTATAATGGACTTCTGCATCATTTATACTAACCGTTGGAGTGCATTGATTTGTATATTCCGTCCCTTCTTCATTATATGTATATACTAAATACTTCTTATTAAATTGGAATTGAAACTGACAATTAGAATTTTCCTGAAAAACTTCAATAGTATCCAAAAGCATGTCCCCTTTAAACTTTGTTCCTAATAAAAATTTTACTTTTATTAAATATTGATTTCTATCAAATTCATCTTTTATGTTTGTTTGAACAAATTCTATACCTATAACTCTTCCTGTAAATATATTACTACTACTTTTAATTCTATTTTCTAGCTCTTCTGTTTTAGATAAATATCTACAAACACAACAATAGCCTTGAGTACTAGTTAATACACTAAATAAAATAATTAGCCTTAACTGTTTCATCTCTTTTATTGTTTAACTGGTTTATAATCTCCATTATCATTTTTCTCTATTCCATTATATGCTTTCCCTTTCAAATCTTTGTACTGTGACTTCTCAAAGTTTTCTTCTAAACCTTTATTTTCTCTATACTGTGTTCTAAAATTAATTTCAGAATTAATTGGAAGATTTTGAGAAGCATCTTGACGTTGTTCATCAGTACCAGTTACTTCATCCTGTTTCATTTGCTCTTCCTTCATATGAAAAGCTTCATGCGTCCCAATAGCGCCTATCCCTTCATCGATATCTGTTATGTTATAGAATCTCCCTGTCTTTTTCTCAACATCATTTTTAATTGCTCCTTCATGTATCGTAACAGTAAACTCCGCTGTATTGTCAATGGTACTTTTACCTTCTTCTAAATACATGTATGGCTGATCAACCGTTTTAGCATAAGATCCTCCTGGATTTTTATCTGATATTTTAATTCTAATTTTTGCAGGAGATTTATCCCAAATTGCAATAGCATCTCTACCTATCTCGGTGGTCGCCATTGCATTTAAAACTCTACCTGCATTTTTCATAAAATCTTCAGAAACATCACTTCCATCCTCTCTTTTAAATACAGGCTTGTTCTCAACATAAGTAATGACAACTCTTGCCTTTCCATCATAAATTTCTCTGCCATCAGGGTCAGTAAAGTAAATGGGATTATCAGCAAAAGCTACATATGGAGATATACCTGCATACTTTCTTTGTAATGGATCTACACTTAACCACACACTTACCCTTGGATCATATATCCTTTCACCGAAGTCATAACTGTTACCTTCTCCTTTAATCTCATCATCCTTCTCCATCCCATTGAACCCATACCTGTAATTTTCCAACGTCATATTCTTCAATGCAGCCCCAAAAGCATAATAATCACTTGCCGAAGCTACATCGCCTGCAAAAACAGTACCATTTAACAGTTTATGATCAGTCACTACCGCCAGTACGTTACCTAAATGGTTACTTAGCTCAAATAGTTTATTGCCCATAAATACCGTAGCTGCCTGTTGGCCTGCCAGGATAATATTCTGTGTACTGCAGGCATTTTTATTCACACTTACAGAGATCACTGCAGGATCCTGTGAGGTAAGTGTACCTCCATAACATAATCCTAGCGTTCCGCTGATACTAGACGACCAGCCTGTAGTCATATTGCCATCTACACGGATATCAGCCGTGCCACTGGTAGAAATATGTCCTGCATCCCCCACGGTAAGTGTACCTGTCACCAGGTAAGACTTATCACCCAATACGAGTTGCCCCGCTTCCTTCACATTGAAATCACCTGTTACCACTATCCCTCCATTATCATAAAGCCTTGCATTGCCATCAAGCACAATATTGCCTGTCGTTTTCACATTACCGTTATTGGTATAGGCCGAAGCCGCCGTAATGGTCATGCTACCTGATTCAAAGCTTCCATTATTGACAAAAACAGAGCTGCTCTGCACCAGGCTGAAAGTTCCGTTTACCTTAAATGAACCATTGTTTTCATACTGGCCTACAGCGCCTACTGTCAAGCTGCCTGTAGACAGGTCTCCATAATTTTTTACGATAGCGCCATTGTCGCTAAGGCTTGTAAGACTGGCAGTACCATAGTTATAAAGCTGCACAGCCCAATCAAGTGAGAGACTACCAGTAAAGTTTGTACCCAGTGCAATAAAGGCTGTTTTACCATATGCAATACTGGTAAGCCCACCCTGTGTACCGCTTAGCAACACATGATTAGGATTTGCAGGATCGTACTGCGGCAGGTTGCCTGGCAAAGTATTGCCAGCTGTCTGCATAACTCCATCTGTTGGTTTCAATACAGTACCTTCCTCAATCGTACCAAGGCGGCTGCTTCCATACAATGACTGTTCTGCCAGTGTGGTATTGACTACCGAAGTCGGTAAGGCTGTTGTACTGCTTTCTGCTGTATACACAGCCATACTATTACCACTTGCATCTTTAATATAGAAAGTATAAACATACTTGTTGTCAGACGGCCTGAAAACACGCTTGCTTATACGTTGTCCGACAGCATCGTATTCAAAGCTCAGGCTTGACTTGGTACTTCCGGCAATTCGGTTCACAAATTTTACCTTGCCCGACGCTGTCCAGCCAATCTCTGCAATTTCTTCCTGTGTATCTTTGATCAGGTTACCGATCGCATCATAATTGTAATTTTCAATATCTATCTGGTTTTCAATATCCGTCAGGTCAGCTGTCGGGCCGGTATTGTCCTTAACACCACGCAATTTATTGGTATTGAACAAGTAGCCATTGGCAATGGTCTGGTAACGGTATTCCAGATTATCAAGTCCTGTAGAGCTTACATTGGCCAATGTCCCGCCACCATTGCGTTGCGCTGTCAGGATATTGCCGTTCGCATCATAGCTAAAGCGTTCACTGTAATCATTGGTGCTGACAGCCGTCGCCCAGTTATTACCGGTACCAAGGTCTGATGAGCGGAACTTGTCAACGCTTGTAATCCTGTTGAGCTGGTCATAACCATAACGGGAAAGCAGAATATGCTTGTTGCCGCCTGCATCATCCAATGCCGGGATAGCTGTAGACATCAGACTGATATTCCCATTATAAAGATTCTTTCTGTTCAGCGTTGTCAGCAGATCCGGATCAGGTGTGAAAGTTGTCGCTGCCGAATGCTGCCCTATACTTGCATAATCCCCTGCAAAATAACCCAGCGTATACCCCATCTGGTCTCCGGAGAAAAGGCCATTGATACCAGTGGCTCCATCTTTACCGATATCTGTTGTATTGTTAAGACCGGCACTGTTCACACCTTTGATCCAGCCTTGGATCGTATAAGCATAATCCAGTCCCTGTACATTGTTATTACCAAGTTCTGTACGCGCCAGCGGCCCATGACGATAATATTCATAACGGGCGTCATTATCCCAACGCAAACCATCTTTGCTTGTCAGTACCTGCGTGATACGGTTATCCGCATCATACTCATACTGATGCACCAGTTGGTCCGCCTTTGCCTGCTGATAGTAAACTTTATTTACCTTACCACTGATCAGGTCATACTCATAGTCTGTTTTCTTATAGCGATGTCCTGTTACAGCAGCCATGAGGGCATTTTCCACTACCAACTGTTTCACATTGCCGTGTATGTCATACACATAATGGCTAGCGTGGTCATAACTGCCGTTTACGGCACCATCATAACCATTTGTTTCTGCATTCTGATAAGTAGTACTTACAATTCTGTTAACATAGTTACCACTTCCCGCATCTTGGCTAAAACCGTCCACAGGTACTGCAAACTTAGGTAATGTATAATAGCTTCTGGTAATTTCCCTCTTTACATTGTCCGCTTTATTCAGCCATACTGCAAAATCAGCCCTCTGTACCGGAGCACCTGAAATGAGTACCTGATTGGTGAGCACTTCACCCACCTCATTTACACGACCCAGGATATCATATACTGTATAGCTATAACCTTTTACACCATATTTAGCCTGTTTTGCATTTTGGCTTGCAATAATACGTCCGGCATCATCATACCAGAAACGGCTGGCAATTTTTTCACTGAAATCATTTAACACAGACACATTACCTGCTGATGCCTGTTGAGCGCCAAGGTAAATAGTATTGTTGCCCATTGGCTGCAATACCACATAATTGTCGGTCACCCCTGCTTTTGATTTGTTAATCCAGGTAGTGCCTCTGTTGATCGTTTTGAGTACAAGACCGCCATCGCCTACTACATATCCGGTATTATAATCACTGAAATGTATATCTCTCAGGTTTACCGTAGTCCAGTTTGCTCCGCTCACCTGTGTCTGCACTTGTGGCGAAGAGCCGAATACCAGCCTGATAATTGTCCCGCTGTTACCCGCCGCATAAGCCGTCTGTGCATCCGCAAGCGCTACAGCGTTCAAGGCTGTGGAAGTAAGATTAAGTTTATTCCAGTTAAGACCGTTATCAATACTCCAAAGGATATCCCCTGCTTCACTTACCATTGCATGCGTACCACTGCCATTGGTAACGGCATCATTGATCGTACCTGTGCTGAACACAGTAGTGCTCAGTAATGATACATTATTCGCCCCGGCATCTACTTTATAGATACGGCCATTTTTGGCACCTATATAAGCCACTGTTGCAGAACTTGCACTTACTGTGGTAAAGTCAACTGTGAGTGCGTTCTTAATACTGATCCAGGTTTGGCCTTTATTGGTTGAATAAACAACAGTACCTCCTTTTCCGACAGCAAACACATTATCCCCGAAATTAGATATTTCAGCCAGGCGCATCGCATTCAGCGCCATGATATCTGACCAGATCCCATTGCCTGTACTATGGTAAATCCCTCCACCATCGCCTACTGCCGCACGGTGTGAGCCTGCAGTATTCTGGGCAAACGCCCTTACCTGACCTCCTGTAACGCCAACCTGAGTTAATGTACCGTTAGCAGCTGAATATGTATAAATATTTTTAGCTCCGCCTATATGGTAATCGGCACCTAACTTTGCCACTATATTATAGTTATCAGTAAGCCCACTCTGGAAAATCTGTGGTAGCTGAGCAGGTTTAAACTGTACAATTGCCTTATTGGCAACTGCCACACCATTACCTGCATCATCCATAACAATATCTGCAAGATCCATATCAGTGCCAATATAAGCCACTTCTGCTTTCGCATTTGAAGAAGGTGTATACGACAGGTACTGACCTGTACCTGCTGCAGCGTAAATTTTACCGGCAGCAGTAGCTGCAGATAAAGCATTCAGTGCAGGTGCATTATAGCTCATTTCTGTCCACTGTGTAGTATAGACAAACAGACGGTTTCCTGCCGCAAGCCCTACCTGGTTATTGGACTCATAATGGAACGCTGTTATCGCCGAAGCAGTCACACCTGATGGCAGCCTGTTCATCACAGCCACCGGTGCAGGCGCTGTACCTGTTCCATAACTTACGCGATATACTTTACCATCAGAAGCGAGTGCATACAATGTCTGTACAGAAGCTGCTGTAGTAGTAGCAGCAGGTCTGTCAGCAGCAGCATATTTCCTGTCAATACTGATCCATGTGGCCCCTGCTACTGGTACTGTAATTTCTGAGGTAACGTTGTTTTCCACAAGGTTATAAATACGTTTGTCACTTGTAATAACAGCACCGTAGATCTGGGTGGTAGTAGTGGTACCGGCAGTTATCGTACAAGGGCTCGCCAGAGCATACCTGATGGTAACTGAAGACGTATTGGATTTTATTGTATTATCGCCTTCTTTATAAATAATATTGCCGGAAACATACGTTTTACCTGTAGGGTCATAGTTTGTTACGGCAACCCCTCCGACAGTTCCTGCCTGTGTAAGGTTATTGTCAAACAACTTGCCATTAGAAGCAACCCATTTACTGCCGGAAATATCTTCCAGTACCGCCTGAGAGCCAAAAGCCCATCCGTTGTTCTTCTTAGCGATGAAACCATCACTGCTGCGCACATATATATCTGAACCGGCAACTTTCACATTGCTCAGATTAACAGGCCCCGGTATATGACCGATAGTAAGATTAGCACTGGCATTACCGCTCACCAAAAGGCCATTATCACCAACCGCCACCACATTACCGGCGCTGTTATCAAAAGCAATATCCCTGATCGGCTCTGAAGGCCGTACGCTCACACCTGTCCATACCCATGCCGATCCATTATAGCTCAGATTATATAAATAGCTTGCTGCAATGGTACCCGCCTGTTGCGGAACTGCTGATGCATAGTACTGGTTACCTCCCCCTGAAACAAATTCCGTGATGCGGATATTTGAAGCCGGCGGTCCAGCAATGGATGTCCACAGCGCTAGTTCCGGGTCACTGGTTGTATATACAAGACCAGACCTTGTTACAATAATACCTGAGCCTGCACTTGCGAAATAACAACCTGCCAGGTCTTCAACAGTTTCAGTCTGTTTGATTACCCATGAAACTCCGCCATCCTTACTGACGAACAAACGGCCTTCATCACCTACTGCATAGACAGTTGTTGCATCTATGTATTGTACAGCATTGACAGCCTGAACACCTATTTTAGAAACACGGCTAAAATCCTTCGAGCCGTTTGATGTAGTGTAGATTGAACTTAAACCCGTTACAGGATCATTGGTCAGCACAATACCTTCACTGTTATTGAAGTAGCTCATATCTGCCAACTGCTGTCCGCCAGGCAGTCCTGTACCTGTAGTAGGATTGCTTACATCCCATACCTCAAATGTTTCTTTGTCAGGAGATGCTTCCGCTGTCAGCTGGTTAAGCGAGTTAAAACGGTAAGTGCTTGCCATGTCATGCTGTGGCTGCAGGCTCAGTGTATACTTTGGATTTTTCGTAACAGCATCCTGTACACCGCGGTCCGCTGCTATTTTCGCCAGCACAGCCGCATCTTTGATCAGCTTCACACCCTTAGGTGGAATTGTTTTTACAAGACTCCCTGACTGATCATAATAGTAAAGCGTATAATGGTGCTGCAATGTGCTGTACTGATATATCAGCTTTTCAGCAGCGCTT
>CAZNHL010000120.1:0-7013 GCA_964572965.1 uncultured Bifidobacteriaceae bacterium
CAGCTGAGTGTCAGCGGGGAAAACAGGCTTGTTATTCCGTATTCGAAAAGAACAGAAGTAATGCTTTTGCATAAAGGTTTTACAAGTCAGGTGTTGGGCTGGAAAACTGCTAATTCCGGAAAATTATTACGAAAAGATGCTTTGATTTTAACAGCAGGAAAAGTTGAGTCCGAATTGTTGAAGAATTTTTATAATGACGATTCTTTGTGGGCAGGAGCAATAAACAACAAGAAAATTGTTTGGGTGAAGGGTAAAATAGATGCCTTTAAAAAGCCCGTCAAAACAGATTTGCTGATTGTTTCGTCTGATGCAGTTGTAAGCCTGAAACAAGCACAATATTTTTTTACCTTTGAAGAGATAGTCATTCATCCCAACTATTCGTATAGACTCGCTGAACGCCTCACCAAACAGGCAGTTCTGGCCGGAATTAAAGTTTGGAATATGAATGAACAAGGTTATTATCAGTTAGATTTCCGGTAAATTAGATTTTCAAAACACAATTTCGATTCATATGGAGCTTACGAACTATCAAAATAAAGATGGTATAGCTTATCTGAGCATTGCCCGCCCTGAGAAGAAAAATGCACTGAATTTTCAGGTGGTTGATGAATTGAAAAAACACCTGCGTCGTGCTGAGAATGATGAAAGTGTTCGTGCCATTATTTTAAAAGGAGAAGGCGATGCTTTTTGCGCTGGTGCCGACCTGGAGTATCTGGCTTATTTGCAAGGACTAAACTATGACGACAACCTGAAAGATTCTCAGCATCTGGCAGAGCTATTCAATATAATCTATCATTTTACAAAACCGGTAATTGCCCAGGTACACGGCGCAGCTATGGCAGGCGGTTGTGGATTGGCAGCTGTTTGTGATTATACTTTTGCTACACCGGACACTAAGTTTGGTTTTACGGAAGTACGGATCGGTTTTGTTCCTGCCATTGTTTCTATATTTTTAATAAAAAAATGTGGTGAAGGAAAAGCCCGTGAAATGCTGCTTTTCGGTGAGACATTCGAAGGCCATCAGGCAAAAGAGTATGGCTTAGTGAACAAATTGGCTGAGTCAGATGATTTAGGGAAAACAGTATTGGCATTTGCACAGAAAATAGTTAAAAACAACTCTGGTAATTCAATGGCAGAAACGAAGCAATTGATAGCAGAAGTTGCCGATACTGATATTAAAGAGGCTCTGGACATTGCTGCGGTAACCAATGCCCGGGTGCGTGCAAGTGCTGATTGTAAAAAAGGAATAAGTGCTTTTCTGGCGAAAGAAAAGATTAGTTGGTAATAAATAAGTTGTTCTTCCTGTAATTTATGCGAAAAGTTTACATTATTAGCGGTCTTGGTGCAGATGAGCAGGCTTTTCAGTTTTTGGAGTTTGAAAATGTGGAGCCTGTCTATATTAATTGGATTGCCCCCGCCAGCCAGGGAGAGTCTATGTCATCTTATGCACGACGGTTGTTACCTCAAATTACAGAGTTATATCCGGTGATCATCGGGATGTCTTTTGGTGGAATGATGGCGATAGAACTTTCAAGGTATATTGCTGTAGAGAAGATTATCCTTATTTCATCGGTGAAGGGAAGGGAAGAATTACCTAAAATATTCGCACCGCTCGGGAGTATCGGCATTTTCAAAATGCTTCCTTTCTCATTTATTTCTAAGTTCAGGCATATTAATCATTTTCTCTTCGGAGCTAAAACAGCTATTCAGAAGGAAATCCTGGATGCCACACTGGCACAAACAGACTCACATTTTTACAAATGGGCAATGCGAAGAGTAGTTCGTCTGAAGAAAACCCCGAAGCGAATTAATCTTGTCCATATTCACGGCACTAAAGATTTGATTTTGCCTTTCAAATTTGTTCGCCCGGACTACGTCATAGAAAGCGGAGGCCATCTGATGATCATAGATCATGCAAAAGAAATCAGTGAGATACTGAAGAAAGAGATTCCAAAGTAGTAAGGAAAACAGTAAGTTAGAATTTTCGTACCTTTTATAAATATGGGAAATTTACTTAGTAGAATTACGCTAAATCCTGAAGTTTGCCACGGAAAGCCAACGATTAGAAATAAGCGTTATACTGTTAGTCTAATTTTAGACTTGTTAAGTGCAGGTGAAACTCCGGCGGAAATACTAGAATAGTATCCTGCATTAGAGATTGATGATATTAATGCCTGTTTGGCCTATGCGGCAAAAATAGTACAGACTAAAACATTTTTACCCGCGGCATAATTTTTTAGAACTTTCGAATAGAGTATTCATCACATGACTAATTTATTCAAAAGCTGTATCTTGCAGTATGAAAAGAATTGCCTTGTTCGCATCCGGTTCCGGTTCAAACGTTGAGAATATTATAAATTATTTCAAAAATGACAAAGAAGTTGAAATTGTCGGCATCTATTGCAACAATCCCAAGGCTTTTGTCTTTGAACGCGTGAAACCTTATGGTTATGAGGTGCAGCTGTTTACCCGTGATGAGTTTTATAATTCTACAAAAATAGTTGATGAGCTGGTTGCGAAGAAAACCGATCTGGTTGTTCTGGCGGGTTTTTTATGGCTGATCCCGGAAAGTTTGGTAAAGGCTTTCCCTGATAAAATGATCAATATACATCCGGCCTTATTGCCTAACTATGGTGGTAAAGGCATGTATGGAATGAAAGTTCATGAAGCCATTGTTGCCAACAAAGAAAAAGAAAGCGGTATTACCATACACTTTGTCAATGAACATTATGATGAAGGAAAAATAATCCTTCAGGCAAAATGTACATTAACAGAAAAGGATACAGCAGAAGACGTAGCAAAAAAAGTACACCAGCTGGAGTATGATCATTTCCCTGCTACAATCGCTAAATTGTTATCATAAACTGGTACAGACGCGATTAATCGCGTCTCTAACTAAAACCCAACACCTACATTGCTTCCACAGCCCTTTATTTCCAGTATTAAAATACAATTAGGAGAAGCTTTTGAAGACTTTGAAGCTGCTTTAGAAAAGCCTGCGCCTAAGAGTATCCGCATCAATCCCCTGAAATGGAAGAAGGACGTAAACCTGGAGCCGGTGCCATGGGCTGAGCATGCCTATTATTTATCGGGAGAAAAGAGCTTTACGCTGGATCCATTGTTGCATGCCGGTGTGTATTATGTGCAGGAAGCAAGCTCAATGTTTGTCGAACAGGCTTTAAAACAATCGGTGGACCTATCGAAGCCATTAAGAGTATTGGATTTGTGTGCTGCGCCGGGTGGTAAATCGACCCATCTGGCATCGTTGATTTCAGGAGATAGTTTGCTGGTCTCTAATGAAGTGATTAAGGCCAGAGCAAATATTCTGGCAGAAAATATTACTAAATGGGGGACTGGCAATGTGGTTGTAACAAATGCGGATCCTGAACATTTTTCTGCATTGGAAAGCTTCTTTGATGTGATTGTGGTGGATGCTCCTTGTTCCGGAGAGGGTATGTTCCGTAAGGATCCAGCTGCCCGGGACGAATGGTCTGAAGCAAATGTAACTTTATGTGCAGGGCGCCAGCAACGCATTTTGGCTGAAATCTGGCCGTCTTTACGTGAAGGCGGTTTGTTGATTTACAGCACTTGTACTTTCAATCGCCTCGAAAATGAAGATAACCTTAAATGGTTGAAAGAAAGCTTTGATGCTGAGTTTTTGCCATTGTCTGTAGACGCAGATTGGGGTATTACTGAAGTCATTGAAGGAGATATCAGAGGCTATCGTTTTTATCCTCACAAAGTACAGGGGGAAGGTTTTTTCCTGGCTGCAGTCCGCAAGCAGGGTGAAGAGCAATTGGCTAATCCCCGCAAGACAAAGAAACCATATTTTCAGTTTTTAGGCCGTACAGAATTACCTTTGTGGGAGAACTGGCTGAAAGATGATTCTGTATTCACTCTATGTAAAAAAGAGGATGGGATCTATGCTGTGCCAACCGATTACTATGATGAAATTGAAGAACTAGGCAGACAGATACGTGTCGTGCAGGCAGGTGTACCTTTGGCTACGCTAAAAGGTAAAGATCAGATTCCTGCTCATGAAGCTTCATTGTTCACAGGTTTTAATCGGGATCGTTTTACTGAAATCGAATTGGACGAGAAGGAGGTACTTCTATTTTTAAAGAAAGAAAACTTTCTTTTAGAGGATGCTCCTGACGGTTGGTTGATGATGACCTATCAGCAAATCCCTTTAGGGTTTGTAAAGAAAATCGGTAACCGGATGAATAATAATTTCCCGACCGAATGGCGGATAAGGATGTCCATTGATGCCGGTATAAGCAAGGTGATTATATAATTTCCATGAAGAAAAACTCAATTCGTTTTACTATCGAACACCCAAACGTGGGGCCCGCACAAGCTTTTCTCAATAGCATTGAAGAAGAATTGTTACCTGTAGAAATCGATCTGACCAATTGGAAGCATACAGAATATATAGAAGCCGCATATGGATTCAAATCTGTGTTGAGCCAGACATTAATAGTTGTGATTTTTTGTAGAGGCTATCACGAAGGCAATAAGCTAGGGATCGCAAATTGTCAACCCGTAACTGATCAATACAGATGGACACAGAATGGTTCAGCCATTTATGTTGTTTCAGGGTCAGATAGTTCTGTGGTCTCAGAATTAGTCGGACTATTTGCCGGAAGGGAATAGCAAGGAAAGTATTTCCACCTTTTTTTAGAAAAAATTTGCATGATAAAAATCTAACCCTATATTTGTGTATAAATCCTATAGGGTTTTAAATATTTTGTTTTGAGTCTTACCCCCTGAGACTTTGTAAAAGCATTCATGACGGTTAACCCCTTGACCTGAGATGCGAAAAATTTCTATTTCTGAATAGCAGATTACCTGTAATAATATTAAACCGAGGTTTTAAAGAAGCTCCCGCGGATTTCGCCAACATCGTGCTGAATTGCAAAACAGCACTGGGCGAGATCGGCGGGAAACAAATTGTATGAAGAAGTTCCTGATTAGTATCGCCCTGATAGTTGTTGCAATTACTGTCTACTCTCAAAACAAAAAGCCAAACATTATTATCATTCTTGCTGATGACTTAGGTTATGGCGATATAGGTGTATATGGTGCTAATGATATTCGTACACCGAATATTGACAGGCTGGCAGCGGGAGGACTCAGGTTAACAGAGTTTTATTCAACATCTCCGGTTTGTAGCCCTACACGCGCCGGATTGCTTACCGGACGTTTTCCCCGCAGAAATGGAATAGACCATGTATTTTTCCCGGAAAGCTTTACCGGTCTTCCGGAAAGTGAAGTAACAATTGCAGAAGCATTAAAGGGTAATGGTTATAGCACAGCCATTGTAGGCAAATGGCACTTGGGTCACCATAGACAGTTTTTGCCATTGCAACAGGGTTTTGATGAGTACTATGGAATTCCATACAGTAATGATATGCAGGGAGTTGTTTATCTCAGAGGGAACGATGTTGATAGCTTAAAAATAAATCAGCGCTATACAACCAAGACTTATACTCGTGTAGCCGTTCAATTCATTGATAAAAATAAAGACAAACCGTTTTTCCTGTATTTGGCTCATAACATGCCACATGTACCCCTTTATGCCTCTCCGGACTTTGAAGGGAAATCTAAAAGGGGGTTATATGGTGACGTGATTGAAGAACTTGACTGGAGTGTAGGAGAGGTAATCAATGCTTTAAAGAAAAACGGTATTGAAGAAAATACCTTGGTAGTATTCACAAGTGATAATGGCCCTTGGTTAATTTTTGATGTGGAGGGGGGCTCAGCTGGTCCTTTACGCCAGGGTAAGGGCACAACGTTTGAAGGAGGGCAGCGTGTGCCGGGTATCGCTTATTGGCCTGGCAGGATTAAACCGGGAACGGTTTATAACGACCTGGCTTTGCAATTGGATTTATACCCGACCATTGTCAGCCTGACAGGTAGCCAGAAAACACAAACGACAAAGCCCCTGGATGGAGAAGATGTGAGTGCTGTATTATTCGGGACGGGTAAGCGCAAAGGTGACGAGTTTGCTTATTATGGTGATGGTAAAATAGAGGCATTCAGAAAAGGTGACTGGAAAATACGTTTACCTCATGCAGAAGTGAAGGCGTATGGTTTTACACTGGAACAAGCAACTGACACACTACTTTTTAATCTGAAAACCGATGCAGGAGAAAAGAATAACCTCCTCAAATCTAACCCCGCCAAAGCAAAAGAATTACTGAAAGCGTTGGATTCTTATCAGAAAAAATTAGGTGCAACACCTCCGGCATTGGTGCAACGCATGCCTGCGGACGACAGTCATATCAAGAAATTTCAACAAAGACATCCTGAGTTTAAAATTCAGGGAAAATAGATTATGAAGAAAACTTTTTACAGAAATCTTACCTTATCGGCTTTGTTACTGGCCGGAGGCAATGTGTTCGCTCAGTATTCGCCCACACCGCGTTTTGAAGGAACAATAGGTAAAACGTTGGCAGAGACTAAAGAATCTCGTCCGCAAACACAACCTAAAGCGCCGGATGGAGCTCCCAATGTTGTCTGGATTTTAATTGATGATATCGGTTTTGGCGCTTCTACTGCTTTTGGAGGTTTGATAGAAACACCCAACATTGATAAGTTGGCAGACAATGGCCTGCGTTATACCAATTATCATACAGCAGCTTTCTGTGCACCTACCCGTGCAGCTTTGCTGACAGGCCGTAACCCGCATTCCGTGCACTTTGGCTTTTTTGCGCATTCGTCATATAATGCTCCGGGTTATGATGGTTACCTGCCATTTGAAAAAGCTACTGTAGCCGAAATCCTGCGCGAAAATGGCTATAATACTTTTGCAGTAGGTAAATACCATGTAACCCACCCGGCAGATGCCAGTCAGGCAGGTCCGTTTAACCGTTGGCCAACGGGAAGAGGTTTTGACCATTATTTCGGCTTCCCTCCAGAAAGCTGGGGTACCGACCAGTGGCATCCTACTTTATACCGTGATACACAACGCGAACCCGAAGATGCAAAAGGAAGACATGTCAATGAATTGC
>CAZNHL010000121.1:0-6906 GCA_964572965.1 uncultured Bifidobacteriaceae bacterium
AATCAATAACGAAATACCCGCCTCGGCACAAGCCTCCATCACATAATGCATTGTGCCTATATAAGTGTAAAAGCGCACACCGACATCCTGAATATCAAAAATGACAATATCAATTCCGGTCATCTGTTCAGATTTAGGCTTTCTGTTGCTTCCATAAAGCGACACAACCGGAATCCCTGTATTTTTGTCGATTTCAGACTTTACTTTGTCTCCATTCCCTGCATTTCCTCTGAAACCATGTTCAGGGCCAAAGATCTTCACAATATTGACCTGCAGGTTTTTCAATGTATCCACCAGATGCTTTGTACCGACCATAGAAGTCTGGTTAACTACCATAGCTACCTTTTTACCATTCAGGAAAGGAAGATAAGCAGCCGGATTATCGGCTGAGGGTGTCTGAGCAAGCAGTTCAGGCCCGCCTGCAAAAACTAAGAATAGAAAGAGAATATAGCGCTTCAAGGTTCTTTTTATAATTGTTGTACAAATTCCTTACCAAACAGCGGCAAATACCGCAAAGCCTCGTATCTTTAAAAATCAAAAATACGGATTATATTGAATGCATTGTGGTTTATAGCAAAAAGAATCAGATCCGCTGAAAACGGTTCTTTCTCCTCTCTGGTGGTAAAAATTGCCATTGTCAGTATTGCTATTGGCCTTGCTGCCATGATCATTTCATTTGCCATTTTAGAAGGTTTCCGTTCCAATATCCACGATAAAATATTCAGCTTCGGCGGTCATATTCAACTTACTAAGTATGACCTGAATAATTATCATGAGGAGCTTCCTGTTGGTTCCAGTTCCATCAAAGATTTCAATAAAATTAAAGAAATCGAGCATATCCAATCTTATGCAATTAAAACTGCTTTACTTAAAACTGATGATGAGGTTCAGGGTGTACTGTTTAAAGGGATTAGCAAAGACTTCAACTATAAAGCTTTTAGAAACAATATCTTAGAAGGAGAAATGCCTGCTTACAAAGATTCTCTGGGAGAAACAGAGATTATGATGAGTAAGAAAATGGCAGACAAACTGATGCTTAAACTGAATGATAAAGTTGTCATCTTCTTTATGCAGAATCCGCCACGAGCCAGAAAATTAAAGATCAAAGCGATTTACCAAACAGGCATGGAAGAGTTTGACGAACTTTACCTGCTTGGCGATTTGCAGTTACTAAGAAACATCAACCATTGGTCTGATACGCTTGCAGGAGGTTATGAAATTTTCGTAAAGGATTTCAACAAGCTTGAACAGAGCGGAAAAGCTATTTTTGACACAATGGGTTATGATTTGCAGCTCGAAAAAATTACAGATAAATATGTCCAGATTTTTGACTGGCTCATTTTGCTCGACAACAATGTAATCATTTTCCTCAGCCTGATCCTTGCGGTTGCCTGCTTTAATATGGTATCAACCATTATCATCCTGATTATGGAACGTACCAATATGATAGGTACTTTAAAGGCTCTTGGAGCCACACCCCGACAGATTAATAATATCTTTCACCTGGTGGGGATTAATATGATTGTAAAAGGGATGATTTTCGGAAACATCTTTGGACTTGGCTTCTGTGCGTTGCAGTACTACTTTCACCTAATCCCGCTTGATCCTTCTAACTATTACATTGCCTATGTACCAATTGAATGGCACTGGGGCTTTTTCCTATTGGTCAACGTCGCCATTTTCATTCTGGTAGGACTCGTTATCAACCTTCCTCTTCTTATCATTAAAAGGCTGAAACCGATACAGTCTATTAAGTTTAGCTAGTTTTAGGGATTAGGGATTAGGGATTAGGGATTAGGGATGGCAACGCCTTTTTTAGAACTGAGTTACAAAATTCCCTTTTACCCGTTAATAACAAATTGACCGAAGAGCGACTTCTTAGCCATTTCTTCCCTAGTCACTATTCACTAATTACTACTCCCTAGATAAAATAAAAGCCGCAGGAACAACTTCCAGCGGCCTTGCACTTAGAGGTATAATTAAACCCGTATTATTTCTTCTTTGGATCTGCTTTTGGAGCTGTAGCAGCTTTTTCGTCCGGCTTGCAAACTGCGCAAGGAGTGTAACCCTGCTTTTTAGCCTCACTCAGCTCAACGCCTTTTTTTCCTTCTTTAACTACAGAACAATTCTTTTTATGGTATTTTTTACCACCTGAAGTAACGTAAACTGTTTGTGCATCAGCGATGTTGGTAATCAAACACAAAACGAATAAAAAAGTAAAAATTAATAGGTTATGCTTTTTCATAATAAGATTTAATTTTATTGTGCCAAATTATAGTTTTATTGGATTATATGCAGTAAACGAGGGAATATTTTTTTTGTTACCATTATATTTCGGCTTTGTTAAATTAGGCAATCATTAAAATTCCGATCGCAATCCTGACCTTCAAACCAATGCCCCGACTCCTCTTTTACTGATTGTTTTTTAGTGGCATAAAGAGGGCAAATCCAGCAAAAGAACTACAGAAACGGGCTATACATAATATACCCAAGCTCACCCTAGCAATGCACTAACTCTGGTTTTGAAGAAGGAGACTAAGCCACACAACAGGAAGAAAATCTACAAATACCTTTGAGAAAGATCTGTCACCAGGTTTTTCATTTCCACTTTAAGAGCTTCCGGATAGATTACTTCAGCATTAAGGCCAAAAGATAATAGCCAGCGCGAAAAATAAGATAAACTCATCGTAGAAAAAGTCATCAGCATTTCATCGCCAATGCGTTCCTCTTCTACATGACCCATGTGATATTTGCTATCTTGAATATGAGGTAATACTGAAATATTCACTTTTATGCGTACAGGAATCAGTTCAAGCTCTTTGGACATCTTATCAAGATATTCCTGTAAACTTGGGTGTTTAATACGCATAAAGCGCTCTGAAAGCAGGTTAAATTTAGTAATGCGATCAAGTCTGAAATCGCGGTAATCATTACGCAGACGACAATAGGCAATGAGATGCCACTTGGCACTATAGTAACAAAGCCCGACCGGTTCTACAATTCTCTCTGAAGATTCATCTTTACCGGATTTATATTCTAGTCTGAGAACGTTGTTATTAGCCAGCGCCTGTTTGATGGGGTTAATCTGTAAGTCTTCTGTTTGAAAAACACCGGGTGAAAATGGTAAGACAGCAATTTTATGTTCCAGTCCGTCAAGCTCATCTTTCTTGTCATTGTCAAGCACTGCCCTGATTTTAGTAATAGCGCTGACAAAACTTGAGTTAATAGAAGCATCACTCAGTTTTTCGATAAACTTTCCGGCCAATAGTAATGTCCGTGCTTCTTCGTTGGTAAACATAACAGGTGGTAAATGAAAACCCTCAGTTAAAAAATACCCTACCCCGGCTTCTGCTCCAATAGGAATGCCACCTTCTTCTAAGGCTCTGATATCCCTGTAAACTGTCCGTATACTTATTTCAAAGCGTGTCGCGAGGTCTTCTGCCCTCACGATACGCTTGCTTTGGAGTACTGTTAAAATAGCATGTAAACGGTCTACACGGTTCATTGGCGTTATTCTATTCCTATCTGGATTTCTGTCAGGTTTGCAGGTGAATCAGGATTTTCCCACTTCACATACACTTCTCTGATCTGATTTGTTGGCTTATGTCCCTGTGCCTGTATAGAACCATATAATTGGCCATATACTTCACCCAATGAAACAAGATCACCCTCATGCAAATAAGACACACATTTGAAATCTCCAAAATGATGTACTTCATGTTTGTCACTAGCCACTTCTTTTTCTGTAGCAATAGGCATACATATTTCAAGACTGAATGGCTTGTCTCTGTCACTGGTACAGTCGAAGTAGATAAACTCTAAAGGACCTGCCTGCTCAATGCCTAAACGTTGTGCTTCCTGATAAAGGAAGTCAACTTCTTTATCGGCAACACCCATAATTTCATTCAAAGTGGTTGTACCTTCAAAACAAAAGTACTGTTTAGATTGGATAGTTTTAATTTCCATGATCTTAAAAATTTAGGTTTTAGATTAATTATGGAACAAACTTAAGAGCAACCTGTGACAACAGTATGTCAGGAGATATTGAGAGACTGGAAAATATCTTGCAAAAGAAAACTTGTCAAAAATTCATACATTTGATAGTATCATATGATACTATCATTTAACAAATAAATGAAACCGCCATACGAAATCAATAATCAGATTTTAAACCTGATCTCTTCAATTTTTGAAAAGATAGGCGAAATCAATGCAGCACATTTAACCAAACTCCCTACTGAGCTAAGAAAAAAAAATAGAATTAAGACAATTCAATCTTCTTTGGAAATAGAAGGCAACACTTTAAGTATTGAACAAATCACAGCACTACTTGAAAACAAGCGTGTTCTTGCTCCCCAAAAGGACATTCTTGAGGTTCAAAATGCCATAGAGGTTTACAATAACATTAACGAATTTTCCCCTTACAGTGTAAAGTCATTTTGTAAAGCACATCATACTTTAATGAAAGGGCTTATCAACGATGCAGGAAAACTTAGAAATAAAACAGTAGGAATTGTGAATGGCTCTGAGGTAAAACATATTGCTCCGCCAGGTAACATGGTTCAGGGTCTCCTCAATGACCTTTTCTCTTATTTAAAAACGGACGAAGAATTGCACCTCATTAAAAGTTGCGTATTTCATTATGAACTGGAATTTATCCATCCTTTCATTGACGGAAACGGCAGAATGGGCAGGCTATGGCAAACAATTATCCTAAAGGATAAATATCCTGTATTCGAATTCCTTCTTATAGAAACTATTATTAAGCAAAAACAGCAGGAATACTACAATGCTTTGTCGAAATCTGACAAAGCCGGTCATTCAACGTTTTTCATTGAATTTATGCTTCAGGTGATTAATGAAGCTTTAGAACTCTTATTGAAATCACAAAACATTACATTGACCAGTCTTGACAGAGTTCTACTAATGAAGGAAAGCTTTGGAGAGAAGTTTTTCACAAGGCAAGACTATCTCAGAAATTTTAAAGAAATAGCTTCTGCTACAGCCAGCAGGGATTTAAAAATGGCTGTAGACAAAGGCATTTTAAGCAAAACAGGCGACAAGAATACTACAAAATACCAATTCATTTAAAACGAGCCCGGAGACAACAGTATGTCAGGAATCTTTCAAAGTTTTTAATATTGAATAATTTTACGAAAAATCTCATCGGTTACTTTTAGAATAGCATGTATAAACAAAAGCTCTCAATACTCATAAACTCAGATTGTGACAGAGAAAAGTTATATGACGAGTTCGAAACATTTCTGGGAAATCTCTGTAAAACAGGCCAGATACAAGCAGGCTATGAAACTCCATATATTAACAATGCTAAGAATGAAATTATAACTTATCAGACGTCATTAGAAAAAACTTCTTTGTCTGACCAGTATTATGACGACTATACTAAAGAAAGATTAAAAAACATCGAAGAATGGTGCAATTCGAAACTCATTATTGAAACAATAGGAACATCAATTCCTCGTACAAAAGATGTATGTACATGCAAAAAACCTACTTCTTATACTCTATTTACACATGCTTTTAATGATACCTCACCACTTGATTGTGGTGATTGCAACAAAGTAATCCCAATTTATAGATTGCAACAACTACGCTATGATGACAAGATGAAAATTTATAAATGGGAAATGAATTACAAAGCATGTGATAATCTGCAACTAGGCTGTACAGTTGGTGAAAAATGGGCCACAAAACAAATGTCTGATCCCAAGTCTCAACTTTCAAAAGAAGGACTTGAAATCTGCAAGATTATTAAAAATGCCACCGGGCAGCCTACTTACTATTACTTATTTAATTACAGGCATATACCACACAAAAAAGATAAAGGGAGAAAATGCCCATCATGTAATGGAGAATGGTTATTAAAAAATCAGCTACACGAGTTTTATGACTTTAAATGTGATAAATGCCATCTACTTTCTTCTTTTAGCTCTGTAGCATGATACTATCATAAACAAAACGAGCCCGTCCAAACAGAACGGGCTCGTTTATTATATAGTCTGAAGTTTCTACAAGAATGGTGCAATCACCATTGCAACAATAGAAACCAACTTGATCAGGATATTCAAAGATGGTCCGGAAGTATCTTTAAACGGATCACCGACGGTATCACCAACTACAGCAGCTTTATGAGGCTCTGAGCCCTTGTAATATACTTTACCATTGATATCTACACCTTTCTCAAAGATCTTCTTAGCATTGTCCCAGGCACCTCCGGCATTTGACTGGAAGAATGCCATCATAACACCTGACACCAATACACCGGCAAGGAAACCGCCTAAAGCCTCTGCACCCAACGTTGCACCTACTGCAATTGGAAACACAAAAGCCATAGCACCAGGAATAATCATGTGCTTTAAAGCAGCGTTCATGGAGATTTCAATACACTTCTGATAGTCAGCTTCCGCTTTTCCCTCCAAAATACCTTTGATTTCGCGGAACTGACGGCGAACTTCTTCTACCATCGCATTTGCTGCCTGTCCAACTGCTTTGATCGCGAAAGAAGAGAAAAGGAAAGGTAACATCCCTCCGATCAATAAACCACCTAATACCTGTGCATTAGAAATATCAATATGCTTCAGGTGTGTTGTTTTCATGAAAGCTGAGAACATCGCCAGGGCTGTCAATGCTGCCGAAGCGATTGCAAAGCCTTTACCTATTGCAGCTGTTGTATTTCCAACGGTATCAAGCACGTCAGTTCTTTCGCGGACACTATCCGGCATATGGCTCATTTCAGCAATACCACCTGCATTATCTGCAATAGGACCGAAAGCATCAATAGCCATTTGCATACCTGTAATCGTCGTACCAAGATCCTTAGCCACCGTTGTCATCGAGACGTTCATCACGGTGCTGTCGAGCACCATCACGAACTGGCTCACGGCC
>CAZNHL010000122.1:0-6691 GCA_964572965.1 uncultured Bifidobacteriaceae bacterium
CTGTGTGACAGCCTGACTGGTATGCACCATCAACGATTGGTGAAATGACTGTAGCAGCCATAGATTCCAATTCCTGAGCAGTCATCAGACCAGTCGTATCCTGAGAACCTACAATGTTTACTTCTACACGAACATCTGAACCGGCATGTAATACTTTACCGGGAGTTGTCCCAACAGCGTTTCTGTTGAAGATTTTTTCTACTGCTGTAAGACCTTGTCCTGCATGAGAAATTTCCTTTGAAGGAGCAAATACAGGAGGAATATCGATACCCAACACTTTCGCAGCGAATGTCTGAATCTTTTTACCGAATACAATAGCGTATGAACCACCTGCCTTGATAGATTCAATTTTCTGAGGAGTGAATGCCTTAGAAATATCAATCAGTTCTTTATCGCCATTGTAAAGCTTTTTCTTCTTTGTGTTGATTGTAAGCACAGTGCCTGTAGCAACAGAATATGCTTCTTCAAGAACGATATCACCACTTTCATTGCGAACAGGTTTACCTTCTGCGTCAAGCTTTTTAACCCAGTTTTTAAGGTCAATACCAATACCGCCGGTAACATCAACAGTTGTAAGGAAAATCGGAGAAATACCATTTGTACCTCCAACAATCGGAGCAATATTAACGAATGGAATATATGGACTTGCTTGTTTACCAGTCCATAATGCCACGTTATTTACACCTGACATCCTTGATGAACCCACACCCATAGTGCCCTTTTCAGCAATCAGCATAACCGATTTATCAGGATGCTGTGCCTGAAGTGCCTTGATTTCCTCTTGTGCCTGAGGAGTAATCATGCATTTGCCATGAAGTTCACGGTCTGAGCGAGAGTGCGCCTGGTTTCCAGGAGAAAGCAAATCAGTTGAAATATCACCTTCACCGGCAATGAAAGTAACTATTTTAATTTCCTCAGCTAACTCTGGCAAGTTCGTAAAGAACTCTGCCTTAGCATAACTTTCAATAATTTCTTTAGCGATTGCATTACCGTTTTTGAAAGCTTCTTTCAGGCGGTCTGTATCTGCCTCATAAAGGAAAACCTGAGTCTTAAGTACATTTGCAGCTCCTTTAGCAATAGCAGCATCATTACCCAAAGCCAGATCAAGCAACACCTGAATTGAAGGTCCACCCTTCATGTGTGACAATAATTCAAAAGCAAAAGCAGGTGTAATTTCTTTTACTACAGATTCCCCAAGAATGATCTCTTTTAAAAACTTAGCTTTTACACCGGCAGCACTTGTAGTTCCCGGTATAGTGTTGTAAATAAAGAATTTAAGAGATTCTTCGCGATATTCATTACCCAAATCTTTAATTTGCGTAATGATTTCACTTAGCAATTCGGCACCATCAATCGGCTTCGGGTGAAGTCCCTGACCTTTTCTTTCTTCGATTTCCTTAAGGTAATCCTTATAAATGTTCATAAGTCTTTTGGTAAATATTTAGAAATTGTATGGGCAAGCCCCACCTTTTATTTCAAGTCTCAAAATTAAATTCGTTTCATGATATAAACAAATAGATATCTCTTACGTTTGTGTATTAATCAATTATTACAGCTGTAGCATGGCCAAACTATATAAGCCCCTTCTATTTGTTTTATTTATTACAATTGCTCTATCTCCATCTTTCGCGCAAAAATCGTTTCCCAAACAAACAACACAGCGAATTTCGAGCACAGACGCCAATAGCGACAAATATGTTAGCAATACTATATTAATTAAGCTTAAGCCTGGCTTTAAGGTTAATTTCAACAATTCCAGTATCCCTTTTTTAAATCAATACCTGCAAAAAGACAGTATCAAAATCCTTACTGCTGCCCGGATTTTCGCCGGAGAAACGCAGCCTGGATTAAAAGGAAATTTTGACAGAGAGCTTTACTGGATAATCACTTATGAATCTAAACTTTCATTAGACATAGTTTTACAAAAAGCCAATTCACTCCCTTTTATTGATATTGCGGAAGCATGTAAGAAAATAGAGTCCTTGTATGTACCTGCAGACCCTATGGCTGACACAATTGTAATAGATTCTAAAAACCAGTGGTATCTTAAAAAAATTAAAGCTTATCAGGCTTGGGATATTGAAAAAGGGGATTCTGTTAATGTTGTTACGGGTATCTCAGATGTTGGTACCGAATACCGTCACCCGGATCTTATATACAGTGTTAAAGTCAATCAAGCCGACAATCCTAATGACACTATCGATAATGATGGTGACGGGTACATAAACAATTATTATGGTTGGGATTTCGGTTCAGGCGCCAATAATGGGAAAGGGGATAATGATCCATCGCCGGATGGTACTTCAAATGCTATGCAGCATGGAACCAAGGTTGCAGGTTATGGCTTTATGACTCCTGATAATAATATTGGAGGCGCCGGTGTCGGCTACAACTGCAAATTTGTCCCTTTAAAAACTTCAAATACAGGAGGCGCCATTGTTGCAGGTTACGCAACAGTCGATTATGCAGCCTTGAAACGCTTTAAAGTTCTTAATATTTCATGGGGAAGCAGCGGCACTTATTCTCAAATCGAGCAGGACGTTATCAATAATGCTGCCGCAAATGATGTACTAGTGGTTGCCGCTGCCGGCAATGTACAAGTCGAAGTTGTCTATTACCCTGCAGGTTATGACAATGTATTAGCTGTTGCCGGAACTGATGTTAACGATTTACTTACAACATCCAGAAGTGCTATTGTGGATATTTGTGCACCAGGCTACAATGTCTGGACTACTTTTGGTATAAACTCTTATGATTATGGCGGAGGCTCTTCTTATGCATCGCCAATAGTAGCAGGTGCCGCTGCACTTGTCAGGTCTCATTTCCCAACTTATACAAACCTCCAGGCTGCTGAGCAGTTGAGAGTAACAGCAGACATTATTGATACAATAGCTGCAAACAAACCTTATGCTCAGAAAATGGGCAAAGGAAGACTTAACGTATTGAGTGCACTGACAAACACAAATGCTATCTCTGTCAGAACCAGCTTAAAAAAGATAGAAAACAGCACCAATACTACACTTAAATCAAATGACACTGTCACTATAACGTGCCGTTTTGTAAACTATCTTAAACCTGTCAACAATGTAGCAATCAAGCTCAGGTGCTCTTCTCCCTATGTAAAAATAATTGACAGCACATTTTTTATTACGGGTCTCAATACTCTGGACAGCATCTATAACAAAAACTCACCATTTAGATTCATAATTCTTCAGAACACCCCGAACAACACTGATCTCATTTTCACACTTATGTATGACAATGGTAATGGATACACTGATTATGAGAATATTCTGGTTGTAGGTACAAACACAACGAGTTATATCAATCTTGACACTAATCAGATTAAGGTTTCTATAACAGACATTGGCCGTATCGGGTATATTAATGCTAACCAGACAGGGGGAAATGGTTTTTTCTATAAAACCAAAAACACTTATCCAAACACTCTGATCTACAATTCAGGAATACTTGCAACAGTTAGTCCCCAAAAAGTTTCTAACTGTATTATGAATAGCGGAGGCACCAACTTTGACAACGATTTTACTTCAATCAGAAGCAGCAGCTATATAAAAACGCCTATTGCAGATCAATATATCTACAATATTATCAGAGACACCAATAGCAACAAAATAGGTCTTGAGATAAACCAAAGGGCTTATTCCTGGAAAAGTACGCCTAGAGATAAATTTGTGATCCTTGAATATAAAATCAAAAATATAAGTGGACAAAAACTGGATTCCGTCAATTTCACACTGTTTACTGACTGGGATCTACCTGCTGTCGGCACCATTGACAATAATTATTATAACAAGAACAGGGGAATATGGGACAATACGAATAAAATAGGTATTTCTTATAATACAACCGCCACAGGGCTATATGGAGGTACGGCATTATTGACCAATGACAAACCTATTTATTATGCGCTGGACAATGCCTATGCGCCGACTAATATGTATGACGGGTTTTCTGATGCAGAAAAATTCCTCGTTACCTCTAAAGGAATAGGCAAAACAAAATCAGGCTTGCAATCTCCTACCGGCAATGATATCAGCGAAGTTATTGGGTATACGTTATTCAATATCAATGCAGACGAGACCAGAACTGTAGCTTTTGCCATGCTTGCCGGAGATGACTTATTTGATATACAAGCTTCGGCTGCTACTGCACGATCGGTGTTTCAGCAACTGAAGACATCGCCGACTCCCATTGTAAGCAATACAACTATCTGTAAAGACCAATCTGCTACTATTAATCCTTCTAACGTTGGCAACTTTATAGTTCTGGACAAAACCCCTCCGGGAGCTGATACACTTTACAAAGGCAACAGCTTTGTTACAGGAACTATCAGCAAAGATACTACATACTACATAGCGGGTACTGATTCAATTTTCAATAGCCCGATTGTAAGCCAAACAATAAAAACGTCTAAACCAGACGGTGACTTCAGTATTGTTGTAGACAACTCTATACCCGGACACTATTATTTCACAAATTCAGACAAAGGAATCAGTAGCTGGTTGTGGAACTTCGGAGATGGCAATACTTCAAATACTCAAAATACAAATCACAAATACTTAACACCCGGCACCTATAACGTAGAGCTAATTATCACTAACTCGCTCACATGTGCCGATACCATTGTAAAACAACTTGTTGTATCACCAGTAACAACAGTCAATGATCAGAATATTGATAATGCGATAAGCTTTTACCCTAACCCTGCAAACAACCAGGTTCACATTAAAGCCGCCGCAACGGTAACTGTAAGCATTACAGACCTGACAGGCAACATTGCTTTAAACGACAGGCTTATCACCCCGGACGAAACGCTGGATGTTTCTTCACTAGCAACAGGTGTTTACCTGATAAAACTACAAACTGATACACTCAGTAAAACTGAGAAACTGATTGTTACTCATTAAAGAAAAAAGGTCCCGAAATCGGGACCTTTTTAATTATAAAAAATTGGCGGGTATGCGTGAAAAAGCCGGAATTACCTTTTCACCCGGCATTGTTAAAAATGTTAAAGTCCCCTTCCTAAAAAAGTGAAAGAAGATTCTAAAAAAAGCTCCCCGCCGGATCTTGATTCATTTTTGAATACATTACAAATTTGTGCTTTTATATCTGAGAATTCAAGCCCATGTAAGTTATTAGATGAAATAGAACAATCAGAACAATACTGTTAATCAAAATGTTACACAAATAAACCCTAACAAAAAGCAACAAGACCGAACACAAAACTCTGACTTTTAAGCGCTTGCAAAATCATGTTTAAACACAGTTACTAACAAGTTATTAACAGCTTATTACTACACTATGACCAAATTCAGGATTGTTTGCTGTGTAATTTAAGTCTAACTTTGTGTAAGAAAATTTCAGACAAATATGAATTTTTTAGAAAAACTTAAAGATAAATGGCAAATAGAAAGCTGGGGGCAATTCTGGACTATCATGCTCGTATTTGCACTAACAGGTTCAGCGTCTGTTTGGGTTGGTAAATTCCTTCGTCCTCTACTTGGCATTTCGCCTGACACCATGAGTCCATTCTTATTCTGGCCAATCAGAATACTTCTGATATTCCCTGTATACCAGGTACTACTCATTATTGTCGGTACTATTTTTGGACAATTCAATTTCTTCTGGGCATTTGAAAAGAAAATGTTGAGCCGTTTTACAGGAAGAAGACCTCAACAATAAAAGTATATAATCAAAAAAGGAGCTGACAGAAATCAGCTCCTTTTTTATGTTCCTCCTAACCATTATTAAAACAAAAGGCTCCGCAGACAATGTCTGCGGAGCCTTTTTACTAAGGTTAATTCTTCCTTAAAGCACTTTTTCTGCCAACAAAGAAATCTCGTTGTTCAATACTTCAACTACGCCACCATCAATTGTGATAGTAACCACTTCACCTCCAGTAGTTTTATATCGTACATCACCTTTTTCCAGAGAACTGATAATCGGCGCATGGTTTTTCAATACTTCAAAAGAACCTAGTGTACCAGGTACTTTTACCGCATCTACTTCGCCTTCAAAGATTTTTTTATCAGGTGTAATGATGACAAGATTCATGTCGCAATTATAAATGATGAATGATGAATTATAAATGACAAATGCCGAAGATTAATTCAGCATTTATCACTTATAATTTACAATTTATTTAACTTCTTTAGTCAAACGCTCGCCTTTAGCGATTGCGTCTTCAATAGAACCTACAAGGTTGAATGCAGACTCAGGAAGGTGATCTAATTTACCGTCCATAATCATGTTAAAGCCTTTGATAGTATCTTTGATATCTACCAATACACCTTTCAAACCTGTAAATTGCTCTGCTACGTGGAATGGCTGAGACAAGAAACGTTGCACACGGCGTGCTCTGTGTACTGTCAATTTATCTTCATCAGACAATTCATCCATACCAAGAATGGCGATGATATCCTGAAGTTCTTTATAGCGCTGTAAAGTTTCTTTTACTCTTTGTGCCGTGTTGTAATGCTCATCACCTACAACGTCAGCAGACAGAATACGAGAAGTTGAATCCAATGGATCTACTGCAGGATAGATACCTAGCTCAGCAATTTTACGAGACAATACCGTTGTTGCATCCAAGTGAGCGAAAGTTGTCGCCGGAGCAGGGTCAGTCAAGTCATCGGCAGGAACGTAAACCGCTTGCACCGATGTGATAGAG
>CAZNHL010000123.1:0-6579 GCA_964572965.1 uncultured Bifidobacteriaceae bacterium
GCACGCCCTACCCTAACACCATCTTCACCAACTCCACACTCAGCGGTTTGCGCAGGAATTTGTAATTATTAAATCTCCTGTCCATTTCCTGTTTATCAGTAAGGAACTCCCCTGTTACTACCAGTTGCACTGCTGTAATAGCATGTACTTTTGCCATGAGGGTAAAATCATCTCCGTAGCTTTGGAAAAAATCCATAATAACAAGATCCGGCCTGGCTGTTTTCAGATAATCTCCCGCAGTAGCAATGCTGCTAAAAAATATCATATCGCCATCGTAGCCGCAACTACGCAACAAATGTCCGCTGAGCCACAGAGACACCTCATCTCTGTCTACAAGCACAATGTGCCGGGCTGTGCTACCCTTTTTTACTATACTTTCCATAATGTAGCCGTTGTTTGCCACAATGTAGCGTAGCGCACAACCGTATTTTACCATACTTGGTTGTATAACACAACTAGTCGGTTGTAAAATACCCGACAGATAAATAAAGCTCAAATAGATAAACTCACAAATAGGCTTCTCTCTAAAAGTTATGGCCTTTTAAGTACAGTCTTTTACAATTGACAGTTGTTTTGTACATTTATAATAAGTTTTTAATTTTAGGCTATGGCTGAAACCTTACATATTGGAAGAAAGATAAGCCGCGTGAGAGAAATACGCGGAATCAAACAAGAAACCCTTGCCGAGGAGCTGGGCATTAGCCAGCAGGCACTGTCTAAAATTGAGCAAAGCGAAAACTTAGAGGACGAAACATTGGAGAGAGTTGCAAAAAAACTTGGGGTATCTCCCGAAGCCATTAAGAGCTATAATGATGAAGCTGTAGTAAACTACTTCAATAACTTTCATGACTCTAGCAATGGTTTTAATTACAGTTGTACTTTCAATCCACTAGATAAAGTAGTTGAGCTTTATGAACGCCTGCTACAAGCTGAAAAGGAAAAGAATGAATTGTTGAAACAGAAATAAGAACATATGATAAAAACCTTGAACTATAAACTCAAGGTTTTTTTATTGTCTACTCCAATATTAAAACCTAAAATGACACTTAAAATCAAATCATTTATGTTAACGGGAGTATTATGTGTCTTAACCACCATTATCTCCCAATCTCAAAGTGTCTATCAATTTTCAGGCAAACCCCCTACTACTTGTATATATTATGCAATCAATACATTAGTCCTGTACCCCGACTCTACTTTTGACTTTACATGTCATACTTTTCAAAGTTCAAATGCCTTTAAACATTCTAAACTTAGTAACCAAGAGAATGATAAAGGTACTGCTCATATGATTGGCGACACTTTAATTCTCAAATCAAACTCTACAAATCCTGTTGCCTATTTTCTAAAAAGACGAAACAAACTTATATACATTACGCCTTTGGTAAAGCTAAAAATCACACCCAAACAGCTCAAAGAAATAAACCCTTATGCATTGAAACGCAGAAAACCATTGGATCGAAAATATCTCAGCATATGTATCTTAAAAACTTAATTCAAAGAATGTCAGACCGCTCCTATCGACCAGGGGAAATAAAAATTGACAACTTATTTGAAAGTAGTAAAACGATATACACAACTGCGTATGAAGAAGTAAGACAGTTATCAAAAATCGAACTGCTACCAGAACTTTTTGAGTTGATTCAAAAAAGAGAGCTGCAAGAAAAAAAACATGAAATATATTTTATTATTGGTTTTATAGCTAAGAATACCAATAATTTGGAAGCCACTTCTTTTTTACTAAAGGCTCTTTCTACCGAAAAAGAGCAGAGTAATTTGGTTTGCATACTTGATAGACTTGCTGAACTTTACAAGCCTTTAGAATTAGACTTGACCCCAATTTTCAACCTAACGACTCACAGAAATTGGCAGATAAGAGGTGCATCATTTAACGCCTTGACTAATTCAGAACATAAGGTAGAGCAATTCTTGCTCGATCTACTTAAAACATCAGTAAATAGAGATGATATTAAGCGTCTTATATGGGCAATTCAATATATAGGGACTGCTAAAGCAATTCCTATAATAGAACCACATATAAAAAACAGAAAGCCAGACATAAAATATGCTGCAAAAATTGCAATAAATGTAATAATGATACGAGAGCAATTTTCTGATTCTGAAATCGAAAAAAAAAATAAAAGAGCCTGTATTATCTTCGTTGAGAGAAAGGATATCTTTTTTAACACGCCCTTAATTTGTAATTCCGAAACCCAAATAAGACGAGTTTCAAATTCAATCTATCTGTCGTACGACTTACACCTGAATTTTCCATATATGAGTACCAGATCATTAAAGATATTAAGAAGATGAAGGTTACTTACAAGTATAAAACAACTAATTCGCAATCTATCGAAGAAGTTATATTGACCGAAGTCCAATATTTCGACCCAATTTCCAAAGATGAGGATTATGAAAATGATGCTATCCCAAAATACAATGACAGTCGAAATTATTGTCCTGATGTTTCCAAGTCTGATTTTGAATGGATCGAGATTACAATTAGTGAAAGTATAAAAAGCGACACTACTATCCGCACAGAATATTATTGCGAAGGAAATAGTTGTATGATATACAGAAAAGACAAAGACGGATTCGAACTAATTATTCAATCAATAATGGTAAAAAAGGAATTACTCTATATATCCAGGATGGAGAGAAAAAACTTTAACTCTTTATGGGAAAATATAAGCTTTTCAGCCGGAGTCCATCCTGAAGGAGACTCAAAAGAAGAATGGTATAATCTCAAAAAAAATGAACTAGTAAGATAAATTGCTTCCGAGTTCTCTCTTGAGTAAATCAAAATATAGATAAAGGACAAAACCCAATAATAGCATGAGATTATATAATTTAATTACAATTTGTCTGCTTATATCTATACTAAGCTGTACAAAGAATAGCGAAATACAAGAACACAAACAGTCTGAAATTGAGAAAAACCATATCGATACAACCACGTTAAGTTTGGCATACCTTGAGCCATTGCATAAAAGGAAAACGCTCAAAAACTACGACAAGTCTCTTTCCTATTACATAAACGCTATTCCAAACAAGCCAGACAGCGTTAGAAAAGTGATATATATAATCCCCTTAGGCAATATAAACCCTACAACTTTAGAAATAATAAAAAATGAAGTAAGCTACCTAAATGTATTCTTTCAACTAGAAATCAGGATTTTAGAGCACGCCCCCTTCAATGAAATCAAAAACAAAAAAGTCAAAACAAGGCTTGTCCCATCCACCGATTATGAATATTACAGTAAACTTAAAGGAATCTCCGTTAATTTGACTGAACAAATAGAAGCAAATTCATTAATAGACAACTACCTGAAAGGAAGTAAACCCGCGGATGCCGTTGCTGTACTCGGTATAACAGAACATGACTTGTACCTTCCTAAAATGAACTTTATTTATGGCGTATCAAGCCTTAGTAATGGTATTGGAATAATTTCAACATATAGAATCGCAGAGTATCCCTTTGAAAGTAAAATCAACATCAGAAAAGCGGCAACCAAGCAAATTGCGAACTTGTTTTCAATACCTAATGTAAAGGATTATCAATGTGTGCTTAATTATCATCTTAGCATAGATGAACTAAGAAATGGCGTTCTATATATTTCACCTGTAGCTTTGGAAAAACTCAAATATTCTATTGGCTTTGACTATAATAAGAGATTTGAAGAGCTGAAAGAATATTATCTGAAAGAAAAAAACAAAGAAATGGCAAATTACTATACCAATTGTATAAAACTAAGTCCAACAAGTCTTAAATGAGCTTTTTCTTATTTACCTATAACAAAAAAACCACTCGTCCTCGTTTGCGAGCATGAGTAATAATCACGTTTTTAACGACAAAATCAAAAATTAAATGAAAGCATATTTATACATCAATAATGATAAAATTGGCCAGGTTAATTTTATCATTATTGACGAATATATGGGATCAATTGGTGGCGATTTAATACCAAATGAGAACTACAAAAAATACCAGCCATCAATCCAACAACATTTTGAGAAACAGGGAATTTCCAACGTTGGCAACTTTAATTTTAGAATTATACTTGAAGACAATACTGAATTAAAACCCGAAGGCGGTATTGGTGTAACAGATTCAGCAGACTTTGACAAGATTTTTGTTGAATCTGCGGGACTAGACTTATCAAAATTCAGAAACTAAAGTATTCTCGCTCTTCGGAATTACAAATTCCGAAGCCCAGATAAGACGGATTTCAAATCCAATCTATCTGTCGTTCGACTTTACAAAATAGAGCAGCATGAATCAATAAGACAAAGAATGAACTTACTACACGCCATAAAAACCTTATTTGACAGATCAAATCCCGAGCAAACAAAAGTTATTGAGGCAATACCGTATGATGTTGATGCTTACATGATCAAACACATGAAAGAAATCCATATTAATGTAGAACCATTAACGAAAAAGTATGGAACAGACTTTCCTAGCTTCTTTTACCGCTCAGATCTAGACCTGTTTATAAGAAAAGAAATTCTTCCATTCATAAATCCTGACAGTAAATACAACGATTTTTTCGATAATAATCACTGGCAGAAAAAACATTCTTTTAATTTTCCCGGCCCTTTTTATACTGGTGAATCAGACACTTGCGGAACAGGTGACACTGAAGCACCAGATAATGTAATGTATGATTCTTATACATGTGAATATATCTTTAAACAACCTCAGACTTTTGCAGAGTTTTTATGTGTGATTGACGCAGCAGCTGTAGAAGTTTTTGACAGTTATTCATGTGACGGCAACAATTATTGGACATACCAAAAATGCAAAGAGTGGTGGAATAATAAAGATCAGCTTTTACAAGAATTGCAAAATCCAGAAGTCAGGAAAGCAAATGGAGACAGAATACAGTTATATATTGATTATTTAAATGGTAAAGCAGAAATTGATCTAAGAAGGTATTGTTACTTTTTAGAAAACGGGATTTACCCAACAGAGGAGGAAACGAAACTACCTCTACTGTGAAAGCCTTAAAATATTAGATGTAAACGCTCAAAATAGTTAATTATGAAACCCATATCTAGCATTCTGTATACAGAGTCATTATGAACAATATAGGTACAAACATAAAAGTATACAAAGACCTGCTAGGGCTTTTACTTGGCCCAGTTAGAGAAAAACCCGGCATGTATATAGGTGAAGCTAAAATCTCAAACCTTCCAAATTTTATTATAGGTTACAACATGGCTATCCAGATGTCAACAGATACAACCATAAGTTCTGACAGATACTTCCAACCAGGATTTCTTGAATGGTTTTACCATCGTTATCATATTAAGCCTGCAAGTTTTTGGGAAACTGCATTTTTGGAGGAAGCTAAAAATGATGAGGAAAAAGCATTAGAATTATTTTTTGAATACCTCGAAGAATACTCAATAAGCATAGAAAAAGAATCTTCAGCGCAAAAGTAGAGCGTATATAATATGCCTTTCAGCAGAAAATGAAACCGCTGACTCTGGCCGGATTCCGGAGGGGACAATCGGCAACAAAGGAACTTCTATCCTTGTCGGAAGGCATAATGTAAGCCCATTCTGCCATATATGCTGAAAAGAATTAATTGTGACCATAGATAATAAACAAAAAGCGTTCCACACAAGAATGGAACGCTTATCTCAATAGTCATTAAAATTTCTACTTAACCAGCACTTTGCTGAACGACACACCAGCAGCTGTTGTAACCCTTACAAGCAGCAAACCATTTAAACTTGTTTTAACATCTCTTCCATAAAAAACTTCGGTCTGGCCACCGGTAGTAAACACTTCTGCTTTCAGCACAGGTTCTTTGCTGTCAATATAGAAATTACCCTCGCTCGGGTTTGGATATACATTGACAGAAACCGCTGCTTGTGTTTTTTCTGCTACACTGGTAACAACATCCTCCAAATTGATCCTTGCCAGATTACCTTCAGCAAAATTGCTTGTGATTAAGTAGCCACTTGGGTGATATGCAATGGATATAGGTGTTACAGCCTCAGTTCTTGCATCGGGTCTTCTCAAATTACTTATCGAAAAGTCAATGATCGTACTCACCTGTCCATTTATATCAATCATTCTGATATTGTCAAGTCCCTTGTCATAAATGTACACATTACCAGACTTATCAACTGCCATAGCCCATGGACTGGTAAATCTGGCACTATCAAGCTTGCCGTCCCTGTATCCCGGAATACTATCACTTAGTATTTTATAAGCAGAGCCATCATAACGGGTCACATAAGCTTTATTGGCATGAATCATATACACATTTCCGTTCGGCAACAAAGCCATCTCCTGAACAGCGTTCACAAGTGTTTCTTTTGCAGGTCCGCTCCCATTGTAATGCTGCTCTCCGGGCTTAGCAGAAATACCCTCGAAATAACCATCATTTTTAATTTTGCGTAGTTTGGCATCAGCAATCAGAACTTCTCCTGCTGCATTCGTAATAGGGCTTTTAGGAAAGAATAAACGTTGGCTCGTTGCAAAACCATCGCCATACAAGTCGCCTGTGGTTTGGTTGGGAGGTAAACCCAGACCGGCTATACGTACGTTTGTACCTTTATCGT
>CAZNHL010000124.1:0-6556 GCA_964572965.1 uncultured Bifidobacteriaceae bacterium
GATAGATCTATTCTTGGATTAATAATATCATGCTAATCTAAAGGGCTCCGCTCAGCCAACAAAAAAGGGAAACCATCATACTTGACGGTTTCCCTGAAAATTACATTCATGAAAATACTACCAGAACTGTGCCGGTGGCAATGGGGCGCCTTTCTTAGGAATTCTGTAACCTAAAAGAAACTCGTGGGAACCGTTCTGGTATGTCTGCAAGCCTGAAACGTTGAAGTCATAAGAGTAAGCAACTTCAATCTGCTTCCTGATCACAAAACCTATCAAACCAATGACAGACTCCTGGTTACGGTAAGAAACCCCGGCATAAGCGATGTCGTTGTAACGAAGTTTGGCGTTAAAATCAAACTGTACCGGTGCAGGATAAACTCCTTTTACCAATACAGAAGGAACCAGTGTCCAGTCATCATTCAGTTTGAAACGGTAACCCGCTGTACCGAAATAGTGACGGTTAAGGTTACCTGCTCCTAAAGCTGAGTTAGCCACTTCTGATACCGAAATCTTGTTGTTGAAGATCTGTAATGATGACAAACCAACATAAAACTTCTTGTGGTATAACCAGGCTCCAAGGCCTCCGTCAGGTGCCCAGGCTGCTTTGTAACCTGAAATGGCCTGATCGTTAGGATCTGTTGTGCGAAGCTTGTTACCGTCAATGGAGAATTGCTTCAATCCAAGGTTTACTCCCAAAGACAAAGTAAGGCTGCTGCTCAATGGCAAGTGGTATGAATAAGAACCATAAACACCCAATAAAGAGGTAGGACCGGTAACGCTCTGCATTAACTGTCCCCCTACACCATGGTGTGCTACAGGTCTTACGTCGTCATAACCGGACGACTGTTTGCCCAGTGCTGTATGGCCTGTTGCATAATAAGTCTTTGGCGCATCTGCACCTAAGGCACCTCCCACCCACTGAAGACGGGTACTCGCTTTCAGGTCTGTGAAATTCTCAGTACCTGCTACTGCCGGGTTCAAAGTATAATTATTAAGCATGTACATACTGTACTGCGTGGCCTGCTGTGCATAAAGACTTCCCGATAGTAGCAGGAATGCTGCTGCAAAAAGTCCTGATTTTTTCTTGAATTTCATATCTGAATACCTCAGGTCTCTTATTTAACAATTGTTATAGAACCGGCCATAGGCGCAATGTTCGCTTTACGAAGGTCAAGTACATAATAGTAAGTACCTATCGGCAGATCCTCACCGTTATGCGTTCCTGCCCAGTTGTTATGGTATGGGCTTGCTTCATACACTTTAGAGCCCCACTGGTTATATATGACCAATGTATTATTCGGGAAGTATTCAAGGTTTCTGATTTCCCAGACATCGTTTCTACCATCACCGTTTGGTGTAAATGCATTGGATGGATTAACCGTCAGCTGAATCCTGATATTGACCTCGTCAGAAACCGCACATTTGCCCCTGTTCCATACAGTCAGTACATAAGTATTCTGTTCCTCACTTTGAGAAACCAGCTGAGTCCGGATTTTATCAGGTGACTCTATGTAAGAACCTGTCTCTTTAGGAACCCAGCTGTATTGATACACCTGTTTCCCTGATGCCGGGTTCAAACTTGAAGAAGGCCTTCCGTTTGCCATGGTTGTACCATCCAGAATGATTTGAGGGAAAGTGGCATTGACGGTATCGATATCCCTTCCTGCATTTACATCCGGTGTAGGGAGTATCGTAATATGTTTCACAACTGCTTTAGATACATCATAGTCTTTCAAACATACTGAATAAGGAATTACTTCCAGGTCAACTCCGATGCTATCTACCGTTCCCGCCACCGGAGGGAAAGCAATAATCACGCTTCCTGAAGAATCTGGTATGCCAGCATCTGTGAAAGTATTGTAATTAACTATTGCACCATTCGGTCCATTTTTAATCACCCACAGATATTTAGGCGCATTTGAAACCGGAGGAGCTACTATATACCTCACAGAGTCCGGACCGTAAGCATCAGCACAAATGGTATCGTCTTTCAGGATGAGACCCGACAAAGGATCAAACATGTGCACTTTCAGTGCATAAGGAGGGAAAGTACAGATAGAGTCTCCGTTTACACTCACATAAACAACATCAGTATCCTGCACTACAGCTGCAAAATCAAAAGTCACTCTTGCGCTGTCGCCAGACCCTAATTTTACAGGATCACTCAATACCGCATTGTGCTTGGTCCACCATGTATAGCTTTTTGCTCCTGCAACCAATGGGGAAACCTGAAACTCATACTTGTTAGTCCTGCATATCAATGTATCCCCGATGATACCTTTCACCTGATTTATTTTCAGGATAAATGCATGAGCCAGTAATGTGTCATTACATATCGTATTTGCTATATCTATTCTAATGTTATTAAGCCCATCTGCCAAAGCACTCACCGGAATAGCCAACTGAATTGAGTCAGTAGCCACTGACGGCGCTTTTACAGAACTACTACCATAACTATAAGTTACTGCCGGCTGTGGATCATAAATCTGAACAACTGCTTTGTCACCGTTAGCACAAACTACAATGGTGTCTTTACTTACCAGTTTGGTTTTATCCAGTTCCACTACTTTAACAGTATCTCTCTGATGCAATGTATCAACCGGACAGCCCGGCAATGGCGTGCCCGTGATTAATACACCATACTTCCCGCCTGCATTAAAGTAAGCCTTATCAAAGACAATACTTGAGGTACCCGATTTTGCACTTGTCAGATCACCGTCCAGATAAGCTGTATAAGTGACATCGGTTTGTGGACTATTGATCACAATAACAGCATCGTGATTCACACAAATACTATCAATACTATATGTAATGTTTGGATCAACCGGAATATTTACTTCAACAGTATCTCTGCCAACTTCCTTTAAACCACAACCGCTAACTTCGCCATTCACCACAATAATATTTGCGCCCGCAACAAGCGGTGTATTTGCCAATACCTTAACAATTGTATCTCCCGGATTTCGCAGTTTAAAGCTCTCATTCAAAACTGTATAAGTAACAGCAGTATCAGCAGCTGCTATTTTAATATAAATAGTATCGCCTTTACAAACAGGATCAGGTGTTGCTGTTACTATTTTTTCCTGTACAGGAATTGCAAGGAAAATCCCGGCTGTATCCAGTAAAGTTTTGGTGTGGCAAGGTGTAGTAACCGTTACACTAAATACATACAACGGTGGCGTCGTACTTGCTGTATTCCTTATCTTCACCAGCGTATCATAAGGGATTGTCAGGTTCAACTCTGTATCGCCGGCAGTTACGGTAATTTCCGGATTACTTACGGGTTTACCCTGATAGGTCACCTGATAGGTTAAATCTTTTTCAGGATTCTTAACCTTTATAGTTGCTGTTGTACCGGGAGCAAGACAAAGAGGTGAAACAGCAGAAACCTCCAATGTTGTATCTGGCAGATCAATAATGGTAAAATCAACTTTGCCTACCGGAACCGGGACAGGGCAACCTTCAACCTTACCACTCACAGAAATTGTATTTAAACCAACAACAAGAGGTGCTTTTGCCAATACCTTAATGGTTGTATCCCCCGGATTTCTCAGTTTGAAACTTTCATTCAAAACAGTATAGGTTACAGCCGTATCAGCTGCCGCTATTTTGATATAAACGGTATCACCAATACAAACCGGTTCCGGCGTTGCTGTCACTACTTTTTCTTTTGCCTGAATGGCAATATAAATCCCTGCAGTGTCCAGTAAGGTTTTGGTGTGGCAAGGAGTAGTAACAGTTACATTAAACACATACAAAGGCGGCGTTATACTTGGCGTATTGCCGATTTTTACCAATGTATCATATGGAATTGTCAGGCTCAGTTCTATGGCTCCTGCCGATGTGGTGGTTTCAGCAGTACTTACAGGTTTACCCTGATAGGTGACCTGATAAACTAAATCTTTCTCTGGATTATGCACTTTTACTGTGGCTGTTGTACCAGGTTCAAGACAAAGTGGTGAGATAGCAGAAATTTCCAGTGTTGTATCTGGTTTACCAACAATGGTCACCTTTACTGAATCATCCAGAGGGAATGTACCTATACAGGCAGAAAAAGTAACATTAAAAGAAATATCATGAGTCCCTACAGACAAATCCGGCAATGTAAATATCAGCGTATCGCTGTTGGTAGCCGGAGTAATAGCAGGATAAGCAATTTGGTCAATTCTAACAGTATAAACAGCACCTGTTTCTGCTTTGAATAATTTTACAATAGCTGTATCACTACACTGCGGTTGCGGAAGAGTCCATACTTCCTGATCTGTTTTGGGTTTGTCTTTTACATCAATATCAGCATTATCCTCCATGTCTACGAAAGCCGTTGCTCCGCTTCTCTTTACCTGTACTTTGAAATTATTAATAAGCCCAGGTGTAAGATTAGGCTGTGACACAGACATTCTCAAAGTATCTTCATCAGCAGTC
Organism: uncultured Bifidobacteriaceae bacterium; assembly: GCA_964572965.1. GTDB lineage: Bacteria > Bacteroidota > Bacteroidia > Cytophagales > UBA9547 > CAZNHL01. The sequence goes on from CAZNHL010000124.1 coordinate 4,423, forward strand.
ACCGTTACCGGGCCATCAATAATAGTTCCGTCAGGTTTTACTACCTGATAAACTTCATTAGCCTTTACATCTGTTACTTTAACAAAGGCGCTGGTTGCTCCTGCACAAACAGGTGTTTCTGGTATTACTTTTTGAGAACAGGCCTTTACTGTTACATACATAGAGTCTTTCCAGCTCTGATTACAGCTTCCGTCAATCAGAGTAAGCTTGACAAGGTAAGTAGTATCAACATTTTTAGACTTATATGTATGTACCGGATTTGCTCCATTTACAATTGCAGAACCATCACCAAAATCCCATGTTTCTGTCACAACAGAAATTTGCTTATTAAAGTATGTTCGGAAGTCGTAAGCGAAAGTATAGTCATTAGGACAAGTTTTTATATCTGTATTCTTAATGACTGGTTTGTTAGGATTAAGCCATGCAATGTTGGCAATGCCTCTGTATGTTCTTTGTCCAGAAGGCAATGTAACACCTCTGTTATTAAAAGTAGCAGTTGGAGAGTCTGGGTTACTGATCACTCCTACATAAGATGTTGAATTATGTGAAGTCATAGCAACATATATTTTACCATCAGGCCCCAATTGTAAACTTCCCATCTCATTCCAACCAGGACCAGTATTAGAAGAAACCCAACTCGGATCAGTTCTATAAGAATTCGTGCCAATGTTTAACTGAAATAATTTATTCCCATCATACGCTCCTACTAAACCAGAGAAATAAAACATTTCTCCATTTGGTGAAAACTCTCCAGCATATAAATCCGGACGACCCAATGCTACTGTTACGTGAGCCAATTGGGTACCTACTTGCCCCGTTGTTTTATTCCAGGTATATACTTCTACTTCCCCTTTTTTAGCTACAAATGCTATTCTGTCCTGACACTTGTTGATTTTAATAGTCGCTTGAAATTGCGCTGCATCAACACTTATTGTGCCAGAAGATGTTACTTTAGGTCCAATACCAGTAGCAGTTATATGCCACGAATAATAATTTGTCCCACTTCTTGCATGGGCAATCAACCAATAGCCTTCATTATCAGCATCACTACTTACATATAAGGCTTCATTCACATCTCCATAATCAGCAAGTGCTATTGTTGAAACCAGAGTAGCGGTTACACTTGTACCACTTTTAGTAACTCTATATGCCCAGATACCATTGCCATTACCACCATTTGGTGCAGCAACTCCACGTTCAGCATTTCCTACAAATAAATAATAACTATTGAATCTGTCCGCCGGATCAGGAATAATAATAGGACCATTTGTGGAAGAAGTACTTCCATCTAAAAGCGTACTAATTATTGCATCGTTACTCCCTGCTACAAGACGGTTATTTGAATAACAGACAATATTACCTGCTGTATCACAAATGGTAGAAGTCATCTCTTCTGCATTCATAGTACTACCACTAATAAATGACAAGTTTACTGCTGGTGGTGTGCCTGTAAAACTAAATCCAGTAGGATTATTATTTCCAAATTTCCATTTCGGAGAAAGCTGATAGGGCGAAACCTGCCCGACTACGGCTGTATGAAAGCAACTCAGAGCCACCAGCAGCAATAGTAAAATGTTAAATTTTTTCTTCATACTCATTTAAGATTTTCCTGTAGCTTATCGGGCATTGCTTTCACAATACTTTGAAAAAGTACAGTCATGTTGATAATTAATGAAAAGGAAACTTCTGCTCTACAGAACAGGAAGTGCATCATTTATTTTGAACTATTTGAGAAGTAACGGCCAATGTCAAAGGATCGACGCCGTATATAAGTTTGTGTATAATACTATATACCGGAAAGGTAAAGGAGTGTAACAGGCTATCCTGTTTTTTTAATACTTGATGACGAGAGCTTCTATAAATGCTAATCCCAATCAGACTAAAACCATTATTAAACATATATATAAATAGGCTATAATTTACTGCAATGCGTTAGAGAACATCACAATAAATAAATGAAAACATTTTTCCAGGTAAATCCGTTACGAGGCTTCGAACAAAAAGGTTACACCTATTTAATAATTCCTTAAACTAAATCCTGATTTTTTGAGAAATTATACTATTTCAAGATTAAAAAATTGACTTCGATTTCTATGGTTTAAACAATAGCAGTGGTATAAATTTTATCATATTT
>CAZNHL010000125.1:0-6056 GCA_964572965.1 uncultured Bifidobacteriaceae bacterium
CGTTGTATCGGTACTCGTTATTGTGCAAACAACTGTCCTTATAAAGTACGTCGTTTCAACTGGTTCCACTATTATGAAAACGAGAAGTTTGATTACAACATGAACAATGCCCTTGGTAAAATGGTATTGAACCCAGATGTAACGGTACGTGCTCGTGGGGTAATGGAGAAATGTTCTATGTGTGTTCAGCGTATCCAGGAGGGTAAATTGAATGCTAAGAAAGAGAACAGAAGACCAGTAGATGGCGAGATTGAAATGGCTTGTTCACAATCTTGCTCAACAGGAGCTATTGTTTTCGGTGATATGAATGATCCTGAAAGCAAAATCTCTAAAATGATTAAAGAAGAGATGGACGGTAGATTGTACCATGTGCTTGATGAAATCAACACTAGACCTTCTATTTCATATTTAACTAAAATCAGAAACGATAAAGCTTAAGATTATTTTTAAAGGATCTGTAATATGCACGTAACATCACCAATAAGAGAACCATTAGTAACAGGCGGTAAAACCCTGGGCGATATTACTAATGACGTTTGTAAACAAGTAGAAGGTAAACCAACCAAACTTTGGTATTTCGCTTTCTCATTATCGCTAGTTTTCCTTGCTTACGGATCATTTTGTTTATATAAAACATGGACAGTTGGTTTAGGGGTATGGGGCTTGAATAAAACAGTAGGCTGGGCATGGGATATCACCAACTTCGTATGGTGGGTAGGTATCGGTCACGCCGGTACATTGATCTCAGCTGTATTGTTGTTATTCCGCCAGAAGTGGAGAACATCTATTAACCGTGCTGCTGAGGCGATGACTATTTTCGCTGTATTCTGTGCCGGTTCATTTATCCTGATGCACATGGGACGTACCTGGATGGCTAACTGGGCTTTGCCTTTGCCAAACACGTATGGTTCTCTTTGGGTAAACTTTAACTCTCCGTTGGTTTGGGACGTTTTCGCGATCTCAACTTACCTTTCGGTATCATTAGTATTCTGGTTCATCGGTATGGTGCCTGATTTGGCGACTATCCGTGAAAGAGCAACTTCTCCGGTATCAAAAGCTGTTTATGGTTTCTTCAGCTTAGGATGGAACGGTTCTTCTAAAGACTGGTCAAGATATGAAACAGTATCTTTAGTACTTGCGGGCTTATCTACACCACTTGTACTTTCTGTACACACAATTGTATCTATGGACTTTGCAACTTCTGTAATTCCTGGATGGCACACGACAATTTTCCCTCCATACTTCGTGGCAGGTGCGATTTTCTCTGGTTTTGCCATGGTATTGACATTGATGTTGATCACTCGTAAAGTATACAAGTTGGAAGATTATATCACAATGGCTCACATTGAGACGATGAACAAAATCATCATCTTAACAGGTTCAATTGTAGGTATTGCTTATTTAACAGAGTTTTTCATCGCTTGGTATTCTGGTGTTGAATACGAAATGTATTGCTTCCTGAACAGAGCGACGGGTCCTTATGCATGGGCTTACTGGTCTATGATGACTTGTAACGTGATCTCTCCTCAGTTATTCTGGTTCAAGAAAGTCAGAACAAATATTTATGCTACTTTCATCCTTTCATTGGTTGTAAACGTGGGTATGTGGTTTGAACGTTTCGTAATCATTGTAACATCTCTGCACAGAGATTATGTGCCATCTAGCTGGACAATGTTCTATCCGACTATGTATGATGTAGGTGATTATGTATTTACATTTGGTTTATTCTTTACTTTCTTCTTCTTGTTTGCTAAGTATTTGCCGGTAATCAACATGGCTGAAGTAAAGAGTATTCTTAGTTCATCTAGCGAAAAGAAATCTCATTAATCTAATATTGTAATTAAGATATGTCTTCTAAACATAAATTTTTAGTTGGTATCTATGACGAAGAGCATGTATTGATGCATGCACTTCCTCATGTGAGACATGAAGGTGTTAAAATTCATGAGGTTTATTCACCATATCCGATTCACGGAATGGAGGCTGCCTTAGGATACAAAGGATCCCGACTTTCAAGAGCTGCATTCCTTTTTGGTTTGACAGGTTTCATAGGTGCTCAATCTATGATCTATTATATGTTAACTGCAGATTGGCCTATGGTAATCGGTGGTAAATCTACTTTGCCTTATCCTGATTTTATTCCGGTAAGTTTTGAAGGTACTGTGTTATTTGCTGCTTACGGTATGGTATTTACATTCTTGATTGTAAGTAACCTTTTACCAGGAGTAAAAGCTAAAATTGTAGATCCTCGTTCTACGGATGATAAATTCGTAGTTGCAGTTGATCTTGACAACAATAGTAAATCGACTGAAGAAATCTCTCAATTGCTGAAAGAGCAGGGAGCTACTGAAGTTTATGAAAAAGAAGTTGAATTTTAGTCTTTAAAATCTTCAAGCGAAATGTTCTCAGTAAAACAATATTCACTAATCGTCGCATCTGCCGCAATGCTTTTCTCTTGCGGTAAAGATCCGAACAGTACAGGGTTGGAGTATGCTCCGGCAATGTACCACTCTAGAGCTTACGAACCTCTTAGTCAGGTAGTTGATAAGGATAATGATTATTATAATTCGAATCCTTACAATGATTCATACGGTACGGATAAAACCTACAATATGAATATGAAGCAGCCTGTTAAAGGAACTTTAAAACTAAAGGACTTTACTTCAAATTATTACCAGAAACCAGATGCAGATCTTAATATCTATCATTTGGAAGGGGATAGTTCCGGTGTACTTCAAAATGTACTTCAAAACCCACTTGCTTCTTCTCCTGAAGTAATAGAGGAAGGTAAAGTATTGTATAGCCGTTATTGCCAGCATTGTCACGGTGAATCTGGTAAAGGTGATGGCCTTGTTGGTCAGGTATTGAAGGGTGTTCCTTCTTATTCAGGTGCTGTGAAAGACAGAACTCCTGGTTCTATTTTCTACACAATTACTTATGGTAGAAATAGAATGGGTGCTCACGCTTCTCAGGTGTCTGTAGAAGACAGATGGAAAATCGTTCACTATGTGAAAACTTTACAGAATCAGTAATCTTTTATTAAGCTATAAAAAACTTATAAAATGGGAGTTGTTGAACATCAACATTTTAATCTTGACGAAAGGTTTATATTACCTTCTAAAGGTAGAAATACATTATTAGCCTTCATTGTTGTTGGGCTTGTATTGTTTGTTTTAGGTATTTTCATGCTTGCCAATGGTTCGCATGGAGAAGCACATCACGCAATGGCTTCTGCATCTGAGCATGCAACTACAGCTGCTCATAGCCATGATGCTGTTGAAGCTCACGGTAAGGCAATTGATGCAGGACATGGTCTTGGAGAAGAGCATGGTTTTAACTGGATTTCACGAGTTTGGGCTACATTGTGGATCAATAACGTGTTTTTCACAGGTGTATCTTTAATAGGTCTGTTTTTTGTCGCATATAATTATGTAGCATGGGCTGGTTGGTCTGCTTCTTTAATTCGTGTACCAATGGCAATGCCGTCATTTTTGCCAATTACTTTCATCTTTGGAGCCATCATTTTTGCTTTAGGTCATCATGATTTGTTCCACTGGACTCATGAAGGTATCATGGAGAAAGGTAATCCGCATTATGATAAGATTATTGCAGGTAAAGAAGGTTACCTTAATTTAGGATTCTTTATAGGCAGATCAATATTCTATTTTGGTTCATGGATTTTGATGCACCGCTTTATTGTTAAGCAATCAGCATTGGAAGATATCAACGGAGGTACTGAGCATCACAATAAGATGATTGTATTAAGTGCATTCTTCCTGATTATTTTTGGTATTTCTTCTTCTATGTCTGCATGGGATTGGGTAATGTCAATTGATACTCACTGGTTCTCTACAATGTTCGGTTGGTATGTATTGGCTAGCTGGCACGTGTCAGGTATTGCTTGTATTACTTTAATTGTTCTTTTCCTTAAGGATGCAGGATACCTTAAAATGGTTAATGAAAACCATTTACATGATTTGGGTAAATTTATGTTCGCTTTCACGATTTTCTGGACATACATTTGGTTCTCTCAATTTATTTTGATTTTCTACGCTAACATTACTGAAGAGACTACTTACTTCATGGATCGTCTATGGAGATTTGATAATCTTTATACAGGTTTCTTTATTGTCAACATCCTTATTAACTTCGTATTCCCATTCTTAGGTTTGATGACAAGAGAGTCTAAACGTCAGGTATTAATGCTTAAAATTGTAGCAATTGCAATTTTGTTCGGTCACTGGTTAGATTTCTTCCTGATGATTACTCCGGGTACATTAAAGGGTAACGGTGGATTTGGTTTCCTTGAAATAGGTTCTATCTTGTTCTTTATAGGTTTGTTCGGATTTGTTGTGGCAAAGGCTTTGGAAAAAAATCCTTTGATTGCAAAGAACCATCCTTATTTGGAAGAAAGTATTCATCACAATATTTAATTCAAAGGGACATAAATTTTATTATAATTAATAAGCGTTATGAGTAACTTAATTTTAGTTTTAGGCGGTGCATTGATCCTGATCATCCTGATCTTATTATTCAGGGTAGGCGTATTGATCAGCGTATTACGCGGTAACTACAAGCAGCAGGTTGACCCTTCGAATAAGGTTAATGCGATTTTGTTTCCGGTTTTCTTCTTTGTTTTATTTGGCTTGATGCTTTGGTATTCTCCAATTGCTGCCAAATATTTTTTACCGGAATCGGCTTCTGAGCATGGAGTAATTACAGACAAAGGATTCTGGGTTTCTATGGCCATTATCATGTTTGTGTTCTTTGTAACTCATATTTTGTTATTTTTCTTCCCATACATTTATCAGTATAAGAAGGAGAGAAGAGCAGATTATTTCCCTGACAATGCAAAGCTTGAAATGGCCTGGACTATTATTCCGGCTATTGTTTTGACTTATCTTGTATATACGGGATGGCAGAACTGGTCAAAAATTCAGGGAGAGGCTCCTAAAGAGGCTGTTGAATTGGAGATCATGGGTAAACAATTTGCCTGGGCTGTTCGTTATCCGGGTCCCGATGGTAAATTAGGTCATTATAAATTTAAATTGATTGATGCAACAAACGAGTTCGGTATGGACTTGTCTGATAAAGCTTCTTTCGATGATTTTATGCCTGTTGAAATTCACATTCCGGTTAATACTCCTGTGAAGTTCAATATCAGAGCTAAAGATGTAATTCACTCTGTTTTCCTTCCTCACTTCAGACAGAAGATGGATGCTGTACCGGGAATGCCTACAACATTCTGGTTTACTCCAAAATACACTACTGCTGAAATGAGACAAATAACAGATAACCCTAAATTTAAGTATGAGTTAGCTTGTACTGAAATTTGTGGTCGTGGTCACTTTGCAATGCGTTATGTATTGGTTGTTGATACTCCTGAAGAGTACAAGAAGTGGGCTTCTGAGCAGCAATCTTGGTTGTCTCAAAATCCCAATTATCTTGAGAAAGTGCCTGTTCAGTTGAGAAAATTTACAGGGATTGAGGCTGAAGGAGTAGTTGCTGATTCTGCAACTACAGCACAGAAATCAAGTCCAGCAAAAGAAATTGCTGCTCATAACTAATTAGTATTTAAAGATTATAATTTAATAAATCAATATGGCTTCTGTTGACACACATTTGCACGCCGGAGTTGATCACCATGATGACCATGAGCATCATGAGGAGCTTGGGTTCATGAGAACATATATCTTCTCTGAAGATCACAAGGTTATCGGTAAGCAATTTTTGATTACAGGTTTATTATGGGCAGTTATTGGAGGGTTTCTTTCAATGGTTTTCCGTTTGCAGTTAGGTTTTCCGGAGATGGATTTGGGTTGGTTGCGTCCTTTGTTGGGCGACTGGATCCAGGCTGATAATAAATTAGATCCGGAGTTTTATCTTGCATTAGTTACAATGCATGGTACCATCATGGTATTCTTTGTATTGACTGCCGGATTGAGTGGTACGTTTTCTAACTACCTGATTCCTTTGCAGATCGGGGCAAGAGACATGGCTTCTGGTTTCATGAACATGCTTTCTTACTGGTTCTTCTTTGTTTCAGGATTATTAAT
>CAZNHL010000126.1:0-6020 GCA_964572965.1 uncultured Bifidobacteriaceae bacterium
CAATGTTGGAAAAGTATCCATCTGAATTGTCTTAATATTTAACTAAGACAATCTCTAAATAGTAACTCTACTCTAAAGTCAGGTTTAATGCTCGGCCTTTAAAGTAAAATCAAAATAGTAAGATATTCATACATATGTCAGACAGAAACATTTTACATCACAGCAATCCTGAAAATTCTTTGTATTTTTAGGCTGAATACAATCACTTTTTAGCGATGAATGTCAAAATAACTCAGGAGCAGAAAATAAAAGTTCTCAACGGACGCGACCTTGCAGAAATTATGCAGAAGGTGCTGAAGCGTGAGAATAAAATTGACCGCAATAAAGAACACCTCTGGGTAGTATGTCTTGCCAACAACAACCGCATACTCATGGTAGAACTTGTGACATTAGGCACTGTCAACTCTACTCCTGTTGAAGCAATGGAAGTTTTCAGTTTTGCTTTACAAAAACAAGCTGTAAAAATTGTACTTGTACATAATCATCCAAGCGGCGAAACCACACCATCACACTCCGACAAGTTCATCACTGATAAAATGATGGCTATCGGAGACTTCATAAAATTGCAGGTAGTCGACCATCTCATCATCACTGAAGACGATTTTTTCAGTTTCAAAGATTCAGGACTCCTGGAGCAAATCCGCAAGGAAAGTAACTTCGATCTTACCTTTGCAAAGCAGGAAAAGATCAAAGAACAGGTCTATTACTTACAGATGCAGATTGAAGAAAAAGACAAGACACTCTTAAAAGCAAAAAAAGCTGCCCAAAAAGAGATTGCGAAAGCAAGGTTAGCTAACAAAAAAGAAGTTGCCCTGAAAGCGATCGTAAAAGGATACCCAAACGAAGAAGTTATGGACTTGTCAGACCTTACTCTGCGACAGGTAGCTGAATTAAGGGCAAAATACGAGACAAAGAAATAATTAGACCTTTCCGGCAATACAAACTGTCTATTGCCGGTATTTTCCTGAAAAATCCGGTGTTCGACCCGGTGAAATAAAACTTTAGATTGTCCTAGTTTAATATTAAGACATAAAGATGATTACAATATAGTGTGCTCCTCAGATTTTCTTTAGAAAATCGCTATCTTCTCCTAATAGCAGGCTTAATATTTAAAAACACAATGCGAATAGCAATACTCCTTTTATTCATCTTCTGTGCTGCACCTATTTTCGGACAGGAAACAACAAAAAGTGCTTCTCTAAAAATCACCCATTTAACAGGTGATTTTTATGTTTATACAACATACAAAGACCTGAATGGTTATCTGTTTCCATCCAACAGCATGTATGTAGTTACCAAAGCCGGTGTTGTATTATTTGACACGCCATGGGATACAACTCAGTTTCAACCATTGCTTGACAGTATTTCAGTGAGACATAAACAAAAAGTTGTGCTTGCCATTGCCACGCATTATCATGACGACAGAACTGCAGGTATCGAATTCTTAAAACTACAAGGGATAAAAACCTATTCTTCCAAACTAACTTATGATTTGTGTAAAGAACACCATGAAAAACAAACAGCATATTATTTTACCAGGGACACCGCATTCACTGTTGGTCAATATAAATTCGACACCCACTACCCCGGTGAAGGGCATACTAAAGACAATATTGTTATCTGGAATGCAAAGGAAAAAATATTGTATGGAGGTTGTCTGGTAAAAAGTACAGAGAACAATGGTCTTGGCAATATTGCAGATGCCAATCTAACTCAATGGGAAGTAACTATAAAAAATGTAATGAAAAAATATCCAAACCCCTCCTATATTATTCCGGGGCATTTTGGCTGGACCAGCAACAATGGATTAAGCCATACGCTAAAATTACTGGATCAGAATAAGAGTAAATAAATTTCAGTATTGCATGAAGTTAATTACAAAATCATTGCTAATTCTATTTGCTTTCGGCATAAATATAAGCCTTGCTCAAAAATCGAATTATGCTGAGCAAATAGACTCGTTAATTAGCAGAAAAACCACCAAACCTTTTAACGGTATCATCCTGATATCAAAAAACGGCAAAACGGATTACTTAAAAATAGGTGGCTATTCAGATATTGATAAACAAATGCCTATCCGCCTATCTAGTCAATTTGTGATTGGCTCAATCAGCAAACAATTTACAGCAGTGTTAATCCTTCGCGAATATGACAAAGGGCGTATCAATCTTCATGCACCGATCCACACCTATTTGCCTGAACTAAGCCAAAGTTGGGCAGATACAGTAACAGTACATCACCTCTTGACACATACTCACGGCATAAAAGAGCTCGATCAGCCAACCACTTTTAAGGCCGGGACTCTATTCGCTTATTCACAGATTGGCTATGATTTATTAGCCCAGATAGCAGAACGGACTTCCGGAAAATCATTTGCACAACTTTCATCCGGCCTCTTTAAAATATGCGGTATGACAGGTACTTTTCATCCAGCTATCAAACACTACGAAAATTTAGTTAAAGGATATACAGAACAACAAGATGGCCATATCTTTTTTGAGGAACACAGCTTAGAAAGCTATCCGGCAGCGGGCTCATTTATCTCGACTGTAAGTGATTTGGTTTTATGGAACGAACATCTAAACAAGGGGAAACTTTTAAAGCCTGAAACATACCAACAGATGATTAGTAAACAAAAAAATGCCATCAGGCAACATCCCATTTTCGGGCTTACCGAGTACGGCTATGGCATTACTGTCAACAATCAGGAACATGGTATTCAAATCGGGCAGACAGGTTTTGTACCCGGATTTGTAACAATGAATTATTACTATCCAGCAACAAGAACCAGCGTTATAGTGTTAGAAAATATCGTCTATGATTCTGAAAACATTAAGAATACATTCCGATATCATACGGCAATCTTAGCTATTCTAAAAAACAGTAAGTAACAAAAAAACGATACGCTTACCCGCAGCGACGGGTCACACCCTTTCTTCAGTTTCTCACCACATTAGTGGCTGTAGCCTGTGCCGTTGGCATTATAAGAATATCATTGATATTGACATGTGCAGGCCGTGATGCTATCCAATAGATCGTTTCGGCAATATCTTCTGCACTCAACGGTTTAAGACCCTTATAAACATTCTTTGCATGATTTTCATCCCCTTTAAATCTGACAATAGAAAACTCAGTTTCTACCATACCGGGATTAATTGCTGTCACACGAATACCATGCGGCAACAGATCAATCCGCATTGCCTTGTTTAAAGCATCAACAGCATGTTTCGTTGCACAGTACACATTACCGCCCGGATATACCTCTTTACCTGCAATAGAACCAAGGTTAATAATATGACCAAAGCCATTTTTAATCATAATTGGAGAAAGTGCCCTTGTGATATAGAGTAACCCTTTGACATTGGTATCAATCATTTGTTCCCAATCCTCAATATCGCCATCCTGAATTTTATTTAAACCCGCTGCCAAACCGGCATTATTTACCAATACATTAATTTTTTGCCATTTTTCGGGTAACTCTGCAACCACCGTTTCAACCTCTCCCCTGTTACGTATATCAAAACTCAAACTCAGCACTTCCACTTTAAATTTGGCAATCAACTGAGCCTCCAACTCCTGAAGCCGTTCCTGCCTTCTTCCGGTTATCACAACATCATAACCATTTTGCGCAAACAAAACTGCTGTTGCTTTGCCAATTCCCGAAGTCGCTCCTGTAACAAATGCAATCATGAAAATTATTATGTATGATGTTTAAAACAAGGGGGCTGCTCTTTAATTTAAAACTTCAGCTAAGTATTTCCTGCACACGCCCGATCTGACCATCTTCCAGACGAACTTTAATTCCTCTGTGATGTTTAGGAGCACTTGTCAACAAGTCTTTTACAATTCCCTCTGTCAATTTACCTGAACGCTGGTCTGCTTTCAACACAATATTTACATGTGTTCCCGGTTTGATATCTGCTCTTATTGTACCATTCATAAATTTGATATTATATCACCAATATACAGGATTCAATCCGTGACTAACAGAATAATTCATGATTAATCGAACAAAAAGTATCCAAAAATCCCTCAAAATGTAGAGTTCATCTACAATATTCAGCAGCAAAACTCTTCCTTTTATTTTGGCACAAAAACAGAAAACACTATTAAACAAGCATTTATACTTTTTAGTTCGCAAATGGACTAACTGGCCTGACAATTGAATAACAACTTGATACATACATACTATATAATACAAGTATTTATATGAATATTAAATTAACTCAATTGCAAGTAAATATTACTGATTTCATCCTTAATGTGAGTAATATGCCTAATGAGGGAATTGCTATTTATTTAGAGCAATTACTAAAATCAGCCCTCAAAGAAAAAGGTGATTATGTTTTGAACCTGATTGCAAAAACAGTTTCAACTTTTAAATCTCAGGTAAATTTTGTTGATAGCTTATCTGTAAATGATATAGATATTAATGAATGTAAAAAAGAGTTTTTTAGTATCCATTATGAAGAGTGTTTAAAAGAAGTATATAACAACAAATTGAGAAAAGAACAGGAACTGGTTCCTGTATTTATTGAACAAAAACAAATTGCATAACCTATAACCAAGACCTATTTTTTTATTTCAGGAAATTAATTCTGAGCTATTTTTTCAACTTAGACACAAAAAAAGGATTGCTAGTCAATCCTTTTTTTTGTGTCTGAATTAATTTATCTACCCTCATTCATAATATGCCGGTCAAACGCTTTGTACCACTCCTTACCACACCTCATACACTGTGTGGATTTTTTCCACAACCCACACAAACACACCAATATTACGCGACAAACACCAAGAGCAAAAAACACTTATAATAAACTAAAAATCAACTAATTAAAAAACAAAACAATAAAAAATACAAGCTTTTTTAAAAACTCAAAAACTGGCTCCGGAATTGTTATTAAAAAAGAAACCTATGCAGACCACAACCAAACTAACTTTTGCCATGAATACTAAACTAACTCAAGCTAACCTTAATGCGATTGACTTTATTTTTGGCGTAAGTGACATGCCGAACGAAGGGATAGTTATTTATTTAAAACAGCTCCTGAAAAAAGAACTGAAAGACTTTGGCAACTCTGTTGAAACAGCTATTGAAAAAACAGTTGCCATCTTTAAATCCCAAATAAGATTTATTGATGAACTAGCACTAACAGACAGTTCATTGGATGCATTAGAGTGTAAACGTGAGATCTTTGCAATTCACTACGAAGAATGCATAAAAGAGCTTCTTACAAAGCCTTCAGAGAATAAAAAACGAGAACTTGTTCCGGTCTATGTTGAGAACAGGAATTTCAACAAAAAGTAGTGTTTATAAAAAGTGATGGAGGCCTTCTTTTTATAAAAGAGAGCCCCCATCAACCATTTGATATCTTAATTAAGATATCAAAGTGATAATTCCTTTAATTCTAAACTCTACTGAAGTTTTATACCACAGCAGCGGCGTTATCTTTATTTTTCTTAAGGTAATAAAAATAGACCATTGCTACACCACCGAGCATTACCAACCAAATATGCGTATCAACCGGAATGCTCCCATCACAATTCTCCTCCACACATTGCGCATATTCAATCAGTGTCTGTGGGTCTCCAGGATCTCCATCTTCTAAAATCTGATCACAGATATCACAATCAGGAGCCTGACTGTAAGCATTTGTAACAGAAATTAAACTTACAAATGCTAAGACACAAAAAAACTTAACTATATACTTACTGTAACTAATCATAACTGCTTTACCCGAAATTAATTTATATATAAAAATAACTATTTTACAATATAATTATTTGATTAACAACAACTTACCAACATACACTTGTTCACCACCAGTAACCCTTACCGTATATAAGCCCGAATCTAGTAATTTATTTAATTCTTCCAATGTAGTTTCTGTTTTACTTCTTGTCACTACAATGTTTCTTCTAAGGGCAACAATACCACGTGTATCTATCAACTCAATACTATAGCTGCCATGGGCAACATTTTTAAGGGTAATTGTGGTCTGACCTAAGCTAGGGTTAGG
>CAZNHL010000127.1:0-2583 GCA_964572965.1 uncultured Bifidobacteriaceae bacterium
CACAAACTGCTGTCAACTGTGAAGCACCTGTCAATGTCGGGGCCGGATTTACTGCTAAGGTTACATTTCTTGTAAATGTCTGAGAACAGTTAGGACTGGCACTTGTTGTAGTTACACCCGTCACCTGTAATACCTGACCATTATTAGAGAAAGCTAAAGCCGCTGAAATAAAGCTCGCTGCTCCGGAAGCGTTCGCTACAACTCCTGCTACAGGAGTCTGTGCAACTCCATTGATCGTATAATTAATTGTTGAAGTACTGCTGGCCAATAAACCTGTCAAATTAATCGTGGCACCTGAACCTTCACAAACTGCTGCTGATTGAGAAGCTCCTGTCAACGTTGGTACAGGATTTACTGTAACTGATAAATTAAATGTACTCGCTGTACATGCCGTTGCTCCCGCTCTAGGAGTCAAAACATAGACAACTGTTCTTGCAGTCGCTGTCGTATTATTGAGCGTCTCAGTAATACCTGTGGCATTGGCCACACCTGTTGCTGAACCGGCAGTATTGCTAATGCCCGACACTACTCCCCTTGTCCAGTTAAAAGTAGTACCAGTAGAGGTGATAGCTCCTGATGCATATGAGACACCACTACAAGCAGCACCAGAAGCAGGTGCGGTGATGGTTGGTACAGTAAGCACCCCGGCATTGCTTGTTCTAGAACATCCATTGCTTGTCAGCACCACATCATAGCTGGCAGCATCACCTGCAACCACTGAAGGTATTGTATATGAACTCGCTGTCGCTCCGGCAATATTAACCCCTCCTTTGCGCCATTGATACGTCAAATAACTTCCGCTTCCTGTAACACTAAAGGTAACAGAAGAACCCGCACATATTGTTTGGCTTACCGGATGAGTAGAAATTGTAGGTAATGAAGAATTTACCACAACATTTGTATATACAGTTGCCGCACAACCACCACTTGTCACTGTAAGTGCATATACACCTGCATGTGCAGCAGCAGCAGTACTCGTAACCAATGGGTTCTGTTGAGTTGATGAAAAACCATTTGGCCCTGTCCAGGCATAAGATGTTACACCTGTAATAGTTGATGTAAGATTAAGAGCACTTCCGGCACATACAGGGCTATTACTGCTTGCTCCTGACGGATTTACATAAATAGTTGATACCTGAGAAGGTGTTAGTTCTGAGTTATATACTAAAACGTCGTCTAAAGCACCAGTAAAATAGGTATTAGTACCTCTATTCGTCCAGCCTGTCTGAGGAGTCTCAAACCCTCCGATTTTCCAAACACCAGCATAATTCTCAGCAATTTTAGAAGATGGGTCGCTATCGACCAAAACACCATCAACATACAAACTCATACCATTCGTTGCTGACAAAGTTGCTGTTGCCTCATGCCATTGGTTATCATTATAATTATACTGACTGGTAATAACATGTGTTGATGTTGCGGGGTCATAAATACCAAAATTTATTGCCCCGCTATTGCTCATGTATATCTCTCTGTCATTATTGGTACTGACATTACTTCTAAAGCCGATCAAAACTCCCCCCAAAGTAGTATTCGTCTTAAACCAAACAGAAATGGTCAGGTTTACAGGGTTAGTCTGAACAACTGAAGAAGATATTAACTGGCTACTGGCAGCATTAAATGAATAGGCACTATTAGCAATCCCGAACCTGTCAGTTGTTAATGACGGACTATTTGACAACACCCCGTTATTAGTACCGAACTCATCATTCGCATTTCCATTAAACCGGTAATACGCAATCATATTAGCAGTTGGTACCTGAGATGTTGGAACAGTGTTAACTGTATTGCTAATTGAATTACTTGTTGCTGTTGTTGAATTTAAACAAGCGCCGCCTGTCACAGTAATATCCACAACCACTACCTGTCCGTTAGTAATGGTAGTGGTTGTATAAGTATTAGAAGAGGAGCTTTGAACACTTGTTCCTCCTACTTTAAAATTATATGTTGCAGTTCCCCCTCCAAGATTAGACGGAGTAGCTGTAAAAGTTACACTTGTTCCTGCACAGAAAGTGTTATCGGCATCGCTACTTGTCAAACTTACTGTTGGCGTAATCCTTGGATTTACAGTAATTGTTTTAGTTGCTGTTGTTGTACCACATGACCCACCACTAGTAGTCAGTGTTAAAGTGATATCGCCCGACTCTGATGTACCCGCTGTATATCTTGCAGTGTTGGCATTAGTTACATTGCTCCATGAACCGGCTCCGCCTGACCACGTACCGCCGGTAGCTACACCTCCTACCGATCCGCCCATTGCAGCAGATTGAGCTCCCTGGCAGATCGCTGCTAAAGGTAAACCAGCTGAGGCTGTCGGTTGATTCACGGTTATCGTTGCTGTATTGTTCGCAGTTATTGTAGATACACAACCACCGCTTTGTCTGATATAATTTATCGTAATGCCTGTAGCACCGGCATTCGCCAAAGCAGACGTCGTTAAAGGAACAGGATTAGTGGTTTTTGTAATTGAAGCAGAACCCGTCCCTGCGTTTGGTGCACCCAGAGTATAGAACACAGTATAGGTCCCGTTTGGTAAATTAGCAGCCGTCGAATTCAGGTTTACTATGGCTGAATTACCATAAC
>CAZNHL010000127.1:2593-5924 GCA_964572965.1 uncultured Bifidobacteriaceae bacterium
TACCATAACAAACCGCTGTAGGAGCTGTTGTTGCACTGCTAAGAGCATTATTAGTACATGCCCCAACATTCAAGTAACCGGTATTAGCTTCGAAATAAGTAGTATTAATATTAGCTGCCGGCGAACCTGTTCCCCCATAAGATGTCGAGGTAGTCTGCGCTGAGCCTCCAAGTGTTAACGTACCTGACGTAGACCTGAAAGTACCCAAGTCGGCTGTTACACCCGAAGCGATATTCAGGTTGCCGTTTATTGTAAGGCCAATGCCTAAAGTTTTAGTTCCACTATTAGCAAATGTTACGTTATTAAACGTCGTACTGTTTGTCCCTCCTATATTCTGTGCAGTACCATTAAAGTTTACAGTACTAGTAGCTGGAGTAAAAATTCTGTTATTTGTCCAATTGCCACTTACATTTATTACTGGTGAGCCGGTACAGGTATAAACAGAACTTCCCACATTATTAATAACAAGATCACCTATATTTGCAGTGCCGCCCGAATGATTAAAAGTACCGGCACCGCTACCGCTACCGATAGTTACATTATCGGCATTCAAAGTTCCTCCAGCCACAAGTGCAACTGTTCCGGCAACATTTGCCGCCCCAACATTTAAGCCTCCTGAGACATTCAAAGTACCACCGTTACTAATAGTCACTGTCCCTCCGGCATTATTTAACCCTGCATTTGCATTTATTGTATTAGCGCCTGTTGCAAAGGATCCGCCACTTATACCCCAAGATGCCCAGAAATTATCATTAACAGTTACCGGACCACTTGCTGTAATTGTCCCTGTATTATGCGCGAATGTTAAAATACAAAATGCAGATGAACCAGACCTTACAGTTTCACCTCCACTATTCATATTAACAAGCGTACGGTACCCAGCATATTCGTATCTCCCGTCTATACTGATACTACCATTGACATTCAATCTTTTACCTGTAGACCAATCAACATTATGAGTCAATGTTCCTGCAGCCGCAACTATTAAATCATCTCCTATTGTATAATCAGCATTGGTCCCTGTCAATATTAAATTCCCCCGAGTAACGGTAAGGGTATTATTAACAATAAAGGCCTGATTACTAGTTGTGGTTACTGTAGACGCACTTGCATTGATTCTTAAGTTACTGAAGGTTGAAGTCGAAGAACCTTGTATCGAGGCATTAGCACTACCATTAAACGTAACTATTGAAGCCGCTCCTGCTGTAAATGTTCCATTATTAGTAAAATCCCCGCTTATATTTAATAAACTAGTAGCACTTGCCGCCATTGTTAAAGTTGCAGAAGTATTAATAGTTAAATCGTTACAAAGAGCTGTAATTCCCGTGGCAATGTTTGGAGAAAATGGAGTTCCCCCTGGTATCACTACATTTGTTGATGCAGTTGGCACAGCATTATTACACCAGTTTGTAGAAGTATTCCAATCAATACTTGTAGTACCTGTCCAATATCCTGCAGAACATGATGTTGTGCCTACGGTCAGGCGGCCTGCTCCGGCATTTCCAAAATAAGCTAAGTTTCTATAAGTTGCAGTACTCGCTGTACTTCCCCATGTACCTGAATTCTGATCGTTTCCGTTAAGCGTTAATGTTTCTGCGGTATGACCTGTGTTTGTTCCTAAGCTTGTCACAGGCGCTGAAGCTATCGAAAGATTATTTAAAATTGTAACAGCTGAACCCGGAAATGTTTTTGTTCCACTGCCAGAAAGCACTACATTACCGTATGTTCCCGCCAAAACAGGCTGATTGCCTGCCTCTGCATAGTTTACGGTACTGTTTGCATGTAATGCGCCAAAGGTAATTGTCGTATTACCTGTTGTAGTTAATGTCAGGGTTCCTAAAGCAGAAATGTCCATAGTGGCATTTATGACATAATTGCTACCTACTGTAAAATTAACTGCCGTAGTACCGTCACCCAAAACTATTTTTGAGCCAGTACCAGAAACGGTCCAACTTGCACTTACTGTTGGTGTCGCATTATTTATAATGTAAAAAACATTCCCTCCCGTTGTAAAATTACCAGGGGCTGTTCCTGTACCGTTAGTATTTGTCCCCCAGGTAGCTAGCGTATTAAGATTACCTGTTGATTTAGAATAATAGTTTACAGCATTCGCAACCGAAACCGTCAATAACAATGCTATTCCCAGAATTGCTTTAAGATATATTTTATTCATATGCTACTGATTAAATTCAGTGTAGTGTATTTGGTTCAAAACTTATTATTTAAAAAGTCTATAAAAATATTTTTATCATACAAATAAAAACAAAAAGCATATAAACTTTTCACTCATTTTTAGTAGATTATAAAAACATTTTTTTTCAGTAAGAACTAACTAAAAAAACCATAACCAGTAAAAACAACACCTCCTTACGTTAAATCCGCTCCCGGGTTATACAAAAAGTCAACAATAAGTTGAAGTTTATGATGGACTGACCCCAAAATCACCAAAATCCATCATTAATGTAGTTTAATTGCTGATTGAGGCCTCAAATATAACATCAATAACTTATATCCTAAAGGCCAAAATATTCTATTATTTAAAAAAAAACAGAGATAGTCTCAGCTTAATATTAAGGGTATTATAAAGATCATTTTTACGCATAGTGATTTCCGGGAAAATCACTATGCGATCTTGTTTATTTTAAAAAAAAGAATACATCGGAATATTTTTAATCTTCTTTTAAATTTTAAAAACCAAACAAAAGAAAATCATAGAAAATGTCTTTTCTGCATAGAAGTATTACCAATAACCCTCCAAATATTAAAAGGACAAAAACATAGCTGGTTTACCATGAAGAAGTTACACAATCAACATATTTAACACAGTAAAAGGGGAAGTATCACTAAAATTATTTAACATAAGAAAATCATTATCCCTGAATTGACAAAAACACCTGGTTTTCTATATTTTTTCATAATATCAGATCATCTCAAGGTTTTCTTCCAGTTTTCTTTTTCTATAATAAATATACACAATAGCAATACCGCCAAGCATTACCAGCCAGATATGCGTATCAACCGGAATACTCCCATCACAATTTTCCTCCACACATTGCGCATATTCAATCAGTGTCTGTGGATCGCCAGGATCTCCATCTTCCAGAATCTGATCACAAATGTCACAGTCAGGAGCCTGTCCATAAACACTAGTAACATTGACAAAACCAATTAAAAGGAGTAGCAAAAACACCTTCATTATACTCTTAGCTAATCTTACCACAATTATTCTACTTTCTTTAACACCAAACAGTGTTTTGCTCTGCACTCTCATTTTAAACTATTTAATCAACACCAATTTATCTAAATATGTACGGTCAGCACCGGTTATACG
>CAZNHL010000128.1:0-2585 GCA_964572965.1 uncultured Bifidobacteriaceae bacterium
CTCTTCTGGAGTTTCAATTACAGTATCACAAACTACTGCAATTGATGATGACCTTATCGGTGGAGGATTAAAATTATATCCAAATCCAACAAGTGGCATTATCAACTTTAGCAAAGATGTAACAGTTGTAAGTATTTCCGATTTAACAGGAAAAACACTTGATCAAATTCTGTTAACTGATACCAGACAAATTGACCTTAGTGCTTATGCATCAGGACTGTATTTATTAAAACTGGAATCTGCTACTGAAAATGCATTCGTAAAAGTCATTAAAGAGTAATACTTTAACTTTTCCTTATCTGATTAAAAAACCTGGGTTATCTTAACCCAGGTTTTTTATTTATCTGGCTATCGGTTTACCCGAACCTGGCTTTTGATAAACCTGCAAGGTTAACCAATATGTATCTTTTAGTTTAAAACTCTCTTTTACAGGTTCTACTTAGCCTATAGTCAGATCCTATTTATACTTTTTAATGTTTGTCCGTTCAATTGAGCCTAAGCAGATCTTGATTAAGACCCAAAAACAAATTGCTTAAATGACTATACGCTTTTATTAAGCTTCTTAAATTTTTCTTCCTCAGATTAAGATTTAGAATTCCGGTTCTGTAAACCCCGAGAGCTTAACCATCAATACAACCTGCACTATCAGCGAGATCAGCGAAAAACTTTTTACAGGCTTAATCGTCATTTTATAAAAATTCTTCCTCACAAAAACACAACTATTTGACACACAAAATGTTGATTCAATGCTGTATTAAGCATAAATTCTAACAATGGAGTTTTTACTTATGCAATAAAACCAGATTTAATTGTCGCCTTACCCATATCCCCCACTAGTATTAATCTTTTTTTTATTATAATTTTAATTAGATAGTTACCATTTACCTATCTTTTTCGGTATCACTTAACCATATTAAACCAACACAGTATGAACAAATCTTTAATCAATTTTTCAGATGTACAGCTCCGGAACAGGTTGTACAAAACAGGACAGTTAGCGGTTTCCTCTCTATTATTATTATGCTCAACGTCGATTTATGCACAACATAATATCGGCTCGGTCCAAGACCTCAAAAGCAACCTCAAAAGCAGCAGCTCTACCAATGCCAGAGGTTCTAATGAAAAAACATTACGGACAAGTGAAGGTAACCTTTCAACATTGATCAATGTCAGCAGATCCGAAAGGGATGCTGAGGTATTGATAGGAGAAGTTGCCGGTAACAAAGGCTCCAGCGTTTATTTCAAATTTTCAAACGGCTCGGCAGAAGGTACAGTAACCATTCCCGGCAAAAAGAAAGCTTATACATATCACACAGATGCCGGAGGTAATGTCGTAGTTGAAGAAACAGATATCAATAAAATTATCTGTGTTAATTATGCAGATGATGCCCCTGCAACCAGAACTGAAGAAAGCACTCCCCCACCTGCACCACCGGCCGGCTCTCCTGCATACAGCCTTCAAAGCTTACCGGGCGTGCCCTATGTTGTTTACCTTGATTTTGATGGTCAATATGTACCGGCAGGCAGTAGATGGAACGGCGGTAACCCTATTACAGCAGCCGCTCCTAATGTAACAGAAAGTGACATCACCACTATCTGGAAGCATGTCAGCGAAGACTACAGTCCTTTCAACGTCAATATTACAACGAGTGAAGCTGTGTTTCTTGCTGCACCTAAGGGTCAAAGAATAAGATGTATTTATACTCCTACTTCAAGCTGGTACGGGTCAGCAGGCGGTGTTGCATACCTGAATTCTTTTACTTACACTGATGATACTCCTTGCTGGGCTTTTTATTACAGCACAAAAGTCGGAGCAGAAGTTGGCTCGCATGAAATTGGTCACACAATGGGCCTTAGCCATGACGGCAGAACAACCCCTTCAGAAAGTTACTATGGCGGACAAGGTAACTGGGCTCCAATTATGGGTGTGAGTTACTATAAACCACTTACTCAATGGAGCAAAGGCGAATACCAGTATGCTAACCAAACTCAGGACGACCTTGCAATTATATCAGGCACTAAAAACAAATTCGGATACAAAGCCGATGAAGCAGGGAACACCAACGCAACGGCTAAGGCGCTGGGCATAAGCAGTGCAGGTGCTATACTTACAACTAATAAAGGTATTATTACTACAAGAACCGACATTGATGTATATTCATTTACAACCTCAGGCGGCACAGTCAACCTGACAGTAACTCCTGATCTTACATCGCCGAACCTTGATGTACTTTTGAATCTTGTAAACGCCGCGGGTACTGTTGTAGCCACAGCAAATCCAACCAACACCTATTCTGCTACCATTTCTACCAATTTAACCGCAGGAACTTATTACCTTCAGATAGATGGTACAGGATACCTTGACCCTTTCACAACAGGATACTCTGATTACGCTTCTATTGGCCAGTATTCAATTTCAGGAACCGTTCCGGTTTCTGCCGCAAATCAGCCTCCTACAGTAAGTATTACATCTCCGGCCAACAACGCTACTTTCACAGCTCCGGCCAGTGTAACAATTAACGCAACAGCGGCGGATGCTGACGGAACCGTTTCTAAAGTAGAATTCTTTAACGGAACTACTAAGC
>CAZNHL010000128.1:2685-5915 GCA_964572965.1 uncultured Bifidobacteriaceae bacterium
CGGGCGTAGCAGCAGGAACTTACAACCTGACGGCAAGAGCAACCGACAATTCGGGCGCTGTTACAACTTCATCCGTAATTCAAATTATTGTAAATCCTGCAGCAAACATTGCTCCGACTGTAAGTATTACATCTCCGGCTAACAATGCTACGTTCACAGCTCCGGCCAGTGTAACGATTAACGCAACAGCGGCGGATGCCGACGGAACCGTTTCTAAAGTAGAATTCTTTAACGGAACTACTAAGCTCGGAGAAGATGCAACAAGCCCATACAGCTACAGCTGGACGGGCGTAGCAGCAGGAACTTACAACCTGACGGCAAGAGCAACCGACAATTCGGGCGCTGTTACAACTTCATCAATAATAAAAATTGTAGTAAACCCTGCAACAAACATTGCTCCGACTGTAAGTATTACATCTCCGGCCAACAATGCTACGTTCACAGCTCCGGCCAGTGTAACAATTAACGCAACAGCTGCGGATGCTGACGGAACCATTTCTAAAGTAGAATTCTTTAACGGAACTACTAAGCTGGGCGAAGATGCAACAAGCCCATACAGCTACAGTTGGACGGGCGTAGCAGCAGGAACCTACAACCTGACGGCAAGAGCAACCGACAATTCGGGCGCCACTACAACTTCATCAATAATAAAAATTGTAGTAAATCCTGCTTCAACATGTACAGCTCCATTATGGAATGCAACTACAGCTTACTGGGGTGGAGACATCGTTCAATACAATGGTATTAAGTACAAGGCTAACTGGTGGACACAAAACAACAGACCTGACCTTAATAACGGAGGATCAGGAACAGGGCAGCCATGGACTAGCCAGGGAGCTTGTGGCGCAGCAGCAGGCGAAATTGCTTCTGCAGCAGTTATCAGTTCTTCTTTCACACTTGCGCCAAATCCGGTGGAAAACATTTCAACAGTAAATCTGGCTATTGCAGAAGCAGATGAAGTTGAAATCTATGTAGTTGATCAGTATGGCCAGAAAGCGCTTGCAATTTTCAGCGGCTCTGTTGAAGCCGGAGTTTATCAGTTTGAACTAAACAGCGCTCCTCTTGCTACAGGTATCTATCACCTGATTCTGAAAAGAGGAAAAGAACATAGTGCTGTTAATTTTATTAAAAAGTAAAACCTGGATTAACATTTTTAATTGCAGTAAAGCCCTGGCAAAATTTGTCAGGGCTTTTATTTTTCCCGGACACCTATCATTTTTTAAACATTTCAATAAAAAATAGAATTTTACGGTTACTATTTTTTATTTCAAACGGTAAAAAGAAGTTAATTAAACATTGGGTTAATTTATAAATTATGAAAAAACTTCTTGCTCTGGCATTGTGCCTTTTATGCGCAGGCCGTACTCCCATCCTTGCTGGTGATGCCGCGCCATCAAGCCATCTTTATTATTCAGGTGGCAATGCCAGTTCAGACATCTGGATGACTTCTGTTTATGTTCCTATCACTACCCTTTACACATACTATTCAGTAATGGGCTGGAATACCGGTCAGGAAGGCGGAGGCTACTGCGGTATCCAGGACAGTCCGGACGGAGGTCATAAATATATTTTTTCGATCTGGGATCCTTCCAATGGCCAGACCATCACTGCTCCTTATGTCGGTAACGGAACCATTATTAAAAACTTCGGGGGCGAAGGTACAGGGCTCCAGTCAAACAATCCGCAATTAGGCTGGAATATCAACACATGGTACAATCAGGTAACCAGAGCATGGCAGTATAATGGCCATACATTCTTCGGTTTCTGGACACAGGATATGAATACCGGTATATGGACACACCTTGTGACTATGGATTATCCGGTAGCCAATGTCAATTTCAAAGGAAATAATGACTCATTCATTGAAGACTGGCAAGGTTCCGGTGTCAATACAAGAAAAGTACTATATAAAGATGCATGGCAGAGAAGCACTGCGGGTACATGGAAATTACAAAAAGCAGTGACATTCAGTTCTAACTCGGGAGATGCAGTACGTAACGGTGTTTATAATCAGGCATTTAATGCCGGAGTAGAAAATGGTGCATTTTTTATGCAGATAGGAGGAAATACCACACACTCTTTTTCAGGAAGAACAACAAATCTCAGCATTACTTCAACTGCCACAGCACCAACATTGACTGTCGGAGCTGTTTCATCTTTTCAGGCTGCATATCAAGTATCAAACCAAACTTTTACTGCAAGCTGGATTACTGCTCAAACCAAGAGTCCGCAGTTTTCATATACTATAGATGTTTTCAACAATGCACAATACTCAGGTACTCCTGTACTGACAAAAACAGATAATGTTCCCCATCAGAGAGATGCCATACTTAATGCTTCTTCATTAGCAATCGGCACTTACTATATCCGCCTTACAATTAAAGACATTTTTGATCAGACAAGTGCACCCATTTATGCCACAGTTTCAAAAACTGCAGGTCCTACGGTAACAGTAACTTCTCCGGTCAATAATACAAATTACGATTCTCCGGCAAGTATTACCATCAATGCTACAGCCTCAGACGCTAATGGTACAATTACAAATGTTGAATTCTACAATGGAACTACATTACTGGGTAGCGACAATACTTCTCCTTATTCATACATATGGACAAATGTAGGTTATGGCTCCTATTCAATTACAGCCAAAGCAACTAACAATTCAGGTATCAGCAGCCTTTCCACGCCGGTTATTGCAAAAGTTAACAGCCAATGCAATATCGGAGGAACAGCTTTTGGAACAACTCCTGCTTATAATAACGGTACATCAACTTTTGCCAAGGTATTTGACGGAGATATTACAACATACTTTGATTATTCAAAAGCCAGTGGCGGGTATGCCGGTTTAGACTTCGGTTCTGGCAAACAACTTTATGTAAATACCATAAAATATTATCCAAGAAGCGGCTGGGGAAGCAGAATGACCGGAGGTAAATTTCAGGGTTCAAATACTGCAGACTTTTCCTCAGGCGTGGTAGATTTATATACTATTACTACTGAACCGCAGGAAAAATGGACAGAAGTAGCAGTCACTCCAACGGCAGGCTTCCGTTATGTTCGCTATCTATCCCCAATTGATGGTAATTGTAACGTAGCTGAAATTAAATTCTGTGGAGATTTCTCATTACCTAACGTGGCTCCTACAGTAACTTTGACTTCGCCAACGGCAAGTACCGCTTTCACTGCTCCGGCAACGGTAGCTATCGCTGCAAATGCAACTGATTCTGATG
>CAZNHL010000129.1:0-1099 GCA_964572965.1 uncultured Bifidobacteriaceae bacterium
TATCCAGCACACGCGAATTACCGCTCTGAGCCGGTAAGTGAATATACTTACAAATGTTTTCATACTTTGCCATTGTATGTAACACTTCATCGGTAATATCCTTTGGATGTGACGTTGAAAAACGAACACGCAATAAGGGACTTACTAAAGCAACTTTTTCTAAAAGCTGAGCAAAGTTTACTTTGGATGTACCATCCTCTGACTGCCATTTATAAGAATCCACATTCTGGCCCAAAAGAGTTACTTCTCTATAACCTTTGTCTACCAACTCTGTAACCTCTTTAATAATCGAGTTTACGTCACGGCTGCGCTCACGACCTCTTGTAAAAGGAACAACGCAGAATGAACACATATTATCACAACCACGCATGATTGATACAAGCGCGGTTATTCCATTACTATTTAAACGAACCGGAGTAATATCATCATAGGTTTCTTCACGAGACAAAAACACATTAACCGCCTTTTGCCCTTCATCTACCTCAGAAATAAGATTTGGCAAATCTCTGTAAGCGTCAGGACCGACCACCAGGTCAACAATCTTTTCTTCTTCGATCAGTTTATCTTTCAGACGCTCTGCCATACAGCCAAGTATACCGACAAGCATGTCCGGATTGTTTTTCTTGGCAACGTTAATTTCAGTTAAGCGTTTTCTGACTTTCAACTCTGCATTTTCACGGATGGAACAGGTATTGATAAAAACCACATCTGCATTATTATAGTCAGAGGTAGTATCAAAACCATTCTCCATCATTACAGCTGTCACTATCTCAGAATCCGAGAAATTCATCTGACAACCATAACTCTCGATATAGAGTTTCCTTTTCTTACCCGTATTTGTTTCTTCGGTTACTTTAATGTTTTCAACAGGAACAACCTCCTGGTCTTTTACAAAATCGATATCCGCAATCAAATTCTTCATTACCACAATTTCTGATTTCAAATATACGAGTTTTCAATCAAAATATGACAAGTTGACAGACTCTATATAGGCTTTTAACAAATAATTCTTGCCCATAAGGATCCTATTCGATTAAAAAAATGCAATTATTTATCAATTAATTCAAATAAATACAGGATATTTGTAACATGAAATAGC
>CAZNHL010000129.1:1109-5908 GCA_964572965.1 uncultured Bifidobacteriaceae bacterium
GCACTTAGCGTATTTCAAAAGCAAACCAACTATTGTAATTGTTTGAAACTAAACGGTTTAGGTTATTATGAGAACAAAATCAATTATCCTGTTAATGACCCTAGTGTCATTTTTTGCATTTTCCGCAACAACTGAAGGCGGAGAAAGTGAGTTGATTAAAAATGCTGAAGCTAAACACAATGAACACAATGTGCTTGGCGCAATCGCAGATTTGAGTAAGGCTATTGAAATGAACTCAAGTTCTATAGAGGCCTATCTTAAGCGTGGTGAATACCAGATGGAGCTAAGTGATTTCTCAAATGCTCATACTGATTTCACAAAAGTTTTGCAATTAGATGCCACAAACCGGACAGCTCAACTAAACAAAGGAATTTGTGAGGTAAAAACCGGTAAACACAGCGATGCTGTTAAAACCCTGACTGTAGTAATAAAAGCTGAGCCCTCTAATACCAAAGCGTTGCTCAACAGAGCTTACTCTAAAATGGAGTTAAAGCAGCTATCAGGAGCCATTGCAGATTATCAAACGATATTGGCAAAAGATGGTAACAACACAGATGCGCTATTTTACAGAGGTTTATGCAAAGATGAAACAGGCGACCATCCGGGAGCTATTGCCGACTATACAAGGGTAATTTCTTTAAAACCTACTGATACGAAAGCATATTTCAACAGAGGAAATGCTTATAACATGCTGGGCAATTACCACTTTGCATTAATTGATTTTAATAAAGTAGTGGAACTTGACCCTAAAGATTATGACGCTTATTTAGGACGTGCTCATGTAATTGCAGCAGAAGGGGTAAATCTTTCAAAAGCACTGGATGATGCTAATAAATCCATTAACCTAAATCCTAATAATCAGCAAGCCTATGCTTTCAGAGGTTTCCTTTTGGGAGAAACAGGAAAATATAAAGAGTCTATCCCTGATCTTGACAAAGCTATCAGCATGGACAATGCAGACGGCTTAAGCTACTACCACAGAGGATTGTACAAATACAAATTGAAAGACCAATCTGCATGTGATGATTTTACTAAAGCACTTAACCTGAAAGAAGCTCAGGCTGAGCCAATGGTAAAGAAAGCATGTGATTAAAAAAGTAATAACCAACAACCTACTTTTTTGAAGGGGCGATGGAATTCATATCTTTGGATATGAATTTTCATCGCCCTTTAATTTTAGGATCCAACTCCCCACGTCGAAAGCAGATATTAACCGATGCTGGCTATAGTTTCACCGTACGTGTTTCTGATGCCGACGAATCTTTTTCTCCTCATTTAAGCAAAACAGAGATTCCAGAATTTCTTGCTTACCAAAAAGCGCTTGTATTGCAACCAGGGTTAAAAGAGCAAGAAGTACTTATTACCTCTGATACCATCGTTTATAACAAAGGCTTGGTGCTGAATAAACCCGCTGACCATCAGGAAGCTTTTGAAATGATCAAATCGCTTTCAGGAGTAACACATGAAGTAGTAACAGGAGTTTCTATTTGTGATAAAGAAAAAACAGTTTTATTCCATGATATTGCCGAAGTCACTTTTCGTACCCTTAAAGACAATGAAATCAATTACTATATAGAAAACTTCAAGCCTTACGACAAAGCCGGTGCTTATGGCATTCAGGAATGGATTGGAATGATAGGTATTGCCCGCTTTAACGGCTCATTTTATACGGTAATGGGCTTACCTATTCACAGAGTATATGAAGAGCTGGGGAAGTTTAGTAGTGAGTAGTGAGTAGTGAGTAGTGAGTAGTGAGTAGTGAGACAACGACACTAAAACAAAGAGGGTTACAAAAACATGCTTTTTATAACCCTCTTTGTTTTCAATTACCATTTCTACTTTCGCTCATGGCTCACTTCTGATGACTCAATACTAGCGCAAAATGCTTTTCAGTATCTGCACTTCTACGGCAGGGTTTATTTTTTCATACAAAATATTGTATACGAAATCACAGATCGGCATTTCAATATCATACTTCTTATTAATCTCCTTCATGCATTTTACTGCATAATATCCTTCTGCCACCATATTCATTTCCAATTGTGCAGAACGCACAGAATAACCGTGGCCGATCATATTACCGAACGTACGGTTTCTTGAAAACTGAGAATAAGAGGTAACCAGCAAATCGCCCAGATAGGCCGAATCATTCAAGTCTCTGTTCATTGGGTGAACAGCATCAAGGAAACGCTTGATCTCCTGCAGCGCATTCGACACTAAAACAGCCTGGAAGTTATCTCCATTATTTAATCCGTGTGTAATGCCTGAAGCAATCGAAACTATGTTTTTAATGATAGCACTATATTCAACGCCGTACACATCTCTGATCACATGGGTTTTCACAAAACGACAATTCAAATGCTGGGCAAAACGCATGGCATTGTCATAATCGTGACCAGCTACAGTAAGGTAAGACTGCTTTTCCAAAGCTACTTCTTCAGAATGACAAGGTCCTCCAATCACCATAATATCAGACTGATCAACAATAAAGTTTTCTTCTATATAATCAGTAATCAGATCGTTATCCCCCGGAATAATTCCTTTGATAGCAGAAATTACAGAAACACCTTTAAAATGTTCTTTTGTTAAAGGAGTAAGAGTTTGTTTTAGAAATGCGGCCGGAACAGCTAAGATCACATAATCTACTCCAGACATCACGCGCTGAATGTTATAATCAGGTTTCACCTTTTTCAGGTTAATCTGGACATCACTCAGGTACTTAGGGTTATGTTGAAAATGTTTGATATGCTCAACATATTCTTTGTCACGCAACCACCATTTAATCTTTACGTCACTTTCTGACAATATCTTCACCAGCGCGGTAGCCCAGCTACCTCCGCCAATTACTGCAATCGTGGTTATATCAACTTTCTTTGTAATCAATGCTTCTAAATTAACATCCAAAGTTAACTATCATTTTCCTTTCTCAAAAAAAACTATTCATATAAAGGCAAAAAGGCCTGCATTTTTAATCAATATTATAACGATTTACATTAATTTTACCTTTAAATGCACTTATATGCTTTGTTATAATTATACGTTTCTGGGAAATAAAGACCCAATATTATGGTCAGATAACCGTGCTTTCCTATACGGAGACAGCCTTTTCGAAACGATGATTTTAAAAAACGGGCAAATCAGGTTTTTTGACGACCATTGGAGCAGGCTCATTACTGGTATGAACGTATTAGGCATGCAATCCGACGAAAAGTTTTCCCAAAACAATATCAAAGAGCTGATTCTGCTATTAGCTGCCAATAACGGTTTGTCCGGAAATGCACGTATAAAAATGCAGGTATGGAGAAAGCCGGGCGGCCTTTACACTCCTGAAAATGACCAGATTGATTTTATCATCTGGGCGCTGCCAAATCAATCGCCGGGCTTTAGTATTAAAAAGAAAGCTAATTTTTATACTGACATCAAACTCTCTTACTCTATTGTTTCACCTTTAAAGACAAGCAATGCCTTACCTTATGTGATGGCTGCGAAATTTCGTACCTCACAACAACTGGATGAAGTGGTGCTTTTAAATCAACAGGACGAAATTGCAGAACTGGGAGTTGGTAACGTTTTTCTGCTTAAAGGTGAACAACTTTTTACTCCTCCACTGGAAAGTGGCTGTATAGATGGTATTATGCGCAAGCAGATTATCAGAAGAAGAATACACGACGGGCTCGAGGTAATAGAAAAACCGATCACATTACAAGCATTGAAAGATGCTGATTATGTAATAGGCACAAATGTGACAGGTTTATATCTTATTGAACAAATAAAGGACATAAAATTCAGAACTGACCACAATCTGATACTCACTTTTCTGCAAAACGATTTAAAACTTGGCTGACGATATAGAAATCTTAAAAACAGGAGATGGTTCTCATACGCTTTACAATAAAGCACTCAATGAAACCTACCATTCCAAACACGGAGCTTTACAGGAGTCTATCCACGTTTACATACAGATGGGTCTTGATACTTTTCCGTCAGAGCAGCCTTTACATATTTTTGAATTTGGTTTGGGAACGGGGCTTAACCTGATGCTGACAATAGAAGCATTCCTTAAAAATCCGGAACGTCCGATAGTGTACCATACTATCGAAAGCTTCCCTTTGGCTGCTTCAATTACCGGACATTTAAACTATGATGAGTTATTTGATTCTGACGAAGTGAAGTCGTATTTCACAAAAATACATGCTGCCCCCTGGAATGAAGAGATACAACTTTTAAATGGCTTTTCCCTGAAAAAGATACATTCAACATTCGAAACATATGAACCATTAGCGGCTTATTATGATCTCATTTATTTTGATGCTTTCGCCCCAAGTAAGCAACCTGAAGTATGGGATGAATCAATATTCCATAAACTGTACCATATTCTAAAAAACAAAGGCAAACTGGTAACCTATTGTTCACAGGGACAGTTTAAGCGTAACCTGAAAGCAAGCGGCTTTCAGGTTGAAACACTTCCCGGCCCTCCTTACAAAAAGGAAATGGTGAGAGCTTTTAAAGTTTAACCAGGATATCTACCGGTAATCATTACTAGATTTAAGTACATTTATATATTATCTTTGAATTACCATAAATTTAGTCCGATATGAAAAAAGCCATAGTTTGGAGTCTCTTAATAGCATTGGCCGGCCCGGTGGTAATCAGCGCTTGCGGTGGCAATAAATCAAGCATGCAAAAGCGCATTGACAAGCAAAACAAGAAACGTAAAAGAGGCGGAGATACTGGTTGTCCGATTAAGGATTGCTAATCTAGTAGTGAGTAGTGAGTAGTGAGTAGTGAGTAGTGAGTAG
>CAZNHL010000130.1:0-5869 GCA_964572965.1 uncultured Bifidobacteriaceae bacterium
ATTCTATGTACCTATGAGGTAAAGTTTTAATATTTAAATGGGACAATCTAATTATATTTATTGGACTAAGTTTAAGTAGTTGATATGGGAATCGGAGGAGTGATTCCAAGACGTAAATAATTTTCTGAGCAAAATGAAAGCATATATTTTAGAACAGCCGGGAGGTGTTGAAAACCTGAAACTTGTTGATTTACCTAAGCCAGATTTACAGAAAGGCGAAGTATTAATTCAAACCAAAGCTATCAGTATCAATCCTGTTGATATTAAAACACGATCGGGTAAAGGTGTTTATGGAAGATTGAAGGAACAATCTCCGCTGATCATTGGCTGGGATGTTTCAGGAGTTATAACTGCTTTAGGAGAAGGCGTTACTAAATACAAAGTAGGGGATGAGGTCTTCGGTATGGTTAATTTTCCTGGCCACGGCAAAGTATATGCTGAATATGTTGCAGCACCGGAAAGCCATCTGGCAATGAAACCAAAGAATGTCTCTCATGAAGAAGCTGCTGCGGCAACTTTGGCTTTATTAACAGCCTGGCAGGTATTGGTAACAAATGCGCATATCAAAGCCGGACAAAAAGTGCTGATCCATGCAGCTGCCGGTGGGGTCGGGCATTATGCGGTTCAGATAGCAAAACATTTTGGAGCATATGTTATCGGTACATCTTCTAAAGAAAAGAAAGCGTTTATAAAGAGTTTAGGTGCCGATGAACATATTGATTATCACGCGCAGCAATTCGAGCTGGTAGTTAAAGATGCCGATTTCGTTTTTGATACTGTTGGCGGTGAGGTATTCAAACGGTCACTGGATGCTGTTAAAAAAGGAGGATTGGTTATTTCTATTCCTTCAGGTATGACATCCGATATTGAAGAGACTGCTCAAGAAAAAGGCGTAATCGGTAAATTCGTGCTGGTACAGTCGAGCGGTGAAGATATGGAAGTATTGGCTAAATTACTTTCTGAGGGAAAGATCAAGTCTCATGTATCCGCTACATATACATTCTCAGAGATGGGGGAAGCTCATAAGGCTATTGAAACAGGCCGTACAGCCGGAAAGATTGTTGTTGTGGTTTAAGTTTCGGGTTACTTGTTACTCGTTATGTTCCTAAACTAGGTAAGATGTAACCTACCATGGCAATACCCAATGAAAAGGCAATGGAAAGTAAAATGGAGGGATAAAAAGTAAGCAAGTTTGTTAATTGACTGCCGGCGCACTCACAATTTTTTCTGGAAAAAATGTTATGTGACCCGAAGGTGCAGATAAACGATTTTTTATTATATCCATGAGTATATAACGGCCTTTTGACAGTCTATACAAACTTGCTCACAACAAAATTAGGGCTTTCTTGTGGATTAGACAAGAGTATTGTGTATTGAGTAGTGAGAGATTTGCCAGAAGGCTGGTTTCAAAACGTAAACACTTAAATACCTAAACACTATTACACATTTTTAATTCAAAATTCGTAAATTTGCCCTCCTATTTTCACGGACAATTTCTTCCTTTTGACATATGTCACAAACGATCACCAAAACTTACGTTGCCAAAGAAGCTGAAGCTAAGTGGTATGCTTACTGGCTTGAAAATAAATTTTTCAAATCAGAGCCTTCTGAAAAAACACCATATACTATTGTTATCCCTCCGCCTAACGTAACAGGTGTGTTGCACATGGGGCACATGTTGAACAATACTATTCAGGATGTATTGATCCGTCGAGCACGTATGCAGGGATTTGAAGCTTGCTGGGTACCGGGTACCGACCATGCTTCTATTGCTACAGAAGCAAAAGTAGTAGCAATGTTAAAAGAAAAAGGGATTGCGAAGAAAGACCTTTCCCGGGAAGACTTCCTGAAGTATGCCTGGGAATTGAAAGAAAAATACGGCGGTATTATTCTTGAACAATTGAAAAAACTTGGGGCTTCCTGCGATTGGGACCGTACACGTTTTACAATGGAAGACGATATGTCTGACGCGGTGTTAGACGTATTCGTTGATTTACACAAGAAAGGCTTGATCTATAAAGGAACCCGCATGGTTAACTGGGATCCACAAGGTAAGACAGCTCTTTCTGATGAAGAAGTAATACATAAAGAAGTAAACTCTAAGCTTTATAATATTAAGTACAAAATTGTCGGTTCAGATGATTTTCTTGTAGTTGCTACTACACGTCCCGAAACATTGTTGGGTGATACAGCAGTTTGTGTAAACCCTAATGACGAGCGTTACCAGCACCTGAAAGGGAAGCAGGTAATTGTTCCTTTGGTAAACCGTGCTGTTGATGTGATTTTCGACGAATACGTAGATATCGAATTTGGTACAGGCTGTTTGAAAGTAACACCTGCACATGATCTGAATGACCATGAACTTGGCAAGAAGCATAATCTTCAGGTAATCGATATCCTGAACGAAGACGGGACAATCAGCCCGGCAGGTCAGTTGTATATTGGTGAAGACCGTTTTGTTGTTCGTAAGAAAATAGCAAAAGACCTTGAAGCCGCAGATTTATTGGTGAAGGTTGAGGATATTAAAAATAAAGTAGGCTACTCTGAGCGTACTGATGCAGTTGTTGAACCTCGTTTGTCTGCACAGTGGTTTGTGGATATGCGCAAGTTCCTGGATAAAAATCCACAAGTACTTGAGTCCGTAATGAGCGATGAAATTGCATTATATCCAGCCAAGTTTAAAAATACATACCGTCATTGGTTAGACAACATCAAAGACTGGTGTATTTCACGTCAGCTTTGGTGGGGACAAAGAATACCTGCTTTCTATGCTCCTGACAAAGAGTTTGTAGTGGCTAAAACAGTAGAAGAAGCAATTACTCTTTTCAAAGAGAAGGGCAAATCTTATACAGCACAGGACTTAAGTCAGGATGAAGACGTACTGGATACCTGGTTCTCTTCATGGTTATGGCCAATCTCTGTATTTGATGGTTTTAAAGATCCGAACAACAAAGACAGCAACTATTATTATCCAACTGATACATTGGTGACTGCTCCGGAGATTCTATTCTTCTGGGTAGCACGTATGATCATGGCTGGTTACGAATACAAAGGTGCTTTGCCATTCAAGAGCGTTTATCTGACAGGTATTGTGCGTGATAAGCAGGCGAGGAAAATGTCTAAGTCATTGGGTAACTCGCCTGATCCTTTAGATCTGATTGAAAAATATGGTGCAGATGGTGTACGCGTTGGTATGTTGTTGAGCTCTCCGGCCGGTAATGACTTACTGTTTGATGAAAAGCAATGTGAACAGGGGCGTAACTTTACCAATAAACTTTGGAATGCTTATCGTCTGGTAAATGGCTGGAATGTAGATGCTGGTTTACCCTGTCCGAATGATACCGCTTTCGACTGGTTTGAGAATCGCCTGAACAGCGCCATTGTAGAGATTGAAGATCACTATGAGAAATTTCGCTTGTCGGATGCGTTGATGGGAGTGTACAAACTTGTATGGGATGATTTCTGCTCATGGTACCTTGAAATGGTGAAACCCGGTTTTGAGCAGCCTATAGATCAGAAGTCTTACGACAAAACAATCCAATTCCTTGAAAGCATCCTGAAGTTAGTTCATCCTTTCGTCCCATTCTTGTCGGAAGAACTTTGGCATGAGATCAAAGACCGTAAAGTAAGTGAAGCTTTGATTGTAGCAGAATACCCTCAGTCTGGCTCTGTTAATGAAAATCTGTTAAAAGAAGCTGAACAGATATTTGCTGTAGTTACTGAGTTTAGGAATACCAGAAACGGTAAAGGGTTATCTCCCAAAAATGCTTTGCCATTGAAGATACAAACGGCTAATCAGTCTGTTTATTCAAACTTTGCTTCAGTATTGACTAAACTTTGTAATCTGTCTGAGGTTACTTTCGTCAACGATAAAGTAGCAGATGCATTAAGTTTTGTAATTAAAGGGGATGAATTCTTTATTCCTATTGAAGGTGGGCTGGACAAAGACGCCGAGAAAGAGGCTATTGTGAAGGAGCTGGAATATATTAAAGGCTTCCTGAAATCTGTAGAGGCTAAATTAGGCAATGAACGTTTTGTGGCTAATGCAAAACCTGAGATTATAGAAAATGAACGGAACAAGCAAGCCGATGCCTTGGCTAATATAGCTAAGTTGCAAGAGAAACTTGCCCGGTTAGTTTAAGATTATTTTAAGCCGTTGGTAAGGAAATCAGTACTTATTGACGGCTTAAACATTTATTGTAAATTGGATTTTATCTATAATAAATGTTGTTTTATTGTAAATAGTCAGCTTGTTTTCCTTTTTTTGTGCCACTTCTTTTGAAGAATTTTTATCTAATTCTGTTGATTAACATGGTTTACCAAAAAGTTATTATTTGCTTTATCAGGTGAGTTTTCTCTGTTGTAGTTTATGTAATTTGAAAATCATGAAAATGCAATATGGGTTAAAATCTTACATGTTTCTTACATCAAAATGAATTGATATTTATATTTTAGTTAATATTGCACCATTATTTATTTTAAACCTTTAATACAGTTTATGAAAACTAACGTTCTTTTAGTATCAGCTTTATTAGCTAGCTCACTTTTTTTAGGTACAAGCTGCAAAAAAGATGATAATTCAGTTGCTCCGGTAATACAAGAAAACAACATTCCAAACGGAACAATTAAAATCGGCTACTCAGTTCAGGTAATAGCTTCTTCTGTTGCTGCTAGAACTGAAGGTTTGTCTGGTGCTGTAGTTACTATCCAAGGTGACAACGGTTTTAAACAATCTGCAACTACTGACGAAACAGGTATTGCATCTTTCACTAACCTGAACGAAGGTAGAATTTCCATTTTTGTTAAATCTCCATCTGGCGATTTCCTTTCTTCTAATGTTACAGGAGATCTTAAATATACTGCAGGTATTGGTGGTTCTTTGACTGTTGCCGGTACTAACGGTGGTGGTAATGGTGGTCAAAACAATACAGGTACAGATGCTAACGTTGTAGCAAACAACCAATTGCCTGTAACATTACCAAGAAGAGCTGCTGCTGTTGCTGGTAAATTGTTCTACCAAAACCCAAGCAACAGTGTTTACACAGCTGCTCAAGGCGCTAAATTGATTGCTAAAGCTGACGCTAAATTTGAACCAAACCTTTTCACTGCTACTGTTGGTAGCGATGGTTCTTTCAATATCGGTTCTTTGCCAGAAGGAGTTAACTTGACTTGGACTGTTGATTTTACAACTGACATAACTCAAACTGGTTCTAACCCAAACAATATTCCTACATTTAAGAAGTCTTGGAGCCTACCAGGAAGCTTTACAAATGCAGTAAATTCTGGACTTTCTGGCGGTAAAGTAACTGAGCAAGGTTTAGTAACATTGAACTAATTAGGAAATTTGTATTTCCTGAAAGGCGGCCTGTAAAGGCCGCCTTTTTTGTTTTATCTGCATTCATATATTTATGTTTAAAAGTCGCTTATATGTCTGTTTTTTGTCATAATATTACTCGTGTTAATAATTGCACTATTTTTTATTATTTAACAGCCATAAATTCTAATAGCAAGTGCTGGGGTCAAAAAGTGATTTTTGATAAGTTGTTGTTAATGTGATATTTGTGGTCTATTGTTATTTGTTAAGTGCAGGATGTAGCATTTTTAGCTAAAATCTTGCATCACTTTTTGATTGGTTTTTACTCTCTGTTTTTGTTAAAGAAACTTTCTGTGCAATTTCCATTTAATCTGTCTGTGTCAGGTACTTATAGCCTTTGTTTATAGAATAGATTCATGGGATGCCGAAAACATGAAAAAGAGTAGGCGAGCAAACAAAAATGTATTTTTTATGGCTAAGAGAATTTTAACAATCAACCGTCTGCTAAATGGTTGGGGAATTGTTGAGGGTAAATTCGTTTATGTTCCTCTTTGG
>CAZNHL010000131.1:0-5865 GCA_964572965.1 uncultured Bifidobacteriaceae bacterium
CAATGCACTTTTTTTGATAAAATCTTTTCTCTCCATGGTCGT
Organism: uncultured Bifidobacteriaceae bacterium; assembly: GCA_964572965.1. Taxonomy (GTDB): domain Bacteria; phylum Bacteroidota; class Bacteroidia; order Cytophagales; family UBA9547; genus CAZNHL01. Next base: position 43 of record CAZNHL010000131.1, read on the forward strand.
ATGTTTTTTTCAAAGGTAAGTGTCCTTTCCGAAGACTGAATTGATCTATGATAAGAAATACAACTCAGTGCTGAATAAAATTCCTTTTTGCCAGTTCTTTTCTGACGCGGCTCAGACTTTCCGGTGTAATGCCGAGATACGAGGCAATCATCCATTGGGGTACACGTAGCGTCAGGTTAGGGTAGAGGCGTATAAACTCAAGGTACCGCTTTTCGGCTGTCGCACCTAACAGCAAATTAATACGCTTCTGTAAATGCCTGATATGGTTTTGGAGAACTTTCTCATTGTATTGCCTGAATACCGCACTGACTTCTGACGATTTACAAATAAACTCTTTATCAATAAAGACAACAATAGTGTCTTCTACAGCATCAATAAAAAAATCAGAAGGTTCATTGAAGTAAGTACTGCTTCTGTCACTGATTATCCAGTTTTCCGGTGCAAACTGAATAATATGTTCTTTACCTGTTTCATCAACAGTATACGAGCGGAGTAACCCCTTTTCTACAAAAAAAGAATATTGACAGACTTCACCCGGATTCAGCAAAAATTGACCTTTCTCAAACTTCTGGCTTTTTAAAGTTTCTGTCAGTTGAAGAAATTCACTTTCCGTCAGTCCGCCCTTTTCTGTGAAATATTGCTTTAAATTATTATTGAACATCTTATTTATCGGGTATCCGTTTCATTGTGCCTTACCTTACTCGTTTAATCAGGAATTCTGAATTTTGCCCGCTAATCTCGCTGATAATGCATATTTTGTTGATTGTTAAATTTTCAGTGTTTGCTGAACCGGAATTCTAAACTCTGACCTTCGGAATACTGTATTATCTGCAGGAGAAAGACATAAGAAGGTTCAGAGAAGCGGATAGTCATTTCATACTTCCTGTTCAGATAAATATAAGAAAAATGTTTTATGTTCGTCTCAGCCCGATGATTGTCCTCTGAAATTTTATTGTTCTCTGTGATGCCAAAGATAGGTTAGAAGGCTGTCTTTATTTCCTTTTTTCTATTTCAGCTTCTGAAATCAACTCCGCATCTTTGGCCGGCTGTATATTTCTGCCATTATGAGTAGCATACTGTTTTGTAAATTCAGCGCCAAAAAATAGAATCATGCAGGAATACGATACCCACAACATAATGAGTACTACAGAGCCTGCAGCACCATAGGCAGAACCTGGACTGGCTTTGGCAAAATAAATGCCCATGGCAGTTTTCCCTATTACAAAAAGCAGTGTCGTCACAATGGCACCTATCCATACGTCACGCCATTGAATAATGGCATCAGGCAGGATTTTAAACATGAGCATATATAAAACACTAATAGCTCCGAAGGAAATAACAAAATTAAGCAGTTCAAATACATAAAGCATAAAATCAGGCAAGTGTCCTTTGATCCATCCACTAAAAGCTTCCAGACCTGTAGTGAGCAACAGTGAAACAAGCATCAGGAAGCAAATAGACAATACTAGCCCAAATGAGATCAAACGGTCTTTGATCGTTTTGAGCCACTTCTTTTTTGCGGTTACTTTCACTTCCCAGATTTGATTGAGAGAAGTCTGCAACTGAGTAAATACACCCGTTGACCCAAGTATCAGTGTAACAACGCTTATTAATGTCGCTATGATAGATGTTTTTTGTTGTGCAGACCTCGCTATGATATCTTCTATCTGTTTGGCTGTATCAGCATCAATGGCCGAGCTGATCTGTACGGAAATTTGTCCCTGAACCGCTTCACGGCCAAATGCCAGTCCTGCAAGTGCAATCACGATGACCAACAGTGCAGGTATGGAAAAAATAGCATAATAAGCAACAACAGCACTCTGGCGAAAGGGATCTGCTTTTATCCACTCGCTGAATGTATTGGCAGTGATCTCTTTAAGGTCGGAAAAAAAAGTTTTGAGATGTAGCATAAAAATCGGGGTTGGTTTATCCTAAATATACGAAATAGCCGATAGAGCGTCAATAGCGATAGTTGCAACGCTTCTGCTACCGTTTCCCGTACAAGGGTGATGAATTGAAATGGTTTTTTTCTGTAATTATTTTAGTTTGATGACAGTACTTAACGAAGTTAATGCTCAGCTGAGAGGTAAAACCTATGAAGGCAGAGTGAAATATGTGTGCAAAAAGATGGTTGGTGGCGGTTGTGCAATTACAACTTATTGCGTGCTTACCTTCAGCGAAGAAACAGTACAGGTATATTATTATGCCAAAGCCGCCTGTACACCGGAAGAGCGGGAAGCCGACTACTCATATGACTCCCGCAATGAAATGAAAACCTACAAGTGGTCTAGGTCAGAAAACGTTATTACTATCAGTGGTTTTACAGACTACGGTACTTTTAAATATCAAAACAATAAACTCATTAGCAGTAAAGGGAATCATGAAGAAACTAATCTTGAATTTAGTGAAAAGAAGCCTGAATGATTTTAAATTGCAATAAAATTGTGTTCTGTTGGAAATTAAAATACATCAAAGTCCCAAAGGCGAAATAGCAGAAATTATCTCCGGAGAAGTACTTGTCAAAACCTCTCAGGATGGTCTTGATCTGCTTGTTAATGTCTATTATCAAAACATAGACAAGATGATTCTCTATGAGCAAAATCTGAGTGCGGATTTTTTCGACCTGAAAACCGGCTTAGCCGGAGAAGTGCTTCAGAAGTTTTCCAATTACCGCGTAAAGCTGGCTATTGTTGGCGACTTCAATTACTCAGGTAAAAGTATCAAAGATTTTATTTTTGAGAGCAATAAGCTGGGGCAGATCAACTTTACTGCTTCGTTGGAGTTTGCACTGGCAAGTTTGTCTTGATATTTTTACATAAAATTGAAATAGTATAGTCCTGTAAGAACAAGTACTAAAATTATAGTATACGCTAATTGCTTTTGCTGATGTTAAATAATTCTTATCTAAGGCGGGCTGAAGGAAATATTTCCGGGACAATTTTTATTTTTTAGACAATTAGAAAATATTTGTTACTTTAGTGCCAAAGATTTAATGTACTGTTAAAACTGTAGCATTTTTTAACAGCAAAGAAGCTACCCCCTTTGCTTCTGTGGTGATGACCAATTGGTTATCGTCAGGTATTAACCAGCTGAGAAATCCCCTTTTCCAGAAAGCTGATAATACCAATCACCTATTATTACTGTTTATGGAAAACAAATCAAACATTTGCGGTAGCGTACTGCATTCCCGGTTTCTATTACGGAGTTCTGCCCTTTTGCTTCAGGACCGGCATTTTCAAAAAACACTTTGTAGTGCTCGCAAAAGGCATGGTAATTCAGAGGGTTCTCTTTCTTGTTTAGCCGACTATCGTTTCCTTAATTTTTCTTAAAAAAATCTCATGCCATTGCTCTATTGTTTTTATTTAATATAAATTCTATAGGGATAAATATATTTAATGCTATTCATCCTACTCAAAGACTTAATAATAATACAATGAAGATTAATCGTTTTCTGCTAGCTGCGGCCTTGTTATTTGCCAACATTCAAGTGTTTTCTCAGACGGTAAGCTGTAATGGCTATAATCCGTGGGTTGCCACACAGACCTATAATAATGAAACCGTTTTCCATGATGGTATCCTGTACCAGGCACAATGGAACAGTTATAATTTGTCTCCGTCTTCTAACAATGGCAGCGGACAACCCTGGCATTCAGTAGGTACCTGTGCTACACCTATTATACCCAAAACAGTTTCTTGTGTCAGTGTTCAGGCCTGGTCTTCAACCGCTACCTATAACAGTGGAGATAAAGTGACCTATGGAGGTTATCAATATGAGGCTACTTATTGGTCTCAGACCACCCCTAATCCTGCTGTGAACGGAGAAAGCGGTCCATGGAGATTACTGGGCTCCTGCCAGGCACCGGCGAGCCTTACTGTCACCGGCACATTGACAACATTCACAACAACGGTGTCTACCACTTCAGCGGTACAGTCATTCACCGTTTCGGGTGCTAACCTTACAGGCGCGCTTACTGTAACCGCGCCTGCCAACTTTGAAGTATCGCTCAGCTCCGGTACAGGGTTTGGTTCCAGTGTTACTATTACTCCACAGTCGGGTACAGTAAGCAATGTCACAGTTTATGTGGTATACACACCTGTAGCTATCGGTAATGATACCGGCACACTAGTCATTTCAGGCGGTGGTGTTACAGCACAGAATATAGCAGTAAGCGGCACAGCTACCGGTTTATGGATTGTCAATGGCAATAATATCTATAATGGTAATTCCGGTAATGTGGGTATCGGCACAGGGAGCAACCCTACACTTGGGAAGCTACATGTAAACGGTACATCTTACCTGAATGGCAATGTAACTGTGCTCGGTGAAACACGCTTTTCGGGAAAAATTGCCACCACAGAAGTTTTTGTAACATCTACGCCACTTACAAGTGCTTTTCCTGACTATGTTTTTGATAAAAACTACCCGCTCTTGTCTCTTGATTCGCTAAGCGCTTATATCAGCAGAAATAAGCATTTGCCTGAAGTGCCTTCTGCAAAAGAGGTGGCAGAACAGGGCCAGATCAACCTTGGCCAGATGAACAGTGTGCTGCTGAAAAAAGTGGAAGAACTGACATTGTACGTGATTGACCAGCAAAAATCAGCGAAACAGCAGCAGGTGTTATTAGATGAATTGCTGAAAGAGAGAGCACAAATGGAAGCCAGATTGAAACAACTTGAAAACTCTGCCCAATAGCCTGAAAAGGTTTTTAAGCTTAATAGTAATTATATGAAAGAATTGAAAAAAAGCGCTTTGGGTAGGGGAGTTTCGTTGCTGCTCATTTTGCTGTTTGCTAATATAGTAGCTGTTTTTTCACAGGGAACCAATACGGTTTCGCCGCCTCCCACAAAAATGATAGGGCCCGCGCCCACTGCTGCGGCTTTGGGGAAATATGGAGACATACCGGTGAGCTATTTCAATGGCAGCGCCAACATAAGCATCCCTTTATATGATATCAAGACCAGCCAGCATTCACTGGCCATTAAACTTCAATACCAGTCCAACGGTTATAAACCAACCGAAGATGCAAGCTGGGTAGGGCTTGGCTGGTCCCTTTTTGCGGGGGGCGTGATCACACGTACGGTAAGGGGCAACGATGATTTGGCAGTAGGCCGTGGTTTCCCTTACAAGAGTAGTGTGTCCGATATGCCAAAGAATGATGGCAACAATAATTGGGATCCCCTTATCAGCCTCAACGAGGACAGGGAGGCGATGTATGATATGTTGTATACTAAGAACAATGACGGGGAGCCTGATATTTTTACCTATAATTTTGCAGGTAACACAGGTAAGTTTGTAATAGGAAATACCGACGAGCCCGGTAATGCAGAAAATGGACCCTATACAGGTAATTTTTCCAACCGCATTTATCAGGCAGAAAGGTCTGGTCTTCTCATTGAGTATATCAACCCGGGGTCTTACTGGGTTATTACTGACGAAAAGGGTTATCGATATACCTTTAATGAGATAGAAATGACTATGGACTATACAGCAAGTCTGGAAAATGTCAATCTTGATACATACACACTCCCTCCGGGCGTATTAGTGGGGCAGCCGGTAACATCGGTGATATCTAGCTGGTACCTTACAAGTATCAGGTCGCCTTTGGGAGAGGAGGTAACTTTTGAATATGAGGGCGATGCCGGTGGTTATTATTCAACAGCAGTCAGTCCCTTATTTCGTAGTGAGGAAGTATATGACCTCCGTTCAGGGGAAGGGATAAATATCATTGATTGTCAGGTAGGCCAGAGTGGTCAGCAGTCAAGATATGAGGTACTGTCTGTAAAGTCAAGTAATTTGCTATAAATATTTCAAGATTTTACTAT
>CAZNHL010000132.1:0-5862 GCA_964572965.1 uncultured Bifidobacteriaceae bacterium
ATGCCATGCTTCTTCATTTATTGGCTCGCCAACAGTTCCCAAAACGCGCAGTGAACTCAAATCTTTTTGCTTGAAAATCTCCGTGCCGAAAGTTTCGAGCGAACGGATTGCCGTAGGCGCGGTGTATAAAATATTGACTTTATGTTTTTGAACAATATCCCAAAAACGCCCGTGGTCGGGATAGGTTGGAATACCTTCAAACATCAATGTGGTTGCGCCATTCAGCAATGCACCGTAAATCAAATAACTGTGCCCCGTAACCCAACCAATATCTGCGGTGCAGAAAAAAACTTCTCCTTCTTTGTAATTAAAAACATTCAAAAAAGTGTGGGCAGTAAAAACCATGTAACCAGCCGTAGTATGCAAAATGCCTTTTGGTTTTCCCGTAGAACCCGAAGTGTAAAGTATGAACAAAGGCGACTCCGATTCTACACTTTCTGCAACGTGAACGGGCGATTCTTCGGCTACCGTTTCGCGCCACCAGATTTCTTTTCCGTTTACTGCAATTTCTTCGCTGTTTGAATGATTAAAAACAAGGCAATGTTTGATGGTTGGCGTTTCGCGCAATGCTTCATCGGCAATTTTTTTCAACTCAATTTTCTTTTCTCCTCTGAAAAAAGCATCGGCAGTGATGAGTAAAACACAACCCGAATCGTTGATTCTGTCGCGCAAACTGTCTGAACTGAATCCCGCAAAAACAACCGATTGAACCGCCCCGATTCTTGCACACGCCAACATTGCAATTGCTCCTTCGGGAATCATCGGCATATAAATACAAACCCTGTCGCCTTTTTTCACGCCAAGTTTTTGCAAAGTATTTGCGCACTTACAAACTTCTTCATGCAATTGCCTGTAAGTAATATTTCGCGATGGAATGTTCGGAGAATTTGATTCCCAGATAACTGCAGTTTGCCCGCCCTTAGTTTCGAGATGACGGTCTAAACAGTTTTCGGAAAGATTGAGTTCTGCACCCGCAAACCATTGCACATCAGGCGTGGCAAAGTTCCACGATAAAACTTCGTTCCACTTTTTTTTCCAATAAAAACTACTCGCTGCATCTGCCCAAAATTCTTCGGGATTTTCTACGCTTTGCTTATAGTTTTCAAGGTAGTCTTCAAACGAATTGATTTGGTGCATGGTAAATGATTTTTAAAATGACTTTAAGCACAAACACACCCCTGCCCCCTCTTCCCGCTTTACGGAATTTCCGCTTTGCTCCAACAAGAGGGGAAAACAGCCCAAAAAAGTGAATTAGATATTTGCATAAACATCCACCGGAACCTGGTGTGTCCAATCGAAAACATCTTCTGCTTTTCCTGCTCTGATGGCAAAATATCTGTCGCGCAATTTGTTGGAAATATCGCGCCCTTCCACCGGAGGCAATTCGTAGTCTTCGCCTTTGTAATGAAAAGTTTGAATCGGAGCAATTGCAGCGGCAGTTCCCGTTCCAAACATATCTTCCAAAGTGCCTTCGTGAAAAGCATTGATAACTTCATCCACCGAAATATCGCGTTCCTGCACAATGTAGCCTTCATCTTCTGCAAGGCGAATCATGCTGTCGCGCGTAACGCCATCTAAAATTGTTCCCATATCAAGCGAAGGCGTGATGATAATTCCGTCAATAATTACGAAAATATTCATAGTGCCGATTTCTTGCAGATAGCGGTGGTGAATACCATCTAACCAAAGAATCTGGTCGTAACCTTTTTGTTGCACTTCGCGCATCGGCATCATGCAGGCAGCATAGTTTCCGGCTGCTTTCGCAAAGCCCGTGCCGCCCGGAAAAGCACGTACATAATAATCGTGAATATAAACCTTAACGGGTTTTGAATAGTAAGTTCCAACGGGGCTGGTGAACATTGCAAAGCGGTAGTTTTCCGCAACTTTTATACCTACATATTTTTCGGTCGCAAACATATACGGACGTATGTATAAAGAAGAGTTCGGAACATCGGGAACCCAATCTTTATCAAGCGTAAGCAGTTTATCAATTGCATTCAAAAACAATTCTTCTGGAAATTGCGGCATTGCCATTCTTTCGGCAGAAATATTCAAACGCGCAAGATTTTTTAACGGACGAAAAAGCAGCGGATTTCCATCGGGGTCGCGCTCGGATTTTAAGCCTTCAAAAAGTGCCTGCCCGTAATGTATTGCAGACGTTGCCGGATGCAGCGAAAAGTCACCAAACGGAATAATGCGGCAATCGTGCCAGTCTCCATCGTAATAATCTGCCACAAACATGTGGTCGGAAAAGTGTTTACCAAACGGCAAGTTGTTGAAATCAACCTCACTAATGCGCGATGTTGCTACGCGCTGAACAGAAATTTTATAAGCCATATCAGTAAATTTTGTTGCTCAAACATATAATAATTTTCGGGTGAAACACATCGTTAATTTTATCAATGTTTTGAGCTTTATGAAAACCATAAAAAACGAGTACGTTTTTCCGCTTTTTATCCAAAAAAAGCCTGTTTTACGGATAAAAAAACGAGGTTAAAATTTATCAACACAAATTGAACGGTTATCAGAAATTGACGTAGCTGTTATGAATTTGTAATTCCGAGCAGCGAAAAAAATATTACTATCGTTGCATCACTTTTCCCCGCTGGCTTTATCTATATTGTATATCCATGAAAAAGTTTTTCGCGCTTCAGATAATATTGATGTTTTTGTTGGCAGGCTGCGCCAAACATTACGTTACCACGCAATATCAATACACCAAAAACCAGATAGGAAGCAAAGGCGAAAAAGATGCAAAAATTGCCGCGCTGATTTCACCTTACAAAGATTCGTTGGAGAAAACAATGACCAGCATAATTGTGGTGAATGAAAAGTCAATATCGAAAGGTCAGCCGGAAAGTGAGTTGGGCAATTTATTAGCAGATATTTTGTTGGAACAAGGAAACAATTGCTGCAATAAACAGGTTGATGTTGCGGTATTGAACAATGGAGGGATTCGCGTTCCGCAGTTAGCCGCAGGCAATGTTACGCTTGGAAAGATTTACGAAATTATGCCTTTCGATAATCGCCTTGTTTTGCTGGATTTACCGGGCAAAGAACTGAAAGAACTTTTTAATGCAATTGCCGCAGCAGGCGGTTGGCCCATCAGTGGCGCACGCTTTGTAATTGCAAACAAAAAAGCCACTGAAATTTTTGTGGGCGGAGTGCCTTTAAACGAAAGCAAAACATACACAATTGCACTCTCCGATTATCTTACGGAAGGCGGTGATAATCTTTCCATGCTGAAAGGAAAACCAATTACCGACAGCGGTAAAAATATTCGCGAAGCATTTATTGATGCCTTTACCGAAATCCATAAAAAAGGAAAGAAATTAACGGGCAGTTTAGAAGGAAGAATAAAAGAGTAATTATGGTAATCAACCGCAGAAAATTTTTGATGAAATCGGGTGCAGCAGCGGGACTGTTTGCGCTATCGCAATTTCCATTTGAAGCGTTTGCAAAAGGCGATATAAAACGCATCACGATTTTACATACAAACGACCAGCACTCGCGAATCGAGCCGTTTGAAATGGACGGAGGAAAATTTCAGGGGCAGGGAGGTTTTGCCAATCGCGCGGCTATAATAAACAAGATAAGAAGCGAAGAAAAAAATGTGTTGCTTTTAGACAGCGGAGATATTTGGCAAGGCACACCTTACTTCAATATGTATCAAGGCTCGTTGGAATTTAAACTGATGAGCGAAATGAAATATGACGCTTCCACAATCGGCAATCATGATTTTGATTTGGGCATGGAAGGATTTGCGAAGCAACTGCCATTGGCAAACTTTCCTTTTTTGTGCGCCAACTACGATTTTAAAAACACACCGTTAAAAGACAAAACACAGCCGTATAAAATCTTCCATGTTGATGGAATTAAAGTCGGTGTATTCGGCTTGGGTATTGAGTTAAAAGGTTTAGTGCCGAAAGCGTTGTATGGCGAAACAGTTTATGAAGAACCGATTGCCGCAGCCAATAAAATTGCTGCCGAATTACGCAACGACCACAAATGCGATTTGGTGATTTGCCTTTCGCATCTCGGCTACAAATATCCCAACAAAAAAGTGAGCGATATTGATTTGGCATTAAACGGTTCAAACATTGATTTGATACTTGGCGGACACACACATACTTTTTTTCCTTTTCCCGAAGAATACAAAAATGCTGCGGGCAAAAAAGTTATTCTGAATCAGGTGGGTTGGGCAGGTATTTTATTGGGCAGATTAGATTTTTATTTCGAGCAAAAAAAGAAAGGTTTGATAGTGCCGGATACACCGATAAAAATTACAAGTTGAAACACACAAACGATATATGATGAAGAAAAAAATTTTTCAAGGCTATTGCATGAAAAAAAAGATTTGATAAGGGATTTGCTTGAAGAAAAATTTTCCAAAGATTCAAGTACAAAAAAATTTTTTTTCTCACTTCGGAATACACATTTTCACACCATCAATCACACCTGTTCAAAATTTGTTCACACACAGTTAAATATAGACCTAACAATAATGAAAGAAAAATCGGCTTTAGCAGTTTGGAGTTCCTGCTTGGAAATTATCAGAGACAATGTAAGCGCACAAAGTTTTAAAACATGGTTCGAGCCGATAAAGCCTGTGGAGTTAAAGTTGTCAGTGCTGACTATTCAAGTGCCTTCGCAATTTTTTTACGAATGGCTCGAAGAACATTATGTATCGCTGCTGCGCAAAACCATCAAACGCGAATTAGGCAACGAAGCGCGTTTGGAATACCGCATAGTAGTTGACCAAAGTCACAGCACACCAAGCACAATTGACTATCCTAATTTCAACACAGGCAACGCTACGAATCCTGAAACAAGTTTTCCGCTCACGCTGCAAGGCAGCAACATCAAAAATCCGTTTGTTATTCCCGGATTGAAAAAAATCAACATTGACCCGCAACTGAATGCTAATTACAATTTCGATAATTTCGTTGAGGGTGACTGTAATCGTTTGGCGCGAAGTGCAGGTTATGCAGTGGCGCAAAAACCGGGAGGCACGGCATTTAATCCGTTGGTGATTTATGGCGCGGTAGGTTTGGGTAAAACACACATTGCGCAAGCAGTGGGCAACGAAGTGAAGCAACACTTCCCGAACAAGACAGTATTATATGTATCGAGCGAAAAATTTACCAATCAGTTTTTTGATGCGGTGAAAAATAATTCGGTGAACGACTTTGTGCATTTCTATCAGTTGATAGATGTGCTGATTGTGGACGACATCCAGTTTTTCAGCAACAAAGAAAAAACACAGGATATTTTCTTCCACATTTTTAATCACCTGCATCAAAGCGGCAAGCAATTGGTATTAACTACCGACCGCTCGCCACGCGATTTGGAAGGTATTGAAGAACGTTTGCTTTCGCGCTTCAAATGGGGATTGAGCGCTGATTTGCAAGTGCCTGATTTTGAAACGCGCATCGGTATTCTTGAAAAGAAAATGTATGCTGACGGTATTGAGTTGCCGCGCGAAGTGGTGGAGTTTGTTGCCTATAACATCAACACAAACATCCGTGAATTGGAAGCTGCATTGATTTCATTGCTGGCTCAGGCTTCTTTGAATAAAAAAGAAGTTGATCTTGACCTTGCAAAAAAAATCATCAAGAACTTTGTGAAAACAATGAGCCGCGAAGTGAGCATTGATTACATTCAAAAAACTGTTTGCGAATATTTCAATGTGCCTGTAGATACTTTGAAAGAAAAAACGCGCAAACGCATGGTGGTTCAGGCACGTCAGCTTTCTATGTTCCTTGCAAAAAACTACACCAAAAATTCTTTGAAAGTTATCGGCAAACATTTCGGTGGTCGCGACCATTCAACTGTGATTCACTCTTGTCAAGCAGTTCAGAA
>CAZNHL010000133.1:0-5822 GCA_964572965.1 uncultured Bifidobacteriaceae bacterium
CAGCGAATTACTACATACAGGGCGGAGTAAGCAAGGTACTGGACAGTATGAAAGTAACGCTCGTAATCGAACACCCTGAAACAAGCTATAAAACAAGGAACAAACTGGACTTGTACGAGGATAAGCAGGTAGAAAGGCTATGCAAGGAAGTAGCAGAAAAACTGAATCTAAGAAAGGATATTTTGGAAGCAGATATTTACAAGCTAACGGATTTACTGGACGAGTTCAGAGAAAGAGAATTGCTCAATACAAACAACAGCCAGGAAGAAGCCCAGGACTTAATAATCCCTCTTACCACACAGGAAAGACAACAGATAGAAAACTTTGGGAAGAAAGAAAATTTAATCCAAAACTTAAACAACCTGTTAGGCAAAGCGGGGATAGTAGGAGAAGAAAAGAGCCGAATCTTTTTGATGATTATAGCAGCCAGTTATAAAATGCCTGAAACGCTCCACGCCCTGATACAAGGCAGTTCGGGAAGCGGAAAGACCCGATTACTCAAACAAATATCCGACTGCATACCAAAGGAAAGAGTAACCAAGCTGACCAGGGTATCAGACAAAGTTTTATATAACTATCCTGAAAAGTATTTTATCAATCGGCTGTTATGTCTGGAAGATATAGACGGACTAAGCGAAGAAGCGGAATTTGCTTTTAGGGAATTACAATCCAATGGAGAGCTGAACAGCGCCACGAGTTCAAAGCTTGAAAACGGTCAAATCGTAGCCGGACAAAAAACGGTCAAAGGTCCGATTGCTTCGCTTGCCTGTACCACAAGGGGCGAGATATACGAGGACAATATGAGCCGATGTTTTTTGATAGCCGTTGATGAAAGCACAGAGCAGACCAAACGCATTATTCATTACCAGAATGAGAAGGCAGCCGGAGCGATAGACCAGAAGCGTGAGCAGGAAGTAAAGCGGTTTATCCAAAACTTTATCAGAGAACTAAAGCCCTTTGAAGTGCTGAACCCTTATGCCAATAAAATCCACTTGCCGGAAGAAGCGCACAAAATCAGGAGGCTCAACGACCTTTTTCAAAGCTTTGTAAAAATGATTACTGTACTTAACCAGTACCAACGCAGAAAAGATGAACGGGGCAGACTGGTAACGGAAATAGCCGACATTGGAACGGCTGTAGAAATCATGTTTGAAAGCATCGTTCTGAAAGTGGACGAACTGGATGGGAGTTTACGGCAGTTCTATGAGAATCTAAAAGGCTATTTAAAGAAGACTTACAACGGTTCACATGATAAAGTAGATTTTGGTTTACTGGAAGTAAGACAGGCATTGAGCGTAAGCAAAACGCAGTTGTTTAGATACATCAACGACCTTGTAGAGTTGGAATACATAAGGCAGTCTGGAGGCCATGCCAACAGAGGGTTTAAGTACCGGATAGCGTATTGGGACAATTACCAGGGGATACGTGAAAAGATAAAACAGCATTTAGAAAAACAACTAAACGAGCTAAATAAAGGAACACCAGGGAACGCCAGTGGAACACCAGAAGAAAGCAAAAAAGGCGAGAACGGGGCATAAAGCCCCTTTTTTGTGTCTGGCGTTCCGTGTTCCGGAAATATGCTCAAGGGGGTAAAAAGAAAAAAACATCATAGAGGTAGAAAAGTATGACGGCAGAAATAGAACATCAACTTAAAGAGTTCAGAAATTATCTGAATCAAATCGGTTACAGCAAAAGCAGTTGTTATATGCTCCCAGAATGCGTGAAAGACTTTTTGGGGTATCACAATGCCACCGACACCAAAGAACTCGCTACAGGGCATATAAATCAGTTTTATGAGTGGTTGCAGATACGGCCACACAAGCACAAAGAGGGAGGTTTAAGCGAACAGTATATTAACCACCACGTTTACGCCCTGAAGGTATTTTTTAACTGGTTGGAACAGACCGGACAAATCAGTTACAATCCCATCAGTGTGATGAAGTTTAAAAGCCCTAAAGGCAACCCGAGAGAACCACTTACACAGGAAGAAATCAAAGCCCTTTTTGAAGCCACCGAAAGCCTGAAAGAGAAAGCAGTATTGCACTTATTTTACTCTTGTGGACTGCGGAGAAGCGAAGGGGAAGCGTTGAACATACAGGACATCCATTTTAAGAAACAAATGCTTTACGTGAGAGAAGGAAAGGGAGCCAAACGCAGAGCCGTACCGATGACAGAGAAAGTAAGCAAAGAACTGGAAAGCTACTACCTGAATGAAAGAATCCCACTCACCAAAGTAAAAAATACGGAAGCTTTTATACTGAACAGGGTAGGGCTAAGAATGCGAGGAGACGGCTATAATAAGCTATTAAAAATCCTCCTTCAACGAACGGAACTGAATAAGGGAATTACCTTACACCACTTACGGCACAGCATCGCCACGCACCTTTTGGAAAGTGGCTTAGAGATAGAAAAGGTCAGAGATTTTTTAGGTCATGGCTTTTTAGAAACCACGCAGATATACGCCAAAGTGCATCCCAATCAATTAAAGAAACTATGAACTTACTGGACTACTTAAAAACAAGATACACAGAGAAAACAGCGAAAGCCTACGAGCGGGAAATAGACATCTTCCTGGGCAATTACCCTGATGCAAACAGAGCTTTATACAAAGACATTATTCAGTATATCGGCACATTAAGGAATCGTTACAGCAATGCGAAAACGTTGAACAGAATCGTATCGAGCATGAAAGCGTACTACGATTTTTTGAACTATACAGGCAAGCGGAAAGACAACCCGAGCAAAGCCATACGATTACGGGACAAACAGAACAGAGACATACAGTTACAAGACCTTTTTACAAGTGAAGAACTGGAAAATTTACTGAACAGGAAAGAGCGTTACAATGCCCTGGAGTACCGCAACAAAGTACTGATAGGTTTACTTATCTACCAAGCCTTAAAGCCCGATGAAATCGCCCAAATTACCCTCAATGACATCAACCTGAACCAAGCAACTATTTACATCAAAGCAAGCGGAAAGACCAATAGCAGGGAATTGAGTTTAAAACCCCATCAAATATTATTGTTCCATCAATATCAAACAGAAATCCGGACAAAGCTTTTAAAAGGCAGTGAGAATGATTTTTTCATTATCGGCCACCGTTGTAACCCAATGACAGGGGAAGACATCACCAAGCACGTTAAAAGGAGTTTTAAGGGGCTTTACGCACCACGGAAGGTAAATTGCCAGATGATACGGCAAAGTGTGGTTACGAATCTCCTAAAGGCAGGAAACGACCTTAGAATCGTTCAGGTGTTCGCAGGGCATAAATACCCGTCCACAACGGAACGGTACAAGCAAACGAATGTAGAAGCCTTAAAAACGGCAATCGCTCAATACCATCCGTTCAGGTAAAATCAAACGGGCTGACCCACGCACTCCCCAGGCAGGCAAGCCCAGCCGTGTAGCCAATGTATTGATTAATTTTAAAAGGCATTGGCTACACTCCCCCTGTGCTTGCCTGCCTTCCCCGCATTCCCTCCCTTCTGTGGTTTTTTCTGTCATGCTTTTTGCCCGACCCGCTTGCAGCACATTATTTTTTCAATTGAAATGAGTTGATTTTTTAAAGGTCAATTGAAAAAATAAAGAGCTGCACCCACCGCACAAGCAAAAAATCCTGCCAGAAAAAACCACCCCAAGCTACTTAACATAATGCACCGGGTAGTTATATAACCAGCCCCCACAACCGCACAAAGCCAACGCAGGGGCTGTTTATATAACCTGCATTATATTAAGTAGCCGCACTTTACCCACCGCACCCCGACCCACATGGGCAAAGCCCGATTATATAGCGGCAAAGAGTGCCTGAGCCAAGTAAAGCAAAAGGCTTGACGTGTTTATTTTTAAGGGCGCAAGCCTTTTGCTTTACCCGGCATACGGCAAAAAAGCAAGAGCGATAAAGAAGTTTTGCCGACCCACAAACCCAACGCAAAAACTTCTTTACCGCCCTTGCCTCTGTAGGCGTTCGTTCCTCACATGTGTGCGCTACTCGCTCCGCTCAGACAAGGCGCAAGCCACAGGCGTATGGTGGCTTCGCCAGTCAAAATAAAACCAAAAAAGCAAAGCAAAGGTAGGCAGGCTCCGCACGACCCAACGCACGATTAAAAAGCAAGAATACCCTACGGCAGTCAAGAAAAATCTCCACCCTGCCAGCGCACGAAACCCAACCGCACACGGGTAGTATTTTTCTTGCCTGTTCTTGCTTTTTACCCCCGCCTGCCTTTGGAAATGGCTTTCTTTTTTCGGTTTTCTTTTGAAAAGTATATTACTTTTTCTTTTTCAAATGGTTAGTCATGCAGTGAAATGAAAATCCCAGTTCCCTACGAGGCAAAAATCAGATGAAAAAAAAGAAGGTCAAGCGGTTAAAAATGTTATCTTTGCAGGGTGTTCGAATGAATGCAAAACGTTCTTTAAAAATGATGCTGTGAGTTGTTGGAAGTGCTGTAAAAAGTGCTGCAGGTGCGTATAGGTACGGGTTTGGTGGACAAGAAAAGGAAAGCGAAATCGGAGAAGGAATTTACACGGCAGAGCATTGGGAGTATGATTCTAGAATAGGCAGACGTTGGAACATAGACCCCGTTTATAAGCATCATCTTTCGAATTATTCAGTTCTGGGAAACAACCCAATACTTTTTGTAGACCCATTTGGTGATGACTGGTTTGTTAACAGGCAAGGTTTTTATATCTGGTCAGAACAGCCGAGTGTTAGTGGGTTTGAATATGTTGGAACAGATTTGCCCGAGGGAGTTTCAAGATACAGAATCTTAACCAGCCAAAATGGAGCATTGTATCATAAGCATATGTCATCCCCATGGATAAGGATGTTCAATAGCACTTTTGATACGAAAATCAATCCTCTAAAACGGTATGACCCAGCAGAAGAATCTTTTAACGAAGAGTTTACTGGGTTTGCTATTGGCTTTGGAGCTTTTAAAGTAGGCGGTTTAGCTTTCAATATATTAAAAAATGCAGGAGGTTCGCTTTGGAAGATTGCCGACCCACTTGCTAGAGGCTTTGTGTATGAGGCAGCAGCTGGGGGTAATTTGGTGAGGAACTATCCTGTGATAGATAAGTTTATTAGTGGCGTGGCAACTAGTATCAAGACATTGGATTTGAAGGCCAAATCATATCAAAAAGCTGGTGCAGTTTACAGCAAACTAAAAGGGTATATTGATGACTTGTATGACTTCCAAGGGACTATTAAGGGAGGGGTTAATACTACAAATGGAGCTATCAAAGAAAAGATACTTGATGTAGCGATTCCTAAGGGAGCTACTACTCAACAAGTAGAAATGATACAAAAAGCCGTGCAATATGGGGAAAGTAAAGGCATTACTGTCAAGGTTAATACAGTTCAATAATAAAAGTAAAATGGGGGCTTGTAATATATTTAAAACAGATGATTCTTATAAAATAATAACGGAATCAGAAACAGAAGATGGCTTTTTGTTAAGTGGTGAGCCTGTTTTTGTAGTTCAATTAGGCGACTTAGATGGACTGAAAGAAAGTCTGTTTGAATCTCTTAAAAATACTCGAAAGAATATTCCTACTCCTAAGAGAGAACAATATCCTGTTCTTGAAAAAGAGATTATGAAAAAAATTAAAGAGAAGTCGTATTCATCGCTTTATAAAAATAGTAATAGTGTGTCTTTACGTTTTGAAAATGGAGTTTTAAAAATATGGCCATTGAAATTCTTTAAACCAGAGAGACCATCTGATGGTTTGGTTCCAGTACAAGAAGATATGGTAGAGATACCTGATGCAGTAAATAAGAAAGAGGAAGTAACCTCCGTAATAATCGAAATATTGAACCGGAAATA
>CAZNHL010000134.1:0-5729 GCA_964572965.1 uncultured Bifidobacteriaceae bacterium
GCCGTAAGTTTGTTAATGTCAATATTTGCAGAAACTCTGTTGCCATTAGCGGAACCACAACCGGTAGAGGTGTTGGTTGCTTCAAGGAAGAAGGTAGTGTCGTTGCCTATTGGACCTGTTGTAAAGGTGTTGCCTGATGCAATTACAGTTCCTCCGGTTGCTGTCGTGAACCAGTTATAGGTGATTCCTGCCTGTGGAGAATCAACAGAAAGCGTTGCCGGTTTGCCTTCACATACTGAGCCGGGAGCAGGAGCAGTAATTGTTGTAGCTGTTGGTGCGGCGTTTACAGTAATTAAAACCGGACTCCTTAATGCACTACTACATATGCCTGATTTTGTAGCGGCGTAATAAGTGGTACTGACTACAGGGCTTACAGAGAAAGGGCTTCCGGTTCCTATTGTAGTGCCGCCTGTTGCATCAGCATACCATTCAATAGTTCCGCCAGGTTCTGTAGTTGTTGCTGCAAGTTCTGTGCTTTTACCTTCGCAAATTGTTGCAGGTGCCGACGTTATAGTAGGAGTAATTACTTTTCTGATAGTTACCAGTGCAGAAGGTCTTGTTCCCCCAGGGAATCCGCAATTACCTACAGCACCTTCGTTTGCAGCAAGATAGAATGTTTTGTCATCGCTCAGTGCCGGAGTCATAAAACTAGTGCCTGTGCCAAGAGCTGTGCCACCCGTTGGTACGTCAAACCAGCTGTAAATTACATCTGCCTGAGGCGTTGTTACTGAAAGGGTAGCTGAAGAACCCTGACATGTTGTGCCGGGAGCCGGTGTATTAATTGTTTGTATTGTTGCTGCCGGAGTAACAGTTACGGCAGCGGCAACTCTGATAAAACTGCTGCAAGATCCTGATAACGTAGCCACATAGTAAGTAGTATTTGTTGCCGGAGTTACTGTGTAGGATGCTCCGGTAGCAAGAGGTGTACCTCCCGTTTCGGTTGCATACCACTCAATAGTGCCGCCAGGTTCTGTAGTAGTAGCAGTAAGAGTTGTACTTGTACCCTGACAAATTATTGCAGGAGCTGAAGTTAAAGTCGGAGTAATTACCTTTTTGATAGTTACAGTAGCAGGAATTCTGTTTTTGCCAGGGAAGCCACAATTTGTAGTAATTACATTAGCTTCCAAATAGAAGGTCGAATCACTGGTTAAAGCTCCGGTCATGAAACTATTACCTGTAGCAATTGCAGTTCCTCCTGTTGCTATATTGAACCAGCTATACGTTACACCAGCTTCAGGAGAGGCTACGGAAAGTGTTGCTGTTTGTCCCTGGCAGGTTGCGCCCGCAAGAGGAGTGTTGATTGTTTGTGGTGTTGCCGCAGGATTGACATTTACTGTTGCAGAAGCTCTCGTTGCACTAGTACAACTACCTGAAGTTGTTCCTGCATAATAAGTAGTGGTGGTTGCCGGGCTAACCGTGAAAGTAGCGCCTGTGCCAATTGAGGTTCCGCCGGTAGCAACAGTGTACCATGTTATTGTTCCATCTGTTGTGGTGGCTGTAAGTTCTGCACTGCTTCCGCTACATATAGTAAAGTTGTTTGTTGTAATTGTTGGTGCTGTTACTTTTTTAATAGTAACAGTAGCAGGGATTCTTGTTCCATCAGCGAAACCACAATTAGTGGCATTAACATTTGCTTCAAGATAATAAGTAGAGTCATTTGTTAAAGCCGGAGTTGTAAAGCTATTGCCGGTACCTTTTGATGTTCCGCCTGTTGCTGTACTGTACCACTTATATGTAACACCTGTTTGTGGGGCATTAACGGAAAGTGTTGCTGTTTGTCCTTCACATGTTGTGCCGGGCGCCGGAGTGCTGATTGTTTGTATAGCTGCCGCAGGATTTACGGTAACTACAGCCGCAACTCTTGTTACACTACTGCAGGTGCCTGCTTTAGTAGCTGCATAATATGTTGTGGTAACAGTAGGGTTTACTGTGAAAGGAGAGCCGGTGCCGATTGCTGTTCCTTCTGTTGCAGCACTATACCATTCTATCGTTCCTCCAGCCTCTGTTGTAGTTGCTGTAAGGTTCGTACTTTTGCCGTTACAGATTGTAACAGCGCTTGTTGTTACGGTAGGCGCTATTACTTTTTTGATAGTAATTGTAGCAGGAATTCTGACACCTCCCGGAAATCCGCAAGCAGGAGTTGCTTCATTGGCTCCAAGATAGTATGTAGAGTCATTTGCTAAAGCGGGAGTTGTAAACGTTGTTCCTGTACCTTTTGCTGTACCGCCTGTTGCAACATTGTACCAACTGTATGTAACACTTGCCTGTGGTGATACTACAGAGAGTGTAGCTGATTGTCCCTGGCAGGTTGTTCCTGCAGCGGGAGTAGCAATAGTTTTAATTGTGGCTGATAGGTTTACTGTAACTGTTACAGCTGCTCTGGTTAAGCTGCTACAGGCTCCTTTTTTGACTCCGGCGTAGTAGGTTGTCGTTGTTGCAGGTGTTACCGTGAAAGGTGAGCCTGTGGCAATTGGAGTTCCTCCTGTTGCTACAGTATACCATTCTATTGTTCCTCCAACTTCTGTTGTAGTTGCAGTCAGATTTGTGCTGCTTCCGCTACAGATGGAAGGGGCAGTTGAAGTAATAGTTGGTGTTGTTACTTGTTGTACATTTACAGTAACAGCTACTCTGTTTAGCAAACCACAAGTGTTTCCCGGAATATTAGCATCAAGGAATAATGTAGTAGTGTTGTTCAGGATTGGTGTTGTAATACTGGCTCCGTTGCTTGTATTAACTAAGGTTCCTCCCTTGGCAGCGTCAAAAAGGTTTAGATTAACACCAGCCTGTGGATTTAGAATATTAATGATAGCTGAATTGCCGGCGCAGATATTGGCATTTACTGAGATGTTTGGCGTAATAGGTCTTGGTCTTACGTTTACAGTAACGCCTACTTTGTTTACGCCAATGCATCCGTCAGGCCCTGTAACAGCGGCATAGTAGGTGGTATTAACAGCCGGTACAACTCTGTAATTTGGCCCTGTAAATAAAGGGACAGTTCCGTTTACTGTATTGAACCATTGTACAAAGTTGTTCGGGTTTCCTGTAGATGCACTTAAGTTAACAGTGTCGCCTGCGCAAATTGTTTGAGTGGTAACCGCAACGTTAGGCATAGGCAATTTTGTTACTTTAATTTTTACTTCTATACGTCCTATAAGTCCACATGCTACAGATGGAAGTTTAGCATCAAGGTAAAGAGTAGTATCATTATTCAGTGCCGATGTTGTGATGCTTGTAGTGCCACTTGCTAATGATGAACCGCCTACAAGTGAGTTGTATAAACTGTAAGTTGCTCCAATCTGAGGATTAAGTATATTGATTATCGCAGGCATACCCTGGCAAACACTCAGTGGAATAGTAATGTTTGGTATTACAGGGCGTGGAATAACAGTGATGTTTACTCCGATTCTGGCACCTATTGCCAGGCATGTTCCAATTCCGGCAGTCGCGTAAAGCGTTGTGCTGACTGTGGGTACTATTTTGATGTTGTTGCCGCTGAATAATTGGATACCCCCGGTCAGTGCATCAAAATATTTGATATCTGTTCCCTGATCCGGTGTAGTTGCATTTAGTGTTACAGTATCTCCTTGGCAAACAGTAATATTAGTATTGGCAATAACAGGGAGCGCAATGTCTTTAACAACAACATTCACAGCCTGCTTGCCTCCTGCCAGTTTACAACCTGTAGCATTAACCTGCGCATCTAAATAAAAAGTAGTATTGGTAAGAAGAGGTAATGTATTATAAGTTGTGCCGGTGCCAAGAGCAATAATGTCTGTAAGTCCGGCATACCAATTATAGGTTACACCTGCTTGCGGATTGGTTACCTGTAATTGTGCAGAGGTAAGTGGACAAACTATAGCAGGCATAGACACAACAGGTGTAACAGGTCTTGGGTTTACTGTAACAGTTGCCGGTACGCGCACAATAGTACCGCAGGCAGCCGTCCGTGTTGATGCAAAATAAGTTTTTGTAGCTGTTGGCGTTACAGGATAACTGGAACCTGTAAATAATAGATTACCTCCTGTAGCAGCATCATACCAATCTATTATACCTCCGGTTTCTGTTGTTGTAGCAGTAAGTGTAGCTGTTTCGCCTGCACAAATGGTAAAACTATTTGAACCGAGAACCGGTACAGTGACATTTTGTGGAGTGTAGTAAGCATAGTAATTTCTGAAGCCCTGTAGCGCACCTACCAGGGTAGATGTTAATTTGATTTTTACCCTGTCAAATTTGGCAGTAGGTCTTAATACTATTTGTGCAGAGGTGTTTGCATTTAGCAAACGGATTACCAGACCGGAACTTGTTACTGCGTCGTTATTAGGAGTATTGGCGCCATTGTAGGTTTCTACCGAGATGCCGGCAAATAAATTAGCCGTAAGCAGGGAATTGTCGCTACCTACTGCAATAACAAGCGAATCACATCCTATATTTTTATTCGCAGATGGGAAAATCAGCGTTTGTTCAACACTTACACCAAGCAAGCCGACTGTAATGGCATAGGTTGAATAATCCGTTAAGCTCTGATCGTTAATAGGATTGTTTGGATTGAGAACACCACAAAGCAGACAAAGGCCATTTACTGAATTTGTTTGGCTTGTTGCATAGGTTCTTTGCGCGTGTACTTTGGGAGCGACTAACAAAAAAGAAAGTATCAGACCCAATAAGCAATACAACGGTTTTTTGTTGGGGAAGCCGTAAAGTGATTCCATAGCTGTAATTGTTAGTTTATAAAAAAATAGTAACGTTTAAATAAAGAGTGTTTCCCTTTAAGTTAGCTGATGAACATAGAATAGCTGGTTAGCTAGTTAGGTGTTTTACTAATTATGGGCTTGAATTGTTGATGCGTTTTTTTATTAAATATTACATATTAAATATTTGAGTTGAAATCGTAGCAATTGCTTGGTTTTGGCGCTAATGACTTTTTTAGTAAAGTAATGTTTGTTTATTAATTTGACGTTTTGTTAGGGCTTTTTTGCTTTTTAAATAGTAAAATAGGATTGTTTGACTGATTGTAAGTGTTTATTGCTTAAATGAGAAAAAGAAATTGAAATATTGAAAAAAGTTCAAAGTAGTATGTATTACTTACAACGGTTTAGATTTTTAATTGCGCTAATTTTCGATGTTATCGTCTCAGCGATGTCAGAATACTGTCGTTTTTAGCTGTCACTTGTGGAATACAATTGTAACTGTGTGATGTTCTCTTATTCGTAATTTAGACATGCTACTGTAGCCGGCATGTGACATTTGGGACTTGACAAAAGTTGTTCATAGGATATTTTACGTGATTTTTTTTAAGATAAGTTGCTTTTAATTAGTTCTATAGCCTGATGGCAGCTTGTATTTGAGTAGTTTTTTGAAAAAAAATCTCAGAAGGGCTTTTATAATAAAAAAAGACACCTTACCTTTGCATCGCTTAATCAAACAAGCACGATTGCCCGATCGTCTAACGGCAGGACTACGGTTTTTGGTACCGTCTGTGGTGGTTCGAATCCATCTCGGGCAACAATCGATAAACTCGGAAAAGGAGAGTAAACCTACAATCCATTTCCGAGTTTTTTAGTTTTAAAATTCGGTAATAAAAAACCTCTTTTGCCGTGGCTTCTACAGTAAAATTCTTCACCGGTACCGCTTCTGCTTATCTTGCAGAAAAAATTGCACAATCTTATGGTCTTGAACTGGGTAGTATGACCCGCAACAAGTTTAGCGATGGCGAGCTTTCTATCAGTTAT
>CAZNHL010000135.1:0-3829 GCA_964572965.1 uncultured Bifidobacteriaceae bacterium
AGCATATCTGACAAAATAGGATCCTGCAGCCAGCCAAGTGTTGACCAGCCCCCTATTTCACCAATATCTGTATCATAGCCCAGTTTTACCAGCCTTTCGGCCTCTGCTTCTGCTTTTGTTTTATCAAAATAGCCTTTGTATGAAAAACTGCCTATCAAAGGAAACTCCCATTCATAGGCAGTCATGCGGTAAGGTTCACTTGCTGTCAGCATCCATTGTGCTGCTTCACCTCGCTGGTCAAAAAGGGTTGTATAATTTTTATTCGGTTTAAGTCCTAATGAATCAAAAGCGAAGGAACGAATCTCCTGTACAAGTCTTATTTTCTCTTTGAGGGAATCCGGATAGGCCGGGTCTTCCAGAAATTCACTTACAGGCCGGGCATTCCAGACAACATTAAACTGCCCGCGTGCCTGCCCCAGTCCATAAGCAACAAGCTCCCAATGCCATATTAAAAGAGCAAGCAGTATAACAAAAAAACCTAAAACTATCTTTTTGAACAAGGGGACTAAATTTAAGAGGTTCCGATTCTGGTTTTAAAGATGGCTTTCTTCAATAAGCCTGTTTACTTCTATACTTTCAGCACATTTAAAATGCCTTTCCGGACAAGCTTTGTGACCATGTAATCCACATGGCCTACAACTAAGTTGCTCGTGAGTTTCAATAATAACTGACAGGTCTGCCAATGGCCCAAAACCAAATGCCGGAATGGTCGAACAGAAAATAGCCATTGTTGGTGCATTCACCGAGGAGGCTATATGTAATGGACCAGAGTCGTTAACATAATTCATTTTTGCTTCCTGCATTAATGCGGCGGACTCCAAAAATGATAATTGCCCTGCCAGGTTTACTACATTTTTATTGCCGGCTGCTGCTTTAATCCGCTCACATGCCTCTTTATCCGGAGGCCCTCCTAACAGATAAACACTATATGCTTCGGGAAATGCTTTCAGCAACTCAATCCATTTATGCTCCGGATACTGCTTTGTAAACCAGACAGAATTGGGGGCCATACATACATAAGGCTTGCCTTTATAGATTGCTACTTTAGCAAAATCAGCCCGGGCTGGATATAATTTAGGTTTAGGGACAGAAGTATCAGTAAACCGGGCAATCAGCTCATTATTACGTTCAATCTCATGCTTACCAGTGCCGATCTGATGCGAAACTTTATAAGTAAATGCGAATGCAAACGGGTTTTTATCAAAACCGACTTTGATTTTTGCATTACTGAAAGCTGTTAAAAAACCAGATGACGCAAAGCGTTGCAGGTTCACAACCAAATCGTAACGTTCCTTTCTGATAGCCGATGCAAGCTTTAAAAGATTTTTATTCTTGCCGTTTTTCTTATCCCACACTAATAAGCGGTGTAGATACGGATGCTCTTTATACAAACCATCATTGCCCTTGCGTACCAGTAAATCAAGCTGTGCTTCAGGATAAAAACGGTGTAGTTTATCTACAATACCGGAAGCCAGTATAGCATCTCCGATAAATGCAGTTTGTATAACTAATATTTTTTTTAGCGTTTCCAATAGTCTATTCCTCTTTCTTTTGCCAGAAAATCTCTACAATACGGTTACCCATATCTACTGTGGTACGGGCGGCTTTCTTCTTTCTTTCTACAACAAAATCTTCTCTCACCCTGTCTAAAGTTATCATTTCTGCAACCAACGTAGCATTTTCTTTATGATAGATAACAATGCTTTTATTAGATACCGTATCTGCTACATAATTAATTGTAAGCAGCGTATCAGGAGTATGCACCTCCAGTATATTTCTTGTAACAGCTAAACCTTTCAGTAAATCAAGTGCACGCGATGCTAACGGAATACCATAGCCTACATAGTTATTGGGATAAGGATATAAATGTGAAGATTGCTCCATCACCGCCATAATCTCTTTACTGCTTAGCTTAGGAGATTTCTCCATTAAGCAGGCAACAAAACCTGTTACTTCAGGCGCAGAAAAAGAAGTTCCTCCTAAAGAAAAAGCTACAACATTAGGTTTTACATAGCTGTTATAACTTGGGCCAATACTGCTGTATCCGGCTTTCTCTCTGGTCAGTTTCACTGCACCGACAGACAACACGCCGGGAGCATCAGCAGGGGACGAGACAATTCTCCAATTCTTTTTATTCCCTTCATTTCCGGCAGAAACAACAATGAACATACCCTTTTCATCAACGGCAATCTGCGCGGCTTTAGAAATAACAGAGGTTTTACCATCCATATCTGTGATTTTATAGTTTTCCAGCGAGTCAGTAAAACCGGTTGAGTAACCCAGTGAGGTATTTACCAAGCGAACTCCAAGGCTGTCAAACCATTCCATAGCCCTTACCCAGGCATGTTCTTCTCCCCGGAATTCCGTAGCACCATTTTCAGAACGAGCCAAATAGAAAGTTGAACCATAAGCAAAGCCATTCTGGTATTTTTTTGATTTACCGGCTATCAGTTCAAGTACTCTGCGCCCATGAAAGTCAAGGGATGTTTGCTGTGAATAAAAATCTGTACGTGCAGAATCCAAAAAGTCTTTTGTGCCTAAAATGTGCTTCTTCCTAAACAAGTGTAATAAACTTCCATGCGAGTTTGCATTATGAAATCCGGCATCAACTACGCCTATCGTTACACCTTTCCCATTTAAACCTTGTCGTGCAAAAACACTCCCTTCCATTTGCTTCAGAGCAGGGGTCATATCAATTTCCCCTCTCTTTGCAACAGAGGCCACATATACTTGTTTTGCAACAGGCAAAACATCCTTTACTTCAGAAAGCTTCCTGATTTCTTCGATTTTATCCGATGACGCTTCTACACAGATCGCATTTAGCCATTTAGAATGGTTAACATAAACGACTCCTTTTGAAAGGACATTACTGATGTATTGTGTTTTTACAGGAATATCTGAATACTGTAAAGACGGCACACCCAAATTTCCCCTATTTGCTAAACAAGCTGAAGAGAGCTGTAATTCTGGTTGATAAGCAGCTGTTTCTTTATCTTGGAAAAACACCCAGACGCGCTGCTGTGCCTGTACCGTACAAGAAAGAATAAGTAAAAAAAACAGTTTATAAAAGCGGGCTACCAGCAACATTGACTCTTTTAAATGATAAAGAACAAATATCATAAATAAAACAGATAATACGCATAAAGCAGACAATTAAGGAGATAAAAGAAAGCCCGGGAGATAAGTACGCACATAACAGATGCAGCTTGCATACCTGAAAGGAGAAAACAACAGTCCCGCATTTACGAGTATAGCACTTTTCAGAAAAAGCTCCGCAAATCTGTATTTTACATTCATAAGAAATCCCAGTCTGCGAAATTGTGCGTTATCTGCGGGGGAAAACATAAAAAGAGATAGCCATTAAGCGTTTTTTATTTCGGGTACTTAATTGTTAAAAAAACGCTTAAAACTTCATTTAAATCAAATAATCAAACATTTTAAGGTAATCAACCGCCATATTTTCACTCAACAATGTTGATTTAACCCGATCCGTTTTGCACTTTTTCAATTAAAAATTAGCCTAAAACACGAATACACCGTAGACTTGTTATAATTAAGGGGGAACCCTAAAAGGAATTAACAACCTTAACCAACCAACCTTATGTCAACTCCTATAATCTAGTGCAGTTTTGTGAGTGCCGGACCAAGTCCGGCACTCATTTTCTTTATAGACATTCAAAAGTCCGGATTTGTATAGATTTGAATGCCTCCGGTAAACCATTTTGAAAGAATTCATTCTATAAAAAACGCCAATAATAAGTCGAAACAGACTGAGAAAATCAACAACTGTGATGTTGTTATTTAAGTGAAAAACCAAAGAAATCAAAAA
>CAZNHL010000135.1:3839-5560 GCA_964572965.1 uncultured Bifidobacteriaceae bacterium
ATCAAAAAAGCTGCCCCTGATTACATATAAAGCATTTCCCTTGTTCTTTAAGTGTAAAAAATATTAGATAATTCATATTTTAACTAAAAAAAATACCAATTATTTATTGCTATTAATTTAATTCACACGTAGTTTTAAGTAATTATACAATTTTAAAAACATGCTTATGCGACACTCTTACGCAAGCCTTGCACTTATTATCCTATTATCCTTTGTATTTATAAATGAGTCTCAGGCTCAGTGCAAAGGCACACTCATATTCCAGGACGAATTTGACGGAACCTCGCTTAATACTTCCAAATGGAACTATGACCAAGGCAACGGTTGTCCTGACCTTTGCGGGTGGGGTAACAACGAAAAAGAATACTACACAAACTCACCGAACAATGTGAGTGTCTCAGGCGGATACCTGAATCTCACTGCAAGATATGCCCCTAACTACAACAATTCGGGTTCAGACTTTACTTCCGGGAAGATTCATACTAAAGGGAAATTTGACAGATTATATGGCAGGTTCGAAGCGAGAATGAAAATGCCGACAGGAACAGGGCTTTGGCCTGCATTCTGGATGCTGCCAAGCGATAATGCTTATGGTGGCTGGCCAACAAGTGGAGAAATTGACATTATGGAGTATAGAGGTGACAGAACAAACGTAACTGACGCCACAGTTCATTATGGCAGCCAATGGCCTAATAACCAATATGACGGCACACACTATACTTCTCAAGACGGAACAACTTATGCCAATGCCTTTCACGTTTTTGCAGTAGAATGGCAACCAGGGGTCATGCGTTTCTATGTAGACAATGTATTGATTAAAACAGAAACTCAGACTCCAAACAGTCTTAACCCAGCTTCAAATCATTCCGTTAAGTGGCCCTGGGATAAGCGTTTTTACCTAATCCTTAATCTTGCACTTGGCGGATGGTTTTCAGGAAACCCAAGCACTACGGACATTGTAAATAGCACAACATGGCCTCAAACTCTTCAAGTTGATTATGTTAGAGCTTACGACATGACACCTTCATCAACACAAACTGCATATCTGGGCACAACAAGAACTATTCCAGGCAAAATTGAAGCGGAACATTACAATGATGGCTGTAATGGCTATGCTTACAAAGATGTAGATGCCGGAAATACCGGTGGTGTATTTAGAGCTGACGATGTAGATATTGAAGCCTGTACTGATGGCGGCGCCGGTTATAATGTTGGCTGGACTGAAGCAGGAGAATGGCTTAATTACAACGTAAATGTAACAACAACCGGAAAATACAATATTCAGGTAAGAGCTGCTTCTCAACCAGGAGGAAAGAAAATGCACATTGAAATAGATGGAGTTAATGTTACCGGTAACATTGACATTCCTGCCACTGGCGGCTGGACAACTTTCCAGACTTATACTGCCAGTAACATAGCACTGACGGCCGGAAATAAAGTAATGAGAATAGTATTTGATACTGATGGTATCAATGTAAACTATGTCAATTTTGCTCTTATCCCTAACGTAGCTCCTACAGTAACATTGACTTCGCCAACTGCAAGTACCGCTTTCACTGCTCCGGCAACTGTGGCTATCGCTGCCAATGCTACTGATTCTGATGGCTCAATTGCTAAAGTGGAATTTTACAACGGAACAACTCTGTTAAACTCTGATGCAACTTCTCCTTATGCATTTAACTGGACTAACGTAGCAGCAGGGACTTACTCGATCACTGCTA
>CAZNHL010000136.1:0-5549 GCA_964572965.1 uncultured Bifidobacteriaceae bacterium
CAGCGTTGAAAATATCAATACAGGGAACCTTTGTTGTCTCAGATCTGCAAAATTTACGTGAATGGCACCGGCAAAAAGCAAAAAGTTAAGCATGGCACCCATAAGTACTGCTGTAAAGTCAAATTCAGATACCAGTTTCAATAACCTGTCTGTCAGTCCCGGAAATATTGAGTTACCTGCAAAACGGATAATGATGGATACTATAATGGCCATCAGCATAATGCCAATAGTAGTAGGAAGTTTAAGGAACCGGTGATTGATATAGGCAAATATTGAGGCCAATACAATAAGGATTGAAAAAGAATAGTATAACTCCATGGTTTAAAGTGTTTTGTGAAACCTGATCAACAATGTTTTAAAAGTGCTGAGGGATTAAACAGTGTTGGCAGAAAAGAAATTGAAGACGATGTGTCTTTCTAAAATAACTATTTATAAGCTAGAGTAACGAATTTTTTAAAGAGTTATTGTAGAAATTGAAATAAATACTTGTTCGGCCGGGTACAAATATCAAAACTTAGACTCCGTTCCAGTCATTTTTATTTTTTGACGGAGAGGAATATTTAACGAGCAGACAGATAACCGCCTGCTCATTAAACTACAACTTCGTGTTCTGTACCCTTACAGCATTAAGGATAGCCAGCAGCGCCACGCCGACGTCTGCAAATACTGCTTCCCAAAGTGTAGCCAGCCCTCCGGCTCCCAGGATCAACACAATCACTTTTACCCCGAACGCCAGTGAAATATTTTGCCAGACAATCCGTTTAGTGATTTTTCCGATTTTGATGGCAGTATATATTTTTGATGGTTGGTCGTTTTGGATCACAATATCTGCTGTTTCGATAGTAGCATCTGAACCCAGGCCTCCCATAGCAATACCTGCATCGGCCAGTGCAATAACCGGAGCATCATTAACACCATCTCCTACAAAGGCAATTTTCCTTCCTTCGTTTTTAAGGGCTTGTACTTTTTCAACTTTTCCTTCAGGGAGCAGGTCGCCATAAGCATTGTCGATGCCCAATGTTTTCGCTACTGAATTAACTACCGCCTGTTTATCTCCTGAAAGCATGACCGTTTTTATATTAAGGCTATGCAGATTAGTAATAGCTTCTTTTGCATCCTCCTTAATTTCGTCTGAAATAGTTAAATAGCCTGCATATTTGCCATTAATAGCTGTTACTACTATGGTATCAGTGATAGATTGAAGTTTTTCGTCAAAAGCGATATTGAATTTCTTCAGCAACTTTAAATTACCTGCAAGAACCTCTTTTCCTTCAATGATGCCTTTAAGCCCGTGTCCTGCTATTTCTTCAATATTATCTGTTTTTACAGTTTCTGTTTTTACATATGCTGCCACAGCTTTGGCGATCGGGTGTGTAGAATGCCTTTCCAGCGCTGCAGTGTACTGAAGCAGTATATCTTCACTTACCTCATGCGCAACCACCTGTTGGACTTTAAATACACCTTTGGTGAGTGTACCTGTTTTATCCATTACAACAGTATCTATTTCTGTCATGAGGTCCAGGTAATTGGAGCCTTTGAACAGGATGCCATTTTTGGATGCAAGCCCGATACCGCCGAAATATCCCAAAGGAATTGAGATAACTAAAGCGCAAGGGCAGGAGATAACCAGAAAAACCAACGCTCTGTACAGCCAGTCGGCAAAGACATAGTTTTCGACAAGCAGTAGCGGTAGGGCGGCAATGGCGATTGCTAAAAAGACTACTATAGGTGTGTATATCTTTGCAAATTTTGAAATAAAAAGCTGCGTTTTCGCCTTTCTGGCAGTGGCATCCTGCACAAGCTGCAATATTTTTGAAAGCTTGCTGTCCTGAAATAATGAAGTTACTTTGACATCTGTTAAGGTGTCAAGGTTAATCATTCCTGCAAGAACTGTCTCACCTTTGTATTTACTGTCAGGCTTACTTTCTCCGGTAAGTGCCGCAGTGTTGAAAGATGCTTTTTCTGATAGTAATTCACCGTCAAGCGCTACCTTCTCGCCAGGTTTGATGCGGATGGTTTCTCCGATCTGGACTTCAGCCGGGTTTGCTTTTTCTGCATTACCGTTACGGACTATATAGACTTCATCGGGTCTGACGTCGAGCAGGGCTTTGATGGACTTTTTTGCTCTTGATACCGCTGCGGTCTGGAAGAGTTCTCCTATAGCATAAAACAGCATTACCGCTACGCCTTCAGGGTATTCCTGGATGAAAAAGGCCCCGACAGTAGCAATTGTCATCAGCAGAAATTCAGAGAAGAAATCACCCCGGCTAATAGACTTTAGAGCGTCTTTCATGACAGGAAAGCCTACTGGTATATAAGCCAGCAGGTAAAAGCCAAGGCGTATATAACCGCTGAAGAAGTCAGGTTTGATGAGGTTGTCCAGCAGAATTCCTATTGCCAGCAAGACAAAACTTATTGTAGCGGGAAGGTATGCTTTCCAGTCCTGATTTTCATCGTCGTGGTTATGCCCGTCGTGGTCGTCATGGTCATCATGATCCGGTGTGCAGCAATCATGGTCATGGTCATGGTCATGGTCATGGTGTTTTTTTTCACCGGTTGTATGCTGATGAGAATTTGTATGTTCGTGTGTATGATTATGTTCCATGTTATTCAAATTTTAACTTGTCAAGTAAATCATTAAAATATGTAGGTCCCCAGATTCCAATTGCAGTATCATCTTTAATAAACTTCACCACGTCATCTTTAATGTTTTCAAACGAAACAGTATTAATCTTCTGTTTTAATAGTCCGATGATTTGATCGTGGCTGATGTTTTCTTCTTGCCAGTCTCCTGTGTCCGTGGCTCTTCGAAGAAAATGGCTGGTATCTAAAGCAATTCCTTTTCTGATATACCATTCCATATCATACCAATCTCTTCCTTTAACCCTGTTTTTCCATTTACGAAATAAAAGCGCATGCATTTTTCCCGCAAACAAACTTTGTTTTGTAAAGCATTTTACATAAAACGAAAAAGGACGTGTCAATAGTTTTTCTTCGGTTTCAAAACCCGGAGGAGGATTCCGGTCAACTTCTATTTTGATCTTGATTGTTTTATTAGACTTTACACCTGTCTGTTTTACAATATCTTCGAGTATTAACTCTTTCCAGATAGTTTCTGACTTTAGAAAGGCAGAGTCAATAGAGGATTGCTGTTTTTTTTCTTTTTCCCTTATGCTGACAGTCATGCCCAAAGCTTGAAATTCTTCAAGAATTGTTGAAAAGTACGGTTCTAGAGAAAATTCCGGATTTGACTCTAATAGAGAGAAATCCAGATCTTCAGAAAACCTGTCCAGTCCATAGAAAATGCGAAGGGCTGTACCTCCATAGAAAGCAGCCTTTTCAAAGAAATCAGTACGTGATAATCCGGCAAGCGCTATTTCCTGCATAATTTCGCGCAATGCTGATAAAATTTCATCTTCATTCTGTGGGTTATATTCGGCCAGCCATTCTTTTATCATAGTTCTTGAAGTGTTTTGGCAAGCATTTTAATACTATTTTGTTTTGGGGCATCATCTGCCCATGATTGTATCAGAGATACATCCAGTGTTCGTAAGATTTCATCATCCATGCGAAGGTCTTCCAGTAAAAAGTCGCGCGTTTGTTTAATACTCCTGAGTGTAATGCCTGATGTAAGGACTACTTTGTCACAAAGCGCTTTTTCAGGAGATGCAATCAAAACATGTTGCTTTTCGCTGAGCTGTAAGCTTTTGATCCCAAATGAATAATACGGGCTTGGGAGATGTTGATAACTGAACCTGCCAACCGGAGTTTTATATTTTTTCGACGTTTTTATTGTTACAGAACTGACTTCATAAACTCGTTCCGGGATTAAGTTCCAGTAGGATAGAGCTGTTTCCAGAGATACATAACTAGGCCCGCGAAGATGATTCGCAATCAGGAATGGCTCCGGTAAAGATAAATCTGCTTCTGGTCCTGGTACATACAGCCCCCTTCTGACAGCAATAAGTTCACCTTCTTTCATTAGTTCACTTATTTTATCGTTGGGCCTTTTATAGTCGGTAAGTATATCCATTACCAAATGCCTTGAAAGTGGGGCGTTTTCATAGGCTTTTGCAATTTTTCTGAATTCCATTGTTGTATTATTATGATATAATAATCGGAAATTTTCCGATTAAGTTCAATAATTTTGACAATATTGTTTGTTAAATTTTATACAGATAATCGGAAATTTTCCGATTATCTGTATAAAATTTAACATTTTTCTTGTTTTTATTCATTTTGAATGCATTTATGACTAAGCGGGTATGGGGCATAAGTTATTTGACATTTCAGGTAACTGAATCTCTTTTTGGAGGGTTTCGGTAACGTTAATGTGCATGTCCTTCGCCTTCTTCCGGATTATTCATTTTAGAAAGCAGGTCATAAGCTCCGGTAATAACAACTTCAGCATGGTCAGTCTCAAAGCCTTCGGGAAGTATTACTTCAGTATAGCCTCCTTGCGTAATGCCCGTTTTGACTTCGATAGCTGTAAATGCTATTTCTTTTGTGTGCTCTTTAGCTTCTTCATGTTTGTGGCCGTGGCCATCGTCTTTGATGAAAATATAGAACTTGCCTTCAGAAGATACCACAGCCTGTTCAGGTAATGCAGTAGCTTTGTTGTCTGTCACCTCAATGAATGCTTTCAGGTAAGTATTCGGGATCAGCGAGTGGTCTTCTGTGTCAAGGTGTGCATGAACACGCACAGTGCGCTCCGGTGAAATTTCTCTGTTGATCAGGTACACTTTGGCAGTACGCTCTTTATTGCTTTCATTCACTAAGAGGAAACGCACTTTCTGGCCTGCTTTTATTTTGTAAATATCTTTTTCAAAAACAGTAAGCTCCACGTGCAGGTGGTCTGTATCCACAATCTGACAGATCACATCCTGTGGATTTACATACTTTCCTACGTTCACATTGACAGCCGTTACATAACCGCTGCTGGGCGCTTTAATGCTGATGGTACTTTTGATGGTGCCGTTTTCTACCTGTGCCGGATTAATACCCAGAATGTTGAGTTTTTCAATAAGTGCAGAGTTGGCTGCTTTAAGGCTATTGTAGTCGGCAGTTACCTGTTGCAAAGCTTGTTGAGCACCTACCTTATTAGCCATTAATTCTTCCTGACGCTTTAACTCCTGTTCCGCATACTTGAGCTTGCTTTTATTGTCAAGATAATCCTGTTGGATCTGTATAAAATCAGGATTCTGGATGGTGGCAATTATTTCACCTTTACGGACTTTCATGCCCTGTAGCAGTACTGTAGATTTGATAAAACCACCCAGTAATGCTGAAACCGAAACAAGATTTTGTGGCGGTACATCCAGTAAACCATTTACAGGTATGGAGGCGCTTATGTTTTTCAATTCTATCTTACCGAAAGTAACTCCCGCTGTTTTGAACTGTGCTTCGGTAAACTCCACACGGTTTTCTTCTTCGTGAGGCTCTTCGGCAGGCGATTCTTCCTTTTTGCTTCCGCAGGCTGTTAATGCTGCCAGCGCCAGTGCGATAATACTATATTTAAAGTTTTTCATCTTCTTCTGAATTAATTGCTT
>CAZNHL010000137.1:0-5531 GCA_964572965.1 uncultured Bifidobacteriaceae bacterium
ATGAACGACAGCCCTATCAATAATACTGCACCTGTTACGGGAATAAGCCAGGGAATTTTGATATAATCTTTTACCTGTTTTTTAAGTATTTGGGTAAGTTCTGCAAAAAGGAAAGCCACCAGACCGAAAGCAGCAGCAGCCCCAAGAACTTTTCCTAATAAAACAAAGTCAAAGCGGAAGTAGCTTTGAACCGACTGAACAGTATGGTAATCGATAGAATAGCGGACGTGAGAAATTCCCCAGAAACTGCAACTGAGGTCTCCTAATATTCCTGCAATAAGGCATGGCAATAATGCCTTATACTGCATCTGTCCGATAACCAAAACCTCTATGGCAAAAATAGCCCCGGCTACAGGTGTTCCGAATACCGCCCCGAAACCGGCCGCAATGCCTGCTGTAAGCAAAACCGGCATATCTGTTTTCGAAATAAACAATATCCTTCCAAATGCGAAGGCTATACTACCACCCACTTGCACTGCTGTACCTTCACGCCCTGCCGAGCCGCCAAACAGATGCGTAATCAGAGTTCCTCCAAGTATTAAAGGAACCATACGTTTAGGAATACCTTTGTCCAGTTCGTAGATTTCTTCCAGGATCAGGTTATTCCCTTTCTCGCTGTTTTGCCCCCATTTTTTGTATACAAAAAAGATAAACAAACCTGCGGGTGGAAGCAGATAAAGCAGCCATTGGTACTGGAACCTGAGTAATGTCAATTGGTCAAGTGCCCAAAGGAAAAAAGCAACTATAGAGCCTATAGCAAAGGAAACCGGTACAAGGTAAAGTAACCATTTGATCAAAAAACCGAGTAACCCGATCTGTTCAAATTTAAAGGA
This sequence comes from uncultured Bifidobacteriaceae bacterium, assembly GCA_964572965.1. Taxonomy (GTDB): domain Bacteria; phylum Bacteroidota; class Bacteroidia; order Cytophagales; family UBA9547; genus CAZNHL01. The sequence goes on from CAZNHL010000137.1 coordinate 834, forward strand.
AAAAGGTTTCTTCATAAAAGGGCGTATCTCACGGTCTTAGCAAGAAGGGGGCTAAAAAGACCAGCTTACTCAAATATAACCATTTCATCATTTCAGGAGGCCTAAAGTCGTTTTTAATAGAATAAAATATCTGTAACTTGTCACGATTTCTATAAAACTCAGGAAAGAGTATCTATATGCGCATTATTTGCAGCTCTTTATTCATTTTACTTTCAACGCTCAGCGTTTGCGCCCAGCATGTTTACTCGTTAGATGAAAGTATCCGTATAGCCAGCGAAAACAACCTTTTATATAAAGCTGCCCGGTATAATACAAAACTGGCAGAAGCAGACATTACAACAGCACAATTAAGGCCTAACCTGGAATTCAATAACCAGGCGCTCTTTCTTGCAAATCCTTCTCAGTATCCTGCTTTAGGGAAAAACAACCGCCAGATCTGGTATCAGCTAACAAAACAATTTAAAGTAGCCGGCCAAAGACAAAAACAGATTGATTTCGGAAAGGCTACAAGGACTTTTGTTGAAAAAGACCTTGCCGAACAAAAAAGACAGCTGAATTATGATGTAGCCGGCAGGTGGCTGGACGTATGGTATGCACAGTCGCGTTACGAACTGACAGTAAAAGCAAAAGGCAACCTGGATACCCTGCTGAAAATAAATAAGCTGCGTTTAAAAAATCAGGTTATTACCATTTCCGATAACATGCGTACAGAAATTCTGGCCGATCAATATGAGCTGGATATTATGAACCGTGTTCAGGAGGGCTACATCTCCAGACAAGATTTACAAAGAGTTTTAGGTGCTGCTGATACTGTTCAGATCGACAAAAACGATGCATTTTTGCCTATTGAGGTTGAAGACAAACTGGATTCATTGCTGGAATATGCCTATGAGCACAGAAATGACATCATTGCTGCCAAAGCTGCACTGGATATGGCAGTAGCCAATGAAAGAGTACAGAAAGCAGTCGCTTATCCTATGATCGAGGCCGGCGCTATTTATAACCCGCAAAACGGAGCTCCCTATGTGGGCAGTTACCTGACTATTCCTATTCCGGTATTTAACAGAAACCAGGGCGAGATACAGAAAGCAGCGGTGATTAAAGACCAGACAAATGCTACTATCAATGCTATCAAGTTGCAGATTCAGACAGAAGTAAATACGGCATTACGTGCTTATGAAGTACAAAAGTCTAATATGAAGCGCAGTCAGGAAATTATGACCAAAGCCGACAAAGTTTTAAATACCGTTTTGTATTCTTATCTGAAAGGTGGTACAACCATTGTAGATTTTCTGGATGCACAACGTACATGGTATAGCACACAACAGATGTATTACGAAGTATTATATCAATACCGCAGAAGCTATCTTGAGCTGATCTATACAACCAGTTTGATCACTCAAATCTAGATATGTTATTTTTATATTTGAACCGATGGGGATTTAGTTCAAAACAAGATTATTGAATTTCAGGGCGTTATTAATTACTGAAATTAATAGCGAGCTAATATTATTAACCTTTATCCAATTATTAATTCCGTTATTCCTGTACACCAACTCAGGAATGGCATTGAAATTATCTATGATGAAAAGGCTTGTAAAGCATTTCTGCTACCTGGCATTTTTTGCCCTGCTTGCTTGCGAAAGCAACGAAGAAAAACCTGTTGTCAAAAGAAACGACGCGGAGAAAAATACGCCTAAGGTTGAAGGCAACCTGATCACTTTCCCCGAAGTCGGCAAACACACGAGTATCTTCAAAACCGTAATCGCAAATGATACTACAACAGAAATTGAACTTAAAGCGCCGGCAACAGTAATTGCACGCTGTAAAGCGCCGGGGCAGATTATTTTCCAGAATCCTGAGCTCACTTCAATCTATTCTACTTATATCCAGAACCTTTCTGTTTTGTCACTGACACAGACAAACTACGACAGGATCAAAGATTTGTATGACAATGGCGCTGCTACGGGTAAAGAGTTTAATGAAGCAACAGGACAACTTTTTCTTGTAAAAAACACGATTCTTGAAAATGAAGTAAAACTGGAAGAAGCAGGTCTTCACCCTTCAGAATTAAAAAATGCGGTGACAGGAACTGTGTGGCTGATCTCTGATTTGCCTGAAACTGAATTGAACATGATTCAGAAAGGAAAGAAATGTGATATGGATTTCCCGAGCTATCCTTCGAGCAGCTTCTCAGCAACCATTCAGGATATTGCACAGGTACTGAACATTGAAACACGTAAAGTGCGTGTACGTCTGGTAATGCAGGATAAAGGGAACAACTTCCGCCCTGGCATGTATGCAAAAGCAAGCTTCCATGTAACTCACGCCGGAATGATGATGCCACGTGCTGCCATTTTGAGCGTGAACGCCAATTATTATGTTTTTATCAAAAAAGCGCCTAATGTGTTTGAGTGCCGTGAGGTAATCATCTCAACAGAAACTGCCGGCCGTATTGAAATTGCCGATGGCATTAAAGACGACGAAGAAGTCGTAATCTCTCATACCTATTTGTTAAAAGGAATTATTTTCGGGATTTAGGTTATGAACAAATTAATAGACGGCCTTATGCGCAATCGCGTAATGACGCTGGTTGCTGCACTGGTAATATGTCTTTCAGGTCTTTGGGCCTGGGGGGAACTGGATGTTGAAGCTTACCCTGACATTTCAGATATCAACGTAAATGTGGTGACGCAGGTAAATGGTTTACCGGCAGAAGAAATGGAAATGCAGGTAACGATTCCGATCGAAAGGTCTCTGAACACAGTACCCGGCGTTATTTCAAAACGGTCGAGAACCATCTTTGGCCTTTCTATTATTGCACTTACTTTTGAGGACGGCATGGATCTGTACCGTGCACGTCAGCTGGTACTGGAAAAGCTGGCCTCTGCCGACATTCCCGACGGTGTAGAACCAGAGCTTGGGCCAATGACACCATCTATCGGGGAAATTTTCCGCTATGTAATTGAAGCTCCCGACAGCGTATCCCTGACCGACATCCGTGAACTGCAGGATTATGTGGTCATCCCTAAATTACTTTATGCCGAAGGTGTCATCGACATTGCCAACTTCGGCGGTTTGGTACGCCAGTTTCAGGTAATCATCAGTCCTCTGCAGCTGGAAAAATACCGTCTCGGTATCAAAGATGTAGCCGATGCAATCAGAGAAAACAACAAAAATACCGGCGGTAATTACCTGCGTATCGGTGCTTCTCAAATGAACATTCGAGGCGTGGGGCGTATTACCAAAGTGGAAGACATAGAGAATATCGTTATTGATAGCCGGGAGGGCGTTCCCATTCTGATTAAAGATATCGGCGATGTAGAAATAGGAGTCCTACAACCAACAGGTATCCTGGGGTATAATGACAAAACCAGAGATGTAAAAGTTTCAGCAGGCATTGAAGGGATCGTTTTATTAAGAAAATTTGAAAACCCCTCTAATACTATTGCCAACGTATACAAAGTCATTGATGAACTAAATAACGATATTCTGCCGAAAGGAGTAAAAGTAGTTCCTCTTTATGACCGTACAGAACTGGTTGCACTTACCATTAAAACCGTAGGAAAAACCCTGATTGAAGGGATGATCGTTGTTCTGGTTCTGTTAACGATTTTGCTTGGAAACTGGAAAGCAGCAGTGATGTCATCCCTGGCAATACCTTTCTCTTTACTCTTCGCTTTCATAATCATGTATTTTGTAGGCATTCCTGCCAATTTACTTTCACTGGGAGCTGTCGATTTCGGGATCATTGTAGACGCCTCAGTGGTAATGGTTGAAGCCATTATCCGTGGGTTCGCACACAGAGCGCCGGATACGCATCTTGAAGATGGCCATTTGGACAACAAAGGCCTGATCGCACATGCGGCCAAAGATGTACAGAAACAAATCTTCTACTCTGTAGCTATTATTATTATTGCGTTCCTGCCAATCTTCAGCTTACAGCGTGTTGAAGGCCGTTTGTTTGCGCCAATGGCCTATACTTTGTCATTTGCCATTCTCGGGTCTATGATCTATGCATTGACGGTTGTTCCGGTTTTCTCTACCTATATCTTTAAAGCTGATTATGTAGAAAAAGAAAGCAAAGTATGGCATTGGCTACAGGAAATTTATGGCTGGGTATTGAGCAAAATGATGCGCGTTTACAGGGCTGCATTGGCCATAAGCCTTGCGGTTGTTATACTTGGTATGGCTACGGCTGCAAAACTGGGAGGCGAATTTTTACCGGAACTTGATGAAGGCTGCGTATGGGTTCGTGTGTTCCTTCCGGCCGGTATTTCTATGGAAGCAGCTTCTGTATACCCGGAAATGCTGCGGGAAGAACTGGCTTCTCTTGATGAAGTAACTGTAGTGCTTTCACAACATGGCCGTAATGATGACGGAACAGATCCGTATGGACCGAACCGTATTGAAATTCTGGTACAGCTGAAGCAGCCTTATTCCCTCTGGAAAAATGCCAAAGATAAAAAAGAACTGGTAGCCATTATCCAGAAAAAACTTCAGAACCTTTTACCCGGAGTGGCCTTTACAATTTCTCAACCTATTATTGATACTACTACAGAAAATGCCACCGGTTCATCTGCTGATCTTGCTGTTTTCATTCAGGGAATGGACCTCATGGAATTGCGCAGGCTGGCAAATGAGATTCTGGCTGTGGTACGTACAGTTCCGGGAACATCTGAAAGTGCTATTGAACAG
>CAZNHL010000138.1:0-5530 GCA_964572965.1 uncultured Bifidobacteriaceae bacterium
CGCTCTAATGACGACGGCTCTATGTTGCGTCTGAAAGATGTGGCCAAGGTTGAACTTGGTGCTTATACTTATGGGAATTATACCCGTGTAGATGGTAAGCCTGGTGTAAACATTGCTGCGATGCAGCTGGCGGGTTCTAACTCTAATGAAATCCAGATTGCTATTGCTAAACTGATGGAGAAAGCAGAAAAGGATTTCCCGAAAGGAGTGAAGTCGTTGGTTTTGTATAATACGAAGCGAACATTGGATCAGTCAATTGAACAAGTAAAATCTACTTTAATAGAAGCATTTATACTTGTATTTATTGTCGTGTTCCTTTTCTTACAGGATTTCAGATCTACGCTGATTCCTGCTATTGCCGTTCCGGTGGCTATTTTGGGTACATTCTTCTTTATGTCCCTGTTTGGCTTCTCGATCAACCTGCTGACTTTGTTCGCTTTAGTGCTGGCCATCGGTATTGTCGTCGATGATGCGATTGTAGTAGTGGAAGCTGTGCATGCCAAAATGCAACACAGGCATTTGCCTCCGAAAGCAGCCACAGTTTCTGCCATGAGTGAGATTACGGGCGCCATTATTTCGATTACCCTGGTAATGAGTGCTGTGTTCCTGCCGGTTGGTTTTATGGAAGGCTCTACAGGTGTGTTCTACCGACAATTTGCCTTTACGCTTGCTATTGCCATTATCATATCAGCCGTAAACGCGTTAACGCTGAGTCCGGCCCTGTGTGCCTTGTTTCTGAAAGATCATAAGGTGTATGGTGACAATGTAGCTGCTCCTGATTTCAGGGAGAAGTTCTTTATCGGCTTCAATACCGGTTTTGATAAGCTGACAAGACAATATATTGGCAGTCTGAGATTCCTGATCCGCTACAAATGGGTAAGCATGGGTGCATTAGCGCTTATTATTATTGCTACCGGCTGGATGGTGAAAAGAACACCAACAGGATTTATTCCATCTGAAGATCAGGGGTTTATTGCGATTGCCATGTCAATGCCTGCCAGTGCTTCACTTGAACGTACGACAGAAGTAATGAAACAGGCCGAAGATAATTTACGCAGCGTAGGAGCAAATAAAACGCTGATGAGTCTTGCTGGGTTTGACATTCTAACGCAGACTTCAAACCCTTCAGCAGGTGTTGCTTTCGTGAATTTAAAACCTGAAAACGAAAGAGGAGAGATTCATGAAATCAATGCGATCATGAATGAAGTAAGAGGCAAACTGGCACCGATCAAGAGCGCCAACTTCTTCGTCTTTACTTTCCCTACAGTACCGGGTTTCAGTAACGTGGACGGTATTGAAGTGGTATTACAGGATCGTACCGGTGGCAAGCTGGATAAGTTCAGCGGCATCTCAGGCAATTTTATCGGAGAGCTGATGAAGCGTCCTGAGATTGGGTTCGCCTTTACCACTTTCAAAAATGATTATCCTCAACTGGAACTCGAAGTAAACGAGGAAAAAGCGGAGCAACTGGGCGTGAACGTGAAAGAAATTCTGCAAACCATGCAGGCTTATTTCGGTAGCGTACAGGCAGCTGATTTCAACCGCTTCGGTAAGTACTACAGAGTGATGTTGCAGGCACACAAAACAGACCGTGCAAGTACTGCAGCCATGGATGGTGTGTTTGTAAAAAGCAGAAAAGGCGATATGGTGCCAATCAATACACTGGTAAACCTGAAACGTGTTTATGGGCCAGAAACAGCTTCCCGTTATAACCTTTTCGGTTCTATCGGTATTACTGCCATGGCAAAACCTGGCTTCAGTTCAGGCGATGCTATCAAAGCTATTGAACAGGTAGCTGCAACAAGCCTGCCATCTGGTTATTCTTATGAGTTTTCAGGGATGACGAGAGAAGAAATTTCTTCCGGCGGACAGTCTGTGATCATCTTCGCGCTTTGTTTGCTGTTTGTGTATTTCCTACTGGCGGCACAATATGAAAGTTATATACTGCCTCTTTCTGTGATTCTGTCTATTCCTGCCGGAATATTCGGAGTGTTTGCTGCAATCGGTTTAACAGGTATAGAAAACAATATCTATGTACAGGTGGCGCTGGTTATGCTCATTGGTTTGCTGGCTAAAAATGCCATCCTGATTGTAGAGTTTGCTGTGCAAAGAAGAAGAGCCGGGAAGTCTCTGATTTCTTCAGCGCTGGAAGCCGCCAAACTACGCCTTCGTCCGATCATTATGACCTCACTGGCTTTCGTGGCCGGCCTGATCCCTATGATGAGTGCCACAGGGGCATCTGCTATGGGTAACCATTCTATCAGTATTGGTGCCGCAGGTGGTATGGTGACGGGTGTTGTTTTCGGTCTGTTCCTGATTCCTGTGTTGTATGTGATATTCCAGTATTTACAGGAAAAAGTAACAGGCCCGCCAAAGGCAGCACTTAACAGCGAACAGGTATTGGATGAAAGCAAACACCTGGTAAACGCAAACTGATTGAAGGAAAGTTTTTAATAGAGAAATAATGAAGACATATATATATAAATCTGCATTGCTGCTGATGTTTGTGGCGCTTGGCGCGTGCAAAGTGTCAAAAGACATTGCAACACCCAAACCTGCATTGCCTGAGACTTTCAGGAATGCTGCAAAAACGGACAGTAACAGTGTCGGGGCCATTCAGTGGAAAAACTTCTTCACAGAAGCCGTACTGCGAAAGCTGATCGACAGTGCCATCGTGAAAAACTACGATATGCAGGCTGCCGTGAAAAACATAGAAGAAGCAAGATTGCTGATGCGCCAGGCGAAACTGGGGTATTGGCCTGATGTGAGACTGAATGTAGGAGCCAATACAAGCCGTCCTTCGGACAATAGTTTAACAGGACTAAGCATTAAAAACTTCCTTGGCACGGAACATATTGAGGATTTTAACGCAGGCGGATCGCTTTCGTGGGAAGCTGATATCTGGGGCAAAATACGGAACCAGAAAAGAAGTACCATGGCAGCTTACTTACAAACAACAGAGGTGAAGAAATTCATCCAGACTAATGTGGTGAGTAGTGTTTCTCAGAGCTATTACAACTTACTGATGCTGGATGCTCAGTTAACTATTGCCCAAAGAAATCTTGCATTGAACGACAGTACACTGACAATTATCAATCTGCAATACCATGCCGGGCAGGTTACAAGCCTTGCCGTACAACAGGCAGAAGCCCAGCAGCAGGTAGCAGCGCAGTTGATCCCTCAATTGGAACAAAGTATTATTATTCAGGAAAATGCACTGAGTGTTCTGGCTGGAGAACTGCCTTCAAAAAAAGAACGAGGAGCAGCATTGAATAGCCTTGTTGTGCCTGATAGCTTATCAACAGGTGTGCCTGCGGATATGGTAAGCCGCAGGCCTGATGTGAAAACAACAGAACTGGCACTGACCATCGCTAATGCAAAAGTTGGGGTTACTAAAGCCAATATGTATCCGGCTCTGACAATTACAGCAAGTGGTGGTGTGAATGCCTTTAAAGCTGCAAACTGGTTTATGTTACCTGCCTCTTTGTTTGGCATGGTGGGCGGTGGCATTACACAGCCATTGTTCCAGCGTAAACAACTGAAGACACAATATAAAGTAGCCAAAGTTCAGAGAGAACGTGCTGTGATTGAATTCCGGAAATCGGTACTGGTGGCAGTAGGAGAAGTGTCTGATGCTTTAGTGAAAATAGAAAAGCTGAAAGCGCAGCAGGATATTGCCGCTAATCGTGTTAATACCTTGCATAATGCCATTAACAATGCCAATCTGTTATTCAAAAACGGAATGGCCAATTACCTGGAAGTGATTACAGTACAGAGTAGTAAATTACAGGCAGAACTGAACCTGGCGACAATACAGCGCCAGCATTTAGGAGCTACAGTAGAGTTGTACAAAGCCCTTGGTGGCGGTTGGAAATAAAGAGTAGGTTTTCTGTTTTAGTTTAAGTAAAAAGAGTCCCGCCTTGGTTGTGCAATAGCCAAAAGCGGGATTCTTTTTTTGTTTAAAATGGTTTACACTCGGCACTTTTTGTTGTTACAATGATATTATTCCCCAGTACAGAGTCAGGGTGGACGTCCACGAAAAGATCTGGCTGTTCGATTTTGGTAAAGTCGAACGACAGATGAATTGGATTTGAAATCCTCTTTATCTGGCCTATGAATTTTCTGTGCATTTTGTGCTTCAGTGGTAAGTTATTTTATTGAAATTAGCGTACAAGAATAAAACTCAATAATCAGTCTCTGTGATTATAAAAAACTACATACCCTGTACACAATTACAGCCTTACATCAGGACTTATAAAATCATAGAAAGTCGTGACGGTATGCTGAGCAGGGTATTGCCAAATACATCGTTAGCGGTTGCCTTCAGGATAAAAGGGCAAACGAATTATGCCGGCGGGCATTTGCCTGCTTCGGTTGTGACAGGTTTGAGAAAATCGGTACGGCTGATCAATTATGAATCCGATACAGCTACACTTGTAGTGATGTTCAAAGAGACAGGAGCTGCGTCATTTTTTAAAACTCCAGCCAATGAATTGTTTGGTGAAAGCATTTCACTGGATCATTTTATCCATCCTCAGGAAATAGCTCTTATTGAAGAACAGCTTGAAGAAGCCGGTACCTATAGGCAGAAAGTAGCAGTAATCGAGAGTTTTTTGCTTTCATGTTTACGCGATCATAAGACAGACGGGCTTGTTACAGCTGCTGTAGATATTATTTATCAGTCAAAAGGATTGATGAGGATAAAAGAGCTCGCTGATCAGTTATTTATCAGCAATGATGCTTTTGAAAAGCGGTTCAGGAAGGTGGTCGGTACATCGCCAAAGCAATTTTCATACTTAGTAAAAATGTGGTCGTTGATACGTCAGAAAGACCCGGATCCCAATCTTGCTGACATTGCTTACAATGCCGGTTATTTTGACCAGTCGCATTTCAATAAAGACTTTAAGCTCTTTACAGGGCAAACACCGGGCGAATTTTTTAAATCTGTCAGGTTTCGTTAAATCAATGATTTTTTACAATCACAAGATTTCGTAATTGCTCAACTTTGGTCAAACAAAAAGCAATTCTATGAAATCAATCTTTTTTACTGCCATTACAGCTCTTATTCTTTTCGGTCACCAGAGCTATGCACAAACCGATGTCTCAAATTCTAACAAAACAACCAAGATGAAACAGTTCAGCTTATTAGTACGGGTACCTTTGAACTACACCACAGAACAGGTAAAGTCTACAGGCCCTAAATGGGATGCTTTACTTGATAAGTGGAAGGCAGAAGGCATTTATATAACAAGTTTTGCTTTTCCCGGAGAAAGCCATGTAGTAACAGGACTTGGGAAATTTGTTACAAAAGGAGCGGTTGTTGCTGATAACCGTCGTGTAGTCAGTAATTTGTTTCTTCGTGCTGAAACTATCGAAACTGCAATTGAGCTCGCAAAAGAATGTCCTGTTCTTGAATTTGACGGAAGTGTTGAAGTAAGGGAAATTCCTGAAAGGCCTGTTAGGTAGCGTTGGTGGCTGAGCGTAGCCCTTTAGATTAGCATGATATTATTAATCCAAGAATAGATCTATC
>CAZNHL010000139.1:0-5419 GCA_964572965.1 uncultured Bifidobacteriaceae bacterium
CTGAATGGCAAACTTACCTGCATACTCAGGCTTTAACTGCCCCTGATGATCGAGCAGCAAGTCACGCGAATTATCTTCTATACCGGTAATAAAGTCCAGTTTATTTTGTTGGAAAGTCAGCAAAGCCATATTCAGGTCATTGATAAAAGAAATATGGATGGCATCCAGATAAGGTAATGATTGACCCTTTGCATCTTTCTTCCAGTATTTATCATTCTTAAGTAATACCAACGCAGAAGATTCGTCCCATAATTTAAACTTAAAAGGCCCCGTCCCTACTGGATTATTCCTAAACTCTTTACCGTATTTAGTAACCGCTTCTTTTGGCACTACATAGGCATAAGGCATTGACAGTATTTGTAAAAAAGGTGGAAATGGCTTTTCAAGGCGGATTTTTAGTGTGTAATCATCAATAGCTTCAAAAGCATTATCAGCTATTTTCCCATCCTTATTTAAAACAAGCTTATCATTAAAAATCCACCCTCCCGTACTTGAAACAACCGGGTCAATGATTCTTTTGAAAGAAAAAACAAAATCCGATGCTTTTACTTCACGTCCGACACCACCTTCAAAAACTATGTGATCGTGAAAATGAACACCTTTCTTTAATTTAAAGGTATACTCTTTTTTATCATCAGAAATAGTCCAGCTAACAGCAAGAGCAGGTTTAACAGCCAGTTTATCATCCAGCTCCACCAATCCGTTAAACATTTGCTCCGTAGCCCACCTTGTTGCCTGGCTTCTGGCAAATGCAGGATCCAGCGAGCTAAGTCCCTCTGGGACATTAAATCTGAATATTTTTAAGTGTTTTTCAGCATCTGAACTTCTACCGCAAGAAAAAATAACTGAACATAGCAGAATGTAAAATAAAAATTGTCTGCTCATTTATACTGTTTTTAATAAGTTTAAAATCCTATCTTTGTGTATGCAATTTCGCGATTTTTTAGACTATTTGTCAGAATTTAAATAAATTCATAATTATTATCGTTTTGGTAGCAAAATGATATAGACGATTCGGTTTAAAAAGTCCTATAGCAACATTATAATTAAAGATATTTTTCAAAATGGGTAAAATCATTGCGATCGCGAATCAAAAAGGCGGTGTTGGAAAAACCACTTCGGCAATCAATCTTGCAGCAAGTCTTGCTGCATTGGAGTATAAAACCCTGCTGATAGATGCTGACCCGCAGTCAAACTCTACATCGGGTTTGGGTTTTGACCCTAGAGAGATTAAAGCGGGTGTTTACGACTGCATGGTTAATGGAATCAAAGCAGAAGACACTATCATAAAAACTGAAATTTCATTTCTTGACTTGCTTCCTTCTGCCATTGACCTGGTAGGTGCTGAAGTTGAGATGATTAACCTGGAAAACAGGGAAATGAAAATGAAAGAATCACTTGCAGGTGTAAAGCAGGTATATGATTTCATTATCATTGACTGCTCTCCTTCTCTTGGTCTGATTACAGTTAATTCCCTTACTGCTGCTGATTCAGTTATTATCCCGATTCAATGTGAGTATTTTGCACTTGAAGGTCTGGGTAAATTGCTTCAGACAATCAAGGTAATCCAAAAACGACTGAACCCTGAACTGGAAATAGAAGGCATGTTGTTAACCATGTATGATTTGCGTATTCGTCTTGCCAATCAGGTAGTAGATGAAGTAAAAATGCACTTCCCTGATATGGTTTTCGATACAATCATCCCTCGTAACGTCAAATTGGGAGAATCACCAAGTTATGGTGTTCCTGTATTGGCGCACGATGCTGAAAGTAAAGGGGCAATCAGTTACCTGAACCTTGCTAAGGAAGTAATTCAAAGAAACGGATTGAGTATTCCTAAAATTTAAGCATAACCAGAATATATTTATATTTAGTAAAAACCTGTTAAATGTCAGAAATTAAGAAAAAATCAGCGTTAGGAAGAGGATTAGCAGCGTTGCTGGAAGATGCTGACAATGCACCGGAAAGTCAGGAAACCTCCGCTACTACTTCTGTAGCAGCGGCACCGGCTACTCCTGCCAATTTCAGCGAAATTGACATAGACACTATTGAGGTAAACTCATACAACCCAAGACATCATTTTGATGAAACTGCACTACAGGAATTAGCAGATTCCATCAAAGTACAAGGTATTATACAACCGATCACTGTTCGCAGACTTGACTCTAACAAGTTCCAGATCATTTCCGGTGAACGTCGTTTCAGAGCATCGAAACTAACAGGCCTGACTAAAATCCCTGCTTATATCCGTACTGCGGACGACCAGCAAATGCTGGAAATGGCATTGATTGAAAACATTCAGCGCCAGGATCTTAACGCTATAGAAGTTGCCCTATCATATCAGAGACTTCTTTCTGAATGTTCTTTAAAACAGGAAGAATTAGGAGAAAGAGTTGGCAAAAACCGGACAACAGTTAATAACTACCTGCGTTTATTAAAACTTCCACCTGATATTCAAGCAGCACTCCGTGACAACGCAATCACGATGGGACATGCAAGAAGTATCATTACATTGGAAAATGTTGATCTCCAGCTTGCAATATTAAAACGCATACTGGCAGAAGAGCTTTCTGTACGTCAGGTAGAAGAGCTTGTAAGAAACCTCGCTCAAAATGCAGAAAAGAAGCCTAAAGACAAAAAAGAAACAGGTTTAAGCCCGGAAATGTTTGAAGTACAGCAAATGCTTACTAATCATTTCAGCACCAAAATCAATGTAAAAGTTGAGGCCGGAGAAAAAGGAGAAATCAAAATTCCATTTTTGAACAACGACGACCTGAACCGTATTCTGGAAATCCTCAATCTGATTTAGATTTAGAATGCCTTTATTTAAAAAGAACTCATTATTGGTGCTACTGGTATTATCTCTGTTAATATCAGTCAGCACCAATTGCTTTTCACAGGACACTACCCAAGCATCCAAAAAAGTCGCTTCAGACAGCTCGCTTTCAAAGAAAAAACATAAAGCAAGTATGAGCCGTCCCGGCAAAGCCGCCCTTCTTTCAGCTGTTGTTCCTGGTCTTGGTCTTGGCCAGATTTATAATAAAAAATACTGGAAAGCTCCTGTTGTCTGGGGTCTTATGGGAAGTACAATTTATGGTGCTCTATGGTATAACAACCAGTACAATGAGTCTGTAGATCTTTATGAAGCAAATTCAACATCACCATTGGCTCCGCAATATTTAAGTAACGTCAACTACTACCGCAAGTATCGTGACATGTTGATTATTGGCGCCAGTCTGGTGTATGTTATGAGTATTGTTGATGCTTATGTAGATGCCCACTTAATGGAGTTTGACATCAAAGACGACCTAAGTGTAAGAATAAGCCCTGATATTATTTACACCAATCATACCGGAATCATTCCCGGTCTTTCTGTTAATTTTAGTTTCAAGTCAAAATATGAGAATCGCTCTAGTTGGTTACGGTAAAATGGGCAAAGCAATTGAACAAATTGCAATCAGTAAAGGCCATGAAATATCTTTCAGAATCGGCTCTGCCAATACCTCACAGATCAATGACATTAACCCGTCCAATACAGATGTAGCCATTGAGTTTACAACTCCTGAAGCCGCATTCCAAAACCTACACACTCTTATCAGCAATAAAGTAGCTACTGTATCCGGCTCCACAGGCTGGCTAGACAGAAAAACTGAAATTGAGGTATTGACAAAGCACAATAACACAGCTTTCTTTTATGCTTCAAATTTTAGCGTTGGTGTAAACATCTTTTTCCAGCTGAATAAAGTACTGGCAAAAATGATGAATAACTTTCCGGACTATGATGTTTGGATGGAAGAAATTCACCATACCCAGAAAAAAGACCGTCCATCGGGAACAGCCATTACCCTGGCAGAAGGCGTTATTGAGAATCTCGACAGAAAAACGCGTGTTGAATTGTTTGAATCAAATAAACCGGAAGACCTTGTCGTTATACCAAAGAGAACAGGAATTGTACCAGGCACTCACAGCACCAGCTACGACTCTAAAATCGACACAATTGAAATAAAACATACAGCGCATACCAGAGAAGGCTTTGCCTTAGGATCTGTACTTGCTGCTGAATTTGTCAACAAAAAATCAGGTATCTTCGGAATGGAAGATATGTTAAAGTTTTAATCAGGATTATGGCTAGTAGTTTTTTAGAAAAAATTGGAATAGGCAAATCAACGAAAGTAAAGCCTAAAAAAAGTAAAGGAAGAGAATGGTTTGACTCCATTCTTTTTGCAGTTGTAGCAGCTACTTTGATCAGATGGGCTTTTTTTGAAGCATATACCATCCCTACTCCTTCCATGGAGCGCACACTATTGGTAGGCGATTTCCTTTTTGTGAGCAAAATGCACTATGGGCCAAGAACCCCAAAAACGCCATTACAAATGCCGCTTACTCACCAGAAAATGTGGTTCCTTCCATTCAAATCTTACCTTGACTGGGTTCAGTTGCCACAATTCCGCGTGCCCGGTTTCTCTGAAGTAAAGCGTAATGATGTGGTTGTATTCAACTGGCCTGCTGAAGAAGAAGGACATCCGTTAGACCTGAAAACTTATTATATCAAACGTTGTGTTGCACAGGCCGGCGATACATTGCAGATCAAAGACCTTCAGGTAAATATTAATGGAAAACCAGAAATAAACGAAGGTTTGTTACAATACAGATATTTTATTCTGACAGACCAGACACTAAGCGAAAGAACCCTCCAAAAATTCGATATCACAGAAGCTCAGATGATTCAGGGTGGCTATATTGTATGGACAACACCTGAAACTGCCAAAGCATTGAAAGATCAGGGTTTTGTAAACGACGTGATCATGTCTAAACGTCCTACAGGCGAAGGCGACCCACGCATTTTTCCGTTCTCATCATTGTTTAAGTGGAATGAAGACAATTTCGGACCATTGGTACTTCCTGCAAAAGACATGAAAATCCAATTGGATACTAACAATGTTATTACTTACGGTAATACTATTGTGAAATACGAAGGACTTAACAATGCTACAATTACAGACGGTAAACTTTACATAGACGGTCAGTTACAAACAGAATACACGTTTAAGCAGAACTATCACTTCATGATGGGTGATAACCGTCATAACTCTCTTGATTCACGCTATTGGGGCTTTGTTCCGGAAGATCACATTGTTGGCAAAGCCGTTCTTATCTGGATGAGCCTTGATGCTAACGGAGGGCTTCTTAACAAAGTGCGCTGGTCACGGCTTTTCAATATCATCAGATAAAGAAAGAGGCTTCCAATGTGGAAGCCTCTTTCTTTATCTGCCTTTTACAATAAATTGAGTATCCGTTTCAGCGGACCTTACCTGATCCGCTGAAACGGGGATTCAGAAGTTTGCCCATTAATTTAGCTGATATCACAGATTTTACTGATTTTAAATTTTCAGGATTTTTCAGAATCGGAGTTTTAAAT
>CAZNHL010000140.1:0-4667 GCA_964572965.1 uncultured Bifidobacteriaceae bacterium
ACAATTAGTGTTCGGGTAAACCTTCAAACCTGCCGCCGCCTTGCTGACAGGTTTGAGGATAATGTTTAGGCCGGACAGGCCATAATAAAGTATTAACCTTTGATAAGAAGGAAATTTAGATTCTATAAATGAGGCTTATTTCATAAAAAAAAATATATTTACTATAATCTCGGTTTAACTTTAAAACATAAGGGTTTTATGGCAAATAATTCAGACGTAGCTATCAATTTTGAAAAAATACCAACACAGATTTATACCAACTCTGTAGATGCATCAAAAGCAGTTGCAAAGGAAATTGCTGATTTGATCAGAAATAAAGCTAAAGAAGGGAAACCTGCAGTATTGGGCTTGGCTACAGGATCGTCTCCTAAAAAAGTATATGCAGAATTAGTAAGGCTGCATAAGGAAGAGGGTTTAAGTTTTAAGAATGTAGTTACATTCAATTTGGATGAGTATTATCCAATGCAGCCGGATGCTTTGCAAAGTTATGTGCGTTTCATGAAAGAACAATTGTTTAATCATGTGGATATTGACCGTCAAAACTATAATATTCCGGATGGTACGCTAAGTAAGGAACAAATTCCTGCTTACGTAGAAGCTTATGAAGCAAAAATTGATGCTTTGGGAGGCTTGGATTTCCAGTTACTGGGAATTGGACATACTGGTCATATCGGGTTTAATGAACCGGGATCGCAGTTGAGCTCTAAAACACGTTTGGTACCTTTGGATCACTCTACAAGAGTAGCAGCGGCATCAGATTTTTTTACATTGTCCAATGTACCTCGTTTGGCAATTACTTTGGGAGTGTCGCAGATCATGAAAGCGAGACGCGTGGTTTTGGTAGCCTGGGGAGAAGGGAAGGCTAAAATTATTAAAAATACAGCCGAAGGAGAGGTGACAGATAAGGCTCCCGCTTCATTCTTACAGCAACACCCTAATGCATTATATGTTTTAGATGAGGGGGCAGCTTCAGAATTGATGCGTGTTAAGACACCTTGGTTAGCAGGGCCTGTACAGTGGACTCCGGCATTAGTGAAAAAAGCTGTTTGTATGTTGGCTTTGGACTTGGGAAAACCAGTTTTGAAGTTGACAACAACTGATTATAGCAATAATGGTTTGGGTGATTTGATTGCCCAGAAGGGTTCTGCTTATGAGCTGAATATTGATGTATTCAATAATTTGCAAAAAACGATTACGGGCTGGCCGGGAGGAAAGCCAAATGCTGATGATTCTAATCGTCCGGAAAGAGCTTTGCCTGCCAAAAAGACTGTGTTGATATTTTCGCCACATCCGGATGATGATATCATTTCTATGGGGGGGACTTTCCAGCGTTTGCATGACCAGGGTCATGATGTTCATATTGGCTATCAGACTTCAGGAAATATTGCTGTTCAGGATGATGAAGCATATCGATTTGCAGACTTCGTAAGGGATTACAATAAAAAATTCGGTTTTGAAAATTCAGATGCTGAAAAACTTTTCAAAGATGCTAAGTCATTCCTGAAAAATAAAAAAGCAAGTGAAAAGGATACACATGAAGTACGCCAGATTAAAGGTTTGATACGCGTTGGTGAAGCGAAAGCTACCTGTCGCTTTGTTGGTATTCCTGATGAAAATGCTCACTTTATGAACCTGCCGTTTTATGAAACAGGATTGGTTGAGAAAAAGCCTGTAGGAGAGGAAGATATTCAGTTGACTGTTGATTTAATTCGCAAATTAAAACCCCAACAAATTTTTGCAGCAGGCGATCTGGCAGATCCACATGGCACGCACAAGGTTTGTCTGGATGCTATTTTTGAAGCTTGCAAAAGGCTGAAAAATGAGGATTTTATGAAAGATTGCTGGTTGTGGCTGTACAGAGGTGCATGGCACGAATGGGAAGTTTATGAAATTGAAATGGCTGTGCCAATGAGTCCTGAACAAGTACTTAAAAAGCGCCACGGTATTTTCAAACATCAATCTCAAAAAGATGGTGTGGTTTTTCAGGGTTCCGATGCACGTGAGTTCTGGCAAAGAGCAGAAGATAGAAACGCCGGAACAGCAAACCTTTACAACAAGCTTGGTTTAGCTGAATATGCTGCTATGGAAGCATTTGTAAGGTGGCACTACTAACAATCAGGTATATTCCAATAGAAGGGCTATTCGAAAGAATAGCCTTTTTTGTTAAGGGTCTTGGTAACTGAATTTGTGCATAGCCTTAACCAAGAGCAGAAACTTCATTTTGGCTATCAGGTTTAATAGTTTTAAATCATAAGGATTTTGCTTAATGATTTGAGAGTCAGGTAAAGTAGATTAATTATATTTCTTCTTTTTATTATCATAAACTGGTTACTTTTTTGTTAATTTGTAAATAAATTGATGTTGATTAGAAATATTCTGATCTGGTTTTACTTATAAATATGAATTATGCTATTCTTCCTCTATGCCAATTCCGACCCTGCTACAATGAAGCGGATATTACGTTTTACCCTCCTAAATCAATGTTTTAATAATTTGAAGAGTTAATAAAAACGTTTCATTGGGTAATGATTATGATCTGTAGAATAAATTTCAAGCATATGAAATTCAAACATATATTCTTATTAGTGGGCATGTTTGTGGGTTTGACCTTTACGGCCTTCGGACAGAATCCGCCGAAAGTGTTGATTCCTTCAACGCCTAATTACGATATCATGGATTCGACCTGTTACATTCCTTGTGGTCCGTTAATTTTACCACAAGGTTATGTAAACTATAATGGGGGGATCAATATTGCTATTCCTACCAATAGATTTACCTGGGCGATCAGTGTAGCTCACGCCTGGAACTATACCCGAAATGTCTTGAAAATGCCAAGTACTAAATTTTCTATGGATATTTGGATGGGTATTGCAGCTGATGAAAGCCAGCTGGGTTGTATTCCTGGTACGGTATGGGCACCCGGACGGGGTTCGGCATTTCAGCCTCAGTGGGCTGCTATGTATAATGGCGACGGTTGTTTTCAAATGGAAAATGGAGTTGCCGGTGGTCAATGGATAGGGTTTGGTAATGAAATGCAACAGCATTATCCTGTTAGATTTGTAGGAGCATCTCCGGCACCATATTTCTCGCACTCTTTTGAACGTGCTTCATTGTCAATGGCTTATGAATTTGTGAAAGAGATGCAGTGGTCCAGATATAAATTTGGTGTTGATCCATATCCTATTGCTATAAATGCAGCAGACCCTTTAGCGATCCATAAAGTTTTTGCTGCGTTCCATAATAATCAAACAGCGAGTTTTTCTTCAATATCGTCTTTCCTTTACACTAATAATGCTGCTTTACAGACAAATGCCTGCTGGCCCGATTTCGGAGGTTTAGGAAATGCAGCATACCTGACTAAACATGGTAAAATGTTGTCTGTTCTTCAGGGCTTGACTACGCATTGTAATTATCCGGCAGGTTCAACTAAGTTTGAAGATTTTAACAGTAACATTGCCTGGGATACTGTTCAGCACTACATGGATGTTATCAAACCTTTTTATCATGAATATTCTACAGCTCAATGGACGGCATTAACTAATAAGGTAAAAGCAAAATTTATTGCAGTATCAGGTTCAATCAATACGGCGATTCCTTTCAAGCAATTAGGTCCTGTAATAGATGTTATTATTCTTGGTCTCCCTAAAGAGGATCCTGCTAAATATTCCCTTGCTGTGTGGCCTCCGAACTGGGAGGGAAAACTTGAAGGGTGGGGAAGTCTGGTGCCGACAGGAAAAATAGGCTATGATGCCAAAGAGTTTTGTTTAGGAACTGCCTATACATTGAAGGCTGTTGTTGATGGTGGAGAGTCTTCGGACATTTCATTTAAATGGTATAAAAATGGAAGTACTACAGCTTTTGCAACAACAAGGAATATCACGGAAACTCCGACAGTAGCAGGTACATACACTTACAGGCTTGAGATGTGTAATAGTAAAGGTTGTTTAGGGGTAGGTTGTGATCTTACAGTTGTTGTTAAAAACTGTAATACCTGCGGAATGACTGTAACTGCTACACCGACAAATACCCCTTGTCAGAATATGAAAAGTGGGTCGATTGCATTGACAATTGGAGGGGCAACAAGTTATACTGTTAATTATACAGGACCAGTTTCAGGTAGTCAGTCCGGTACCGGAACAACAGCTACAATAGCTAATTTACCTGATGGGGTTTATAATATTGAAATAGTAAAAACTGGTGATCCTGCTTGTAAGGCAGTTACTACCGCTTTAGTGAAGTATACTACTGCTCAGAACGTTACTCTAGCAGGAAAGGTGATAGATTACAATCCTAAGTGCCAGGCAAACTTACAGGCAGATATTACTGCCAATCCGGCTCCTTGTTTATGGAGAGTAAAGTTTTGGCAGGGTAATAATTACTGGTTTCCGGCAGTTACTGTTCTGGTAACACCTGGTGGGAACAAACCCGGTGCTTATCAAACTGATAAACTTCCTCCGGGGAATGCCTGGGAATATTATGGTGAAGCACAATTTTATGCATCTACAGGAGATCAGATTGGTCTGGATTTGACAATCGTGCCAACTCCTGGAGCATCCATGATAACAAATATGACTTTTGAAATTTACAATGCCAATAACCAGCTTGTAAGGACTGTTGTGGCACCAGCTAATGCGGTTTCGTCAGCTAATATAAATTATCACGTTGAC
>CAZNHL010000140.1:4677-5353 GCA_964572965.1 uncultured Bifidobacteriaceae bacterium
GTTACCTGTCCGGTACCTACAGGTAGCCCTCAATATAATTTTGCATGGAGCCCAAGTATTAATGTAACAGGAACAACTAATATTCAGAGTAAGGGAAATACCGCTGTTTCTCCTTCTGCTTCTCAGATATATACTGTAACAGCAACTAATAAAACGAATACCCAGTGTACACTTACTGATACTGTATATGTAAGGCAAGATGCAACATGTGCTCCTACTTGTACCCCACCTAGCGGTAGTACCTCTTTTGTGACTACTTCACCTGTTGATATTTGTAGTCCAGCGACTACAGGTAGTTTGTCAGCGACGATCCCTACGGGTGTCTATTATCAGTTGTTCAATTCCTCGAATGTTGGTATCGGTAGTGTACAGGGACCATCGTCTACAACGACAGCTTCCTTCAGCAGCGTCCCTGCCGGTACCTATAAAGTCCGTATAGCTACTGTAGCGGCGAACCTTACTACTACAAGCTGCTATAAAGAAAGCGGCAGTTTGACCGTTAACGTGAATGCTACGCCATCCGCACCAACTGCTAGCAACCCAAGCCCGGTCTGCCAGAACGGTACAGCGCCTACGCTAAGCGCAGCAGGTAGTGCCTTAAAATGGTACACAGCAGCTACCGGTGGTACAGGTTCAGCGACTACGCCTACGGTTAATACTGGTACAGCAGGTACAG
>CAZNHL010000141.1:0-1192 GCA_964572965.1 uncultured Bifidobacteriaceae bacterium
GCCCCGTCAATACCGTTACCTTGAGAAAGGACAGTAAGGTTCATGCAAAGAGCTGCATATACTGTTAGCAGTAGATGTTTTTTCATAGCCGGAAAAAATAAAAGTGTAGTGATTTTATTTAACAAAACTTTATTACGCGTAGATGTGCCTGAGGATCAAATTGCTGTGGTGTGCCAAGTGGTTGGGGGTGAAGTTTTGAAAGCTCTTTTTTATAAAAGTAACTTTACTTTCATAAAAAAGAGCTAAAACATACATTAGGAAATGGAGGGTATATGTCTCCAAATTGATATTGGAAGCGTTTTTTTACTTTAATCAGAAATTCTTTCTACGTTTTATTACATGCATAGTATTTTGCCGGAAAAGATAATACTGATGTATCAGTTTTTAAGGACTTAAAGTTTTGATGGCTCTATCAGGGTAATCACTGATGATTCCGTCAACTCCCCATTTTTTCAACCTGAGCATATCTTCCGGCATGTTTACTGTCCATGGAATGACTTTAATATTGTAAAAATGTAATTTCTCTATACTTTCCGGGTTTAGAAGAGTATAGTCGGCACTGTAAATTTGTGGCCTGAAACCAAGTGATTCCAGATTTTCATCAATCGAATCGGTATTTTCTACCAGGGCAGAAAGTGTTACTTCAGGGTGTTTTTTATGCCAGTATTGCAGCACATTAAAATCGAAAGACTGGATAGTGATTCTGTCCCAGCTGATATATTGGTTTATTACCGCGTAAACGAGTTCTGAAAATTCTTCAGGCTCCGGCTGAAAAGTACTATAGCTTTCAACTTCACTTTTAATTTCAATATTGTATTTTACCCGTGGCAGATTTTTTTTCTTGATTTTTGCTTCTATTGTTTTAAAAACCTCACTCAATAAAGGTTTTGAGGTTTTCATTTTTGTCTGATCGGGAAATCGGCTGTTTACTTTACTACCACAATCAAAAGCTTTTATTTCAGCATAAGTCATTTGATAAATGTTAAAGCTTTTCTCCTGAGCTTCGTCATATGGTTTTCCCTTAGTGTCAAGGCAAATTGCTGCGGACATCCATGGTTCATGCGATACCAGAACCTGTTTGTCTTTTGTAATGACAACGTCCAGTTCCAGAGTGGTTACCCCAAGGTCCAGCGCTGTAAGAAACGCGCCGACTGTATTTTCAGGCTTTAAACCTCTGGCGCCTCTATGGCCC
>CAZNHL010000141.1:1202-3502 GCA_964572965.1 uncultured Bifidobacteriaceae bacterium
GCCCTGAATATCGAAGTTTTGAGCAATAGCAACGGTACCGGACAGGGCAAGCATACTAACAAAAATGAGTTTAATGAACATATCTGAAAAGTTAATATAGAATACTTACGAATCAATTATATTAGTGGATGAATTGTACAATATATAAATCCCATAGGAAAACTATGAAAATTGAAATATTCTTGTTAATTATGCGTTATATAGGCTGAACTTTAAACATAACAATACAATATGGCTAATCAACTTAAATTTGAAACACTTCAGTTACATGCGGGACAGGAAATAGACCCGACTACACAATCGCGTGCAGTGCCTATTTACCAGACAACCTCTTACGCTTTTAAAAGTGCTGAACATGGAGCCAATCTTTTTGCGCTGAAAGAATTCGGAAACATTTATACCAGAATACAGAACCCGACGACCGATGTATTTGAAAAGCGAGTGGCGGCATTGGAAGGCGGGGTAGCTGCTTTGGCTGTAGCGTCTGGTCAGGCGGCGCAGTTTATTGCGTTAAATAATATCCTTCAGGCCGGCGATAATTTTGTCAGTAGTTCTTTCCTGTATGGCGGAACATTTAACCAGTTTAAGGTTTCTTTTAAAAGACTTGGTATTGACGTACGTTTTGCTGAAAAAGACAGTGTTGAAAGTTTTGAGAAGCTTATAGATAGTAAAACAAAGGCCATTTATATAGAAACAATCGGTAATCCTGAGTTCAATATCCCTGATTTTGAGAAACTGGCAGAACTTGCCAAGAGAAAGGACATTCCTTTGGTGGTTGATAACACATTTGGAGCGGCAGGTTATTTGTTCCGTCCGTTGGAACATGGCGCCAATGTAGTAGTGGAGTCGGCAACCAAGTGGATTGGCGGACACGGAACAAGTATAGGTGGCGTAATTGTTGACGGCGGTAATTACAATTGGGGCAATGGAAAGTATCCGCAATTTACAGAGCCTGCTGAAGGTTACCACGGTCTGAAATTCTGGGATGTATTTGGTAGCGATGGCCCATTCGGCAACATTGCTTTCATTATCAGAGCAAGGGTAGAGGGTCTCCGCGACTGGGGTCCTGCAATCAGCCCTTTCAACTCTTTCCTGTTAATACAAGGTTTAGAAACACTTTCGCTGCGTGTACAACGCCATGTTGAAAATGCACTTGAACTGGCTAAGTGGCTTGAAAAACACGAGTCTGTTGAAAGCGTAAATTACCCGGGTCTGGAAAGCAGCAAGTATCATAGTCTTGCAAAAAAATACCTGAAAAGAGGCTTTGGAGGTGTATTGAGCTTTAAAGTAAAAGGAGGGGCAGTGCTGGCTTCACAGTTTGTCAATAGCCTTGAGCTGGCAAGCCACCTGGCCAATGTGGGCGATGCTAAAACACTGATCATTCAGCCTTCAACAACAACACACCAGCAATTGTCTGAAGCAGAACAACTGGCCAGCGGCGTGGATCCGTCTATGCTAAGAGTTTCAGTTGGCATTGAGCATATAGATGATATCAAAGCCGATTTTGAACAGGCATTTGCAAAACTGAAGTAATTTAAGCCGGAGGTGTTAAAAGCCCGGCTTAATTAATTTGCTAGAAGTTTTCTGCCGTTCTTGCCGGATTACAGATTTATACCGGAACGCCAGAAACTTATTAAGGTAAATCCCCTCAGAATGAAATGTTTTGAGGGGATTATTTTTTACGCTTATTGTAAGCCACATTCAACGACTTAAGCCTTAACTTCAATGCAGCTTCGTGTTCACCATTTCTTATGAGCCTGGTAAACTCTCTTAATTGTTCCTGTGCTTTTTCTATAGCACTGTTGTCGTTGATGTAGTATGTCTTAAAGTCACCGAATACCTTCACATAAAGCTCTTTAATGACAGAAACAGCAAAAGGCATTTTTGAAGGGCCATATATAACATCAACGGTGCGCCATATCAGCATCAGCAGATTTTTCTGGCTCGACCAATCCTGACTGCTGTCATAGCTATTGTCCATTTTCAGTAAATCCTCTTCAGTATATTTCGGAATGGCCGCCTTTAAAACCAGCGGAATCAACGACTGAAGCAACTCTTTGGCTTCAGCTATCTCATGAGAATCCCAGCTTCTGACAACAGCGCCTTTGTAGGGAATAGTAACAATGTAGCCTTCGCTTTCAAGGTTTTTAAGAGCTTCTCTCAAAGGAATCCGGCTTATTCCCAATTCTTTCGCAATATGTTCCTCCCGTAAGCGAGTGCCGGCTTCAAGCTCCCCAAAAATAATCTTCTCTTTCAGAAACTCGCTTCCGTCATGATAATTCTCGTCTGCTGTTATCGAC
>CAZNHL010000141.1:3512-5236 GCA_964572965.1 uncultured Bifidobacteriaceae bacterium
TTTCAGAAACTCGCTTACCGTTACCGCTAAGGGCATTGAGGATTTCTTCATAAATAAATATAAATAAGGTAGCTATAGTATAAAGTTAATCAATTTGCACCAGCAAGTATTGGCGGGTCTATCCGCTAAAATCATTATCATCAGGAAACCTCACCCGTTCCCATATTTACAGTTACCCCCTGCAGAGGTCGCATCAATTTAAATGGAATATTTGCAGTTCTGTCTAAAGCCACCAAGAGGCAGAGAAACAATCAAACTCTGCCAGCGTTGTTTGCCATAAATGTTTGACCTCGTCCTGGTCACCACTAAACGGACATTACCTATTATACACGTTTGTTATGATAGCAACCATCATATTAAGCAAGAGCCAATAAATTAGTGAGGGAAGTTATTGGTAGGCCAAAGAACTATTGTTGTCAAACAGGGGCAAGCACTTGCAGAGTTTCACGGATTTTGGAAGTACTGTTCTTTATGGATTTAACACGGCCTTTCAGGGCCTCCTCGTGCCTGCCACTGCGAATCAATTCTACAAAATCTTTTGCTTGTTTTTGCAAAGCTTCAATCGTTTTAGTGTTATTAACAAACAACATCTTAAACGTAGTAAAACTTTTTACATAGAGTTCTTTTATCAGATTCAGAGTATAGTCCTTTTTTGCAGGTTTATACATCAGTTCTGTCATTTCATGAGTCATTTTCAAAAAACTGTCCTGCTTAGACCAGCCATCCATATCATCATAAATCGTTTCCAGTTTCGCAAGATCCTCCTCCGTGTAGTTGGCAATGGCAGCTTTTAAAAGAACAGGTACTAAAAGATCCATCAAATCCAGAGCTTCAATTATTTCCTCAATACTTCTTTCCTTTACAACAGCACCTCTAAACGGGATATTGGTTACATAACCATCACTTTCCAGATTTTTCAGCGCTTCTCTCAACGGAATTCTGCTTACACCAATCTCTTTGGCAATGTGTTCTTCCCGCAGCCATTCACCGGGTTCCATTTCACCCAAAATAATCTTCTTTTTCAACCAGTCAGTTACAGAAACTGATAAAGGAACGGTCGTTTTTTTCATAGATAAACCAGCAAGCATAAATTTCTACCCTAAATACTTAGTTGCATTAAGTTAAAGCTATTTTCTGGCTATCCCTAAAAAATGTTTAAGTTTATTGACTAAATCTTTCTACAAAAAATCAGACAGATTATTTTTTATGTTTTGCCCGACCCCCATATACTGCCATTGCGACCTCCTTTTTATGCAAGGTGGGGGCGGGTATCCGGTACACTGGCGGCAATAAAGATAGATTTTACGGTTATATTGATAGAGTTGTATGGCACCCTAAAACACAGAGCAGCCATACAGCCAAAAGCGTCGTGTTTATCCTTGTTTAAACGAACACACACCCGTGCGGTGACATACCGGTGGCTGAGCGCAGTAGCGGCGTATTGCATGCGTCGATAGTTGGAAACCGGTAACCGAGCGCAGCCGAGTCTATACCCGGTGGCTGAGCGGAGTCGAAGCCAAGCCAAGGGGCCGGTAGGGGCGTATCGCACACACCCGATGATGCATTAAAGTGGTCGGTCAGGAGACGCAACCACGGACAAAGACTGAGCGTAGCCCATACCCGGTGGCTGAGCGAAGCCGAAGCCAAGCCGAACCGCCGTTAACCGAGCGCAGTAGGGGCGTATCGCACACACCCGATGATCCAGTAAGGTGGTCGGTCAGGAG
>CAZNHL010000142.1:0-4913 GCA_964572965.1 uncultured Bifidobacteriaceae bacterium
GTTCTCTTTCTTGCTTGCATTGGGAATTGTGGTGGACGATGCCATTGTGGTGATTGAAAACACACACCGTATTTTCAATAAATATGAGTACAAAATCGAGCAGGCTGCAAAGTATGGCGCAGGCGAAGTATTCATGCCTGTTTTAGCAGGAACGCTTACCACACTTGCTCCGTTTGTTCCTTTGCTTTTTTGGCCCGGAATAGTTGGTAAGTTCATGAAAAATCTTCCTGTTACATTGATTGTAACTTTGGGCGCTTCATTGTTTGTGGCGTTTGTAATCAACCCTGTTTTTGCGGTCAGCTTTATGAAAAAAGACGACCACAACGCGCCATCAAAACTTAAAGATTATGTAAAAGGTTTTATTGCATTTGCAGTAGTTGCGGTGCTGTCCTACATCACCGGAAATATTGGCTTGGGCAACTTTGCCGTGTTCGCTATCCTGATGATTTTGCTGTATCATTTTGTTCTGTATAAAGCAGTTATTTCTTGGCAAACAAGAATATGGCCCAAAGTGATAGGCAGCTACCGAAGCACACTGAATTTACTCATAAAAGGCAGAAGACCATTGTATGTTTCGTTGGGTGTTCTAACAACATTGATTTTGAGTTGGGGTATATTTTTGGCATCCAAACCGGTGATTGAATTTTTCCCGAGTGGCGAGCCAAACTTCGTTTACGTTTATACATTGTTACCACAAGGAACGGATGCAGTTGTAACCGACAGTATTACACAGGAAATTGAGCAACGTGTTTACAAAGTTATCGGTGAAAAAAATCCTGATGTAACTTCTGTAATTACAAACGTTGGTTTGGGCGCGGGCGACCCGCAAAACCCTGATAAAGTGCCAACACCCAACAAATCAAAAGTTACGGTTGCTTTCAAAAAATATGCTGAAAGAGATGATGTGCGCACTTCAAAATGGCTTACTGCCATTCGCGAAGAATTTAAAAAGCGCGGTGTGGCGGGCGCAACTATTTCTGTAGAACCGGAACGGAACGGACCACCGGTTGGTAAGCCGATAAACATTGAAATCAGCGGAGATGATTTTGAAGTATTAGAGCCGCTTACGCAAAAAGTAAAAGCAGAAATTGACCGCTCTGGAATTGAAGGAATTGATGAATTGAAAAGCGATTTGCAAATCAGCAAGCCGGAAATTATTATTGATATAGACAGGGAAAAAGCACAACGCGAAGGTGTTTCCTTAGCACAAATTGCAGTGGAAGTGCGTACGGCTTTGTTTGGTAAAGAGGCAAGCAAATTCCGCGATGCAAATGAAGATGCGCCAATTATGATTCGCCTGCAACCGCAATACCGCACCAAAGCCGAAGAGTTGATGAATCTGAATATTTCGTTCTTCGATATGTCTATGGGTCAGTTCAAACAAATCCCCGTTTCATCGCTGGCAAAATTGCGTTACGATAATTCTATCAGCACCATTAACCGCAAAAACCAAAAACGCATGGTTACGCTTTCGAGCGATGTTACCGAAGGCGCTTCTGCCAATAATATTGTGCCTTTGATTGAGCAATTGGTAAACAACATGGATATACCCGAAGGTTACGAAGTGAAACTTACCGGAGAACAGGAACAGCAAGCCGAAACAGGTGCGTTTTTAGGCAAAGCGTTTTTAGGTGCATTTGCTCTGATGTTTTTGATTCTCGTAACGCAATTCAACAGTGTGGTGAAGCCGTTGATTATTGCATCAACAGTTTTATTTTCATTGATTGGCGTGGCTTTAGGCTTCACCATCTTCCGTATGCCGTTTAGTGTGGTGATGACGGGTGTGGGTATTTTTGCGCTTGCAGGTATTGTAATTCGTAACGGCATTTTGCTGATTGAATTTATTGATGAGCTACGCGAACGCGGGCTGAGTGTAGTAGAAGCTGTAGTAGAAGGTGGCGCAACACGTATGACTCCGGTTATCCTCACAGCATCTGCCGCCATACTTGGTTTAGTACCTTTGGCTATCGGTTTGAATATGGATTTTGCAACCTTGTTCAGCGAGTTCAACCCTAAGTTTTATGTAGGTGGCGATAACGTTGCTTTTTGGGGTCCTTTAGCGTGGACAATGGTTTACGGATTGATAGTTGCAACCTTCCTTACCTTGATGGTGGTGCCTTGTTTATATATACTTGGCTACAACACAAGAGAGTGGTTTAGAAACAGGTAGAAGTTTTTAGAACTCGCTGTTCGGAATTTACAATATCGAATCTCATATCGTAGATTCTGCGAACCGAGAAGAAAAAATAGTAGGATTAAAAATCCTGCGATAAGGATTCGGAATTGCAAATTCCGAGCAGCAGAAAAGCGATATAAAAATGATTTAGTAGCTTTGTGAGAATAATTTTCGATATGAGTATTCAAATCACAAAAAATCATATTATCAGTTTGGTTCAGGAAAGTGAAAGCGAATTTTTATTGAATGAGGTTTGCAAAATTCTTGAACTTGGTTCTGAAAATTCATTGCAGCTTACCACAGAGGAAATGGATGAACTGGAAGCGATGGAAAGAAAGCATGATGCTTCAAAATTGCAAACTGCTTCATGGAAAGAAATACGTGAAAAATTGCTGAGAAAACTGCAAGTATGAGCCTTCCTTTAATATTCAGCGAAATGTTTGAATCGTCTGTTGAAACAACAGCCGTAATCCAAGAAAAAAATATACTTGATAATCAACTGCTTTAAAATGTTAACGCACCCGCTCGCATTCCGAAGAACAGATAAGCAGGATTTAAACTGTTTTATCAAAATGCGCATACCCTGAACATGACGGACAACAAAAAATTTGTGTAAGTTTGTAGTATGTCATTCAGAGAAATATTCGATGTGCCGAAAGATCATCAATTAGTAATTCACCTGCCGCAGAACTTTCCTGCGGAAAAAAAAGTTATGGTTACTGTGGAAGAAATTTCACTTTCACTGTACGAAAAAATGAAGCTGATGAAACAGGCTGTTTCCGACCCGCTTTTTCTTCATGATATGAATGAAGTGAACAATGATTTTGACCTGATAAGCGATGAAAGTTTATGAAGTTTGAAAAATGGACTATCTGGCTTGCAAATTTAGACCCCGTCATCGGCTCGGAACAAGGAAAAACAAGACCTGTTATTATCATCAGTGAAAATCAAATCAACGAGCTTCTTTCGATAGTTAATGTTCTGCCGCTTACTTCAAGAAAAGAGAACCGAAGCATTTATCCCAATGAAGCATTGCTTCCGCAAAACCAATCAGGTCTGCAAAAAGAATCTATCGTTCTTTGCTATCAAATCAGAACTTTGGATAAAAAGCGATTAATAAAATACTATGGAAAATTAAAGGACAAATCCATTCAGCAGGAAATTCTTGCTGCACTTTCGTTTCAATTAGGAATCGGGTAATTCTTGCCCCTCCCTCGTATCCTAAATTTCCCCAATCAAAATGAAAACTTCACGCCAATCACGCCATTAAATCCGAAGCTCGGATAGCGGTAGAAGCGTTGGTATTTTTGATGTGCGATGTTGTTGAGGTTGATGAAAAACGAGAGATATTTTTTGAAAATATATTCCGCACTTACGTTCAGGTCGGCAGTACCTTTGATGAGTTGCGCAGAGCCATCGGCAAGTTTTGCATTCGCCTGTGCAAGCGCGAAAAGCTCCAAGCCGAAAATAATTTTCTCTTTGAAGTTGTAAGTAGTTCTGAACGACAGGTTCAGCGCGGGTTCGTGCCATGCTTTCAGCTCGTTGTCCATATCGAAAATGTGGTAATCAACAGCTAACAACGAGCGCAAGTTTTCTTTCCAGTTGTAACCCATTTCGGCATGAATGGTGTAAATATTCGCATGGTCGTAAATCACCTTGAAACGATTGAAATCGTTGGTGTCGTTTACAAACATTGCCATATTCCAAACGCGCTTGTAGTGAAAGCGCACATTGTAAGAAAAATCTTTTGCCGTTCCTTTCAAGCCAACTTGCAAATCGCTTCTGCGGGTGTTCAATAATTGCAATGAACTGCTCACGAAATTGTTGTTCAAAGAAAAATCGCGGAATGAATTTTTGTTGAATTGAAACTGCCAGTCGGCAAACGCAATCAAATAATGCTCATACAATCTTTTCTCAACCGTAACGTGCGCAAGCGGGTAAACTTTATTTCCATCCACCGCAACACCGCCCCTGCCGCGAATCAGCCAGTCGTCATTATCGAAAAAATATCCTGCGCGAACCGTAAAAATATTCCTGCGCAAAGCAGCAGTATCAGTGTAGTTTGAAATATCAAATCCGAAATCGAAATCAACATGATGCACTTTGTTGAAAGCCCTTTCTGCGTAGGTGTTTCCGCCCACAAACCACTCTTTTGATTTGCTTCTGAACTCTTCAAAATAATTGAAAACCAAATCTTGTTTAAAATTCAATTTCAACTTATTCTCCGAAGTGTTTCTGATGAAAACTTTTCCATCATAAGAACGGAATCTTTGGAAAATATCTTGCCGTTTTTCAACGCTGTCGGTAGCGTAAAAATGAGTGCGCAGATTGTGAAAGCTGAAATCAAAACCCGTTTCAATTTTACTGGGAGTTCCTTTCAGATAAACGCCCACTTTATCATCACTGAAACGCATGTATTTATTCTGAAATCCGCGCATGGAAAGATGGTCGTACCACAAGCCGTATTTCAGGTTTTTTACGCGGTTGTCGTTGTAAGCCAACTGCGCAAGCGGAGTTAGCTGCGTACCGAAACCAAACTTGATGTAAGAGCCGTTTCTGCGCTCGGTTTTTTCTTTGCTTAATGCAACAGGCTTTAAAGGATTCGGCTCAAACAACATGGATTTGTAATCGCGCTGCGGCACTTGATAAGTGTAATTCTGCGCGGGCGTTTCCACTTCGGGAATGGTTGGCGAAACCGTGATTTTATCGGCATCTTCCAATGTGCTTTGGTATTGCT
>CAZNHL010000143.1:0-4724 GCA_964572965.1 uncultured Bifidobacteriaceae bacterium
CATCAAATGATGCAGATCTTCCTGCGGAAGAACCACACCATTTGTTCGACTTCTTAACTACTGACAAACACGAAGACGGTTTGATTGAAGCATTAGGCGGCTTATTGCCCGAAGCATACGGCGAAGATTACGAAGAATTGGATTTTGCAAGAAAAATGAAGAAGAAAAGAAAACGTAATAGAGGTCAGAAGTAATAATTAGCCAAACACCGCCACCCAAGGCCATAGACTGTCACATTCTTACAGCCTCTCCTAAGGGCCTTTAAATTAACGCCCTAACATTAAAACACTAATATAATGCAGGGAGAAGATGATTTAAGAGGTTTAGCCAAAATAATGGCTTTTATGAGGGCAGTGAGTATTCTTTTGGTACTGATGCACCTTTACTGGTATTGCTACGGATTCTTTCTGGAAAGAGGATGGACATTAGAAGTCATCAATGAAATCCTACGAAATTTTGATCGTACCGCCGGCTTGTTCCATCATTTGATATATACCAAAATATTTGCACTGATATTGTTAGCTTTAAGTTGTTTAGGGACCAAAGGCGTAAAGAGTGAAAAGATAACTTGGTCTAAAATTTACGCCGCTCTAGTTGTGGGTTTTGTCCTGTTCTTTCTTAACTTTCCATTACTTCAGCTGCCTTTAATTATTGCTGCTTTCTTTTACATTTTAAGTACAGGCTTTGGGTTTATTGCTCTGATGATGGCAGGAGTATGGATAAGCCGATTATTACGTACTAATCTTATGGACGATGTATTCAATAACGAGAACGAAAGTTTCCAGCAGGAAACGAAACTCATGGAAAATGAATATTCTATCAATCTTCCAACTCGATTTTACTACAAAAAGAAATGGAATGAGGGTTGGATTAATATTGTCAATCCATTTCGAGCAACAATCGTTTTAGGAACTCCGGGATCCGGAAAGTCATATGCCGTGGTGAATAATTATATCAAACAGCAGATAGAGAAAGGATTCAGTATGTACATCTATGATTTTAAATTCGATGACCTTTCAACTATTGCTTTTAATCATTTACTTAAGCATGGTGATAAATACAAAATACAGCCCAAGTTCTATGTCATTAACTTTGATGATCCACGGAAAAGCCACCGCTGCAATCCGCTCAATCCTGAATTTATGACCGATATATCCGATGCTTATGAAGCGGCCTATACTATCATGTTAAATCTTAACAGATCGTGGATCCAAAAGCAGGGCGATTTCTTTGTAGAGTCTCCCATAATTTTATTGGCAGCTATTATTTGGTATCTGAAAATCTATAATAGTGGTAAGTATTGTACATTCCCACACGCCATTGAATTGCTTAATAAAAAGTATTCTGATTTATTTACAATTTTAACCTCATATCCTGATTTAGAGAATTATTTGTCGCCATTTATGGATGCGTGGCAAGGCGGTGCACAGGATCAGTTACAGGGCCAGATAGCTTCTGCAAAAATTCCATTATCGAGAATGATTAGCCCACAATTGTATTGGGTGATGACCGGTGATGATTTCACGCTAGATATTAACAATCCGAAAGAGCCAAAGATTTTGTGCGTGGGAAATAACCCCGACCGTCAAAATATCTATTCAGCAGCTTTAGGGTTATACAATTCCAGAATTGTGAAACTTATCAATAAAAAAGGACAACTAAAAAGCTCTGTTATTATTGACGAATTACCAACAATCTATTTCAGGGGATTGGATAATTTAATAGCTACGGCCCGTAGTAATAAAGTAGCCGTTTGTTTGGGCTTTCAGGATTTCTCTCAATTGATCCGCGACTATGGAGATAAAGAAGCCAAAGTAATTCAGAATACTGTGGGCAACATTTTCAGTGGTCAGGTAGTAGGTGAAACTGCAAAAAGCCTTTCAGAGCGTTTCGGGAAAGTTTTGCAGAAACGTCAGAGTTTAACCATCAATAGAAGCGATAAATCTACTTCGATATCCACCCAGTTAGACAGCCTTATTCCGGCATCTAAAATCTCCACGCTTACACAAGGGATGTTTGTAGGAGCAATTTCAGACAATTTTGATGAACGCATCGAGCAAAAAATCTTTCATGCGGAAATAGTGGTGGATAACGAGAAAGTAGCAGCAGAAACCAAGGCTTATCAAAAGATACCTGAAATTCTATCTTTCAAGGACGAATATGGACAGGATAACATGAAGCAGGAAATAGAAGCCAATTATAGACAAATTAAATCAGACATAGTGTTGATAATCGATTCCGAAATCGAGCGTATAAAAAGTGATCCTGATTTGCAACATTTAGTCCAATAACCTCATAAATTCCTTACTTTATAACAGATTATAATTTATCAAAAATTCAGACAAAAAATCAAATAAGTATATTATTATATACTTATAATAAATTTATTATGTAAATAATGTTTGATTTATTTCCTTATAGTAAGAATTATTTATAACTTTAATTCAAACTCAGTAAATGTTACTGTTATGTTGATAACCTATTAAACATTATAATCATGAATTTTAACTACTCTAAAGTAAGCACCAGAGATTTTGAAGACATTCCGGGATATGACATTTTTCAGCGGGCTGAGGCCTTTCAGGGTTACCTTGACTACTTAGATGATCAGGGCTACTTAAATTATCTGCTCATGGCCCAATCAGGCTGTGGAAGTGAAATAGAGCTGGCTCAAACCCGTCATATTGAAGAAGGAAACTACATTAGCTTTGTTTGTAACGACTACCTCGGATTTACACAGCATCCACAAGTAAAGGAAATCGTCAGAAATGCAGTCGAGCAATATGGCACCGGTGCAGGAGCTTCTCCTTTGATAGGCGGATATTTTGAATACCATAAGGAAGTAGAAGATAAAATCTCCCGTTTCTTTAAAAGGCCCTTAGGTTCTACTGTTATTTATACTACGGGCTATACCAGCAACAGTGCCACTTTGCTTTCCTTATTAAAAAAGCAGGATATAGCTATAGTGGATATGGCTGTACACGCAAGTGTGTACGAGGGGATCTCAGGAACTACGGTGAAGAGATTTCTTCATAATGACGTTGATTCATTGGAACATATACTCTCACGGGCTCAAAAGGAATATCAAACTAAAATGGTCATCATTGATGGGGTCTATTCGCAAGATGGTGATATAGCTAAATTAAAAGAGATACTCGAAATTACGCATCGATACGGGGCATTACTCTTGGTAGACGATGCCCACGGAATAGGTGTGGTAGGAGAAACAGGAAGAGGGGCTATGGAACTTTACAATGTATTGGATGAAGTTGATTTTATTACAGGTACTTTCAGTAAGACTTTTGGTAACGTAGGCGGATATTTTGTAGGAGATCCCGCTGTGGTAACTTACTTGCGGTACCAATCTCGCCAATATGCATTTTCAGCATCTGCTCCCGCCACTGTGCTTGGCGTAGTAAAGGCACTAGAACTTATTGATGAAGAGCCCGAGTGGAACATCCAACTTTGGGATAATATTCATTATATGAGATCCGGACTGGAAACCCTGGGGCTTGAAATCGGAAACACAGAATCTGCCATTATTCCGGTGAAGATAGGAAATGTGCATATCAACTCCGAAGCGGCAAAGATTTTACTTGAAAACGGAATTTATACAAATCCCATTATGTACCCTGCAGTATCACTAAAGGATTCCCGAATCAGAATGAGCATAATGGCTACCCATAACAGGGAGCAGCTAGATAAGACCTTAAATACATTTGAATATATAAGCAAAAAATTAGAAATTGCGTGAGTGTAAAGATCTTTAAAGTGTAGATTAACAAGTTTATGGCCAAACTAGAGAAGAAAGAGCGAAAGGTAACTTCCGGCCCTTTGCGTGATAAATCCAGAACAAAAGCCAGAATGGTAGCCGCAGTAGGTAAGGTTATTTTAAAAAAAGGATATTCCGGCCTGACAGCGATAAACATTGCTGCGGCAGCCGGTGTTGACACCCGACTGGTCAATCTTTATTTCAAAAGCGTAGATCATCTGATAGAAGAGTACATTCACAACAAGGAGTTTTGGAAAATAGGATCAGGTCTTTCTAAACCGGATACTATGATTGATGAGATTCTTTCAGAACCAGATAAAGCAGGCCGAAAGGAAACCATACATGTTATTCAGGAGTATTTTGAAGCAGTCAATAAAAATACTCCTTTGCAAAAAGTAGTACACTGGGAAATGGGAGAAAGTTCTAAAATGCTCAGAGGGATTGCAAACAAAAGAGAAGAAGTGGGCGAGCAGCTGCTACGACTTATTGACCCCCATTTTGAAAAGTCAGGTGTAGATATCCGGGCTGCATTGGCCATCATGATTGGTGGAATTTACTACCTCAATCTTCACGGAAGGGTTAATGGAAGCACGTGTTGCGGAGTAGATATTAATCAGCCTGAAGATCGGCAGCGAATTCTGAATGTTTTACGAGATATAATTAACAGAGCCTATGACGCTGCTCAATAAAATTGATTGAATAAGACTTAAAAGCGAAAAATCAAGATATTAATTCCAATTAATTATTGGAAGTCTTCTTCGACTATTTTTGTTCCAAAGTCCTATCTGTACTCCTTTTAAAAACTTCGTCGAATTAAAAAGCCCAATCTGTAATCCTTGCACTTTAATAGCTTCGTTGAAAATACTAATCTGCAAACCTTTTATTTGAATAGCACTGTTAGCTAATCCACTTATTGTTACTCCATTACCACTCCACTGATATGAAACATTAT
>CAZNHL010000144.1:0-4636 GCA_964572965.1 uncultured Bifidobacteriaceae bacterium
TCAGAATCTCCGGTTAAGCGGATCAGGTAAGGTGTGCTGAAACGGATACTCAATTTCAATTATTTAATAAAAATACTTCAAACTACTAATCGTTTTTTTGATAAAGGTCAATCGATTTACATCTCAAATGAATATTCAAACCAGGCTCTCCAAAACCTAGCAATAAAATTAATTCGCAAACAAAAAAATCTTTGAAATCATAATTAAAACCATAAATCTCTAAATCAGATTTATGAGTAAAGATTAGGTTTTCAGCTTCAAGCTCTTCTATCCCTTTGAAAACAAGAGTAAATTTATCATGGCCTTCCTTTAATTCATTGTACAGCAGAAAACTAATAATAAAGTCTGTTGATTCACCCGTTGCAAAAGTAATCGACTCCACTGGCAAATCATGCCATTCAATATCACTAAGCCTACTTAATATTTTTTCTGTGCTCAACATATAGTTTCTCTTTTCATACTCTAAACTCATGAGCAAGATCAGTAACAGTCTACAATTCTCATTTTCAAGTAATTGTCCGGAGTCATTATTGCCAGAGAGCTATTTTTGTAGTCCTTAATATTTCGAGTAATGATCACATCTATTTCCTTTGTCAGCTCTGCTGAATAATTCTGTAAAGCATCTTCAAAGTCCTTAAAGTCAGAATTCAACGCCTGAATAAGAGCAGATTTATCAATAACTAAGATATCTGCTATTGAAATCAGCATTTTAAGCTTTTCTATTACTTTCTCATGCTTGGCACCTTGTCTCAGCAGGTAATAAACATTACTAACAATCACAGGAGTAACAAAACCCTTAATCTCTTTTGCTTCGCAAAGAGAAAGAACTTTTGCGGCGTTCTCAGAAAAAGGTTCTCTATCAAAAAAGAAATCAAGAATTACGTCGGTATCAATTAGCACCCTTGTCATAGACTATAAATATTTTTTAGACAAACTCTTAGCCAAATCTTTTTTATAGTCACTACTCTTTGGAGTACCAAAAGACCCTTTTAAAGACTTTACAATGGGAGTCAATTCTATGTCGTTTTGAGCAGTATCTTTTGTTATAGCTTTCAGATAATTCTCGATCAGATCTGACAAACTGCGCTCTTTGTCTTTAGCATACTTTTTAGCCTTTTCAATAACAGACTGCTCAATTGTTAATGTCAACTTTGTATTCATAACACGCCTTTATTACACAAAACTTATACGTATAAAGTTAACAAAAACCACATTACGTATATATTTTTTTTATAAAACACGTATTATAACTAATTCAAAAAATAAGCCATTCCCCTTCCTGAAAAGAGAAATGGCTTTTAAAAGACTTATTATTCTTTGATCAGTCTCTTTACTCACGAACCTAAATTAGCACAATGAAAGGTCACAGGCCATACCTTCAACAAACTCGGGCAGCAGAACCACTACTGATCAGTTTGCGGTAGTTTTATCTTTTTGTACATCAGTAATCACATCGCTGGTTCTTACTTTATAAGCCAGGAATAGCTTAATCAGCACCAACTCGTCTTCTGTCACCGTTTGTTCAGTAAGACTCTCAAGGTGATCTGAATTAGTAGCTCTCAACTCATACTTCGCCAAGTCGTCCACAGTGAAATCGGCGTACACTTCTTTACCTTTTACTTTTTTATTATGGCATTTTGCACAATTGATATCATAAAGAATCTTCCCCTTGTCAAACATTTTTGCATATTCGACTTTTACTTCCGGCAACATAGTAGCCGGAAAATTGCTGGCCACTTTTACCGGTTTATTGCTTTTACAGTATGTCAATAACATTGCGCTTGTTACAGCAACAACTAAAATACTAATAGCTCTCATAATTTATGTAGTTTTGATGATTGAGCAATGAATCATTAGCGACTAGCGATTAGGCTCGTACGTTTTAGCTCTTCGCTCAATCTCATATCTAAAATCTCCCCTAGTAATTTCCTCCTACTTTTCTCTGATTCAATAATTTATTTTTAGAAACCGGTAGCTTTACAGGTGCCTTTTCATGTACTATTTGCTCATTCAGCGAGCCCAAGAATGCTACAAGTAAAGATTTCTCATGCTTTGACAGATGCAGAGAATCTGATGAAAGCGTCTGGTTATCTACAACCAGACCATGTCCGGCTCCTCCGCCTGCATCATAAAAATCTATCACCTCATTAATATTGGCAAAAACACCATTGTGCATGTATGGTTTTGTATGCATTGCATTCCGCAAAGTACCTGTCCTGAAGGCATTTGCTGTCTCCGTTGCAGGATTCATCATATAGCGTCCCACGTCATCGCTCAATGCTGCAAACACATTGGTTTCAGGAACCCCCAGTACTTCAAACTCAGAACCAATATAGGGTGGTTTTACTCCATTGAACTGAGGCAAAAAATGACAGGTAGCACATTGCGACTTACTCATAAACAGGTTAAAACCAGCCTTTGCATCAGCATCTAACTGTGCTTGTTTATTCATTGCATAGTCAAATGGCGCATAGTACTTGCTGAATTTGCTGTAATAGAATGTAATACTCGATACAATATGATCTATTGTCACTTCTTTCTCCTGAGGAGTATGTTTCAATAATCTCGTAAACGCTTTATTGTATTCGGCGCAATTCATTACTTTCAGGAGTACTTCATCAAGTTTGCTGTTCATTTCTGTCGGATTGCTCAATACATCCTTGGTCTGATCCTGCAAAGAAATATGCTTACCATCCTGCATAATCAGGTGATTGAAACCGGCATTGATAAGGCTTGGAGCATTGCGGGGTGTAGCTCCCTTATGATCAAACTGCAAAGAAGAAGCGGCAAGTGTGTCTGTAAAAAACTCTTCCGGCTTATGGCATGACGCACAGCTTCTCTGGTTGTTTCCTGACAAAATAGGATCATAAAACAAAAGCTTTCCTACCCTGTCAATTTCTGCCAGAGCCATAGGGTCATTGACACGTAAAAACACACCTTTGGAATTCTGAGCAAAATAAAGTGACTTATCAAAAATTGACGCGGCCTGTTTATTAAGCGAATAGTCTACATAACTTCTTGAAACCGACTTGTATTTCAGGATAAAATCATGGTTGAGTGCATACAAAGGATTAACATAATCACGTATGAATGTAAAATGATCAAAATGACTGTACTGCACTGGCTGTTTTTCTACAAATGCTACCATTGCTTTATACAAATCAAGGTATTCCTGAGAAACAGCAGTTTGCTGATAAGTTTCATTATATGCTTCATAAATCCCGCCTGTCCCCTTAAGCATTGTCAGCAGCTCGGGAATCACCCGGGAAGTATCGGGACATTCAAAACCTGTGGTGTATATCGCCGCAAGGTTTAGCAAAAAGAGTCTGTTGCACAGAAAAAAATGATCGGGAGTTTCCAGCTCTGCCGTGACAGAATCAGCCAGGTAAACCTTGGTTGCCTCTGCAGAAACCCTGATCAGCTTAGCCAGAGTATCTTTGTTTATCTCGTCTTCATCAAGATATACTTCTGCAAGCGTAAGGCCGGCTCCTACTCTTTTGTAAGGTTGCTCAAACTTCTCAAAAACCTCAGTCTCCCACTCTACAGGCAAAGGCCCATTAATACTTTTATAATCTATTGGTTCAAGGTACCTCATCCAGAAATCGGCATTTTTCAACTCCGTCCTCGATAAGTCTATCAGTTCTTTAATTTCAACAAGTTCTTTTTCAGAAATTCTACTGCTTTGCTCTACATATGAAAGCAACTTATCCTGCTCTTTCTTGAAATGTGTTATTTTATCTCTGTAAACTTTAATATACAGTGCGGGATTATTACTGTTTTTAAAAGAGATAGTACCTAATAAAATAAATATAAAAGCAAAAGCTGCCAGGTATTTTCGTCTCATGAAACTTTCATCAATGGTGTATAACCAAACAAAGCAACGGGCGATACTGTAAAGCATCTCCCGTTGCTGAGTATTATCAAAAATGGTCTTAGTGAATTATCAGTGTTCTGATAACAGTTTTACTTGTACTAGAAGTGATCTGTACATGGTATACTCCTGCAGGCAATGCTGAAGTATTCAGCAAAATATTTTGCTGCCCTTTGTCAAATGTTTTACTAAAAGGAGCAAGTACTTCTGCACCCTGTAAGTCATACACATTTACCGTTACCTGATCTCTCTTTTCCAGCACCAGTTCCACTGTTGCTGACTCATTTGCAGGGTTTGGATAAAGCTTAGCAAAAGAAGCAACTGCGTCTGACTTTATCTCAGGTTCAACTGATGTGGTTACCTGTGAAGCCTCATAAGTATCAGGATTGAACAATGTCAGCAACTGACCTCCTTCTACAAATTCTCCTGGTATTGTGTAGTGAGTCTGGTCAACAGCTATGAACATACCTGCACCAAGTATATCCTCTACATCAAGAATACCTGAAACCTCTTCATCTTCAGTCAGGAATCTTGACCCACCTGCTTCGAAACGGCTAGGATCATGCTTAGCAAGCATTTTTAATTCATCTGTTTTAGTATTATACTGCCATACTTTTCCGTTATGAGCGTTACCTCCAACATCCTCTACGAACAATACGTGACCATACTTATCTACTGTGATGTTATCGATCATCTTCTGGCCTTCACCGCCTTCAAGAACGGCCTCAATAGTACCACCTGTTTCCGGCTTGGTAATATCTGTGA
>CAZNHL010000145.1:0-4591 GCA_964572965.1 uncultured Bifidobacteriaceae bacterium
CCTTCTTATGTTTTTCCCGCAGATAACGCAGAATTTCGCAGATTAGGATTTAAAAACTCCGATTCTTAAAAAAAAACCTTGAAAATTTAAAAATCAATAAAGTCTGTGCTATCAGCTAAATTAACGGGCAAAATTCAGAATCTCCGGTTAAGCGGATCAGGTAAGGTGTGCTGAAACGGATACTCAATTATTAATAAATTATGGTTGTCTGTTTGTTTGGATCTGGCTTTTAATAGGTCTGTAAGGTTTGAATCAATATGTGTTTTTGTTTGAAACACTTTTTGCTTAGAGGCTTCACTAAGAGGATAATCAGATTAATGAAAAAATGACATCTGTTTCTAGGGGCCTTCTTATGTTTTGCCCGGCAGATAACACTGGTTGCACAGATTGGATTCTAAAAAAAGCTGAGGCCAACCTGTAGGCCAAACCATGAGGAAATGGTGTCATTCCAGAAAGTTACGGGATAGCTGTCACCCGGGGGACTAAGTTTGAAGCCATCTTTTTTTTCTTTCTGTTCTGAAAAACAAATAGAGAAAGACGGCCCGGCGGAAAGACTGAATTTTTCGGAAATATTAAAGGTGATTAGTGGCTGAATGCGATAAAAGAACGGGAGATCTTCCCAATTGCCCATATATATGCATTGGGATGTGAGTTCTGTACTAAAGATAATTTTCTTAGACAATTGAATTTCATTGCCCAGACCATAACCAAATGTAAAAGCCTGTGCATTTTTTGAAATGTTGAAACCAGAGAGCAGGATACTGTATATTTTTCTGTTGCCCGATTTGTAAGCGATATTCAGGTTCGTTATTTCATTGGCATAGACGGATAATTTATGGTAACCTTTTCGGTTGATGTTGACAAGGCCTATCGTATAACCGGTGCAGGAGTCCGCAATATTGATCAAACCTATCTGTACTCCTTTTAACTTTTTTGAATAGTTGAAAATTCCCGCAATTTGTATTCCGTCTACTTCCTTTCTGCTGAAATTAGCAATTCCGGCTATCTGAGTGCCATCGGTTTTTTCTTTTACAGCATTAACTATTCCGGCCATCTGTATACCTGTATGTTCTTCCGAAAGATTAAAAACGCCACCTACCTGTATACCATTGGTGGTTGAATCGGCAATGTTTCCTACTCCGGCAGCCTGGGCTCCCCGCATGTTTTTCTTTATAATATTTAATACTCCGGCAATCTGTATACCTCTAAGTGAGTCTTCCAGTTGATTGCTCAGGCCGGCAATCTGTGCTCCATAAATTCCCTTTAGCGTTTTGTTGCTGCATCCGGCAATTTGTACACCTTTAATATTGCCTTTGGTATAGTTTGTGCCACCGGCCAATTGTGCTCCTTTTATATTGTGGTTGACTTTGTTTACACAGCCGGCAATCTGTGCTCCGGAGACACTCCCTTTCAGAATATTACTGAAGCCTGCAATCTGTACCCCTTCCAGTGAATCAATGATATAATTATGGATTCCTGCAATCTGAGCCCCTTTTACATTTTCTCCGGCAGTATTGAAAATACCAGCGAACTGTGCATATTTTACATCTTTTTTAGTGATATTAAAAAGGCCGCCTATTTCTGCTCCGTTTATGGCTGCCGAATAACCACCAAACAGGTTCAAAGAAAAACGGTTCTCTATTTGAGAATTCATCTTCCCATGTGTGCCTATTCCCGGAAGGATTGAAAATTGATAAGGGCGTGATGTGAAAAATTGCTTTACATTCAAAGTCTGGATTTTTTGTTTGGAAGAAAGAAAGGCATTGGCAAGCCAGGTAGTTTCTACGTTGGCAGTTGAAACAACCAATACTTCAGCCAGAACTACAGCAGGAACAGGTTTGATCACAAGATTTATATCTTCATTCTTTTGTGCTTTGATGATCACGGATGTGTCGTTGTACCATTCTTTGCTGACAGTGATGGTTGTGGAGAGTGCCTTGTCTTTTAGTTTTAATTTAAAATGACCTTGACGGTTGCTGAGTGTTGAGGTCAGTTGCCCCCGGTCGTAGATACTGGCATTGGCTACAAGTTCACCGGTTTGATAATCAATGACATGCCCGCTAATGGTATAGGTTTTCTCTTTATGCCCTTTCTTGATGATTACGTATCCGTCTTTTTCTTTGTACTGGTAATTGTTGTTAAAAAGTGTTTCCAGCGCTTCTTTGACAGATTTGTTGCGTACAGAAAGGCTCACCAGCTGGTTGTTGTTGATTATGTTACTATTATATGAAAAGTAGAAGCCGCCCTGTTTCCCGATTTCATTTAAGACTTCGGACAGGGGGCGTTGAGTGGCTTCTATAGAAATGTTTTTTCCCAGGAGTGTTTGCGACAGGCCTGAGAAAAAACAAAAAATAATAAGGATAATAGTGATTGGTACTGTTTTCAATTTTTATCTCAGGATAATCTCCTCTCCATGTTTTTCTATTTGAATATCAAAGCTTTCACTTACCACTGTCAGTATCTTGTCTAGAGGTTCATTATGGAATGTTGTCGTAAGCGGAAGGTTAGTAATATCTTTATTTCCGATTACAATGTGTGCTCCGTAAGCCTCATTCAATACTTCAACAAGTCTATACAATGGTGTACTGTTGCAAGTAAACTCTTTAGTTCTGTAATAATTGTAAAGTTCGTCCTTATTATTTTGTTTTAAAGGTTCCTGGCTGTTTTTCTGAGTTACAGCTTTTTCATGCGGCAGCAGTGTAACGGTGTTATGGTCTTTTGTTACTTCTACTATGCCTGTTTCAACAATTACTTCGGTGCCTTCTGCGCTTGTTTTTACATTGAAAGAAGTGCCGACAACTTTGATCGTTACATCTCCTGCTTCAATAATAAATGGCTTGTTTTTATCCGGCGTTACATTGAAAAAGGCTTCTCCTTGTAGTTTAACCACTCTGGCATTTCCTGAGAACTTTTTAGAAT
This sequence comes from uncultured Bifidobacteriaceae bacterium, assembly GCA_964572965.1. GTDB lineage: Bacteria > Bacteroidota > Bacteroidia > Cytophagales > UBA9547 > CAZNHL01. The sequence goes on from CAZNHL010000145.1 coordinate 2,920, forward strand.
AGCTGATACTTGCCAGTCTGTTAAGGGTAACAACGGAGCCGTCTGAAAGCGTATCAGACAGAATGTTTTCTTTAGCAGTTACTGTTGCCAGCTGTTGACTTACATTTTGTTCCGAATGCCTGTAAACGAGCCAGCCTCCTCCGGCAATCAGTAATACCACCGAGGCAATTTTTAGCCATTGGTTATAAAATGAAGTCATTCTGACTACTTTGCTTTCCTTTTTTTCTATGCGTTGCTGAAAGCGTTCCCAGGCCGCATTCTCGTCCACAGCAGACCGGTTTTCCAGTTTTTTGCTGTGTTCCCAAATGAGTTTGAATTGACCGTAGTAGTGCTCGTTGGCTTTGTCCTGAGCCAGCCAGTTTTCTACTTCGATGCTTTCCGTTTCTGTGGTTTCATCAAGCATGTACTTGACCAGCAGATCTTCCGAAATATGATTTGTATAATTTTTCACTACCCTTTAGTTTATAAGTTTATGATCACCAGGAGAATTGGTAAATAATCGACCAGTTGAGTTCGCATGATTTTCAGCGCTTTCCCCATTTGGTTTTCTACAGTTTTAATCGAAATGCCTAACTGCTCGGCAATTTCCCTGTATTTGAGTTCGTCGAACCGGCTCATCTGGAAAATGGTGCGGCATTGTTGCGGTAATTCGTTCAGCGCTTTTTCCAGCTTTTGTTCCAGTTCTTTCAGCATAAGTTCGCCTGAAGAAGAAGTGTTATTACTCTCTTTCATGTGGTAGGAAGCATGTGATTCATATGCCATTTTTATCTTCTGATGTCTCAGGTAGTTCAGCCCTTCATGGTAAACTGAACGGTAGAGGTAAGCCTTAATAGAGTGCGTTATCTGCAAATCATTGCGCTTTTCCCAGAGTTTTGCAAAAACATTCTGTACAATTTCTTCTGCAATTATGTCGTCGCGGACAATAGTATAGGCATAAGAGTGAAGGCTCTTGAAGTGAGCTTTGAATACTTCTTCAAATACCAGTGGTTCGTCCGCAGTGGTACTAGTGTCGTTTGCCATCAATATGGTTTGAAATCGGTTCAAAGGTAATTTTTTTCAATTTACTTTCCTGTATGACAAGCGAAATGCTTTTTACCCCTATGGTGATATGTGAATTTTTTAGGCTTGTTAAAGGAGGGTGCTTTCTGTAAGTGGAATGATTCGCAGTTAAACCAGAATCATTCTTAAGAATAAAAAAAGCTACTGCCCTTGCAGGCAGTAGCTTCATATAAATTAAACCCTATTCAATTACTCTTTTACAATTTTCATAAAGCGACTGTTTGTGTCGTTTATGATTTGTAATAAATAAACACCTGAAGTATAGCTAGTCAAATCAAGTAGCCTATTGTCTTTTAAATGGACAGTATCCAGTAATTTACCTGATAAATCAGTAATGATGACAGATTGAACTTCAGTATTGAAATTAACAATACCGGATGTTGGGTTTGGATAAAGAGCTAATTCAATGGTCTGAGTGTGGTCAGCAAGTTCTGTTGTCTGGCTTACAGAAATTTCTTTTGATGCAGCGTAGATCAGTTTGCCGTTAGCATCTTTTACTACGACTTGTAGTAAGTAATTGCCTGTTGTTGCAGTTTCCCATTCAGTACTAACGTCAACTCCCTTTTTATTGATCAGGGCTATTCTCGTAGTGTCTTTGTAAATGTAATAGTTT
>CAZNHL010000146.1:0-4570 GCA_964572965.1 uncultured Bifidobacteriaceae bacterium
TAGAATGTCGGTCTCCAAAACCGCTGATGGGAGTTCGAATCTCTCCACCCGTGCAAAAGTTGAAAAGCAAAAAAAACGCTTATGAACAAGCTTAAGGAATTCTTTACAGAATCTTACGAAGAACTGGTTGAAAGAGTAACATGGCCTACTTACGCAGAGTTACAGTCTAGTACTGTACTTGTGTTAGTGTCATCTATCATCTTCTCTCTGGCGATTTGGGTAGTTGACTTGGGCTTTAAGGCCGTAATGGAAGCTATCTATCATTTATAATAACAGCAGCGCACTATGAGTGAACTTAAGTGGTATGTACTCAGGGCTGTTAGTGGCCAAGAAAAAAAGGTAAAAGCATATCTTGAAACTGAAATTCAGAGACAAGAGCTTAGCCACTATTTACCTCAGATTTTGATACCGTCTGAAAAGGTGTATCAAATGAGGAATGGAAAGAAAAAAGTTCGTGAAAGGAATACTTTACCCGGTTATGTGTTTATCTCTGCAGACCTCGATCAAGCTGAAGTGATGCACGTGATCTCCGGTGTTCCTGGTGTCCTTGGTTTCCTTGGAGACAACGAAAAAGCGGGTGTGATGACTACCAGAAAACCGGTCGCGCTACGTCAGTCTGAAGTTAACAGATTGCTAGGTAGTGTCGAAGCTTCCAATGAGTTTGATGTCAAGTTAGAAACACCATTTATCGTAGGAGAAACCATTAAGGTCGTTGACGGCCCGTTCAATGGTTTCTCAGGTTCTGTCGAAGAAGTCTTCGAAGAGAAAAAGAAACTCAATGTGATGGTTAAGATCTTCGGTCGTAACACTCCGGTTGAGTTGAATTACATGCAAGTTGAAAAACAATCTTAAGAGCAATGGCTAAAGAGATTACAGGTTATTTAAAAATACAGGTTAAAGGCGGTGCTGCAAACCCATCACCACCGATCGGTCCTGCATTAGGTAGTAAAGGTCTTAACATCATGGAGTTCTGTAAGCAGTTCAATGCTAGAACTCAGGATAAGCCAGGCGTTGTATTACCAGTGTTGATCACCATCTATTCTGACAAGTCTTTCGATTTCGTCATTAAAACGCCACCTGCTCCGATATTGTTGTTAGAAGCGATCAAGAAACAAAGTGGTTCTGCTCAGCCTAACAGAAACAAGGTAGGATCTGTAACCTGGGATCAGGTGAAGACAATTGCAGAAACAAAAATGCCTGATTTGAATGCTTTCAAATTGGAATCTGCAATGAAAATGGTTGCTGGTACTGCCCGTAGTATGGGTATTACAGTATCTGGAACTGCTCCTTGGGACAATTAAACGATTAGAAGAGAAATGGCTAAGTTGACTAAAAATCAGAAGGCTGCTAATGCCAAATACGACTTTGAAAAGGAGTATTCTTTGGCTGAAGCATGCAAGATCGTACAAGACATCACTTACACAAAATTTGACGCTTCTGTAGATATCGACGTTCGTTTGGGCGTTGATCCTAAGAAAGCTGACCAAATGGTAAGAGGTGTTGTGTCTTTGCCACATGGTACAGGTAAAACTGTAAAAGTATTGGTTCTTTGCCCTGCTGATAAAGAGCAGGAAGCAAAAGATGCCGGTGCTGACTATGTAGGTTTAGATGATTACATCGCAAAAATCGAAGGTGGTTGGGTAGATGTAGATGTTATTATTACTACACCTACAGTAATGGCTAAAGTTGGTAAATTAGGTAGGGTTCTAGGACCAAGAAACTTAATGCCAAACCCTAAGTCAGGTACTGTTACATTGGAAGTAGGTAAAGCAGTTAAAGAAGTGAAGGCTGGTAAAATCGACTTTAAAGTTGATAAAACCGGTATCATCCATACTCGTGTAGGATTGGTGTCTTTCACTCCTGAAAAACTTGCTGAAAATGCAATTGAAGTATTACAGACATTGGCGAAGTTGAAACCATCTTCTGCTAAAGGTACTTATTTCAAAAGCATCCACATCTCAAGTACAATGAGTGGTGGTGTAGAAATTGACAAAAACTCTATTTCCGGATTATAATCATGACAAGAGAGGAAAAAGCACAGATTATAGGTGAATTGAAGACTAAATTTGAGTCTAACAATACATTCTATATCACTGACGCTTCCGGATTATCGGTTGCAGATGTAAACAAATTCAGAAGATTGGCATTCGAACGTGACATTGAATATGTAGTTGTAAAAAACACATTAATTCACAAAGCACTTGAATCAATCGATGCAGAATACGCGGCATTCAAAAATGAAGGTGCATTAAAAGGCTTCTCTGGCATACTTTTCTCTAAAGAAAGTGGTAAAGCTCCTGCTGTTTTGTTGAAAGATTTTCACAAAGGCAGAAAAGAGCAGAAACCTTCTTTGAAAGGTGCTTCAGTTGATAAGAGCTTCTTTATCGGTGTAGATCAGCTAGATGCTTTAGCTACATTGAAAAGCAAAGACGAACTTATCGGAGAAATCATTGGCTTATTGCAGTCACCTGCTAAGAATGTTATCGGAGCTCTTCAAAGCGGAGGGAATAAATTGGCTGGTATTGTTAAGACATTATCAGAAAAATAGTTTAAGTAATAATTTATTAGTTGTATTTAGTTAAAAATTAAAATAGCGTTACAATGTCAGATTTGAAAGCTTTCGCAGAACAATTGGTTAACTTAACTGTTAAAGAAGTTAACGAGTTAGCTACTATATTAAAAGATGAGTACGGTATCGAACCTGCAGCTGCAGCTCCAGTTATGGTAGCTGGTGGCGCTGGTGCTGGTGCTGGTGAAGCAGCAGCAGAGAAAACATCTTTTGATGTTATCTTGAAGTCAGCTGGTGCTCAGAAATTGGCAGTAGTTAAATTGGTTAAAGATTTGACTGGCCTAGGATTGAAAGAAGCTAAAGACCTAGTTGATGGTGCTCCAAAACCATTGAAAGAAGGCGTAGCTAAAGACGAAGCAGAAGCTCTTAAGAAACAACTTGAAGAAGCTGGTGCTGAAGTAGAGATCAAGTAATCTCTTCTTGTTCAAGCTTACAATTCCTATTTAAGAAATAGGCCTGGCATTTATTGCCAGGTCTTTTCCCGTTTGTGCACATCAAACATCATTGCCATTCGGATTGCCGGTTACAATTTCACTAAATTTTAAACATTTACAGACTTGGCACTACAAAACAAAACTCCAAGAATAAGTTTTGCTTCTGTAAAGAATGTTCGCGAGTATCCTGACTTTTTAGATATTCAGGTACAGTCATTTAAAGATTTCTTCCAGTTAGATACTGGCGCGGAAAACAGAAGTAATGAAGGTTTATTCAAGGTTTTTCAGGAAAACTTCCCAATCTCAGATTCAAGGGAGAATTTTGTTCTTGAATTTGTGGATTATCATATTGATCCACCTAAGTATTCCGTTGATGAGTCTATCGACAGGGGACTAACCTACTCTGTTCCTTTGAAAGCTAAATTGAAATTGTCTTGCAATGACGAAGACAATGAAGATTTCGAAACAATTGAGCAGGAAGTGTTTTTGGGTAATATCCCATACATGACAGAGAAAGGCTCTTTTGTTATAAATGGCGCTGAGCGTGTAATTGTTTCTCAATTGCACAGATCACCAGGTGTATTCTTTGCTCAAAGCAAGCATACTAATGGTACTAAATTATATTCTGCCAGAATTATCCCGTTCAAGGGCTCATGGATCGAATTTGCTACTGACGTTAACAACGTAATGTATGCATACATCGATCGTAAAAAGAAATTCCCTGTAACGACTCTTTTGAGGGCTATCGGTTTTGGGTCTGATAAAGATATCCTTGACCTTTTTGGTTTGTCAGAAGAAATTGAGGCTTCTAAATCTAATCTTAAGAAAGTAGTAGGTCGCCGTTTGGCTGCACGTGTTTTAAAAACATGGACTGAAGATTTCGTAGATGAAGATACTGGTGAGGTTGTTTCTATCGACCGTAACGAGATCTTACTTGAAAGAGACTCAGTAATTAAAGAAGAAGATATTGAGATTATCTTGAGTGGTTCGGCTAAATCTATCATTTTGCATAGAGAAGACGTTAACATCCAGGATTTTGCCATCATATATAACACACTTCAAAAGGATAACTCTAACTCTGAAACTGAAGCGGTAGAACAAATCTATCGTCAGTTAAGAAATACAGAGGCTCCTGATGAGCAGACTGCACGTGATATTATTCACAACTTGTTCTTCTCTGACAAACGTTATGACCTTGGTGAGGTAGGGCGTTACAGAATTAACAAGAAACTGAACTTAACGATCAGCTCAGAAACTCGTGTTCTGACTACTGAAGATATCGTTTGTATCGTGAAGTACCTGATCGGTTTGATCAATTCTAAAGCTGTAGTCGATGATATTGACCACTTGAGCAATAGACGTGTAAGAACTGTAGGAGAGCAACTTTATGGTCAATTTGGTGTTGGTCTTGCAAGAATGGCTCGTACCATCAAAGAAAGAATGAACGTTCGTGATAACGAAGATTTCAAGCCTGTTGATCTGATCAACGCTAGAACTTTGTCTTCTGTAATTAACTCATTCTTCGGTACAAACCAGTTATCTCAGTTCATGGATCAAACCAATCCAT
>CAZNHL010000147.1:0-4565 GCA_964572965.1 uncultured Bifidobacteriaceae bacterium
GAACCCGTGTTTCGTCCGTGAAAGGGACGCGTCCTAACCCCTAGACGAACCGACCAAATTGGGTTAACTTTCTAAAACTTGTCTTTTTAAGCGAAAGAGTTTGTCTCTGAAAGCGGATGCAAAAGTAGGCTGATTAGAGGTAAATACCAAATCATTTGCAGGAAAAAATTAAATAAATTTTCAACTGGTTTGTTTTCAGTCTCTTAAATTTGATGTGCTGACTGAATTAGTTTTGGTTACCCGGATGAAGGTCTTTTTACCGGATTGTTAATTTGTAAAAAACTAATAATAACGATTTGATTTTAGTCAATACAAATTGTAAGTTTGTCCTTTAAATTTGTATCAACTTAAATTTTCGCAAGAATGTCAAAAATCAAAGTCGGAATTAACGGTTTTGGACGTATCGGTAGATTGGTTTTCCGTGCTGCTATAAACAATCCTAAAATTGAAATCGTAGGTATCAATGACCTTATCGATGTTGACTACATGGCTTACATGTTGAAATACGATTCTACTCATGGTATTTTCAAGGGTGAAGTTGCAGCTAAAGACGGTAAATTGGTTGTTAACGGTCAGTCGATCCGTGTAACTGCTGAGAAAGATCCTGCTAACTTAAAGTGGAATGAAGTTGCTGCTGAATACGTAGTTGAATCTACTGGTTTGTTCCTTACTCAGGATACTGCCATCAAACATATCCAGGCTGGTGCTAAGAGAGTAATTTTATCTGCTCCTGCTAAAGACGATACACCTACTTTTGTAATGGGTGTTAACCACAAGTCTTACAAAGCAGATCAGGCAATTATCTCTAACGCTTCTTGTACTACTAACTGCCTTGCTCCGCTTGCAAAAGTGATCAACGATAAATTTGGTATCCTTGAAGGTTTGATGACTACTGTTCACGCTGTAACAGCTACTCAAAAAACTGTTGACGGTCCTTCTGCTAAGGATTGGAGAGGTGGTCGTGGTGCTTACCAAAACATTATTCCTTCTTCTACAGGTGCTGCTAAAGCTGTAGGCTTGGTAATTCCTGAGTTGAAAGGTAAGTTGACTGGTATGTCATTGCGTGTACCTACTGCTGACGTTTCTGTAGTAGATTTGACTGTACGTCTTGCTAAAGGTGCTTCTTATGAAGAAATTAAGAAAGCTATCAAAGATGCTTCTGAAAATGAATTGAAGGGTATCTTGGGTTATACTGAAGATGAAGTGGTTTCTACAGATTTCCTTGGTGATGCACGTACTTCTATCTTCGATGCAAAAGCAGGTATTGCTTTGAGCGACACTTTCGTGAAATTGGTTTCTTGGTATGATAACGAGTGGGGTTATTCAAACAAAGTTGTTGAATTGATCCAGTACGTTGATACTGTGAAGTAATTCACTGATCGATAAAAAAGAAAAAGTCCTTTCGAAATATTTCGAAAGGACTTTTTCTTTTTAGAGTATTGAGTATTGAGTATTGAGTATTGAGTATTGAGTATTGAGTATTGAGTATTGAGATTCTTTTAGCAGTATTTTTAGATTGTCCTGGTTTAATATTAAGACTTAAACGTGATTACAATATAGTTCGCCACTCTATATAGAAAATCATTTTTAAAACATAGGGCTGTTTAAATCTGATTTTTATTTAACTCACGACTCACGACTCACGACTTTTTTAGTATAGATCAAGTGAGAATTTGAAAACAGAATCTTTAGTAAAATCGCCATAGGCATAAGAGCCATAGCGATAGTAAATACCTGCACCAAGTCCGATACCGATACCTAGCAGCCTTATATTGATAATATTGCCAATAATCAAACCAGATTCAATGTAGCCTTTTTCCATGGTTTTGAACTCGACGCCTTTATGGTATTCCGGATGGCTCAGCGAGCCAATTCCCATGTTGTGTGCTAATTCGAGGCTAGGGTTAAAACGGTGGTCTCTGTTAAACAGCAACCCTAATTCATAGTTTAAGAACAAAGAAATATGTTTGTCAGAAAGGAATTCATTGAATTTCATTGTTTCAAAGGCATTTCGAACAACTACTGCTAATTGTTTTTCTGCACCTTTTGAGTTGTAGAGGTTAGAATAAGTAAGGTCTCCCATTGCATAGCCGCCTACTAACTGGGCGGTAGTTTTTCCTAGCCCCATCAGTTTGATCATTTCAATAATTTTAACGTCAATTTTCTGATAGTTAAACTCACCGTTGAATCCGTTATTTAAACCTCTGGTATACTGAAAGTAGAGTACAGGAAAATTGGAACCGAACGAAAAGTCGCTATTGATACTTTTAAAGTATTTTTCGCCATAAGCATATCTTAAACCAAAAAAGAGTTCATCGTAACCAAATGTACTGCCCGGAGCGTAATCTCTATACTGATAATCATAAGTAGGGTGGCTTGATATTGTTCTTACACCTCCCATTATTTTCATGTATTTGGCGGCTTTTCCGGCAACGTTAATCTCATTTTTGCTGATAAAATCTTTGACAAATACTCCGTATTTACGCAAGGCTTCAGATGCGAATATGACACGGTCAAAGATCAGGGTTGTAGATCCCGCTTCTTTCAGATCATGCTGGTACACATAATTGATCCAGAAATCCTTTTTTTTACTGATCCGAATACCAAGGTCGCCTCCGTATTTGAATTCCTTGTCTCCGGTACCATAAGCGCCATACAGGCCTACTCTGAAGAGTTTAGAGAACCGTTCATTCGTATGGAAACCCACTCCGGACCTGAATGCTTCATATGGGTTGACAGCAAAGGTGTTTTTAAGGTCAAAGCTTACAAATTTAAAAGGTATCTGGCCGTTGTAAATTTTTTCGCCCAATGTAATGAGTCTGTCAAGTTTCTTGAAATTCCCGATGTTGTTATAGAAAAGGTAGGTGTTAGAATCTTTTTCAGAGAAAGGCTCCATGCGTGCTGCTTTCCAGAATAGCGGATTGCGCAGACCTGCAGAGTCTATTGACTGAAGTGCAATTTCATCAAAGCTCTTTCTTGTTAATTTAGCATCTTCAGGCAGTGTATTGTAGGAGCGAAGCGAGACCCAAAATTTGTGCTTTGAAGAACTTAAGCCTTTGGCACTGGCCACTGTTTTGGTGGCGTAAGGGAAGTTGATACCCTTGTACTTGATAAATGACTGATAGGTTTTTTTGATCGAAGCCATTTTTTGACGTGCCGGACTTGCCTCAAAATAAGTAAGTGCGCCGGTTGTGATATTAATATAAAGATAGCCTTTTAACCCATCAAACCTCCTGCGTGGTTTTGGATTGAAACGTACTTTCAACACAGAACCCTCGGGCAGGTTTAAGGTGTCTTCAATTTCATAGCAATAACGTTTATAGGAATTTACATGCAATGGACTGATATACTGCATGCCCATAATAGATACGTATCTGTCATACGCAGAGAAGTACTGCATTCCCGAATTCAAACCCAGAATAGCAGGGCTTTCAATACCAGAAACTTTATTACCTACCACCAATTCGCTGTAGTCGATATTGTCGAAGTATTTTGTTTCGCTGAATGTTTCTACCAAAAAGAGGTAATGGTCGCCCTGTATTTTTTTGATTTGCTTTTTGGTGAGGAAGTTAAGAATTAATTCCAGGTCACTGAATCCCTTGTCCCAGTCGTCTGCAGAGAGTGTTAGCTTGTTATAAGCCTGGTATTTAAATGGTTTTAGGCGTTTTGGGTTATTGGATGTAACTTTAGATAACATCCATAGTATGGTTTTCTCATCTTTCGGGCTGGTACTATTTAAGTATTCTTTAGGGGGAGAAGGGTTTAGTCTGATTTCTAAAGGTGTGCCGCTGGCGTAATCAGTTGCATTAAAGTTGACATCATAATGGTATGGGGAGGAGAACTCCAGTTGGTTGATACCAAGGGAAGGAAATGAAAAGTGGCCTTCAATATCGGTTAATATTTGACTCTCTTTGCCATTGATATTAATAAGTGTGAATGGAATAGGTTGGTCGGTACTGTCATCAAGTACTTGCCCGTTAAAGTAGCCGTGTTGGGCAGTAATAGTCTGCGAGTTGAACAATATTGTCAACACAGATAAGAACAAACCTGAAAAATATGCCACAAATCTCTTCACATACCAAATTTAATGGATTGTGAGTATCAATGAAGCAATTGCTGTAATTTATTAAGTGCGGCTTTATTATTTGGTTCAAAAACAGACCTTTTTAGACTTTCTTTTTCACGGGTAGTCAAATGCCAGCTTAAAGATGCTCTTTCGGCTTTAACAAGTTGGTCTATGGTAGCCTGATCAAGTTTTTTATCTTTTAACAGATCCCAGTTTTTGGGTTTTGGCAAATATTCAAAGTCAATGGCATCTACAGGGCCATTGTACCAGCCTTGAGTATAATCGATGATGTTGTCATTCGTAATGTCCTGTAGAAGATCCCAGTTATTGTATAAACTTCCTATAGGTACAAATACCTTTGATGATAATGACTGACCTTCGCGCTTTTCTATCGGTTCATTTTTTTGAGAATCTCTGATAGAAATAAAGATGACACCGCTAGTGTTTTTAGAGACCCAGTCACGGAAGACATATAGGAAGCGTGAAGCGTCGCTTAGCC
>CAZNHL010000148.1:0-4550 GCA_964572965.1 uncultured Bifidobacteriaceae bacterium
CCTGCTGCTACACCAGACCAGCTGTGAGTGTATGGCGGGCTTGTTTTTTCTACCAGTTTAGTAGTTCCCTGGAAGAATTCAACTTTAGTGATGGTTCCATCAGAATCAGTTGCATTGGCGGCGATAGCTACCGTTGCCGGAGCAGTGAAAGCGGTACTTGCAGTTGGCGAAGTCAATGTTACTGTAGGAGCTACGTTAGGCATCAGGCTGAACACAACATTGTCTAAGTTAAAGTCACCTGTGGTGGCATAGAAACGCAATGTCTTATTACCTGCAGTTAAAGCTACATTATCAATTGTTACAGTTTTCCATGTTTGCCAGTCACCGGTATTGGGAACGTTTACAGTAGCAATAACAGTCCCGTCTGCTTCAATTGCAAATGACTTGCCCGATTCCTTTGTGGCAATTCGTGCTACAATTCTGTATTTACCTGCAGTAGTTACATTCACCATGTATTTAAGCCATTCGCCTGTAACAATATAACCTACGTTATATCCGCCACCTGTCGTGTTTTCAATATCAACTCCGTCTGCAGATCTATAAGTAGCAGTGCCTTGATTAGCAGGTTCGTTGTCATGGTAGGCAAGGCCTTCACCACCCAAATCATAGTTTTCTGCTTGTACAGTTCCCGGAATTGCCTGGCGGGTACCTCCGTAGGGAGATTGAACAGCTGGTGTGCTTACAGTGATGGTAACAGCAGCAGAAGTTGTTACTCCTGTAGAATTATCATAAGCTTTTGCTGTAATCGAGTAAGTACCGTTTGCAACACCTGTCCAGGTATAACTATAAGGAGCAGTGTTGTCTGTGTTTAGTAAAGTTGTTCCCTGGTAGAATTCTACTTTAGAAATAGTTCCGTCAGAATCTGTAGCATTTGCAGATATGGTTATTGTCGCAGGGCTTGTGAATGTAGTGCCGCTTGTTGGTGAAGTTAAAGTTACTGTCGGGTTGTTATTGGTGGGAGTGCCGGCAGTAGGTACCCACCAGTTTCCGGAAATGTATAGCTGACAAAGCAAGTTGTAAGTGTCTTCAAAATAACCTTCTTTCATAGCTATAATGCTTGACCAGCCAGAATTCAGAAAAGCCTGGTTGTTGGCGTCGCAGGTAGCTGCTGCCACGACCGGTGCTACGAAAACTCCTGATGCATAGCCGTTGCCGGAAAGGTTTCCGCCGGCAAGTGTATAACCTGCTTTGAAATTGGCCGGATTGTTATTTGTTGTTGTTTTTGCCCAGCTTACAATTTTGTTGGCTGCTGTTTTTGCAGCTGCCTGGCCATTGTGGGCATAGTCCATTACAAAACGCAATGGGGTACGGCAGGCATTATAATAGTAGTTGCCATCATTAGCACCTTCAAGGAAATTTGGTGGTACCGGTTTTACAGGGTTACCTGTAACAAAGTCTGGCATTAATCCTGTTGTTGAGGAGTAATTGGTCTGAAGCGCAGAAATCATTGCATAGGTAGCATTGGATACATTGTCCCATGTTACATCTGCTGTTACATCTTTGTATGCTTTGAAGTGGCTTAACATCCAGTCAGAAGGGCGGGAATCAGTTGTTGTTTTCCCCTGCCAGTCTCCGAGGTTAAGACGGTTGCTATTTGTTACATAACTTGCTTTGAGGCCATTGGTGATCATGTTTTTTGCTTCCTGCAGATAATTGATAGCTCCTGCAGAGCCCCATTGGTAGTGAGCAAGAATTAATGAGTAAGCAATGTCAAGATCTCCGTCTGTAGCAGAACCAAAGCCGCCCTGCGCGCCGGTAGCATCTGCTACTACCCAACCCATTAGTGCTGAGTTGCCGGAACTTCTATAAGCTCTCGCAGTTTTGAAAAGACCGTCAAAAATAGTTTTAGCGTCAGGATCCTGACCTGCCATTAATGCTGTAATGATCATTCCGTATCCTTGTCCTTCTGATGACCCCAGAGGAGTATAGTTACCTGCCCCTCCTGTAATTTCACCTTTTACATAATATCCGCCCGGTAATGAGGCAAGGTTGTTTTTTAAATATTTCCCTTTCCAATAAGTGTAATAAGTACTTACTGAAGAATTCATGCTGGTTTGTGTAACGTTATTTGGTTTAATACAGCCGGTATAAGAAATGGCCTGAGGAAAAGGCTTGTTTTGGGCGAGGGCATTACTAAACATCGACCCTAACAGCACAAATAGAGTTAATACTTTGGTAGATATAGTATTCATTCGACTAATTGATTTGGTGGCTCACATCCGATCAGATGTGATTATGAACAAACTTACGTTGACTGATTTGTATATTAAATGTAATTATTCTGATTTTGCGCATTCCGGAGGGTAAAAAATGCTTTAAAAGAGGGCGTTTTTTGCGGTTGATTTCCTCGGTAAAAATGGCTTTTAAATGGCCTGTGGATAGAATTGAACTTTGTTGTATCGTTTTAATTCCATGAAGCGCAAAATGAGATATTTTTTGCTTCATGGAGGATTTTGCGGCTCGAAAATTAAATTTGGTCGAGGAAGAGACTTTCCCATTTAGTAACAGGCTTTCCTTTTTTCTTTTGCAACTCTTCAACACGTTCGGTTACTTTTTTCTTAAATGACCAGCAGGTGTTTCTACGCAGGTCAAGCATTTCTGATAATTCTTCTATCGTGATCTTGTTTTTATTATTGAGTGTCAGGTACACAATATAAAAAGCCTTTGTCAGAGGGAATTTAGTGCCGTGAAACAAAGTTACTGCAGTCACAGATTCAATATGCCAGCATTTAGTACATTTTCTTGTAAACGGCTTTGGCTGGTTATATTTGTCATGGCCACATTTTTTGCACTGGTATGATTGCCCCCACTTGATTTCTTCCAGGTAGCGAAGGCAGGCCGGATCATTCGGGAAAATTTTAAGGAATTCTTCATAGGAAACTTCTTCCGAAAGAATGCGCAGTTTGGTTTCTTCTGAAACCTTCTTCTGTAAGCCCCAGTTGTTTAAATCAAGCTGCACATTCATTTTGTTCAGTTCATTGATGGCAAGCTGTAGTTTTGCGTTACTTTCTTCAAGCTCCTGTGATTTGCCCTGCAAGTCTTTTGTTCTTTCAGATACTTTCTGTTCCAGTTCGCGGTTAACTTTATCTTTCAGTTCTTCTTTTTCTTTGAGCTCATGGATCAGGATATTCTTATAGCTCTCCTTTTGTTTCAGTTCACCAATGGTGTCTGACTGCGCTTTTTCTTTTTCACTTTTTAAAATACGGAAACGATCTCCCAGGGCAAATGAGAAGATGACTACCTCAAAGAGAATCCCAAAGTTGAAACTGAATACAACGAATGATATAGAGCCCAGCAGGTCAGAATTCCTAAGCTGATTCACGATGATACTTATTACTACAAAACTAAATCCTATGGTATAATACCTGGCCGGTAAATAACCTTTTTTCCATATATAAATAGAAATAAGGTAAACAGAAATGAATGGAATGGCATAAACACCCGGAATGTATGGTACAAACGAGCTAAAGGAAACCTGGAGAATGAAATACACCAGATAACTCACCGTAATGACCGTTTGTAATTTAAATGCTTTCGGATATTTGTTTCTCAGTTCAAGAAAGCTGACAGAGTAGGCCCAGAAGCTAATCAGTAAAATTATGGGTGCAACATAGTAATCTATCGGGATATTCCATGTTGGATGCATTGACCACAGGTACTGGAACCCAAGGCCGTCTTCACTGGCTGATACCATGATGCAGCTCAACACAAAGGCTACATACAAAAGATATGTTTTAATACGGATACTTATAAATAACAACAGGTTGTAAATAGCCATAATCAGCAATATGCCATAATACATGCCTGCCAGATAATATTCTGTGGTGTTGATGAAAGTGAAATGCTCAAAGGACCTGATATGGAAAATGAAGCCGCTATGGTTAGTAGATTTAACCTTAATGTATACCCAAAACGGTTCTTCTCTGTAAGTGGGTAAATTGAATATGAAATTTTTAGTCTGATATTTTCTGTGGAAAAAGTTGAAGTCTGTTCCTGTTTTTTGTGAAACATATATGCCGTTTTCATTTGGAGAGAAAACTTCAACCATACAGGTTTGTTGTGACATCCCTTCGAGGATCCATCGTTGGTCTTTTCCTGCTTTATTTAAAACTTTGAATCGTATCCAATAAGCAGACGTCTCGTTCTTATTAAACCGGTAATCTTCTTTATTGAGACGGAAGTGTTTTTGGTTTAGAAGAACAGAGTTAAAACTGAGATTGCCTGTACTGTCTTCAAAGAAATCGTAATTGTTGGCACCTAAGGCGATATCCTCTGTATTTGAGGTAAGATTAATGGTGGGGGAGGCTGTGCTACAAATAGCAGTAAACAGAAATAATCCCCAAAGAAGCACCCACTTCTGTGTCAGGTTTGTTTTCATAGATATAAAAGCCCTAAAAGCTTTCTTAGTTATAGATTTAGCTAATGTCAGGATAGAAGGCTAAACATATAAAAGTATTCATATTATTGGAATAGCAAAAACATATATTCAAATATTAATAAATGACTATCCGCTTCTATGAACCTTCTTATGTTTTTCCCGCAGATAACGC
>CAZNHL010000149.1:0-4434 GCA_964572965.1 uncultured Bifidobacteriaceae bacterium
AAGCAGTAAACCAACCCTGCCCTACTGAGTTGAATATCCTGGCAAAGAAATCTGCCATTTATATGGGCAGTGAATCTTTTACCTTTAATCATTACAGCCTGAAAGTAGTCAATAATGATAATAGTATTGCTTATTATGAGTCAGATTGGACCAATTGGCAGTTAAGTGGTAATGATTGCTATATCACAGAAGTATTTCCTGGTATAGATATGAGGCTCAAATACAGAGAAGCCGGGGTTAAATCAGAGTTTATTATCAAAAAGAACCTGAATGTAAAACGTTTATATTTTATTGATGCATTACAGGTAAGTGAATCGTTGAGCATGAAGCTTGACGGAAACTTACTGGAAGACCATTCAAAAGGTCATTTACTTGTTTATGATAAAAAAACAGGTGATACCTGGGCAGAAATAGACCCAGCCCGTACACATGATAATTCAGGCTCAAGAACATCCTGGTTTAATCCATATAGCTTGTCAGGTAATAACCTGGAGCTGTTGTGTGATTCCAATATATTGAATTCTGCGCAAACAGTTTACCCAATAACGGTCGACCCTCTGGTTGCAGCAGTTAGCGGTAGTAATGGGACTACTTATTTAGCGGGTACAGTTATAAGCCCGGCATTTTGTTCAAATACACTTAGTGTTACATTTCCCGGTGGTTCCACCCCGTGGGATGCTTCTCCAAGATGGTCAATTTATAGCAACTGGTGTTTTGGTTATTATACAGGTCATGGAGCTTTAAGCGATGACTGCTGGCAGTCTGAAGCAAGGGTGTCCGTAACAAGTACCTGTGGCGGACGGACGCCAACAGGTACAACCAACTGGGATTGTAGCGGATGCAATTCTACAGGAAACTGGAATCCTACAATTCCCTTTAACAGTAGCGGTACACAATCTCTATTGCAATGCTTTACGCCATCATGTTCAGATCAGATACTTAGTTTTTCTATCAATACAGGCCGGACAAATTGTAATTCCTATAGTAACTATGATGGCTGCACCCCTGCTGCCAGAAGTTATTGTCAGACACTGGACAATTGGGGTATAACAATTCAGGGAAGAACACTGGAAACGCTTGGCTCTACAACTACGGGCAATGGTTCTGTAGCTACAAATCTCCCTTGCACGAATAGTTATGCAATGGTTCCTGCTGCTAATTATGGCGTAAGCCCTTATACTTATGCATGGAGCACCGGAGGAAGCGGGTCTACAAAAACGGTTACCCCAACGGTAGGTGGGCTTGTAACTCATGTTGCTACTGTTACAGATGCCTGTAATACTTCAAGAACAGCAAGTTTCGCTGTTACAAGTTCCTGCTCATTACCGGTAGATTTTATAGTGTTTCAAGGAGCTGTTATCAATAACAAAGTACTATTAAACTGGAGTACAGCCAGTGAACGTAACAGTGATTATTTCCTGATTGAAAAAAGCGATGATGGAAAAAGCTATGAGGTAATAGGTAATGTAGTTGCGGCAGGTAATAGCAGCTCGGTTTTAAACTACCAGTTTGAAGATACTGAACTACCTCAAAACCAAACCGACTATTATCGATTAAAACAATTTGATATTGATGGTACTTTTACATTCAGTAGCGTAATTGCCATAAGTTCAAATACACTGAAAACAATGATTTGTGTACCGAATCCGGTAAAAAACGAATTACAGGTAATTTTACCGGATACTGATACACAGGAACATCTGATTGAAGTTTATACGCTTCAGGGCAGCACGATACTGTCACAACGTTTTGTTGCAGGTCAGCCATTAACACTGAATCTCGGTAGTTTTGCAAGCGGTAGTTATTTACTCAGAGCTTATGATAGCAGCAAAAACTTTATAGGTAGTCAAATTATTATCAGGGAGTAAGTTATCCCGTGACTAAGAAACAAGTCATACATAAAAAACGAAGAGCTTGCCAATTTGACAAGCTCTTCGTTTTTACAAAAATATTTTCAAAATCTATTTAGGGAATTTCATTCTGTAATCAGCATCGGCCTTTCCTCTTGAAATGTTCGCCAGTTTATTCTTGATCAGTTGTTTTTGCAATGGGCTGATTTTGTCTACAAACAAAACGCCTTCAAGGTGATCGTATTCATGCTGAATAACTCTGGCTGTAATGCCGTCAAATTCTTCAATATGTTCTTTAAATGCTTCGTCCAGGTATTTGATTTTTACTTTCGAAGGGCGCATTACTTCTTTGCGGATTCCCGGTATGCTCAGGCAGCCTTCTTCAAATCCCCAGGCTTCACCGCTTTCTTCTAAAATAACAGGGTTAATAAAAAAGATCTTATGGCTCTCCTGATTATCTTCTTTATTCATTGGTTCATCATCAATAACAAACACACGGATGCTTTTACCGATTTGAGGAGCAGCAAGGCCAACACCACCGGCAGCATACATGGTTTCAAACATGTCGTTCTTTAACTGTTCTATATCAATTTCTTTCGGAGTAATATCCTTGGCTACTTTTTTCAGCACAGGATCACCGTAAGCTACGATAGGATAAATCATGAGGAAACTTTGTATTTTAATTTATTAGAAATCATGAATGTGATCGAACTATCAATTCAATCATCAAATTTACAGTTTTTTACTCTGCAAAAAAGACTGAAGAATGATTGCAGCACTTATTTTATCCACATTACCCTTTTCACGTCTGTCTTTTTTGGACATTCCACCGTCAATCATTGCCTGCATAGCCATTTTTGATGTGAATCTTTCGTCTTCAGTGTAAACCTGTTTGTCCGTAAAAACCTTTTTTAAGTGTTTTACCAGATCCTGAACCGCCTTAGTAGTGTCAGTGTCTGTATTGTCAAGGTTTTTAGGCATTCCTACTACAATACTTTCAACTTCCTCTTTGGCACAATAGTTCTTTAAATAGGTAACCAGGTCTTTAGAATGAACTGTTTCAAGAGGGGAAGCGATAATCTGAAGAGGATCGGTAGTGGCCAGCCCTACCCTTTTAAAGCCATAATCTATTGCAATAATTCTCGCCATTTAGTTCCAGCGGGTAAGGTTTTTTATTTTGTCTAATACTTTCTTTTCCAGTGCAAGCGCTTTCGGGAAAAAGATCTCGTTTTCAATTTTGGCATGAATACGAAGTTCTCTTTCAAAGTCCTGCAACTCCCTGAAAATAACCTGTACATGCAGGTCATACTCAGGTTTTATTTCATAATTGTTGGTGATTTTCCTGATACCCTGCATTTCGTCGTCATGTGTATCATGGTCTAGTGCATATGCCTGTAGGGTATGGTTTTCTATCAACTGGCGTATTTTATAACTATTAAATGCGGGGCTGTTATTGGCATTATACAACTGCATTACATAAACAAACAATGTATCTTCTTCTTCATAAATATGTTCAATGAATTCGTTTACAAACATTGGGAAGATAAATTTCAGGTCCTTGGCAATTTCCTGCAGCCCTTCTTTTTCCTGCTTCAAACCGGAAATGAGTCCGGCAAGGTAAGGCATCCTGCGCTTAACAAACTGGTGGTGACTGTGTTTGAGGTATTCGATAATCAGATCAGTCGGATATTCCGATAATTTGATTTCATTTTTTCTCTTGCTGGAAACAGCTTCAGTGAGGCTTTTTTCCACCATGGTAACACTCAAACCCTTTGCTTTACAGATTTCTTCAAGGGTCTGTTCAGAATATTCGTAAAATGAAATACCGAAATAATGCAAAACAGAACCGAAAACATAGTTCTCGGAAACAAGATCGGTGAGATTTTTATTCTTCATTCTGTTAAGGCTAATAAGTAAATTTAGTAATTTAGCAATCATTTATCAAGAGAGAATAATGGACTTTCAAAGCTACTGCATCAGTAAAAAAATAGATCCCGACAAATTCAGAGCCTCAGAAAATGGCTTATACAATGAGTTGGATGCTATTTTCATGCAAATGCATCCAAATAGCTTTACGTCCCAGAAGTTATTTATCATTAATAATTTACGCCGCAATTACATTCTTGAGCGTGTCGTAGAAGAAACCGCACCTAAAGTAGCTGCAGCTATTAAACCGAAAATACCTGCGCCTGTTGCTAAACCTGCTGTAACTGAAGAAAATACTTCGAAAACAGACACAGCAACTCTGGTTTCTCCGGTGGCAAAACCTGCCATGAAGGTTGTGATGAAGCCAAAGGCGGCTGATGATGGTCCGCAGGATGCGAATACTTCAAATGAAGCCATTCCTGCTTCTGACACTCCTAAAAAGCCTGCAATGAAGGTTGTAATGAAACCTAAAGTTGCTACTCCTGCTACAAGCGAAACACCTCAGTCAGAAACACCTGTAGAAAATAAAGGTGAAACGGCTGTTGTTCCATCCAAAAAACCTGTCATGAAAGTGGTCATGAAGCCAAAAGTGGCTCCTGTACTGCCGCAAGAAACAAAACCAGAAAACACTGTAGACTCACCTGCTGAAACCTCAGAG
>CAZNHL010000150.1:0-1434 GCA_964572965.1 uncultured Bifidobacteriaceae bacterium
TATTATTTACAGTGATTGCTACCTGATTACTGTTGGTTGTACCGCAACCGTTAGTTGCATAATACCTGATCCTCTTACCATTATCAGCAAAAGTAACTGTATATGGCACTGTAAGGTTAGTAAATGACCCACCACCAACTGTAGTTTCCAATTGCCAGCCCGATGCTGTCACTACCGAACCGTTAGCTGTTACTGTCGGCGCTGACGGGTTTAAGGAACCTCCTGCACATAAGGCCGCTGGGGCTGTAATTGCTGCAATAGTTGGTGTATTATTTATAGTTATCACTACCTGGTTACTGTTGGTTGTACCGCAACCGTTAGTAGCATAATACCTGATCCTCTTGCCATTATCGGCAAAGGCAACTGTATATGGCACTGTAAAATTAGCAAATACACCACCTCCGACTGTAGTTTCCAATTGCCAGCCTGATGCTGTCACTGCTGAACCATTTGCGGTTACTGTTGGCGTTGCCGGGTTTAAGGAAGCTCCTGCACACAAAGTGGCAGGGGCTGCAATTGCAGCAACAGTTGGTGTATTATTGATGGTTAGATCAACTGCATTTTCACTCCCTATAGTCGGAGGTGCTGCTGAGGCAATAACACGGATACGGTACCCGGTTCCCGTTACTGTCTCTACCGGAATGGTTGCTGAAATTGTTCCTGCAGCAATTGACGTTGACGCAAATGAACCTATAGTTACAGGTGAAGTAAAATCACCGGTTTCATCTGACAATTGAGCAGTAAAAACATTGCCACCTGCAAATGTTGATGAAGTGGAAACAGTATAAGGTACTGAAACTGTTGCGCCGGCACAAAACGGACTACCTGTGATATTACCTGTACGAATACCGTTCCTTCTTCCGAAAGTAAAAAACCTATTAGTCCCAATCCCATTCGAAACTGTTATTCCATTCGTTCCAACACTTCCTCCCAAGGTCGTGTATGTACCGCCTGCTGTTGTACTCCCTGCTATCAGATCCAATGGCGATATTGCAGCCGGACGAGCCAAAGAAACGGTACTGGTATTGTTTGTAAAATTCCCTGTTGTCACAAGCGACCAGTATTCTGTTGTACTTAAACTACCAACGTTCGTAAAATTTGCAGTCCCCCCAGAGTTACTATCAAATGCCTCTACCATAGCCGTAATCGTACCCGTACCCGTCCTAGGAATCAAAGTAAACGGCAAATAAGTCGTACCTTTACCAACAGGGTATACATAAGATGAACCACCTCCCAAACTAGCAGCCAAAGTACGTCTGACAGGACCATCGATAAAAGAACTTGCAGAACCGCCAACGATAGCATTAACGGCATTCCTTGTAACATTTAACAAATTAGCCGTGGTAGTCGTTAGATTACCATTAGTCATAGTAAGGGTATTTGTTACTGTAACTTCATCGTTTGTTCCGGTCAATCCAATAGAAACACCTCCTG
>CAZNHL010000150.1:1444-4244 GCA_964572965.1 uncultured Bifidobacteriaceae bacterium
TTTATCGTAAGGTTATAAAAATTAGTAGTAACAATCCCCCCCCCTTTTATAGACTGTGCAGCACTACCATTAAACACAACTGTCCCGTTGTTAGCGCCAAAACTACCTCCTGATGATATATCGTTAACAAAGTCACCACCGATTGATAATGTATTAGGAGTAGACGTAAATGCCAGAGGTACTCCAAGAAGGTTCAGATCACCCGAAATGTTCACTGCAGTTGCTGATGCAAATGAAGTTGGAGAAGCAGTTGAAAAACTACCTAAAACGGTTAAAGTACCTGTACCAGAGGTAGACTTAGTACCTGGATACTGGCATTCAATATTATAATAGTCAGGAACATACGAAATAGTCTGACCTTGCTGACTATTAAAATAAACAAGGCTGTTCGGCTGCAAATCTATATTTGCTTTAGTAAAGTTGGTAGGGAATACTGTTGGTGCTGACCCGACGCCAGTCTTACCAATGAATAGAGTACCTCCTCCTTCAACTGTCAATTTACCTGTAGCATTACCTATAATTTGTTTTTCATCATCTATCAGCCTGTTACCAGCTCCCACATACAGATTACGGCTTACAGTTATGGGAGCACTTAATGTTTTATCTCCACTGCCAGAGACTGTCAGGTTACTATAAGTAACACCAGCAACCGACTGATTACCTCCCACATAATTAACAGTACTTCCTGCTCCGGCGGAAAATGTTCCGTTATTTGTAAAATCGCCATTGATGTTTAACAAACTAGTAGCACTTGCCGCCATTGTTAATGTGACAGAAGCATTAACAGTTAAATCTCCGCAAATAGCTGTAGTTCCAGCGGCAATAGTTGGAGCAAAAGGAGTTCCTGCCGGTATAATTACATCTGTAGCGGCAGTCGGAATACCTCCACACCAATTGGAAGCTGTATTCCAGTTCGTACTGGTAACTCCCATCCAGCGACCTGCCGCAGCCACCGTAATCGTGAGTACATTACTTACTGACGTACAGGTCGTGCCATTTTTTGCAATTCTCCTGTAATAAGTGGTTGTAGTTTGAACCCCTGGAGAAAAGTTAACATTACCGGCTGCAAATGTATTAAGATCCGAAAACCCTGCATTCGTTGAAGTTGTACTACTTTGCCATTTATATGTCCACGTTCCACCTGTAAGAGTTGAACCATTTAAGGTAGCAGGTGTTGAACCAGAGCAAACTGATGCTGAGCTTGTAGTAATAGTATTGGAAGATGCCGAACAAGTAGTCAACATTGTATTTGTATTACAACTACCTGAAACACAGGAAGTCGGACTTTCCATCCCAAAAACAGAGCCTCCGTTTACCACTACATTTGAGCCTGTCAAATATCCGGCCCCATCTACAACACCTGCATTATTCGTCCAGGCACTGCTACCAGCAATCTGTCCATCCACACGGAATGTAATTCCATTATTCGTAAAACCACCGGTAGTTAGCCTGGCTCCGCTGGCTACATTAACCGTACCACCTGTAGTGGTAGCGCCAGAACCGCTATTAAGGGTAAAATTAGCCGGTGATGAAATATTCAGCGTTCCGCCGCTCATACTTAAGCTGGAAACAGTTGAATTACTTGAAACATTGACAGTTCCTGAATTAATCGTTAAAGACGGGTTATTTGAAAAAGACCCGCCATTAATGTTCAATGTCCCTCCTGAAACAACCAGGGCAGGCACCGTATTCATTGAAAAAGTAATATTTACGATATCTCCTGCCGGAATCGGAGAAGGAGGAACTACGCCTCCAACCCAGCTTGATGTGTTGTTCCAATTACCAGCAACTCTGGTAGTGTAAGTTGCGGAATAGGATGTCAATGTTATAAAAAACAACATCACTCCTATCAATAGCTGGTGCAATAGTAAACCTTTTTTCATAATTAAATAATAATGCTAGCTCCCTTTACAAGATTTGGATTCTAATTCGGACAAAACAACTTACGACAACAATTGTACTTTTGGATTTTCACAAATCTTTAAGATCAGAAATTCAAAGCTAAGATACGCCAACTCCCATACACTAGTTGTATACAATTTTTAGTATTTAAGTGCATTCAATACGTGCATCAAGCTAACAAAGGTGAATAAAAAATAAACAAATATTAAAAAACTGTCCTATTATAACTGTACACAACCCCATGGCGGACTTTTAAAAAATGGTACTTTTAAAAGAAACCCCCAAACATCAATTTTGCAATTTCCTGATTTCAAAAAGATAGTCTGGCGTAAAAAACTCTAATCAATCAAACCTCTATCCTATTTACTGCAAAAAAAGAAACAGTGTTAAAACACAGAAAAGACCGATATTAACGCAAAAATGTAGAACATTTCAACACTTTTACACAAAAACAGACACTTAAAAGCAAGACAACAATTGTTCCAAAAAACTTACATCTCACTATAAGTACATATAAAAAAACCAAGGATTAAAAAAAGTAAAAAAACAATACTTTTTTTTAACCGTCACTCATAAGATTCTGCATTTTCAGTCCAAACAAGCAAACAAAACGGAGTAATAGAGAACAAATATTTATTATAAAAAATTACTATTTTCCCAAAAAACTTACATCAAAAGCACTCAATTATTACTATAGCCCAGAAGAAACCTTCTAAAATCCGTTACAAATGCTTACCATCTACACAGGATTAGGAGCATTTGTAACGGAAATAAAACTTATAAATACTAAATACATTGCCAGTTACTACTATAACTGCCTTCAAAATTTCTTACAGACAAACCACTATTTAATCAACACCAATTTATCTAAATATGTACGGTCAGCACCGGTTATACG
>CAZNHL010000151.1:0-4238 GCA_964572965.1 uncultured Bifidobacteriaceae bacterium
CTGACTGAAGCGTAGCACCTGTCTTGTTTTCTACATTACCAAGATCTACCATAGTAAAAGCTGTACCTGCAGCAGGCACACTTGCATTCACTTCATTCAAAAGACCTGTAACTTTTATACCATAAAGCTTGCCGTTAGTCAAACCAGCTTTTTCTATGTCAGAACCGGTATTCGTTTTTGTACCTACGTAGAAATAAACCTGGCCAGGTGTAGTATCATCTAACGTTACTACAATAGTCTTATTCTGCGCATGTGGGCTGGCTACTGCGTTCTCCCAGCTTGCTTTACCAAGGCGTGGCAATTCATAAGTAATGCCTGCTTCTGTACCTGTAACAATATGACCCAAAGCACGACCTTCATTACCGGTTTCTTCTCCGTTCATGAAAATACGAGCCTGTGTACCCAGACCTGTAGCAGCGTTATAAAAAGCCGATACCGCTGGAAGGTCTGCAGAGCAGAAACGGCCAAAGGCAACATTTGATGCTGTTTCATAAGCAGATGTTGTTGGGTTCCAAAGTTTCACTGTCTGGATAAGGTCTGAACCAGCCTGAACCGCCAGCGTAGACTTGTTGATCACCCATTTAGAAACAAAAGCTCCTTTGCCCCCGTGAGCACGTACTACACCATCTGAAGCCTGTAATTCATGATTCATCAACAATGTGAAAGTGCCATCGCCATTGTCGTAAGCACCAAGGCCATCAGGAATACCCACCATCTTGTAACCTCCGATGGCATCACCTGTAGTTAAAACAGATGTAAATTCAACTCCTGCGGCTACCGGAGTTAAATAAGGAGTTTTTGAACTGCTGACACCCTGCACTTGTGCAAGTCCCAGCATTGGCACGGCCGATAACATAGCCATCGGTGCCATACTCTTCCAAAGAGAGGACTGCCTGAAGGCTGCCATTACTTTGTTAGTTAATAGTAGTTGTCCGAACATACTTGGTTTTGGTTTGATTGTACTGAAAAGATTTTTGACAGTACAAATCTATATTCCCAATGTTCTCTAAACGTCTGCTCAATAATAACAATCGGTTAAGGATATGCTCTTACCTGATCACAAACAACCACTTTACAACTCATTCATTTAGAGAATATTTCTTTAATGTTATTCCTTAGAATGATTCTACTTAACGGCCATTTTGCAGGCAAGGTGAAACCTCTGAATAGGCAATCAGAGACAAATTTCCTTGTACGATATTAAGGTAGGGTCTGTAGAGACGTTGCTATACGCCCCTATCATAAATCAACGGCTTACAAGATCAGGCTTTCTCTCCAAATTAGGGAGAATAAGCGCTGCCATGATCAGGAAAACACCCAGCCAGCGCAACAAATCAACTGGCTCATTTAACACAAAATAAGACATAGCCACTGCAACAGGAAGCTCAATAGTGCTTAAGATAGTAGCCAGGCCAACTCCGATACGGGGAATTCCTTTAGCAAAAAAGACTGGCGGTATAACTGATGCAAACAACGCCAACACAATACTCCATTTACCCAGACTGCCAAGCATTGCTCCATTGAACAGGAATACAGGCGGAAAAACAACAAAGATGAAAATACAGGAGCCAGTCAGCATTAACGCACTCTTTTTTATTGCAGACACATCGTTGCCTACACGGGCATTAACGATCAGGAATACGGCATAGCAAAACGCCGCCAGCAAGCCCATCACAATACCGTTACTGCTAATTTCTGCTGACTGAATATTCAGCAAACCACTTGCCATTATTGTCCCAGCAAGGATAAGCACAACTGCGAAAAGCTGTAGTATATCCGGCTTTTTCCTAAATACAAGAAATTCTATCAACAGGCTGATCCATGTGAATTGCATCAATAAAATAATAGCCACAGATGCTTCAATTTCCCGGACACACTTATAATAAAAAATGCTCACAAGTCCGGTAGTAACACCAGAAACTAACAACTGAATAACAGATTTCTTATCAGATGTTGTGCTCCCCCTAAACGACCTTTTCTGAAAAAAACAAAGGCTCCACAACATAATAACGCCTACTAAAGCCTGTGCACCGGTAACGTCACCCAACGAATAGCCGTCAGCATAAGCAAACTTGACGAAAGAAGAGACAATCCCAAAACTAATACCACCCAACAATACCAGAACACTTCCTCTTACCATAAAATATTATCCGATTAAAGCTCCCCTTTTACGAGTATTTTATTTATTTTCTTTTTTAATGTTAACTTTCGTCCGGTATACGAACCGATTGACATTTTAGCTCTGATGCCAGCATATAAAATAATTATTTTTAATATTCTTTTACTGAGTTGCTTTTGCTTTCATACTGTAAAGGCGCAAGATAGCACAACACACGAAAAGAAAAACTGGCTGCGTGTTTTCACAAACCCAACCTTGTTTTATGATACATTCTGGCCGAAAAACATTAAGCCTAAAACCATCATCAGCGACACCAATTATATACACGAATATCCAAATAAGCTGAGTGCGGGAGTTCATGTATTTATTCCTGCTATTGATATTGACCTGTCACCTACAGACAAGGAAGCTCTTGATAAGAATATGGCTTCTAACTTCAGGACTGATGTATCTACTATTGTCGGTGTTAATGTGAACTACAGACTGGTATCTGCCGGCTTTGCTGTTTCTCTCAGGAACAGGCACCAGGAGGGCTATGCCCAAAGTCAATACAGAACTGCTACGATCAGGTACAATGGCCCCAAATTTTATCTTCAGTTTAAATATATGCGGGTAAAAGGCTTTACAGATGCAAATGAAGCCAATAGTACTAATCCAGATCAGAAATACCGTCAAAGAGAAGACCTTCTGAACAAAGAATATCAGTTTGAAGGTATGTATAATTTCAGCTGGAAAAAGTATTCTTACTACGCTCCAATAGCTTTTTCTCAGAGGCAGCTTAAAAGCCGGATAGGTCTATTATTAAAAGCCGGGGTTTATTATACGGAAATCAGCGGAGATTCTGACATTGTGAGTGCAAGGCAAAGACCTTATTTCGGCCAGTTCAGTGATATTTCAACATTACTGGGCTGGAATATAAAAATTGCCCCGGGTGTTGGAGGAAACCTGATTTTCCTAAAGCGCTTCTATTTATCAACAGCCCTATTTACGGCCTATGATCTTTATTTTTACAAATACCTGAAATACAACAGTAATGATTCCAGAAAAGGCAGTAGTTTTTTACTAGTGCTTGATTTGAAACTTTGCCTTGGTTATCAGTCGGAGCGTTTCTATGCAGGTGTCAGGTATGAAATTGACACAAAATCTGGCAAACTTGAAAGTATATCCAAAAATATATTTACCAATTATTTTGGGATTGATATAGGTTACCGGTTTACTACCCCCAAAATTGTACGGAAAATATATAAAGCCACTATGCCGCCAGGCATGTAGCCTGAAATAAAAAAAAGCAGGCTTCCAGTAGAAACCTGCTTTCCCTACTTGGGTAGCATTGAAATTGAATAATAATATCTATTAGGTTGGTTGGGTATGTCGAGTCTATTTCTTTACTCTCATTATAAGAGCTTTTAATCCCGTTCATGTAAACTTTATAAGAAATAATAATGCCAAACCCCAAAAACAGCATATCAATCACAAAAAAGCCACTCCTAAACCCTACCAATGGGTAATTATTCTACATATTGTTGACACTCCCCTCCACAAAAAATATTCCCCACATCCACAGACTGTCCCCAATAAATATTATTCATGGGATAAATTTCCGCCAAAACCTCTTCTTTTAGGCATAAAAAGCACTATGGCATTATTCTTGGCCATTTTATTGCTATAACCAGAATAACTAATACTTACTACAATGATTAGAGGAACGATTAAATTTTTCAACAACACCAAAGGATTTGGGTTTATCACACCAGAAGAAAATGGTAATGATGTTTTTGTACATGTGTCCGGACTTGTAGACCAAGTGCGTGAGAAAGACAAAGTAAAGTTTGAACTAGAGCAAGGAAAAAAGGGGTTAAATGCAGTAAATGTAAGACTAGCGCAATAAATCTTATACTCATTTACTTTTTCCATTTTTTTGAAGAGACTGTTCCCAGACAGTCTCTTCTGTCTTTTAAACCATTTCCCAACCAGATCTACTGTATTTATACCAGACCATCAACCAGTTACAAACAGGCCTATTCATAAAACAGTTTTCAATTTCATGGATTTAGCATATATTTAATATGTTGTTTATTTCGCTAACTCTTTATGAAAAAGTATTTTTTTCTGTTGCTTC
>CAZNHL010000152.1:0-2374 GCA_964572965.1 uncultured Bifidobacteriaceae bacterium
CCGTGCCGCTGTTTTTCTTCGGTGAATTAAAAAGTTCGGTTGTGTCAATTTCAAAACGGTAAGTGCGTAATGGCGCAAAAGGATTTACGGTAGAGGCTTTGAGCGTAACACCTTGTTTCGGCACAATGGCAAATTCATAAGGATAGATTGGAATAATATCATCGCTTTGAATAGAAACCACCACACTGCCCAATGCAATGCGGTTGTTCAACTCCGCCATTTCATCAATTTTTTCTTCGCTTTCAACAAATGCGCCAAACTCGTTTCCGCCATAACCGATGTAAGTATTGTTGTAAGGAATCAGCGTTGGAATACGGAATGTGAAAGTGTCTTTGTAGTAAGTTGCGGGAACTTTTTTCTCATAATTCAAATCAAGAAACACGCTTGGATTTTGCGGGTCGCGCAACCTGCGCGTGATGCTGATTTTGATGGAATCTTTGATTGCTTTTCCAAGATTGGTATTGATGATTTTTACCTCAAAAGTATCGGTAGCCGCAGTAATATTTGCCGGACTAAAATACATGGAGGAAGCATCAATAGCGTAATCGGGTTTGGCGTATTGATCAAGGATAATTGCGGGGTCGCCATGAAGTGTAAACTCGTAAGCCGTCATCATCGTAAAATCCTGATTGGCGCAACAAGTATTCAAATCAATCATTGATTGCTTAATGATGTTTCCGAGCGTGCCTGCGTAATGTTTTTTGGCAAGATTCAAATACACCTGACTTGTAAACGCATACAAGCTGCTTGAAAGCGACAAGCCCGTAGTTGCAAGAAAAGCAATGGCTCCGGTATTTTTTTTATCTGACGGCAACACAAACCGCTCGCTGTAATTTCTCACTCCGCCATGTATCAAACCAGCCAAACAACCATTTGAAATAATTATCGGATAGCGGTCGTAATTCGTATAATTTTCAGGCTCATCAATGCTAATATCAAATCCTGCACCGGCAGATGAGTGACCGAAAAATGTCAAAAGCGAAATACCTCTGTTTATCTTGCTTTTAATTTCTGCCTGCAAACCCATTTGAATCGGAGCATTCGTAGTTTTGTTGTAGCTGGTTACGTTTGCGCCATACAGTGTATCCGAAATAATATTACGCCAGTTGTCCACATAATTTTTCAGCAAAGTTTGTTCCGAAAGAGATGTGCCACCACTGAAATGCAACACCTGTTTCATCCAGTCCTTATCGGGAATATTTTGGTTGGAAACATATTGCGCCTGCAATGATTCATACGTTTTCACCTTATCAAGATACGTTGTTATATCTCCGGAAGATTGCGCGGCAATTCTGCCGATTGCCACGCTTGGCACATTGCTTCCAATCGGGCAAGCCATCAGAATATCGGAACCCGGGTTGCCGAAAGTCGGAACCGTACATTGGTTGCGGGCGGCAGCATTTGTGCGCATGTCGGTATATTCACGGGCTTTGCCCATCAGCAAAACGTGCGTTGGTTTGCGCGGTGCAGCCCAGTTGCTTACGGCATATTGAATGAAACTTTGAATCGCCAACGGATGCTTGCTGATACCATAAGCAAACTGGTCGTAAAGTTGCTCTACATCAACCACGGTTGAGCGATACTTACCGCCTTGCGAAATATCTCTGTAATCTTTGTAGGCTTTCAATGCTCCGGTTGCATTTCCCGAAGCATCAATTCCCAAACTTGGATGAGAAATAATTACATAATCTCCCTGACGGTTTTGCTGTGCATAATTGATAAATGAAACTGCATCAACGAAGTTGATGGTATTGATATTTCCTTCGGCAGTTAAATACAATTCGCGTTCAATGTTTGAGGGCGGAAGCGCAACAGGAATAACACTTCCGGCAGTTGCCGTGATGCGCAAACCATTTACCAAATCATACAAAATCGGTATTCCGTTGCTGTTGTAATTGGATATTTCGATATAGCGTTTTCCGCTGCTTGCCGACACAAACCATCTGAACGCAGCAGCATTTGAAAAATCATACGTTCGCGGATAAGCAATTTCCATCATCTGGAAACGGTTTTGTTGTGAACCCGGAGAATTATCAACGTAAGAAGACTTGATTTTCGTAAAACCCGATGCTAACTGGTTTAACTGCAACTGACGAATAAATCTGTCCTGACGAAAGCCCGTAAAATCTTCGGAGATAACTGTCTGCCCGCCAATTTCAACCCTTAATTTATGTTGTGTATTAGTTCGGCTTACCGTAAACATTTTGAAAGTTGCAAATCCCGGACTTCCCAAACCGCTGTAAACAAAAGGCGTGTTCAAAGAATCTATGCGCGGTGTAGAATTGGAATTTACCCAAGCGCTTGCCCAGCCTTCGCCTTCTTCGTAAGTTGATTTATTAAATTCATCGGAACCCGCATAATATTGCTTGCCGCC
>CAZNHL010000152.1:2384-4188 GCA_964572965.1 uncultured Bifidobacteriaceae bacterium
CATAAAAACCTCCGTTTGTAAACACGCTTCTTACGGTATGAATAAAGAAATTATCGCGTGGCGGAAGATTGCTTAAATCATTGGCTGCGTCATTAAAACGCGCATTGCTTTGAGCGGTTGAAGTAGTAAGAAAATAAACGGATGTATCGGTGTATAAACTGTAATAAGGATGCGGCTGTGCCGAACGAGGCGAGAAAAGCAAACTATCCACTTCTCCCCTGTTTCTTCTGCCAAAAAATTCAATGTAATCATTCTGCCCGATTGCACTATTGTTAGAAATGTAAATCGGGACCTGCTCGCCATTATGAAACATCACAAGGTTTGCCGGATTGATGGATGAAATACCCGGTATTGCTGCTGCCAGCGTGCTGTATGGAATTCTGTAAATACCGTCCACAGCCACTTTCACCTTGTAGTGTGTGCGGTTGTAATCAATCCACTCATTGCCATATTGCTGCGCAGAAAGTACATACCCATGCACCACAAAAACGAGCAAAGCAAAAATACGTTTCATAAGCCTCACTTATTTTTTCTTGTTTATATCTAACCGAATCGAAACCACATTGGAGTACAGTCCCGTGCCGGCAGATGAATTTTTATCTAAGGTAGTAAGGTTGGTGAGTGCATAATCCAATGAAATAACTTTTATGTGAACGCCAACGCCAAAAGTTGGCGACACCGAAAAATTGCGCTTGCCGTCTTCGGCATAAACCCGCTGAATATTTGTAACGCCTGCTCTAACATAACCAATTTTGAACATATTGATTTCCAAGCCTGCATTCAAATCCATACTGATTGGTTTTGCAGAAAGCAAAACATTTCTTCTTCCATCGGTGCTGAACACAAAATTCACTTCGGGCATGATGTAAAACTTATCCTTTACAACAGAGATGTTGTAAGCCGCGCCAAGGTTGATTGTAGGCACTGTAATTTCCAAAGTGCTTTTCGGAATTTCGTTGTTGGTTTGCAACAAAACGCGCTTTTCATCTTCGGTAAAAGAAAAATCCCACGCGCTGAAAGTTGAAGAAATATCGCGCGCCATCAAGCCAACCTGCAAGCCTTTCCAGCGATACTGAACGCCAACATCAACACCAAAACCAAACGCCTGCGCGAACGAACCGACTTTGCGGTAAATCATTTTCGCGCTGCCGCCAAGCGTTAAACCTTTAACGCCCAACTTTTGCGCATAGTGAAACATGAAAGCGTAATCGGCAACCGAAAACGAACGGATGTTGTCGTAGTTAATGCTGCCATCGGGACCAACCAAAAAAAGTGTATTGGGAATATTATCAACTCCAAAGCGAAAAAATGAAAAACCGATGGTGCGTTTTTTATCCTGAATCGGCACGGCAAAAGAACCGAAATCCCATTTTGCAATACCTGCAAAATATTCGGTGTGCATCACGCCCAACTGGAAATTATTGTCAATTCGCGCCAAACCTGCGGGATTGTAGTACGCGGCATAAACATCGCTTGTGCTGCCTGCCTGTGCGCCTCCCATCGCCAAACCACGCGCTCCAACACCTATATTGAGGAACTCGTTGCTGTATTTGCGCACCACTTGGGCTTGCGCCAACACACACGCAAAAGCAAAAAATATAATGAGAGTTTTTCGCAACATGTTCACCTAATCAAAATCGCTTGCCAGTTTATTGGCTGCGCATAAAAACTGTTTATTGAATCAATAATACGAAACTGTTCGTTTTTTGTTATCCCCCTGCCGCCGGATCCAGGTACCGTATGCCGCCGTATATTTTACAATATCGAAAGGGGTAAGCGCATTACCCGGTTTCCCGCCGATCGT
>CAZNHL010000153.1:0-3940 GCA_964572965.1 uncultured Bifidobacteriaceae bacterium
ATAAAGACAAGGGGATAAAGCAACTGCCTTTTTTAGAATATTTACTTATGTTTACCACCGGTTCTGTTTTGTTCTCAAAATAATATTCTGCATGAGAGGTATAATTTTACCAATTACCTGGATTCTTTTAACTCTGACGTCACTGGTAACCGCACTGGATTACTACTCGATTGTAGCTATTCCTGAAATAATACAATTTTCACTGCGGTGGTTGACAATTGCGGGTTTTGTAATCTACGCCGTGCTGAAGAGGAACCTGACTACTTCTATCCTGGTATCAATGGTCGTGGGCATCGGAATAGGGCATGATTTCCCGGAGATAGCCATGAACCTGTCCTTTTTAAGGAAGATTTTTTTGCAGATGATCAAAACCATTATTGCTCCCCTGCTCTTTGCAACACTGGTAGCGGGGATAGCAGGGCATTCGGATCTTAAGCAGGTCGGGCGAATGGGGTGGAAATCTATTTTATATTTTGAAATTATAACCACATTGGCTCTGGCTGTTGGTTTGGCAGCGGCTTATGTATTTCGTCCGGGTGGGGGTGTTAATATGCCCGCAGACATGGCGCAAGTGGAAGAGTTAAGCCAATATGCGGGTAAAGCAAGAGACCTGAAACAGATTATCCTGCATGCTTTTCCTGAAAATATAGCGAAATCTATAGCAGAAGGCGAAGTGCTTCAGGTGGTTGTATTCAGTATTCTTTTTGGCATTGCATTATCTCAGATTGGTCCCAAATACAAGAAGCCGATGCTGGATTTTTTTGAAGGATTGTCCGAGACTATGTTTAAATACACCAATATTGTAATGTATGCCGCACCGATTGGTGTAGGGGGAGCAATGGCATATACGGTTGGAAAAATGGGGCCGGAAATATTGTTGAATTTGCTAAAGCTTTTATTGTCTTTGTATGGGGCGCTCTTTGCCTTTTTTCTGCTGGTATTGGTTCCTGTGATGCTGATTGCACGAATACCAATCAAAAGGTTTTTAAAGACAGTATTAGAGCCTGTATCTATAGCATTTGCCACGACTTCGTCTGACGCAGCTTTACCCAAAGCCATGGAGTCTATGGAGTCTTTTGGTGTTCCGCGCAAGATCTCTGCTTTCGTGTTACCAATGGGTTATAGCTTTAACCTTGACGGGACAACCTTATACCTGGCTTTAGCTTCTTTATTTATTGCTGATGCGGCAGGTGTGGAACTGTCTTTCGGAACTGTTTTATTGATGATGCTCACATTGGTTATTACCAGTAAAGGTGTGGCGGGTGTTCCGCGTGCTTCTATGATTATATTGTTGGGTACGGCGGCGTCTTTTAATTTGCCTACGTGGCCAATTGTTGTAATTTTAGGAATTGATTCTGTTATGGATATGGGGCGCTCGGCAACGAATGTACTCGGTAATTGCCTGGCAACTGCAGTTGTGGCACGTTGGGAGGGAGAATTACAAATTCCGGAAGAGAAAGAAAGTGTGCTGTAGAAAATTCCTGACCTATGCGTTGGTTATACTTGCTGGTTGCTATTGCTTTTGAAATAAGCGGAACTACGTCTTTAAAGTATTCAGAAGGGTTTACAAAACCGGTACCCGCAGTATTGGTTTGTGTATTCTATGGACTTAGTTTCTATACTTTTTCACAGGCCCTGAAATCTTTTGAAATAGGTACAGCTTATGCCATCTGGTCTGGTTTAGGTACTGCGGCCACAGCAGTTATCGGAGTTTTAGTTTTCAGAGAGGAGTTGACTTTGATCAAAGGGCTTTCATTAGGCCTGATCATTCTGGGAGTAATTGGTTTGAATATAGGAGGTAAATAGTTGTTGTTGACGCTGACATATCGTTTTGCTGAATGGTACGAATTGGTAAGGCTTTTCTTTGCAGCTTTTGATGAGCAGCAAGAAGAAGGTGATACCGGTTCTGAAAAGGAAATGGTATTGGCTGCCCAGAAGAATCATCGCCATTTTGAGAAAATTTATGATCTTTATTTTGAAAGAATATTCATTTATGTTCACAGGCGGGTAAAAGATGAAGCGATAGCAGATGATCTTACTTCTCAAACTTTTTACAATGCTTTAGTCAAAATACAAACATTCCGTTTTCAGGGTTATCCTTTCTCTTCGTGGCTATATAAGATTGCAACGAATGAGCTTAACATGTATTTCAGGAAGAATACTTCTGCCACAAGGCATGTAAGTCTGCAGTCGGCCGGAGCATTTGAATTGTTTGAGGAAAGCGATGACAGCGAGTTAACTCATAAGCTGGAAATCCTGTCTGGTGTGCTGACTAAGCTTGAAAATAGTGAATTGCAACTATTGGAATGGCGCTTCTTTGAGGAACGTTCCTTTAAAGAAATTGGTTATTTATTGGATATATCTGACGATAACGCCAAGGTGAAAACCTATCGTTTGCTGGAAAAAGTCAGAAAGATGATGATTAACTGTTGAAAACGTAATTGATGTCAAAAGTTAAAGTACATATCGATTCTCAGGATCCGTCACCGCAAGTAGTTAAGAAATATAAAAACTACAGTAAAGTGGGAGGGAAGATAACCCGTTATCAAACTTTTGGAGGACTGACAAGAGCTTTTTATAAAGACAGGCGTTTCCGGACAATGCTTATATTGCTTTGGTTATTAGTACTGTTGTTTATGTTGAGTGAAATTTTTGAAAAATAAGTATTTCCGCTGTTCCTTTTTGATAGTGTCTGCATTATAGGTTTATAAATCTATAACACTATGAAAAAGCTTTATTTCAGTATCATCGCATTTGTTATTTTACTTCAGCATTCTATGAATGCACAAAGACTTCATGCTTCGGAAGACAGCGCACTTGTTGAGGTAATTGTAAAAGATTACAAAGGCCAGTTAAGAAAGCATGATCAGGTAATTTTTGAAGGTCAGCAGACACATGTTGCTTTGATGGGCACAACCGATGCCAATGGCAGGTTTCTGATTTTATTGCCTGAAGGTGATATATATGATATCAAAATAAAAGGATTGGGAGAAAATCAACAATACAATACATTTTCTATCCCTAAAGTAAAAGGGATTTATACACTAAGTACCTTAACAATCAGCTATGAACCATCCCGCAAGTTTACTTTGAAGAACCTTCAGTTTGATTCGGGGAAAAGTAGTATTCGGGCAGGTTCCGACGCTATTTTAAAAGAATTGATAGAGCTGATGCACCTAAAACCGGAAATGGTAATAGAAGTAGGCGGGCATACAGACGCTGTAGGAGATGATCTGGCGAATCAAAAATTGTCGCAAAGCCGTGCCGAATCAGTTAAGCAATACTTGATCCTTAAGGGAAAAATCTCCCCTGATAGAATTGAACCCAAAGGGTATGGAGAAAGTAATCCGGTAGGAGACAATGATACCGAGGAAGGTCGTCAGCAAAACAGGAGAACTGAAGTGGTTATTGTCAAAGAATAGCTTATTCTTAAAGTTATTAAGTAGATTGTTTTTGCCATGGAAGTACAGAAATTGCGGATTCCCGACAGTTCTTTCCTGTGATTTCTCTGTGTTTTGAAGCAAGTAACCTGGCTTTTTTTAAGAAGCCGGGTTATTGTTGATTTTAGTAATTTCGTAGCATGATTCCGTCATTTCTGAATTGGAGCGGAGGTAAAGACTCTTCTCTTACTTTGTACAAAGTATTACAGGCCAAAGAGCTCGATGTCAAATGTCTGCTCACTTCCGTTAATACACATTATGGACGTATTTCCATGCATGGCGTCCGGGTTGATTTACTGGAAAAACAGGCAGAGGCTATAGGAATTCCATTAAAGCAGTTGCTGATGCCCGAAGCGCCCTCGATGGAAGAATATGAACAATTTAATGTATAATGAAGTTGAAGGGATCAGGTAAGGTGTGCTGAAACGGATACTCAATTAATTTCTTTTTGTAACCCTGTTTTGAGCATGGCGTAGCCTCACTACTCACTACTCACTACT
>CAZNHL010000154.1:0-2938 GCA_964572965.1 uncultured Bifidobacteriaceae bacterium
AAAACAACCTTTTTAGAGCCTGGTTATGATGTAGGAGTTGCAAGCTATGCGGCATTGCTTAATATTGACTATGTATTTACAGATGCTACAGGTAAAACTCTTGCAGTATTGAGTGTAAAGAAAGTACCGGGAGAACTTAAAACCGGTTACGATAGCAATTACAAAGGAAGAATTTCTGAAGCTTACAGTAACGCTGGTTGGATAATCGGAGCATATTTGGCTAAAAAAGCATTATAAACTCTTTAACATATTGTAAAGAACTCTTTTCAAAAAGCCTCCCGCATATTCTGCGGGAGGCTTTTATTATTATTTATGGTCTATCTGTTTATTCAAATCAGGCTTTTGATAAACCTGCAAGGTTTGAAAACACATTTTAAACCTTACAGGTACTATTGAACAAATAGGTTTTTCTTACTTATTTCTCAGTTTCACTAACAAAGCTGTCCCCATAAATACCAGTCCAACAGCACAAACACCAAGCCACTGGTAATACTGCCATGCAAGGCTACCCACATAAGAACCAAGAGAACCACCGGCAAAAGAGCTGGTCATATAAACCGTATTCAGGCGGCTTCTTGCTTCAGGTATC
Organism: uncultured Bifidobacteriaceae bacterium; assembly: GCA_964572965.1. Classification (GTDB taxonomy): domain Bacteria; phylum Bacteroidota; class Bacteroidia; order Cytophagales; family UBA9547; genus CAZNHL01. The sequence goes on from CAZNHL010000154.1 coordinate 590, forward strand.
AAGGCAAAAATTCTTGACTGGTTAGAAACGTGTGTCACCTGCTGGCCTATATCGAGAAGAATTACTCCAAAAATCAAAACAAACAACAACTCCCCACCGATCAACATAAAAAAGTAGGCTATCAGAATCATCAGTATACCGATAACCATTGTGAACGAAGCTCCCCGTCTATCCGACATTTTGCCTGTAAGTGGCGCAGCAAAAGCACCACAGGCACCAATGAGACCAAACAGACCTACAATATCGCTTTTATAGTTATATGAATTGCCTTCCAGGAAAAACACAAGTGTAGTCCAGAAAGTACTGAATGCACCAAAAGAGCAAAAACCAATAAGTGCAGACTGACGCAACAAAGGTTGTTCTTTGATAAAAGTCAGCAGGGACTTCATCAAAGAGCCATAATTACCATTATAGAAAGGCTTGCTTACCGGTAGTTTAAATGCCAATACAGCACCCAGTAAAACCATAATCCCGAAACCTACAACAAACATGGTACGCCAGCCATACAATGCCCCTATATAACCGCTCAAAGTACGGGAAAGCAATATACCTATCAGTAAACCACTCATCACCTTCCCTACTATTTTACCACGCTGTTCTGCAGGAGCCAGATGCGCTGCCATAGGCAACAAAACCTGTGGTACAGAAGAGAATATCCCGACAAACAAACTTGCTGCCAGCATCACATAGAAACTGTCAGTTACCGCAATCACCACAAGCCCCATAGAAGCCATAACCATTTTAGTAAGAATCAGCTTTTTCCTTTCAAGCATATCACCCAAAGGAACAACCAGTAAAAGACCAATTGTATAACCCAGCTGTGTGATTGTAGCCACCAGACTCACGTCTTTTGCTTTCAGACCGAAAGTCTTCGCAATTTCACCCAACAAAGGCTGATTATAATAGATATTAGCAACCACCAGCCCACAGGTAATTGCCATTAACCATACTAAAGCATTATCAATTGTGGTATTTTCTCCCTGTTTCGTACCTACAGCCTCTCTTACATTCGTACTCATATCATCATTATGAAAATTCTAAAAATAATTGGATCAAATGGTTATCAGAACTTCCTTTCAATAACCCAAAAATATACTTCTTCGTTCTCACAAACCATCATTATTGACTCTTTTCAATTTCACAGACTTATTACACCTTTTATTTACCCCTGAACAAATAGTCAGGGAACATTTCCGTGAAATGCCTATTCCCTTCTCCGAACCTTTTTTAAGTTTTTCTCCTGCTGAGTTTCGCAGATTAGGATTTAGAATTCCGGTTTTTTACAAGCCAGAAAGTTTAACATTCAACAATTAGAATTCCTGGTTAAATGGATCAGGTAAGGAGGAGACTCAGTTTTAGCAAATTCTCTACTTCTGTGATTGTACTATAAAAACACATCACTACCTTAACACTCAAACACTTTCCCTCCTAAACACTTAAAACCAAAATATTTTTCATAAATTAACATACAGGAAAGTAACAACTTATGAAAAAACCAGTCCTATTCACCGTATTTATTCTATTGGCTCTTTATACTTCTGCACAAACCATTTCTTCTGAAAGAACAGTTGACTGGTCAAAAGCAGGCTTTAAAGGAACAATCCCAAATTTCAATCAGATTTCGATTACCTCTTTTGGTGGTAATGGAGATGGTATTACTGTCAATGATGTCCCATTCAGCCAGGCATTGCAGTCATTGAATGGAAAAAGTGGTGTGATCTATTTTCCCGCAGGAACTTATCTTTTCAACAGTGGGTTCACTTTACCCGACAGTATCATTATCAGAGGCGAATCGGCTACCAATACAAGATTAAAGTTTGATCTAAATGGCTCATTGTCACATTTAATCAATATTAGCGGAGAAACTACAACTACAACAACAACACTTGCCAGCGACGCAAGCCTGACAGCAACTACCATTAGCGTGACAGATGTTACAGGGTTTAATATAGGTGATTATATCAAAGTTTATCAGACAGACAACTCGCTGCTTGCTTCTGACTGGGCTTTTGGCAATATCGGGCAAATTGTCCGTATAAAATCAATCAATGGCAATACCATTCATCTTGAAAATCAGTTACGCAGAAACTATACTGCGTCAACAACCATACAAGTGACCAAACTGCTGCCTAAAACTTATGTAGGATTGGAATGCTTTGCTATTGAGCGTTTAGACGCAACTACAGAACAATCCATGAACATCAATTTATACTTAGCAGCCCAATGCTGGATAACCGGTGTAGAAGGAATCAAAACTAACTATGCGCATATAGACCTGGGCAGTTCAACTAACATCTCAATAAAAGGTTGTTACCTCCACGACGCATTCAATTACGGTGGTGGCGGACA
>CAZNHL010000154.1:2948-3928 GCA_964572965.1 uncultured Bifidobacteriaceae bacterium
CTTCTCGAATTTGCTACCGGAGAATGCCTCATTGAAAACAATATATTCAACAATCTTCGCCATTCCATGATCCTGCAGGCCGGAGCTAATGGAAACGTATTTGGATATAATTACTCTATCAACCCTAAATGGAACCAGTCACCATTGCCGGCTAACTCTGCCGGTGACATGGTGCTTCATGGCAATTACCCTTATGCGAACCTCTTTGAAGGTAATCTGGGGCAAAACATTGTAATAGACAATTCGCATGGAATAAATGGCCCATACAATACATTCTTTAGAAACAGAGCAGCTTTATATGGAATAGTAATGAACAGTAACGCCGGCAATAGTCAGAACTTCGTAGGAAACGAAATTACCAATACAGGTTTCCTGATGGGCAATTATTCGCTCTCTGGTACAGATCATTTCGCTTACGGTAATAATGTCAAAGGGACAATTACCCCTACAGGTACAAACAGCAATCCGGCAAACTCTCTTTATTTATCAGTGAAACCCGACTTCTTTGAATCAATACCCTGGCCAACAATAGGTGCACCTGCCACATACAATCAGGGCACAATTCCGGCAAAAGACAATTACTCTGCCTCTGCTTTTACAAACTGCCCTCCCCCTGTTATCACAAGTCTGGCAGATGAAATCAAAAAGAATGAAACAGCAATATTTCCAAATCCAACAGCCGGAAAAGTCTTTATTTCCAAAAATTATACAGAAGCAGCAATTATTAATAGTACAGGTACATGCTTAGGGAAATTCTATGCTGCTCCGGATAACAGTGTTGACCTTTCCGGCTTTCCTGCGGGCATTTACCTGATTAAAACTAATACTGGTAATTACAAAGTATTGAAACAGTAGCTTCGGATTCGCTCAGCTACCAGTGCCCGGACTCTTGGCTTCGACTCCGCTCAGCTACCGGACTGTGGTGACTGAGCGTAGTCCTTTAGATTAGCATGATATTATTAATCCAAGAATAGATCTAT
>CAZNHL010000155.1:0-3815 GCA_964572965.1 uncultured Bifidobacteriaceae bacterium
AATTATCATCCATATACAAAATCACCTTGAAACCCTCAGGCACCTGCATAGAAGACAGCGTATTATCAGTAAACCCTTTGTCGTATAATTGTGCCAGTGTATACTCCCCTGTTCCCAGAGCTACCCTGAATCCCTGATAATTGCAATCTGTATAAACAGCAACCACCCCTTTCTGGTTAGCAGGCATCAACCTCCAGAATGAATTTGCCTGACCGGTATTTGTCCATTGGTGTAATTGTTCTGAGGCATTATTAGTGGATACTCGTAATACCTGGCCACTGTGCTCAGCAATTATTTTCACGAGCCCGTTACCTGCATCAAAAAAGATAAAATGCTGGTTCTTTCCATTTCCATTAGTCCACTGGTTCACCAAAGCACCTTCTTCCTGGCTTATTCCTACAACATCCAGCACTTTACTGCTTTCAGCTGATTTTATTGTGTAGTTACCGTTACCAAGATGAACCAATTCAAATTTCTGGGCTTCGGTACCATTATATCCATATTGCTGAATAACTGCACCATTGTCAGCGCTGCTACCGCGAAGGTCCATGAACAAACCACTCACATTATTTCTTATAAAATAGGTTCCTGCAAGATCAGTAATACCATTAGGGAGTACACGGATAGAACTCACCTGGTCATTAAACTCTGCCCCTATCCAGCTGGTGTTGGCTGTAACTGTCATTTGCTTGCCAGTGAAATTATTGTCAAAAAACAATATTGCCTTGTAGCCTTCCGCTACTTTCAGTGAAGTAATATCGTTGTCTTTAACACCTAAAGCCTGTAGTTGGGCTAAGGTATAATCTCCCGTACTCAAACCTCCGTAAAAACCTCCATAATTAATATCAGCATATACCGTTACCAAACCTGTTGAAGGGCTTGGGTTTGTACCCGGTGAAGGTACCGTTCCTGAAACCCAGTAGCTTCCTAACGACGCATAATTTGAATAACCGTTTGTAGCAGGATTATCAGCACCGGTACCTGAAACACTCAGGTAATAAGTACCTGCTGCAAGTGAAGTATTAATGCTTGCATTTAAGCCGGATGGGTTTGACGAATTAATTTCTGTTCCGGAATTATTGTATAACCGGATGATAATATCAAGGTCACCGTGACGGTTTACCGTATTTACATTTAATGTTACATTTCCGCCTCCGGTAGAGAATCTGAACATGTCTACATCACCGGTTCTTTCAATGATACCATAGTTATTGTTAGCCACAACAGTACCATTCGCATTGATATTAAGGCTGGCCGCTGTAGCAGTTGTGTTGCCGTGCTGGTCGGCCCTGTACCCCACACCTCCGTTGCCGGCTATGATGGCAAGGTCATCCTGCTTCTGGTCAGCGTAGTTGTATTCACCTTTACTCCACTGTGAAATAGGACGGTAATAACCTACACCCATGATAGGAGCCCAGTTACCATGCCCTTCATAATAACCTTTTACCGGATTTGTAAGACCATCATGAGAAAGACCTAAAGTGTGCCCGATTTCATGTGAAGCCCCTTCTGCGGGTGCCTTAGCGCCTCCTGTCATAAATACATAACACGGATCGTTGTTATTCCAGTTAAATGAATTTAAAAAAGCAACACCACCTGCCCCTCCGCTTCCTTTGTCGGTAAAGTTACTTGGTGTAAATACGCAACGCATTCTCCTGTTTTGGGCATAGCTATTATAAACAGACTCGTTTGTTGTAATATTCAGATTGAATGGACGAAAATCTTCACTAATAATCTCAAATACTTCCTGAACCTGTGCATCAGACATGCCTGAAGCAGCACTGTTGATAGCCGCACCACCTTCCCAGTTGGTGTTTACAACATAATGCCCGTCAAAATCAAGAAAAATACATCCACCTGCTCCAGGCAAACTTTGCAAATCCAGGGCAGCTGTTCTGCTTGCACTCCGATTACCCGAAGGCTGCACTTTTTCCTCAGCAGGCATATCTGTCGCATAATCAACACATATCACTTTATCTATAGGAGTTGCCGTAACTGTTATATTTCCATTTGCATCTGAAGCATATTTGTACGCTTCTTTTGTATCATGAATAATAATTTGGCCGCTTACTTCACCATTAGTTGATCTGATAGCAAAATTTGCCCATTTATAGCCATCAATATTGCCTATCAGTGTAAAATCCTGAATAGCGTCTGTCTGATTTACAAGCGGAATTAAGCGTAAGGTCTTATGGCTGCTTACTTTTACTTCAATACCAGGGCTGGCTTTTCTGGCTCCCTGTGCAGTTTGCAGAGCTACTTTAATCTGACTTAAGTAAGCTTCTGTTTTTCCAAGCAACAAAGTTGTTTCCTTGGTGTGCTGGCCAAATACCTGACCAACAGTTAACATTCCTACAAGAAGAGCTGAAGCAATTAGTTTAATTTTTTTCATATATATTCAATGATATCCTTACCAAAAGTTTTATTGCTTAATTAATTTTTGCCTGATCGTGATCTATAAAATTGCTCCGCAAAACTTTACAAACCTGTTAAGTATTACAGCACGTGACATAATCCTCATTTCAAACATGTAAATAGAATAATTTTTATATTTATTTAGATTATTATAATTCAAAAATAGATAAGTTCCGCTAATAGGTAAATTTTAACACCGGACATAACAAGGACAAACCCAGAAAAAAGCAAGTTTAGTTTGAAAACAAAAGGTATTAATGCGGGTATTTACATAAGTCTTTTCACTAACTTGTTCTTACTCGTTTAGCGCTATTCTAAAGCTTCTTTGCTTTTTTAGAGTAAAGCCATTAATATTCATTTAGATGAAACTACTGACATTTCTATCACTTCTGATAATGGGAGCAATAACCTACAATACAAATGCCGCGGGCTCAGAATTATCTCTGTATTATGTATTCAGAGAACCAAAAGTTAAATCTGACAACCCTCCTGTCATTATTCTATTACACGGTGTAGGAAGTAATGAGCAGGATTTGTTCTCATTTGCCAATCAGTTACCTGACCGCTTTTTGGTGGTATCGGCCCGTGGTCCTTATACACTTGGTAACAATAGTTATGGCTGGTACGCTATTGACTTTTCTACAGGCAGGTCTGTCATTAATAAAGAACAGGCTGAAAAGAGCAGAAATACACTGATACAGTTCATTGATGAACTGCACCTCAAACACAAATTTGATAAGTCACAGGTATATTTATGCGGATTCAGCCAGGGTGGTATTATGTCTTACAGCGTCGGGCTTACCCGGCCGGATAAAGTAAAAGGTATTGCGGTTATGAGCGGAAGACTTTTGGAAGAGGTAAGGCCGTTAATAGCTCCTAAAAACAAACTTCGCTCTTTGGAGGTTTTTATTTCTCATGGTACTAATGATCCCGTTTTAAGGATAGATTACGCCAGAGAAGCAGATTCCTACCTGAAGCAATTGGGACTGAACCCTGTTTATAAAGAATATCCGGCAGTACATACTATTACTAATGATATGTTCATTGACTTATTGAAGTGGCTTAAATAAAAGGTCAGATTGTCGTAGTTTAATATTAAGAAATGGCTACCCGCTTCTATGAACCTTCTTATGGTTTTCCTCGCAGATAACGTAGAATTTCGCAGATCATGATTTAAAACTCCGGTTGTACAAACCCTGAAAATTTAACAATCGATAAAATCTGCGCTACCAGCGAGATTAACGGGCAAAATTCAGGATCTCCGGTTAAACGAATCGGGTAAGGTGCTATGAAAGGGATACTCAATTATTAAGATCATTTTTGAGAAGATTGTTTTTTTTGAATATTGAGATTGTCTTAGTTAAATATTAAGACAATTCTGATGGATACTTTTCCAACAT
>CAZNHL010000156.1:0-3767 GCA_964572965.1 uncultured Bifidobacteriaceae bacterium
AACGCTCTTGTAATTTTTCTTTATCGTAGTCAGAAGTTGTTTTCTCAATTTGAGATTTGATTTCGTTGATACGGGCAGTAATATTTTCTTTAGTACCTGAACCATTAACAATAGTTGTGTTGTCTTTGTCAATGATTACTTTTTCAGCAGTACCCAAGTACTCTAAAGTTGCATTTTCCAACTTGTAACCTCTTTCTTCAGAGATTACAGTACCACCGGTCAAAATAGCGATGTCTTCCAACATTGCTTTTCTTCTGTCGCCAAAACCAGGAGCTTTAACAGCTGCTACTTTCAGGGCTCCACGGATTTTATTTACTACCAATGTAGCCAGAGCTTCACCATCAACATCTTCAGCAATAATTACCAAAGGACGGCCTGTTTGAGCTACTTGCTCCAATACAGGAAGCAATTCTTTCATTGAAGAAACTTTCTTGTCGTAGATCAACAAGTATGGTCTGTCCAAATCAGCTTCCATTGATTCTGTATTAGTAACAAAGTATGGAGATAAATAACCTCTGTCAAACTGCATACCTTCTACAGTTTTCACTTCATCAGAAGTACCTTTTGCTTCTTCAACAGTGATTACTCCATCTTTACCCACTTTCGCCATTGCATTAGCGATCATGTCACCGATTTCATTATCGTTGTTAGCAGAAATAGAAGCTACTTGTTTAATTTCAGAGTTATCGCTGATTTCTTTAGCTACTTTCTTAAGGTTAGCAACGATATGCTCAACAGCTTTATCAATACCTCTCTTAAGATCCATTGGGTTGGCACCTGCTGCTACGTTTTTCAAACCTGCACCGTAAATAGCCTGAGCCAATACTGTAGCAGTTGTAGTACCATCACCAGCCTGATCAGCAGTTTTAGAAGCTACTTCTTTTACTAACTGAGCACCCATATTTTCGATCGGATCTTTCAATTCGATGTCTTTCGCTACAGATACACCATCTTTAGTGATTGTAGGAGCTCCGAATTTTTTATCCAGAATTACGTTTCTTCCTTTTGGACCTAACGTTACTTTTACAGCGTCAGCCAGTTTATCAACGCCTTTCTTTAATTTCTCTCTTGCGTCAGTATCAAAAACGATTCTTTTAGCAGCCATTTTCTTAGTGATTAGTTGTTAGTGATTAGTTGTTAGCGCTAGAGGAACAATTTCCAACTAGATTCACAATTAGTATTTATTTAGATAATAGCGAAAATATCCGCTTCTCTCATGATAAGGAAATCTCTGCCTTCAATCTGAAGTTCAGTACCTGCATATTTACCATACAATACAGTATCACCAACTTTTACAGTCAAAGGTTCATCTTTTTTACCGTTTCCTACTGCCACGATTGTACCTCTTTGTGGTTTTTCTTTTGCCGTGTCAGGGATAAACAAACCAGAAGCTGTTTTTTCTTCAGCAGCTGCAGGTTCAACAAGAACCCTGTCAGCAAGAGGCTTAACGTTTACTGTTGCCATTTCTATGATTATTTTAAAGTTAAAAGCTTGAATTTATATTCAGTAAACCTAAATCAGCACATGTTGTGCCAAAATCCGATTGCGCAAAATTGTCAGGTAAAGAACGACATTTTTTCCGTGTCTTCCGAATCGCCTATACAATTATGGCAGACTCTAAACAAATCTATTTTACAGATTCCGCGTTAGTAAAGGGCAAATGCCGGATTATGAAGACTCTGAATTACAATTGGCTGACTGAAGGTCTGATAGACTTTGAGTACATAAAAATATGTGGTACTGGCCTATCTACAACAAGTGCGTAAGCAATTCGACAACCGGAAGCTATATCCTGTACTGAGTGACGTAGTTTTTCACTACGAAAACCTGATGCAGCTGAAAAACAACAAACAGCTTATTTATGAGCGCTTCCCGGAAAAAATCTCCAAAATTGATTTTGAAAAACTAACACTTAATTATACCAAGATTATTGAAGATGATGAGGTAATGAAGGAAATAGAAGACATCCTTCAATTTTCGCTTCCCCACTTCAAAACAGCCATTGAAACAGGAAAGGAAATTTATGAGACAATTGAACAGAAGCTCAAAATTAAACCGATTGGCATTACCCCTATTCATAATCAGGAAGGCTATTTATTTATAAACCTTACAGGACAGAAAGCTGTTCCGGTCTATGAATACAGGATTACTTTCTTTGAAAACACCTACGAACGATACAGAGGAATCAATCTTCAGTTTATAGAAAACATTCAAAAAAGTATCAGTCTGACATTTGAGTCTATCAAACTACAACTGATCCGTAAATATGATAAACTACCCAATCCTGCCACATTTCTTATAGAGGCTAACACACACTATCCTTTTGAGGAAACGCTGCTTCCTATCACAAAAAGGAGTCTGGTGAAATATATCAGTAATATAAATCAGAGCAGTTAATTGACACAGTAGACGGTAGATTTACGAAAATAAGGAAACAGGTATAACAGAAAAAGCGTTGTAAGAATAAACCTCACAACGCCTTTTTTATATTGAGTCTCTGATTACTTAACCTATTCAGCAGCTGGCTGAGCTTGACCTGCAGCCGGTTTCGGCTGTTGAACCGGAGCCGCTTTCTGGGCTTCTTCCACGTTGATGCTATTCACAACGCCGTCTGATGAATCAGATACCATGCTAGTACCTACAGTAGCGGCAAAAATGAAGATTACTAAACCCCATGTTACTTTTTCAAGGATATCACCTGTACGTTTAACACCCATCAACTGGCTTGAAGAACCGCCCAATGCAGAACCTACACCACCTTTTGAATTCTGTGCCAATACTGCCAACACCAATAAAACGCAGGCTAAAAGAACTAATATTACTAAGAAAGTATACATAAAATTGTTTAATGTTTATCGAGGTCTTCTATTTTTTGTGCAAAGTAACCTTTTTTATCGGGATATTTCAAGATTAATTTTTGATAAATCTCAATAGCCCTTTTTATTTTGTTCTGGTTGACCATTATCTGTGCCAGATTTTCTGATACAAGCTCTGTATCTTCTACCACACTTTCTGAAGCCATGTCTTTCCCTTTATTATAATCGAACAGCCTGGGTTCAATTCTGGAAATTCTCGGTTCGTCTTTAATAAACCTGTCTATGTAATCCATATCCAGATTTGTTTTAGGCTTTTTGACAGGCTTTTTATTCAGATACTGCAAATAATCTAACAGAAACTCTGCTTCAGAAGTATTCGAATTGCCATCAAACTCGCTAATTTCCTCCCCTAACCTGCTGTTTTGTAAAAAAATCGGTTGTAAGGCAAGTTCTTCAAACTTATATAAATGACTAAAGCCATACTCTTCAGGCCCGTCAACAAAATCGATAAATTCCAGTAATGAGCCTAAACCGGAGGCGTTTCTTCTATTGGTAGTATCTCGGATAATCGTAGTCTGTGCAGCATCAAGTGATTGTTCCACCGCATCTCCAAAACTACTTTCAACAAGTTCCTTTTTCCATTCTTCGACAACAACACGGCCTTCAACAACTAAAGGTTCATCGTCAGGGATTGAGGCTATCTCATCTAAAATAAAACTATTAGAAGGCGAATATTCACTAGTTAATTCAGAAATTTCACTCAGGTGTGGAGTTTTTTTTTCAGCCGGCTCTTCAGAAGAATCCACTGTTGGTTCCAACTTATTTTCTACCTGAACATCAGAAATAGAATCAGAGACCTTTTCAACGTCAGTTTTTTCCTCAATTACAGGCTTAACCTCTTCTTGAATTACGGTAACCTCTAATGATTTATCCACTGAGGTATTATCAGCC
>CAZNHL010000157.1:0-3753 GCA_964572965.1 uncultured Bifidobacteriaceae bacterium
TCGCACCATTGTTATCAAAAGCCTTAGCAGTGATCGAGTAAGTCCCTGCTGCTACACCAGTCCAGCTGTGAGTGTATGGCGGGCTTGTTTTTTCTATCAGTTTAGTAGTTCCCTGGAAGAATTCGACTTTAGTGATGGTTCCATCAGAATCAGTTGCATTTGCAGCGATAGCCACAGTTGCCGGAGCAGTGAAAGCGGTGCTTGCAGTTGGTGAAGTAAGTGTTACAGTAGGAGCTACATTAGCCGCTTTTACAGTAATTGAAACAGCTGTTGAAGTAGTTGTCGCACCATTATTATCAAAAGCCTTAGCCGTGATTGAGTAAGTACCTGCTGCTACGTTAGTCCAGTTAAATGCGTAAGGAGAAGTTGCATCAGAGTTTAACAGAGTTGTTCCGTTGTAAAATTCCACTTTAGCAATTAAGCCATCAACATCCGCTGCCGTTGCAGCAATTGCTACCGTTGCCGGGGCACTAAATGCCGTACTTGCAGTCGGTGATGTCAGATAAACGGTAGGGAGTGCATTAACAGCACAGGACAAAGTCGGATTAGCAGCCCTTTTTATAGCAATTGCACGTCTTCCTTTTGTGCCGTCAGCAAATAAAGCTCTTACGCTGAACCATTGTTCGGTTGTAGTTCCTGCCGGAATATCGAAGAAAAGGTTTGTTGTTCTGCCTACAGAATCCATTACAGTTGCTCCTAGTTTTGAAACTTCATAAGAAGACGCACCGGTTACTGAAGCCCAGGAAAGTCTTGTGAAAGAAGAGCAGACATTGGCAATAGTTAAATTTGCCGGAGTATTGATTACACAGAAAGCAGCGTCACTAATGTCTGTTTGAGTGCCACGTGTTACTCTGATTTTAGCTTTAGCTGTAGCAGTTGTCGGAACGGTCCATGAGTAGTATCTTCTTGTTCCTGCTACAGAGCTGGAAAGTGTAGTCCATGTCTGGCCGTCGTTGGCACTGTACTCAACAGTAAAAGTTCCTGTTGTTCCATAAGCATCCCACCTGATTAACTCTGTTTCACCAGGTACCAGGCTTTCGCCGCCTACAGGATGTGTTACTACTATTACATTGTTTACATACTCATAAACGATATAATAGCTTTGTGTACCTGATGGGATCTGGTAGCCTTTTACAGAAACTGTATAATTTCCTGCTGCCGGATTATCAAGCGTAATTTGTTCTACGTTATTTAAATGGTCAGCTCCTTGTTTTGCTGCATTGGGAAGTGTACTACTGTTTAATGTCGCATTTAGAACCCAAGGCTGGTATGATTGTCCCGCAGGTGTTGCCATTGTCATGTCAAGATCATTTACCAATGCTTTAGAAACCCCTGCGGTTGCAGCTTTGTCTGACCAGTAAAGCATTACTTTTAATTGTCCTACACCTGAAGGTACAGGAATTGTATGTGTATTTGTTGCGCCATTGGCAATAGAATTTGTCTGGTATTGTTTTTTCTCCAGCAGGTTATATGCTTTTAAAGCATTTACCCTTCCGAAGCCATAAGTGAAATCAGGGCCTGTTGTACCAAGATCTTCAGAAGAGTTAAGTAACACAGACTTCATAAGGGCGCCTGGAGGGTCTTGTCCGGCGTTTAATGTGCGGTATGCCTGATACAATTGGGCTAATACACCGGCTACAGCAGGTGTAGCCATCGAAGTTCCCGATTTTGATCCATAAAGGTTAGCGTCCAGGGTTGAATTAACACTGCTGCCTTTGGCACATACGTCTGGTTTGATACGGCCGTCCAGTGTTGGTCCGCGGCTGCTACTAGAACTTATGCCGTCTGTTTCATTTAAATTACCAACCGTGATTACGTTTTTCCCTGATTTACTTCCACCTGTAATAGTAGAATAGGGAGCAAAAGCGCTACAAGTACTGTTACCGCTGTTTCCTGCAGAGAAGCAATGGAGTAATGCAGAATAAGTGTTTGATTGCTGATCTGCAGTTACTGCTGCAGAAGTATAGTCTCCGGCACAGGTTGTTGAAGTACCCAGTGAGTGTGTTGTAATACGTACTCCTTGTGAATTATAAATAGTAGGAATAGCAGCAATATCATTGTATTGGCTATAAGAAAGTATTTTAGAACCTGGTGCCAGACCTTCCATTTTAGGGTTAAGGTTTCCGGCTCCCCCGATAATGCCACATACGTGTGAAGAGTGATCGGAATAGGTAGTCGTCATTCGGGTAACACGACCGGTAAAGTCAATATGCCAACCCGTGTCTCCACTGTCTCCCATACTAACAGTTACGCCTGTTCCATTGTATTTTTTGCCGGTTTTTAGATTTGAATTGATGGCGCTGGAGCGTGCAAGTGTTTTGGATGTGTAGTTTTCAGAAACGTGATCTTCTTCTACCGGTTCTATATATTGTACTTGTGGAATATAACTTAGTTCGGTAAGTCTTTCTCTCGCTAATCTGATGACAAAGCTTCCGGCCATCGGGCCTTCTCCCAGTACTTCAATTCCTTTGTTTTGTAATGTTCCTGCCGCTTCTGCAGCAGAATAGTTTTCAAAGAAAATTACAACAAGGTCAAGTTTTCCGGGAGTTTTCTCGCACCAGGCAGGATAAGTGCCAAGTGATAATGATTTGTCCAGTTTAACGTCAGCCGGAATATCGATAATTGCGCGGATCTTGTAAGAGGCCAATTCTGATTGAGCCACTGTAAAGTCTGGTTTTATATAAGCGAAATATGCATTGTTGGGCACATAGCTCAAGAGTTGTAAACCCCTCTGTTCTAGAGTAGTTTTTAATGCATCAGAAGGGAGTTCATAGAATTGAACCAGTCTGTAGTTGCTGTTTTCTTCGGAAAGCCTTTGCCCCTGAGCGGGAAGTCTGACCTCGGACTCTTTTACTTTAAGATTTCTTTGTTTGAAAAGGAGTTCAAAGTCTTGGTTCGATTGTTGAGCTGAAGCTATGTTGTACGATAGTAAGCCCAATCCGAGCAGTAGACTTAGGTTGAAGATTTTTGCAGGTGCGAAACTCATAGTTAATGTTTAGTTAGCAATGTAAAAATAGTAATAATTATTATAAATAAAGCAATATTTCTTGTGTCGATGTGAAAATAAAAGTCTGAATATTAGTTTTTTAGATTGCAGTCTTTTTTTAAAATAAAAAGCCCGGGTTTTGCCCGGGCTCTTCATTTTTATGATGGAATAATACTTATTCCTTTACCAGTTTAATAAAATGGTTTCCGCTGTCGGATCGCAATTGTAGCAGATAAGTTCCTGAAGCGTAATTTGACAAATCTGCTTGTTTCTGTGAATCAAGTACGAGTTCTCCTAAACTCTTACCTGTTAAATCGGAGATTAATACTGATTTCGTATTTTCGCTAAAATTAACAATACCTGTTGTTGGATTAGGGTAAGCTGATAAACCGTTACTTGAAATGTTATCAGTAATACCTGTTGTCTGACTTACAGAAATTTGTTTAGCAGTAGAATAGATCAATAAACCATTCTGAGTTTTAACAATTACTTGTAGCAGGTAGTCTCCGGTTTCAGAAGCAACCCAACCTGCAGCAAAGTCATTTCCTGATCTTTTTAACAATTGAACTTTAGCAGTGTCTTTGTATAGAATGTAGTTTACTTCTGCTATTGTACCCGCACTTAATTCTTGTACATTCATACCTAATGTTTCATTTATTGACAAGGTACTGGCGTTAGAAGGGGTTACTGTAAATTGTGCCGGAACACTTGGTGCAGTACCTGAAATACATTCACCTAACTTCATCCAAACATCGTACTGAGCTGAT
>CAZNHL010000158.1:0-3713 GCA_964572965.1 uncultured Bifidobacteriaceae bacterium
GTTTCAGACCTGAAACTCTACCCTGTGCCGGCGACAGACCAATTGACTTTAGGTCTTACTCTTGCAAAAGAAAGTAGCATAAGGGTGGAACTAGCAGATACTGAAGGAAAAACTGTCAGCTTATCTGAACAAGATTTAATGATCGGAACCCATGATATTATCATTCCGGTTTATCATCTTGCCAATGGCATTTATATCGCTAAAATCTATTTAGACGGACAAATGACAATAAAAAAGATTACTGTTCTTAAATAAACTTATTGATTATTCAGTATTAAAGTGCTGATTACGTATACATGTAATCAGCACTTTTTTTATTTATTTTCTATTCCTTTTGAATTTCCTTGCGCTATTTTTAGTTTTATAGTCAAACAACATCTACGGTCATGACGCAATATATGGTTGAATTTGAATTACCGGAGGTTATCAATGACGAGTTTATTTCTATGATCCCGCAGCAACGTGCTACCATCAATAATCTGATGAACAGGGGGATTATCACAACTTATACATTAGCACAAAACAGGGGCAAATTATGGGTAACCATGGTAGCCACTGACAAAAAACATGTCAAAGATATTATTCATACTTTTCCTTTAATAGATTATATGATTCCGGAAATCACAGAATTGATGTTCCATGAAAGTGTGAGTTACCGTTTTCCTTCGTTTTCATTAAATTGATGCAAAGTTAGTTGAGCGTGCCCCTGCGTGAGGGATGGCAGCGGCATCCCCGTAGCGTAGCGAAGGGATACAGTGAACAGCCCGGCCCACAAGGACACGCCCTATATTTATTGATATTCTAAAATTTTCGCAAGTGACAGAAAACCGGTACGCGGATGTCATATTACCGTTATACTTACCAAATACATTTACTTATAGAATTCCTGCTGAACTGACCGGACTTGTCCAGACTGGCTGCAGGGTTATTGTTCAGTTTGGTGCAAAAAAGATTGTAACAGCTGTTGTCTGCCGCCTACACGATGATGCTCCTGCTTACGATTCTAAAGAAATTCTTGAATTACTGGAAGAGCAACCTTCTGTGAATACTTATCAACTGAAGCTTTTTCAGTGGATGGCCGATTATTACATGTGTACTATCGGCGAAGTTCTTAATGCCGCTTTACCTGCCGGACTTAAACTTAACAGTGAATCCAGAGTTCAGATCAATCCGCTATTTGAGGAGGAAGGCAAACACTTTACGGAAAAAGAACAAGCTTTACTAGCTGCGCTCCGAGGGACAGAATCCCTGCTCTATTCAGATATTGCCCGGCTACTGGAAGTAAAATCGGTATACCCGATCCTGAAATCTTTAATAGCTAAAGAAGCCATACTGCTTTATGAACAGGTAAAAGACAAATACCAGCCTAAGCGTATTAATAAAATTAAGCTAAACCCTGTATATGCCTCTAATCAGGAAGCTTTACAGCGGCTTTTAGATTTATTGGAAAAGAAGCCTAAACAGGCCGATGTGATTCTTCAATACCTTCAACTTGTTCCTGTATACCGCAACCCGGAGCTCAATGAAGAAGGGGTCTCAAAGAAAGAGCTGACTGATAGAGGAATCAGCGACAGCAGTCTTTCAACTTTGATCAAAAACAGGATTTTTGATGAATTTGAAATCATCATTTCCCGTTTTGGCGAATTGAACAGAAACGAAGGAGAATGGGCTGAAGTCACTTTATCAGAACCTCAGACAGAGGCCAGAAATCAGATCCTGGAGCATTTTAATAATAAGAATACAGTGCTGCTCCACGGTATTACAGGAAGTGGTAAGACGGAAATTTATATTGACCTGATTCAGAAAACACTGGAAAGCGGTTCTCAGGTTCTTTACCTTTTACCAGAAATTGCACTAACAACCCAGATCGTTTCCAGACTGCAAAAAGTGTTCGGAAACCGAATGGGGGTTTACCATTCCAAATTCTCAGACAACGAACGTGTGGAAGTATGGAAAGGCATTATCAGCGGTCGGTTTCAATTTGTAGTTGGTGTACGTTCCGCTATTTTTCTTCCTTTTGATAATCTCGGACTAATTATATTGGACGAGGAGCACGAACCTTCTTACAAACAACATGAACCGGCGCCACGTTATCATGCGCGCGAAACAGCCATGATGATGGCTCATTTACAGAAATCAAAAACTCTTTTAGGTTCGGCAACCCCTTCCATAGAAACTTTTTACCTTGCTCAAAAAGGAAAATTCGGGCTGGTACAATTGTTTCAGCGATTTGGAAAGGCACAACTACCCAGAGTAATCATTGCCGATATGCGCGAAAAGAAAAGTCAGGATTTTGCTTCCATGGAGTATTCCGAGAAACTGGTCAATTCCTTAAGCCTGAATTTGGAAAACAGTAAACAAAGTATCCTTTTCCAAAACAGAAGAGGTTACTCCCCTTATATCACTTGTGATACCTGTGGATGGATAAGCGAATGTCGTTCGTGCAATGTCAGCCTTACTTATCATTTATATAAAAATGAATTGCGTTGCCACTATTGCGGTCACTCGGAACGCATCCCTAAAACTTGTAATGCATGCGGTAGTCCTCAACTGAAAACAATGGGGATTGGTACTGAAAAAATCGAGGAAGATTTAAAACTGCTCTTCCCCACTGCCCGTGTTCAAAGAATGGACCTGGAAACCACGCGTTCTAAATTCGGCTATCAGCAGATCATTGAAGCTTTTGAGCACGGACATGTTGATATACTTGTAGGTACGCAAATGGTGAGCAAAGGGCTCGACTTTGACAATGTGACACTGGTTGGGATTATTGATGCTGACCGCATGATGTACTTCCCCGATTTCCGTGCCGAAGAGCGTACTTTCCAATTGCTTTCGCAGGTAAGCGGCCGTGCAGGAAGACGCGGAGAAGAAGGTAAAGTGGTTATACAGACACGCACTCCTCAACAACCATTATTACACCTGATTGCAACAAACGATTATACTGCGCTTTACAACAGAGAAATAACAGAACGGGAAAAGTTTAACTATCCGCCTTTTACCAGGCTTATCAAACTAACCCTGCGCTCTGAGAAAAAAGAAGTGGTAGAAAGTGCTGCCAGAAAGTTTGCCGGAGAACTCAAAAGAAAGCTTGGAGCAACACGTGTACTTGGCCCGGAAAGTCCGCTCATAGACAAAATCAGAAATCTATACATCAAAGAGATTATGATTAAACTGGAAAGGGATAAAATAGATCTGACCAAAGTAAAAATACTCATCAAAGAAGAGGTACTGAGCATACAAACGGACAACCAATTCAAAAATAAAGTACAGGTAATGCCGGATGTAGATCCTGTGTAATTAACCTCAACTCGGGACAAATCAGTAATGCGTTTGGAGTTGCCTGCGGGTAGGTCGTCCACGAAAAGAGCGAAATTGAAGCACATTTTAAAGTGTGACGATGAAGTTCTATTGTGAAATGTGCTTCAATTTGGTTTTCGTGGTGCACTTTCTTTGGGTTACTTTTCTTTAGGCAAGCAAAGAAAAGTAACACCAATATAATCAAAAGTCCTCAAAGGCTATGATCATTATTAATGTCACGTATCTTTTTGTCTGCATATATCACATAATGACCGCTTCTATGACCTTCTTATGTTTTTCCCGCAGATAACGCAGAATTTCGCAGATTAGGATTTAAAACTCCGATTCTGAAAAATCCTGAAAATTTAAAATCAATAAAAATCTGCGCTATCAGCGAAATTAGCGGGCAAACT
>CAZNHL010000159.1:0-2620 GCA_964572965.1 uncultured Bifidobacteriaceae bacterium
TATCTCCTTATTCTATGTACCTATGAGGTAAAGTTTTAATATTTAAATGGGACAATCTAAATGTTTTTGCTGTCAGGAAATTAATGCTTTTCGTTCTGAACAATACTCAGCTTCTAAGGGAGACTGAGTATTGTTCAGAACGAAGCCATTTCTTTCCGGCTATACCCGTAACAAGAATCACAAACAGAACCACGGTTACAGAACTTGTCGGCATGATGATAGCCGCAATCAGTGGCGATAGTTTGCCCTGTACTGCAAAGTATAAACCTATTGCATTGTAACAGAGCGACAGAATCAGGCTCAGCTTAATGGCGTTGACTCCGGCTTTGCTGAACTGTAGAAAGGACATCAGCCGGCCGATTTGTTTACCCTCCAGAATACCGTCACAGGCAGGAGAGAAGTGATAGGTGTCGTCGGAAATAGAAATACCTACATCGGCAGCTTTGAGCGCACCTGCATCGTTGAGGCCATCGCCAATCATCAATACTTTTTTGCCTTTCGCCTGCAAAGTTTCTATGTATTGCAGTTTGTCGGTTGGTTGCTGCTGAAAACACAGGTTATTACCATTATTGAAGAAAGGACTTAGCCTTTCCTTTTCATTGGCATTATCACCGGATAAAAGATGCAGCTCATACTTATGTCCCAGTTTTGTGAGCAAATTGTTGATGAATGGTCTGTATTGATTTTGGATGGCATAATAACCTTTGAATTCTTCATCAATAGAAACATATACCCTGGATTCGCTTTCCGGGGCCAGTAAGCGTTTATAACCTGCAAAGGCTACGCTGCCAAGTCTGATGGTGTGCCCGGCTACGATACAGCTGATACCGGCACCTGCTATTTCCTCAAAATGATTAACAGGGAGACTGTCGGCGTTGATATGAGCATAAACAGCGCGGCTGTAAGGATGTGAAGATTGTCTGAGTGTGGATTTTATCATCCTCAGTTCTGCCTGTGAAAGCTCTTTTCCTGTATAATGTACTTCGGCTTGACGGGCTTCTGTCAGTGTGCCTGTTTTGTCAAAAACAATGGTGTCTATGCCTGAAAGTTTTTCTACAGTATCGGCACTCTTAAGGTACAAACCTTTTCTGCCGAGCAAACGGAGGCAATTGCTCAGTGCAAACGGCAGCGAAAGTGCAATGGCACAGGGGCAGGCCACAAGCAATACAGCGGTCACAGAAAACAGCAATTTTGATGGATCGGCAAAATACCAGTAAGCCGTAGTAATCACAGCAATAATCAGCGTGCCGATGGTGAAGTATTTGCTGAAAGTGAGTATAAAAGAAGACAGATAGGCATTGTCTTCTTTGCGGAACACTTCTTTGTTCCACAGTTGCAGAAGGTAACTTTGAGAAACCTCTTTTTGCACTTTCAGACGAATAGCATTGCCTGTCTGCCGTCCGCCGGCATAAATGAGTTCTCCTTTTTGTTTGTTGACCGGCAATGATTCTCCCGTGACAAAACTATAATCAATGCAGGCTGTACCGGCCATAAGTTGTGCATCAGCCGGAATAAGCTCATTGTTCCTGATCAGGATGGTATCTCCGCAGGCAAGTTTTGAAAGAGGGATTGATTCTTCTTTTTCTCCGCTAACTTTAGTAACAGCCACCGGAAAATAAGAAAGGTAATCACGTTCGAAAGAAAAACCACTGAAGGTTTTATGCTGAAACCATTTGCCAATAAGCAGGAAGAAAATAAGTCCGGTAAGGGAATCAAAATAACCTGCTCCAGTGTGCGAAACTATTTCGTAGGTGCTTCTGAGAAATATGGCTGCAATGCCGAGCGCTATAGGAATGTCAAGGTTTAATACCTTGTGGCGCAGGCCGGAAAATGCAGAAATGAAATAATCGGATGCAGAATAGGCAACTACCGGAATTGCCAGTAGAAGATTGATATAACCGAACAGGGCATATAATGTGAAGTCCGCCTGTTGGTCAATGCCAAGGTATTCAGGAAAACTGAGCATCATGATATTGGCAGAACAGAAGCCGGCAATCCCGATTTTGTAAGAAAGACTCCTGTCTTTCTTTTTCGCCTGTTTGGATGAATAGTCTGCAAGACTGATATCAGGGGCATAGCCAAGGGTATCGAGTAACTCGGCAATGCTTCGCAGGCTTATTTTGTCTTTGCTGTAAACAACGGAAAGTTCTTTCTTGATAAAATCTACCCGGGAATAAGTAATTCCTTCACGGAGTTTATGCAGGTTTTCGAGCAGCCAGATACATGAACTGCAATGGATACCTGGCAGTTTCAGGCGGATGCGTGCAGTCTCATTGTCTTCAAAATCGAGCAGTTGCTGCACAATTTCTGTATTATCGAGATAGGCAAAACGGTGTTGCTGCGGCGCTTCTATTTTCAGTCCGGCATTTTTGTCCAGGTCGTAATAAGTGCACATGCCATTATCGTGCAGCAGTTCGTAAACAGTTTTGCAGCCCTCGCAGCAAAATGTCTTTTCTAATGTATAGACGGGTTCTTCCCGGCAATCATCGCCACAATGGTAGCATTTCGGATATTGTAATACTGAAGCATGGGACATGTAACAAATGTCACGATATCAGCAGTCAGCAAAAATGATAAATGTCATACAAAAAGATGACTGTGGATGGTTTCGGGAAGGTCG
>CAZNHL010000159.1:2630-3665 GCA_964572965.1 uncultured Bifidobacteriaceae bacterium
GAAAAAGAGTTGTACTGTTAATGAAAAGTAGGTGATTACACTTTAGTTTGACCAGAACTTTTCGGTTAAATAAAAAACCGTATCAATGAAGTATAAGATATTATTTCTGGTTAATACATTTTCATCATGCAAATCTTCCAGAATGATCCCGGCTTCATGGTTTATGTAATCATTATTACGGTTATTCTCAAAACCATTTTTGGTTAAAAAGTCTTTAACCTGTTTTAGGTCAGTCTCAGATGTAACCGAAACATAGTTTTGTTTAACTACAGCATAAAGTGTATTATTTTCTTTCGTAAAACCAATCAATTCGTATGCTGTATCAGAAAAGAAATAATTGTGGAGTAATAAATTATGCAGGTAGTCTTTCCATGAACTGTAATAAATAGCGTCATTTAACTTTAATACATGTTCGCTATCTTTTAAGTAAACTTTTTGTTCTGCCCCTTCACTTACATATTGAGAGAAATCTATGTCAGTTATCCATAGGTTTTTATCTGTTATGTATTTTTCTAATCTCTCTTTTTCTTGTTTTTGGAAATGCTTTTCATCTTCAACTCCTGGACTTGTTTGCGAGCCATTGCTAAGGTAACCGGTGATTGATTGGATAACTCTTCCAAACCTAATTTCGCTCTTTCCTGAAATGACATTGTATAGTTCATGTTTTAAATCATTTTGCATTAACAAATATAAAATAATTTTGATGTGCGGCCACAATGGACTTTATGGGCTCATATTCCTAATATAAGGCATTAACATAGTTAGGGTGAGAATAGTTGCGAGTATGAGATTTGATCAATTCCTCATATTCCTCAGTTTCATTTTATTCAGGATAGAAATACTGCTGCCTGCAATGGCAATCAGCCCTTCGTCTTTGAAGTCAGACAGGGTGCGGATAACAGTTTCTTTGGATGCTCCCACAATAGAGGCCAGGTCTTCGCGTGAAATTGGTACGCTGTCTTGCTCGTGCTGCTCATGAACCATCAGTAAAGCTTCTGATACTCTTTTTCTTACAGAATTGTAGGCCAGTTTCAG
>CAZNHL010000160.1:0-3626 GCA_964572965.1 uncultured Bifidobacteriaceae bacterium
AGTAGTGAGTAGTGAGTAGTGAGTAGTGAGTACTTTTTATTAATTATAACAATTCACAATTCACAAAAATCCCTTCACTACAAATCCTCCATTTCTAAGCACAGGCTTATTATATACGAAAGGCTTACCTTCAGTGTCGGTCATTGTGCCGCCGGCATGTTCTATGATTGCCTGTCCTGCAGCAGTGTCCCATTCCATTGTTGGGCCGCTACGGTAATAAATGTCTGCACTGCCTTCTGCAACCAGACAAAACTTTAGTGAACTGCCTTTGGTTACATTTTCAACCACGTCAAACTGCTTCAAATAAGCTTCATCTTCAGGAGCTGCATGTGAACGGCTTCCTACAGCTACCAAGCCTTTTGTCTTCTTATTAACTTTTAGAGCTGTGATTTTGCCGTTTTCTTCTTTAAAAGCGCCATTGCTGTCGGCGTAATACAGGATATCAAGAACAGGGGCATAGATAATGCCCATTGTTAATCTGCCGTTGTCGACAAGCGCAATATTTACCGTAAATTCGCCATTTCTTTTAATAAACTCTTTTGTGCCATCCAGCGGATCAACCAGCCAGAATTTCGTCCAGTCTTTGCGGTTTTCAAAAGGAATGTCTTTCCCTTCTTCAGAAATAACAGGTATTTCAGGTGTTAATTTTTCCAGAGCAGGTGCTATTACATCCTGAGCAGCTTTATCGGCAAGTGTAAGCGGAGAGTTGTCCTCCTTAGTTTCAATCATTGAGCTGTCGAAACGCTCATACACTTCAAGTATCTTCTGGCCTGCATCACGTGCAATTTTGTTCAGGTCTTTTATGTTTAAAATTTGGCTCATTCTCTCTTTTTCGAAATTATATTCTGAATTGTTGGAAGGAAATTCAAATTTATAAAATATATTTTTGTCCTTTTATTTTTTTAGAAAATAGATTAAATTTGTTGTCCTAAAATTGCACTTAATTGAATAATATTCATCCGATATTTGATCAGATCCTGACAAAAGGAGATAAGGAAGAACTGCTGGAACAAAAGGCAGTTGTTCTGTGGATGGTTGGTTTGTCCGGTTCTGGTAAAAGTACTTTGGCGAAAGCTTTGGAACGTGAGTTACACGAGCTTGGTCATTTGACTCAATTGCTTGATGGAGATAACCTGCGTTCAGGGATCAATAATAATCTCGCTTTTAGTGATGCTGACCGCCTTGAGAATATCCGCCGTGCAGCCGAAGTCGGTAAATTGTTCTTGAACTGCGGCATTATCACCATCTGTTCTTTCATCAGTCCTACCGAAGAAATTCGTGAAATGGCGAAGAACATCATCGGCGAAGAAGATTTTAAAGTGATCTACATTAATGCACCTTTTGATGTTTGCGCTCAACGTGACGTGAAAGGGCTATATAAAAAAGCCTTGAATGGCGAAATAAAGAACTTTACAGGTTTGGATTCTCCTTTCGAAGAGCCTGTAAATCCTGCACTGGAGATCAAAACGGATCAGATCAGTTTTGATGAATCCAGGAAAGTGTTGCTTGACTATGTATTGTCAGTGGCGGCACCAAAGAAATAATTAGTATCAATTGCATAAATTTTCACATCGTGAGCTCATATAATCTTAATCACCTTAAACAACTTGAAGCGGAAGCAATCTTCATCATGCGTGAAGTAGCTGCTCAGTTTGAAAGGCCTGCCTTGTTATTTTCAGGCGGAAAAGACTCTATTTGTTTGGTACGTTTAGCACAAAAGGCTTTCTGGCCTGCTAAAATTCCTTTCCCATTGGTACACGTTGATACCGGACATAACTTTGATGAGGCAATCATTTTCCGCGACAAAATGGCGGAAGATGTTGGTGCGAAACTGATTGTGCGTTACGTTCAGGATTCTATCGATCGTGGTACTGCTCAGGAAGAAAAAGGGCCAAACCCAAGCCGTAACGGTTTACAGACTGTTACTCTGTTGGAAACGATTGAAGAGTTTAAGTTTGATGCATGCTTTGGTGGTGCGCGCCGTGATGAAGAAAAAGCACGTGCTAAAGAACGTTTCTTTTCTCACCGTGATGATTTCGGTCAGTGGGATCCTAAGAACCAACGTCCGGAACTATGGAACCTTTTCAATGGAAAGAAAGCAGTAGGTGAGCACTTCCGTGTTTTCCCTATTTCTAACTGGACAGAGATGGATGTTTGGCAATATATTCTGGCTGAACAAATTGAAATCCCTTCTATTTATTTCACTCACAAACGCGAAGTAGTTAACAGAGGTGGTACTTTATATGCTAAATCTGATTTCATCACTTTGATGGGTGAAGAGAAGTATGAAGAGAAAATTGTACGTTTCCGTACGGTAGGTGATATGACTTGTACTGGTGCTGTTGAGTCTACTGCATCTACATTGGAAGATGTAATCCAGGAAGTAGCTTCTGCACGTCAGACAGAGCGCGGAACACGTGCTGATGACAAGCGTTCTGAGGCTGCAATGGAAGACCGTAAGAAACAAGGATACTTTTAATTAATGATAAATTGTGAATGATGAATTGTGAATGCCATTCGGAAGTTTGCTATTCCTTTTCATATGTTTCATTTATAACTTATAATTTATAATTCACAATTATAATGAATAATACTACAGAGGATTTCTCTACAGAAAGTTACTTAGACATGGACTTGCTCCGTTTCACTACTGCCGGTAGTGTTGACGATGGTAAAAGTACCCTGATTGGTAGATTGTTATATGATTCCAAGTCGATCTTTGAAGATCAGCTTGAAGCAATTGAAAAGACTTCAGATCAAAAAGGATATGGTTATGTAAACCTTGCATTGCTGACTGACGGCCTTCGTGCTGAACGTGAGCAGGGGATTACAATTGATGTGGCTTACCGTTATTTCGCAACACCTAAGCGCAAGTTTATTGTTGCCGATACTCCGGGGCATATTCAGTATACCCGTAACATGGTTACAGGCGCATCTACAGCTAACCTTGCTATTGTATTGGTTGATGCGCGCCATGGTGTGGTGGAGCAGACTTGCCGTCATGCATTTATCGCTTCTTTACTTCAGATCAAGCACTTGGTACTGTGTATCAATAAAATGGACTTGGTTGATTACAGCGAAGAGGTGTACAATAAAATCCGTAAAGATTTTGAAGATTTCTCTACGAAGCTGAGCATTCCTGATATTCATTACATTCCGATCTCAGCCTTGATGGGAGATAATGTAGTGGATAAGTCTACTAATATGGATTGGTACCAGGGTTCAACTTTGTTGTTCACTTTGGAAAACGTTCATATTGCAAGTGATCTTAACTTTGTAGAGGCGCGTTTCCCTGTGCAGTATGTAGTTCGTCCGATGAACGATGAATTCCATGACTACAGAGGTTTTGCTGGACGTGTTGAAGGTGGTATTTACCGTGTTGGTGATGAAATAACAGCTTTGCCGTCAGGCTTTACCAGCAAGATCAAGTCAATTGATTTCTTCGATAAAAAACTGGAAGAAGCCTTCCCGCCAATGTCAGTAACAGTTACATTGGAAGATAATATTGATATCAGCCGTGGTGACATGTTGGTAAAAACTAACAATCAGCCAACTTCCAGCCAGGATGTTGAATTGATGATCTGCTGGTTGAACGAGAAGAAAATGGTGCCAAACGGGAAGTATGT
>CAZNHL010000161.1:0-3290 GCA_964572965.1 uncultured Bifidobacteriaceae bacterium
TTTTTGTAACCCTGTTTTGAGCATGGCGTAGCCTCACTACTCACTACTCACTACTCACTACTCACTACTCACTACTCACTACTAATTACTAATTACCGATCAGCTTAAATGCACCCCAATAATAAGGTTCTTGATAAAGCTTTCTTGTCTTGATTTGAGCTGTTTTAAAAGAACTCAACACATCATTGGATTTGATGAATTCGGCGTAGAATGTAGCCATCAGATCAACGGTTGCCTGGTCACTTACAGTCCACATACTCATTAATACAAAGCGTACACCGGCAACTTCAAAAGCCCTTTGAAGTCCATAGACTCCTTCACCCGATTTTATTTCGCCCTGACCTGTTTCGCAGGCAGAAAGTACAACCAGTTTTGTTTTACTAAGGTCCAGGTTTGAAGCTTCATATGCAGTCAGAATTCCATCTTCGTTATTTAATTTTACTGAATCTGATACACCGGCAAGTAACAATCCGGATCGAAGCATAGGGGAGCGGCTTGTGTTGCCCGCGTCAAAGAAACCATGTGTGGCTATGTGAATAATATCCTGTGAGCTGGCAGATTTTAGCTTGTCTTCAGTAGCATCTTTACCAAGCAGCACTTCTTGTTGGACATTCTGTTTTTTTAACGTTTCAGAAATGTTTTTGATTTCTTTTTCCGTTCCGGGCAAGTCACCTACACCACCCCTGAAACTATCACCAAAGCCTCTGAAAAGAGAAGAGCTTTCTTTGACTGCCGGACTGGATCCATAAACAGGGCGACCAATAAGCAAGGCGGTTGCTGGCTTTGTGGTTTTCTCATAACGCTTAAGCAGCTCTTTAGTATTGGTTATATTCACAATCTCAGTTTTGTCGATCAGGTAGTTTTTAGTACCCGGAACTCTCAGAATTGAAATGTTGACCATATTGTAAATACCATCTGCAGAGAGATATACTTTTTGTTTACCGGCTACTAATTTTTCCAATGGCTTCCAGTATGCACTATAAGAAATAGTGTCTTCAACTTTTAGTTTGATGGTATTCTGGTAGTAATTGTAAAAGCGCTTTTCCAGTTTATTACCGTTGGCAATGATTAGGTGATCAGGATTTTTAGCTGTCTTAGTATCAATAGCGAGCGCAAAATAAGCGATAGAGTCTGTCAGCATTCGGGCAGATTGCCCCTTTAGTTTTGCTTTGTCTCTTTTCGATGTCGGTTCCAGTTTACGAAGCCCGTAGACTGGTGTGCGTATAAGCTCTATGGCTATTTCGTCGGTTTTTAAAACTTTTTGGATGTCCTGCCAATCAGGGTTAATGTCTGTTGATGCCTGACTGAACAACGCCGTTTTGGTTGTCATGTTTTTTTCTACCTGATTAATTTCAAGCTTGATCGCTTTTACCTGTGCGTCATTCTCGTTGAAATTACTTACTACCATTTTGTTGATCAGTTCGTTTTTAAGCTGTCTCCATTTCAGATAGTCATTAGTAAGGCTGGTGTCTTTGTTTGCAAAAATATGTTGCAGCATCCTGTTTGATTCACTCAGGATAATAGCCTTAGTACGAATCTGATAATTATAGATTTTGCTGATCAGAGAATCTCTCTCAGACAATGTGCCTTTTCCGGCACGGTCAATTGCGAATGCATTGATAATCTCCACATGCCGTCTGATAGCAGTGTAGAAATTTTCTTTTTCATATTCAGTAAGTGCAAAGAAATTCTGGTTAATGAATTTGTTTTCAATGTCCATTGCCGTAAAGAAATCTTTTTCTGCATCGCTGTATTTGGCCTGATCCCAATGAATAATTGCGCGGCTGAAATATAAAGGGATCTGGTAATAGCTCTCTGCTTTAATAGAGTTTTCGTAAAGCTGAAAAGCTTTTTGATTGTATTTGATTGCTTTAGCCGTATTTCCCCGCAGGCGGTAAACATCGGAAAGCAGGTTTAGCGATTTTATTTTATTGATATTGTTTCTGCCGGCAGCTTTGCGGGTCCAATGGAAAAATTGGTACTGGCGGTTCTTTTTGGCAAAATGCAAAGCACTTACAAGATTGTCTCTGGTGACTTCAAGTCTTGTTAATGCTTCATAAGCATCGGCCAAACGGTTAAGGTCTTGTTTGCTGTTGTGATTAGAGTTTTTGATATAAAGAATGTACTTGCTAAGATAATAGTAAGCGGAATCAAGCTTATTGGTACGGTAGTAATATTGTCCATAGGCAAGGTAAGGGCGGTAGCGAAGGAGATTAGTTCTGGAAAAACGCTCTTTACGATTCTTGACAGATGTTTTCAATAAGTCTCCGGCTTCCTGAAAGTTCCCTGTTTCCAGAAACAACATAGCTATTTCATCGTCAACGTCATAATCCAGTTGTTTTAGCTTTTTACCCGCTTTTTCTTTTTCATCAACAAGTTCCTGTGCTGCTCGGTAGTTTTTCTCAGACTCAACAAAGTTGCCTGATTTTTCATAAACCAGACCAAGTCCCATATAGGTTGAAACTCCCTTCTTAAGTAGTTTATGATGTCCTTTCTTTTTTAACTTTTCAATGCGTTTATTTCCATATTCTATTGCCTTGTCAAAGTTTTCTTTTTTGATAAGTTTAAAAATCTTATCGTTTGAATTATACTGTGCCTGTACCTGATTAAACAGAACAAATAATGAGGTCAGTAGTAAATAGAAGGCTCTCATTAGAATTGACGGGTTTTAATCTGGAACATGTACAGGCGGAACTGTAGTCCTATAATAAAGTATTTTGACATTTCTTTATTTACTTTTTTTACTGTTTCGGTAGTCTCTTCTTTAATAAAACCTCCTCCGGAAGTAAAAGTAGCCCATAAACCTAAATCCAGTCGTCGCATCAGTATGTAGTTGAGAGATAACTGGTGATTCAGGTAAGCAGTTTTGAAAGATTTACTTGGTTCTGCAATATCTATTGTAAAAACGGTTTCACCATTACCGGTTTCATCATCTTTGTCAGACTTGATACCGTTAATACTGACAGTACTGAATATATTAATGCCAAGTTTGTAGCTGGCATAAAATTTTGGAGAAAAATAGTAATTGACACCTATTGGAATAGATATAAAACCGTAATTCATTCCATAGGTATCTACTTTAGATTTCAGATGCGCAAATTTTGAAGTATCAATGAAAACCTGTTCAAATTCAGCGCTTTTGGCAAGGTTGTATTGTAAAAGATGTATATAAATACCTGTTTCAAAAGAGTAACGAAAATCCATCTTCTTTTCAACAGCTACCCCGAAATTACCGGAAATGAGTCGCGACTTCTCCCAACCCGCTCCTGCATTAAAATCTAATTTGAACC
>CAZNHL010000162.1:0-3140 GCA_964572965.1 uncultured Bifidobacteriaceae bacterium
GTTGAGAATAATAAGTTGTTGTTGATGCGCTATAATTATGGCGGACAGGACGTTTATAATTTGCCCGGTGGTAACGCAGAGGAAATGGAAACGCTGGCTGATATTCTGGCGCGTGAGCTTGTGGAAGAGCTTCAGCTGGAAGTAGAAGTGGGCGATTTGTTACTAATAGGCGAAACCATGCAGCCAGAGAAACAGCGTACGGTATTACACGCAGTGTTTTTAGGAAGAATCATCAATGGGAAACCTGTTTTAAACCCTCAGGAAACTTCTGCTCTGGAAGTAGTTTGGTTACCAATTGATGAACTGGATCAATTAAATATGTATCCAAATGTTGGTCTGGACTTGCAATCTGTATTATTACTGGATATCAAAAAGAACCCTTATCTGGGTAAGATTAACCAAAATTGGTTTTAATTAACTGGAATTTTAAACCCTATACTTTATATAATTAAACTTTTACAGCAGTGAAGAAAAACAAGCTTTGGGCAGCATTCATCGGACTAACAATTGCATTTAATGTAAATGCACAGGACAAATTATTACTTTCCAAAAGAGATTATAATGACTCTGAAAATTATAAGTTTACTCTAGAAGACTTCAATACAAGTACGGGAGCA
Organism: uncultured Bifidobacteriaceae bacterium; assembly: GCA_964572965.1. Lineage (GTDB taxonomy): Bacteria > Bacteroidota > Bacteroidia > Cytophagales > UBA9547 > CAZNHL01. The sequence goes on from CAZNHL010000162.1 coordinate 618, forward strand.
GAAACCTTGTTTCATGAAGTTGGTGATTACAAAACCAGTTATCTTCCGGATTATTTAACTTATGTGCCTAACGCGAAAAAAATAGTAGGTATTGTAAATGGCTCAACTAAAAAGTTGGTTGTTATTAATACTATTAACTCATCTGAAACAGTGCTTGAAATAGCGCAAACCGGTGTATGGTATGATGGACTTATTGTTGCAGAAGGTCAGGTATTGGTAATAAAAAATATCTATAGTACAGAAACTGATCCGGAGAAATATTGTCTGATGAGTTTAGATATAAGTACAGGTACAGAAACATTGGTTCATGAATTTCAAACGAGCTTAGATCAGCTAAGAGGAGTTACCTATTTGCCGTCAACGAAGCAAGTAGTTATAGTAAGAGGAATGTCTAATAAAGCAATCACATACAATATAGATACAAAAGTAGAAACAACTTTTAATCTTGACCAAACCAGTGGTTCAGGTTATCGGGATATTGTAAGTGGTAATGGAAAGGTTTATTTGTTAAAATCTACTTATAACTCGGAATCATCTGTTTCAGAGTATAATCTGGTAGAATTGGATTTAGTGAATCAAAGTGAACATAAAATTCATCAATTTACAAAAGAAGCATCATATAATGGAAGTTTAGCATACTTGCCTAAAACAGGCGATGTATTTGCTCTAATGTATTCTGGGAAAAACAATCTTATTCAATATAATATTGCTTCTGATACAGAAGTGAAAATTACAACTTTAGCTTCTGATGGTATTGATTATAGTAATTTGATAGTTATCCCGGAAGAAACTGCAACGGCAGTTACTGATGAAGTATTTGCTAAATCGGTAAATGTATATCCTAACCCTGCTAAAGATATTTTGAGTTTTTCTAAAACGATCAACAGCATTAAAATCTATAATTCACAGTCTGTACTATTGCTAAGCGGAGAAAATACACAAAGTGTGGATGTTTCTTCTTTGAATAGCGGCCTGTATGTTGTTGACTTTGATGGTCGGAAAGAAAAGGTTGTGATAGCAAAATAAGTTATTCTGAAACGGGGGAGCATTGATAAAATGCTCCCCCGTTTTGTTTTAGGAGTGGTGTGTTTTAAATCCCTTTGCACCTTCGGACTTTGACTCCGCTCAGCCATCATGCGTTAACTGTGGCTGAGCGGAGTCGAAGTCCGAAGCCCCTTTTGTCAGTTTTACCGGTAAAATATGACACTTTACCGATTTTTCAAATCCGGCAAGTGTCATGTTTTTAGTTGTTGTGTCACTTTGTCAGTTTAACTGTAGTGGCATTAATATTGTTCAATAGAGAGAAATTGAATCAAAATCTAAATTATATATACAATGGGAAAAATTATTGGTATTGACTTAGGTACGACCAACTCTTGCGTTGCTGTAATGGAAGGTAACGAGCCTGTGGTTATTCCTAATAGTGAGGGCCGTAGAACTACGCCTTCGATAGTGGCATTTTTGGACAATGGTAACGGTGAGCGTAAAGTAGGTGACCCTGCTAAGCGTCAGGCGATTACTAACCCTATTAACACAGTGCAATCTATTAAAAGATTCATGGGTAAAAAATACTCTGAATCTCAAAAAGAAGCTGGAAATGTAGCTTACAATGTAGAGCAGGGGCCAAACGATACGCCACGTGTACGCATTGGCGACCGTCAGTATACTCCTCAGGAGATTTCTGCAATGATCCTTCAGAAAATGAAAGCAACTGCTGAAGACTATTTGGGGACTACTGTAACTGAAGCGGTGATTACTGTACCTGCTTATTTCAATGATGCTGAACGTCAGGCTACGAAAGAGGCCGGTCAGATTGCAGGTCTTGAAGTAAAACGTATTATCAACGAGCCAACAGCTGCAGCATTGGCTTACGGCTTGGATAAGAAACACCAGGATATGAAAATCGCGGTATTCGACTTAGGTGGCGGTACTTTTGACGTTTCTATTCTTGAATTGGGTGATGGTGTATTTGAAGTAAAATCTACTGACGGTGATGTTCACCTGGGTGGTGATGACTTCGATCAGCACATCATTGACTGGTTGGCTGATGAATTCAAAAAGGATGAATCAATCGATTTGCGCAAAGACCCAATGGCTTTACAGCGTTTGAAAGAAGCTGCTGAAAAAGCTAAAATTGAGTTGTCAAGCTCAACTTCTACTGAAATCAACTTGCCATATATTATGCCTGTTGATGGCGTTCCTAAGCACTTGGTTAGAACTTTGACAAGAGCTAAGTTCGAGCAGATCTGCGATGACTTGATCAAAAGAACTTTGGAACCTTGCAAACGCGCTATGCAAAATGCAGGTTACTCTAACGCTGATATCGATGAAATTATCTTGGTTGGTGGTTCTACACGTATCCCTAGAATTGCTGATGAAGTAGAAAAATTCTTCGGCAAAAAACCTTCTAAAGGAGTTAACCCTGATGAAGTTGTGGCTTTAGGTGCTGCAATACAGGGTGGTGTATTGACTGGTGAAGTAAAAGACGTATTGTTGCTTGATGTAACTCCATTGTCTTTAGGT
>CAZNHL010000163.1:0-2871 GCA_964572965.1 uncultured Bifidobacteriaceae bacterium
TTGAAGATGAGATGATTTGAAAATTTGAAGATGAAACAGCCTTTGCGCCTCGTCTTGTTTTTCATTTTCAAATCATCTCATCTTCAAATTTTCAAATTGATATTATCAGCGTTCTGTTTTGTATCGCCTACCTCGTAATCACCACTCTGCGCACCACCACTTTGTTGCCTGCCACTATTCGCGTGCTGTAAGTGCCTGCCGCAAGGTCGTTGAAATCAACATTGATGGTGTTGCTGCCTTTGTTCAGGTAGGTTTTGCCTTCCTTCACTACCTGACCGATGTAGTTGTGCATTTCGATTGCTATCTCCTGCTCTCTGCCTGTTTTGATAAACAATTTGGCTTGGTCTGTTGCGGGGTTCGGCACAAATTCACTTACCGTGAACAAGTCTTCCCCTTTCAGCATTTCGCTTACAACCGGACTGTATTCAAACGTTTCGTCAAAATCTATCTGTTTCAAACGATAGTAGTAGCGGATGCCTTGCATCGCTGTTTTATCGTTGTAGAAATAATCGTGGCGTTCGGCTGTGGTTCCGTGTCCTTGCACTTCGCCTATTTTGATGAAGTTAATACCGTCTTCGCTTCGTTCAACTTCAAACTTGTTGTTGTTGATTTCTGTTGCCGTTGCCCACACAATTCTGATGTATTCGTTGTTGATGTTTTGGGCTTCAATGAACAGCATTTCCACAGGCAGGGCATCTCCGTTTGTGCTGCCGTGCAGCCAGAACTCGCTGAACTCGGTGATATTCAATTCCACATAATGAACTGATTTATCTGTGGTTTGGAATTGTGTTTTGAAACTTCTGTCCTGCGGATTTAAAGCTGCATCATCATCCTTATTTACTACACGCAAGTTATCCGGAGCATTCGCGCCAAACACCTTGTACACTCCGTTTACATTATTGGCGAAGCTGCCGTCTTCATCATCACCCGAAAATTTGGTTACGTGCAACTGCGACAACAAGGTAATATCATCATTGCCTGTGCATGGTTTGCCCTGCGGATTATTATTCTGCAACGATGCCGTACTCAAGTCTGCAAAATCCGTTTGCGTGAAATACAGGCGCACACCTACCGCATTTCCTGCTACGGGCACGGGATGCTCGGTATTTATCTTGAAATGCCTGCGCATGGCTGCCTGTTTTTCGCCACTGCAACTCCAACCCGGAGGGTTGATTTCAACGGCTGCATTTTCCAGATAAGATGTTACCGTTACCGTACCCAAATCGTTGCCGTTGTCGTTTACGGAGGCTAATACTTTGATTTCATTGCCTTCCGTTGAGGTAAAGTGAACCCAATCGCTGAAGCCTCTCACCTGACAATCGGATGGAACGCCCGCAGGGAAAGCGGCAGTATTGATGTCCTGCGGGAAAGCAGCAACAGGAGTGATGTCGGTGGATGTTATTTTACAGCCTTTGTTGTCCTCTAACTGAAACACAGGGCTTGTTCCTGCCGGCACACGGTATATGGCATATACTTCGTCTTCCGGGTCGGTGGTTGGCATTAGTTTATCCGCAAATACGCGGACTGACGATTGGTTGTCGATTATGGAATTTATTCCGTGTTTGGCTTTGCCTGTTATGTGCAGGTAATCCCACTTGCCGCCATTGCCTGCGTGTGTGGAAAGGCACACATCCAAATCGGGAATTTGCGACAGGTTTTGAGGTGGCGACCACACGGTAAGGTCGGCTTCGCGTACCGCAGGCGCGCAAGCCGCGCCATGTACTGTGTGCGTAATCCTGAATTTGCGCACCAAATCGTTTGTAAAGCTGGGGTTTGAAACCGCTCCGGGACTGTACACAGGCGCGTTCGGTGCGCCAGAAATAACATTCCAGGCGTTACCGTCAAATTCCTCCCACGTGTAAACAGGGTGATTTGCCACTCCGCTAACCGCTGCAACAAGTTCGGGTGATTCCTGCACACAAGCCGAAACATCTGCAAAAGATGTAATACCCGGCTGCGGGTTTACATTCCACAACACGTGTTCATACCAACCGTCATTACAACTGTTAATGTTTGCATCTCCTCTGCGCGAACGTATTTTTACAGAACCGGGTTGAGAGCCTGTTGTGTTTATCAATACCCTGCTCCTGCCGATAACGGGTGAAGCGGAGGCGATTATATTCTGCCAACCGTAGCCGTCATTCAAATCTATCTGATAATAGTCGTCAAAATCAATTGAACCTATACCGGCAGTACCGGGTGTAAAATCCACCCAACCCTGGAAGCCCGCGCATATCATTTCGCAACTTACCGATATTGGCGTAGCCGATACGGGAGCGGCTGTAGTGCGGCAGGTGGCATGGCTTGTCATTTCCACAGTTATTATATCATTATAGTCGGGTATCCGGCTGAATGTTGCACCCGTTTCGCCCGACACCGCAGTGCCACCCACAAACCACTGATAGGTTGGGTTGCTGCCGTGGACAGGAGGAGCATCTCCCGCACCGGGGTGAGCCGTAAATACTACCGGAGTGCCATCGCATACGTTGTTAAGCGGCTGCTGTTTGCTTGTAGTAACGGTAACGGCAGGGTTTACATCGGGGTAAACCGTTACAGCCAATGGCGAACTGAAATTGCTTGAACCGCAATCGTTATTTGAGCGCACTTGCACGTTATAGGTGTTGTTTGCAGCAAACGCAATTGTGGCGTTCGGAGTTGCAGAAGGATTGACAGTTGATATAGTTGCGCCATTATTTACCTGCCAGGTATAGGACAGCGCGTTCGCCACCGCAGCCGCTTCAAAATCTTTGCTGCCGATACAAGGCAAACTCACCGGAGTTTTTTCGTTCGGGATGTTTGGCACGGCAGGTATCGGATGATTAACCAAATTAGACACCACGTTGGAAGTTACTGCCGGACAAACTCCGTTCT
>CAZNHL010000164.1:0-2258 GCA_964572965.1 uncultured Bifidobacteriaceae bacterium
TCAGCGAAATTAGCGGGCAAACTTCAGAATCTCCGGTTAAGCGGATCAGGTAAGGTGTGTAGAAACGGATACTCAATTATCACATTTTAAAAACAGCTACCACTAACCCTCTGACATACAAGATTAGTAGTAGCTTCAAAACTCTCCCTAAATCGGGTTTACCTTTGTAAAATGAACTTAATTGTCTCTTTTTGGCCTTGGGTCTCTATTGCTATAAAGTACAGACCAGAGGGCAATCCGGAATTCCCCAGATCGGCAGTATAATCACCTGCTTTCTGAAAAACGTTATCATATAAATTCCCTAATAACCGGCCTGTTGCATCATACAAAACAATAGAAATATTGACATCCTCAACCAATGTATACATCAGCTTTGTATTTATGCCATCTGACGGATTAGGTACTACCTGGTAAGTATTTTTCTTAGCGGCATCTTTTGACCCGAAAGCATTAGACGATTCTCTTGGAATCTGCTCTGTACTTCTTCTGTAAGTATTCCAGTCGGAACGAGGAGTAACATTACTTGTCCGGATAAGGTTATTGCATTGAGGTGTTACATCCAGGGTATTGCTCATTACGTCTATTATACCTGTTGTTGTAAAATTAGTGGCATCAAATCCGTCATCGAAATAGACAAACTCATTCACATTGGCACTCAGCAGAATATCACTTCCTTCAACAGCATTTACATTTCCCTCTAAGCTTCTTCCGGCAATAAGATCTACATTTTTCCCTAAGGCTATATAGCCCCTGGCCTCAAATTTATTCTTATAATTCAAACCGAAATTTTTATTCTGGATATAAATATTCCTCGGACTTGCCTCTTCCATCATGAAACTAGCCATAGTTCTATTAGGCATATAAGCATGAAAAGCGTGATTCAAATCATAAGTATCATCACCAGTGTGCTGATTAACCATATCTTCTGAATTACCCGACTGAGGGTTAATACACTGTATGACATCAAAAGGGGTAATATCACTGTTATGCGGGTAAGGGTAACCGGGAATTCCCCTTACATTATAGAAATAATCATCGTTATGGTTAATGTCCAGAGCAGAAACAGTAGGTACAAAACAAAACTTATCCGCTTCCACATGCACCGAACCCAGAAAATCAGAAAGCGGGCGATCCGGTAAATATATCACGACAGGAAACGAAAACCCTCCCACATCAACAAAATCGGCATAATCTACTCCCGCTACCCCGTTATTGATTGCGTCTGACAGTTGGGAAAGTTGCTCATATTTATAATAACTCCCTGGAACATGGTCTACATTCTTCCATTCCGAATGCTCCCAACTGTACACTTCATTATTTTTAATATAAAATTGAGCCCCGAGATTGGTCGTAGGCCCCGGCTGGGTGCCTGTTGCGCCCCTGAAAATACGTTTATCAGGATCGCGGCCCGGCATGGTATTACAGCGCAATACCTGTTTCACAGGGCACCATTCAACACATACCTCTATTTTAGGAAAAGGATCAATACCAAAAGTTTCACATTTGCTGAATACACATAAGCCACCATCCCAGGAAAAGAACTCTTCCTTTTCATCAATGTGATCCTGTGTAAGCCCTGAGCTCCCAAAAGAAAGACCTACTAAACGGCACTTTTTAGGGTACGAGCCTATATTTTCGAGAGACTCTTTAAAATCCTTACGCCTGTCATTATCTGCTATATAATAATTCAGGGCCATTTCTGCTGCAGCATCTGTCAGGAAGAAAGTCGTATTATTAAACAAGGTCTTGCCCAGGTAACTAAAAGGATTCAATACATCAGGGATACCCGGAGGAAAAGGAGTTGCCGGAGAAGCGCTATAATTCACCAGCTGCTGTATGGCCAATGGCACATTGGCACCCTGGTGGGGGCTGTCAAAACTGATAAACATTTCCACCCGGTGGTCTTTGCCCTCATACTCCATTTTTGTAAGTGCATAGCGGCTAATGAGACCACCCATGGAAATGCCACAAATCTTTAGCTGATGTTTAGAGCCATTTGCAGCCACTTCAGCATTAATCTCTTCTATCAATAAAGCAATTGAACCAGCATTATCAATAATGGACTGTTTATTCCTTTTCAGGTCAACAGTCACTATATCATAACCATTACTTCGAATTGCATCTAAATAACGAACACTAACACCAAAATTAAGTTGCCCATATATGTCTTGTTGCTCCAATTCATTCATTGGATCAAATCCTTCAATTATTATAAATGGTCTAGTTAAGAATGTTCTATTTTCTCCATTTGTCTTAGG
>CAZNHL010000164.1:2268-2668 GCA_964572965.1 uncultured Bifidobacteriaceae bacterium
TCCATCAGAAGTTCTCCGTTCCCATGAAAACGCCGCAGTGGTACAGTCTTGTCCATGTAAGTTAAACACTAAAAACACAAAAAAAATCATACAATACAGTCTTCGAAACCAGAAGATTATACTATTGTAAATTAAGATACTACCGTTCATTTTCCTTAGAATTTTCTAATCCATATTTGACCATTTACCCTTTCATCAAAACGAACAATACCTCTTTCCCTATGATAAAAGTATTGTATAATAGAAGGCTTAGTCTCCCCCATTGAATCAGGAACAACCTGGAATAAACTTTTATAATTAATTCCATTTAAATAAGTATTCTTTAATTCTATTACAGAATCCTTATTAATACCTAAAGAAGTATAAACATCTACCCCTCTACCTGGTCCAAATTCAGAAT
>CAZNHL010000165.1:0-2658 GCA_964572965.1 uncultured Bifidobacteriaceae bacterium
CTTGAGAGAGCCTGTCCCGAACTTGTTTCGGGAGGTAGGGGTGTGTTTGTATTTTTCAAACAAAACCTCTGCGCCTCTGATGAGATGATTTGAAAATTTGAAAAATAAATAATGAGCGAAGCGAACCTCTGTGTTCTCCTTTTCTCTGTGTGAAATAATTAAAAAATAAAAAAACTCTGCGCCATTGTGCCTCTGCGAGAAACAAAAAACTAAACAGAATAGAAAATAGCAAAATGAAAAACATAAAAACCATCATCGCTGCGGGTGTTACAGCAGCAGCAATTTTAACCGCTTGCGGAGGCAGCGAGCCTAAAGACCTTGCAGGAGAGAAAAAACTGCTTTCGGAATCGAAATTGCAACTGAAAGAATTGCAGCAAAAAATTACTGCGCTCGAAACATCAATTGCAAAAATTGATACTTCGTTTAAGGCAGAGCAAAAAATTAAGATGGTGAAAATTGATACCATCAAGCCAACTGAATTTAGCCACTTCATCGAAGTGCAGGGAACTGTGGATGCCGATGAAAACGTGCTTGCCATCAACCAAATGCCTGGCATCGTTACGTCCATTCTTGTAAAACCGGGGGATAGAGTTACCAAAGGGCAAGTGCTTGCAACTACCGATGGCAGCGCTTACGAGCGCGGCATCGAAGCCATGCAAACAGGCTTGGATTTAGCCACCACAGCTTTTGAAAGACAAAAGCGTTTGTGGGAACAAAACATAGGCAGCGAAATTCAATACCTGCAGGCAAAAACACAGAAGGAAACTTTGGAAAAACAAATGAAAGCGCAGGCTGCTCAATTGGAAATGACCAAAGTTAAATCGCCAATAAATGGAACAGTAGATGAAGTTCGTTTGAAATTAGGCGATATGGCTGCTCCAAGCCAAGCCATGCCGGGCATCAGAATTGTAAACACCAATAAATTGGTTTTGAAAGCGCGCGTAAGCGACAGCTACATTGGCAGGGTGCGCCAAAACGATAAAGTGAAAGTATTCTTTCCCGACTTAGACAAAACGGTTGAAACCGTTATCAGCTACGCAGGGCAAGTGGTAAATCAGGTGAACCGCACTTTCAATATCGAAGCAAAATTAGATAACAATAAAGGCGAATACGCAGCCAACATGATTGCCAAACTTTTAATCAATGATGAAGTGAAGAAAAATGTTTTAGTAGTGCCTTCAAATGTGGTGCAACGCTCGGTAGATGGCATTTATGTGTTAGTGGCTGAAACTGAAAACGGCAAGCAAATCGCACGCAGACGCACCGTGAAAACAGGCAATGATTACGATGGAAAAACAGTGGTTGAAGAAGGCTTGAAAGCAGGCGACCGTGTTATCACTTTCGGCTTCAGCGAGTTGGTGGACGGGCAGTTGATTACTGACTAAAAATAGTAGGCAGTCTTCAGTAAGCAGTAGGCAGTGGAATACAAGTAAACAGCAAGTCGAATATCGCAAATCGAACAGTCGAATATCAAAAAATTAGAAATGAATACCGAACGTCTTAAAGAACTAAGTTTTACAAGTTGGTGCATTAACAACCTCACGGCTGTGTATGTGTTCACCATCATCATATCATTGGTTGGTTTTGCTACTTATCAGGGTTTGCCGAAAGAGTTGTTTCCCGATGTGGTAGTGCCTACAATTTCTGTGGCTACAATCTATCCCGGTGCTACTCCGCAGGACGTTGAAAATCTTATCACCAAACCATTGGAAAAGCAATTAAAATCAATCAATGGCGTAAAGAAAGTTACCAGTAATTCCATCAGCGATTTCTCTTTAATTATTGCAGAATTCAGCACTGACTTAGACCCTACCTTATGTAAACAAAAAGTAAGTGATGCGGTCGACAAAGGCAAGAAAGACTTACCGACAGACTTAGATAATGATCCGCAAATTCAGGAATTCGATATTTCTGAAATGCCTATCATGAACATCAATCTTGCAGGTGAGTTGCCTTTGGATCAAATCAAAAATCTGGGTGAGGATTTGCAGGACAGAATAGAATCACTGAAAGAAATTACCCGTGTTGATATAGTAGGCGGTTTAACCCGCGAAGTACAGGTTGAGATCGACTTGTATAAAATGGTGGCAGTAGGTATCACATTTATGGACATTGAAAATGCCATTCAACGTGAGAACATGAACATTAGTGGTGGCGAGATGCGCGTGGGTGAGTTGCGCAGAAACCTTCGTGTGCGCGGTGAGTTCCGCGACCCTAAGTTGTTAGAAAATATTGTTGTGCGTTCATTTTTGGGAAATAGTGCATTCTTAAAGGATATCGCAACCGTTACCGATGGTTACAAAGAGCGTCAGGACTTTGCGCGTCTTGACCACAAACCTGTTGTTACGCTAAACGTTATCAAACGCAGTGGCGAAAACCTGATTCACGCTACCGACCAGATTTATGAAATTATTGATGAGTATAAAGCCAATCGCTTTCCGCAGGGCTTGGAAGTAAAAGTAACAGGCGATACATCCGACAACACAAGATTGCAATTGCATGATTTGTTGAACACCGTAATTCTCGGTTTCATTTTTGTGGTGTTTGTGTTGATGTTTTTCATGGGTTTCAGCAATGCCTTTTTTGTGGGTTTATCTGTTCCACTTTCATGTTTGGTTGCTTTTATCTTAATGCCGAGTTTGGGCATGACGATGAACG
>CAZNHL010000166.1:0-2607 GCA_964572965.1 uncultured Bifidobacteriaceae bacterium
ACGGAGGTACAGGAGGTATTGCTTCCGCAACCGGTGGTTCATGCCCTCCTAATACCAATTGTTTCAAAATCACCCGGTCGGTTGCATACACGGCAGCCTTCCGCAGCGTTTTTTCCGCATGCATATTTCCCCTGTCAAATAAATACTTAGCCTTTAAAAGATAAGCAGACTGACAGAATGGGTAATGCTCAAGCACTTCTTCCAATGATTCAAAATCACTGGTAGTCATTGCCTGCGAATTACTAATTACCTCTAAAAAGCGAAATTTATCCAATTGTCTTACCAGTTAGCCACCGACTTGGTGAAAATATCAAAAACAATTTGATTGGCTATGTTTTCCACTGCCACATTTTCTATTGCCGTTAGTGTTTGTCCACTAGGGAAATCGTAGTAAAAAGAGAATACCTGATTCTCAAAACTTTTATCTTCTTCTTTTGTATTCAGGAAACTACATTTCATGGATATATTTAAACGGTTTTGCGTTGCAATATTGCCCTGGCCTGCACCTACCGGAGCCAATCCATAATTTACGATAGACCCTTCATATTGTAAATCTCCACCTGAATTAACCAATTGCAGTGTCGTATTCTGAATCATATATAAACGTAGCTTTTCTGTAAAAGTCTGAGCTAAATTTGCAGGGCCACCGCTTGATTCGTTCAGGAAATTCTGAACAGAAACTGTTTTTGCATCACCGACACTTGCACCTGACAACGAATAAACCGAACAAGAGGTTAGGTTTGTTAAACACGACGCAAGACAAAACAATGGTAAAACGCTATTTTTCAGTAATTTTAAAAACATAAAAATTATTCTTCTTCTATATCGTATTGCTTGATCTTTCTATATAATGTGCGCTCAGAAATTCCGAGATCCTGGGCTGCGTACTTTCTTTTATGATTATTTTTCTTCAAAGCCTTTATGATCATTTCTTTCTCTTTATCTTCTAAAGAAAGTGATTCATCCTGGGCTTCATGTATAATGTCTTCAACCCCGGAAAGCTCAATTGTTTTGCCGGTATTATGCCCCTCTGCCTGACCATGATTCAAAATTTTAGTTCCATGACTATAGGCAGCAGGAACAAAACTATCATTATCTATATTTCTGAACAAATCCGGATGATCCTGAATAACCTGATTGCCAAAACCTTCTTTTGACATATTATCATAAACCGCCTTTTTCAGGTCATTCACGTCTTTGCGCAAATCAAACAGAACCTTATATAACAAATCCCTTTCTGAAATATTAGCATCTCCACCGCCAACAGCTCTCAACAAAGCCGGTGTACCTCCGTATTGATTTTGCGGCAGGTAGTTTTTTAGAGATTCAGCATTTACATCACGATTCATCTCCAGCACTGAAATCTGCTCAACAATATTCTTTAATTGTCTGATATTACCAGGAAAGCGGAATTTCAATATTTCAGCCTGTGCATCTATCGTCAGCTTTGCAGGTTTAACTTTATACTTTTCTGAAAAATCATCAGCGAATTTTCTGAACAACAAAATAATATCTTCACCACGCTCCCTTAATGGCGGTACCTGAATTGGCACAGTATTCAGTCTGTAATAAAGATCTTCCCTGAACTTACCTTCTTCAACCGCATTAAAAAGATTGACGTTGGTTGCTGCCACAACCCGTACATCTGTTTTCTGTACTTTTGAAGATCCTACTCTTATAAACTCTTTATTTTCAAGAACTCTTAACAAACGAGCCTGAGTACCTAATGGCATTTCCCCTATCTCATCCAGGAAGATTGTTCCCCCGTTTGTTACTTCAAAATATCCTTTACGTGCATCATGAGCTCCTGTAAAAGATCCCTTCTCATGTCCGAATAACTCTGAATCGATTGTCCCTTCAGGAATAGCTCCGCAGTTAATTGCGATAAACTGTCCATGTTTTCTTGTGCTAAGCTGATGAATAATCTTCGAAAAAGATTCTTTACCACTACCGCTTTCACCTGAAATGAGCACAGTCATGTCCGTAGGAGCTACCTGCATAGCTACGTGAATAGCATGATTCAGCGCCAAGGAATTACCAATGATGCCAAAACGTTGTTTGATTGCCTGTATTTCGGGAGTATTATTCATATTTACTCAGCGTAACCAATAGCTTCACCCATTAATGTTCCCTGGGTGCACTCTTTAACAAACACATTGACGTAATCTCCTTTTTTATAATCTCCTTTAGGGAAAACGACAACTTTATATTCACTCGTCCGCCCGCTTAAGTCGGCTTCTGATTTTCTTGAAAAACCTTCAACAAGCACTTTATGCACTTTATTAAGATCTAACTTATTTCTTTCTAGTGATGAACGATTCTGAACATTAATTACTTCTGTTAAGCGGCGTTTTTTTATTTCTTCCGGAATATCATCTGCATATTTTTTATGTGCCAGCGTACCCGGACGCTCAGAATAAGCAAACATATAGGCAAAGTCAAACTTCACATATTCCATCAATGACAAAGTATCGCCATGCTCCTCTTCTGTTTCAGAACAGAAACCGGTAATCATATCAGTAGAAATAGAACAGGTTTCTCCTAAAATATTCCTGATCGCATTGATCCGGTTTAAATACCACTCTCTGTCATAAGTACGGTTCATCA
>CAZNHL010000167.1:0-2607 GCA_964572965.1 uncultured Bifidobacteriaceae bacterium
CTCGAGCCCGCAGACGAGACGATGGACAGTGCGTGGTGCGCAGTGGATCGCACCCCACGCACCCGGCTTGAGTACCCGCAGCACCTCCCCTGCCCACCAGGCGGTGAAATGCTCAAAGCCTTCCCCGGTAGCCCGAGCGCCACTGTCCCAGTCGTGGCCACGCCAACCGATGCCGTACGGCGGGTCGGTCACCAGACCGTCGATGCAACCGTCCGGGAGATTGCGCAGCAGGCGCAGGCTGTCACCTTGGATGACCGCCCAGTGCTGCCGGTCGCCCTGGAGGACCGGCGTCATGACGATGCTCCTTCCTCGGGTGGCTGCGTCAGGACCGCCAGCGTGGTGTCTGGTCGAGTGGTGACGAACAGACGATGCGCGCCACCTGGGAGTTCGCCGATGAGGCGATCGAGCAACCGTTGACGAGCTGGCGTTTCGACCTGCCAGAGCACTCGCGGGAAGAAGCCATGCTGTTGCTGCTCGCGACCGCTTCTGTAGTAGTCGAGGTAGGCGATGAGCTTGCGGCGAAGCGCGCTGCTGCCCTCGGTACCACGGTCGACCTCCAAGAACCAGGCGAGCTCGTAGTCGCCGACAGCGAGATGCGCGTGCCCATCCGGTCGAAGTCTGCGCGCTTCACCTAGACCACCGAGGGAGGTTCGCCAGCACGCCGGTTCGGCTTGGTAGGCGAGCAGCTCGCATCTGCCGTCTCGGGTTGCCTCTTGAAGCGTCACCCAGATCTCGGCAACGGCCACGCTATGGGCGACGAAGTTCAGTCCAGGCTCGCGGCTGGTGCGAAGCGGCGGGATGCCTTGCCCTTGCAGGAAGGCGACGGTGCGCTGCCCCTCGGCAGTAGCTCGGTAGGTGTAGCTGGCTGATCCCGCACGAACACCTCCGACCCGTCGGCTTGACCGCGTGAGCAACTCCTCATCGACCAGCCTCAACAGGCTGCGTTGGGTGATTCGCATCCGAGTTCCCGGATGTCCGACCTCTGAGAAGTGCAACCGAGCCACTTGGCCGGCGGTGAGAAACCCATGCTCGACAACGTCCGTGAGGACCTGTCGCTCGCGTGCTGCCAGCCGTTGCACTTGCTGCGTCAGGCGATCGTGCTGAGTACGGCCGCTCATGCCGACGCTCCCAGCGGGGATCCGATCGGAGGCATCACGGAGAGCGGATCAGTCAGGCGCTGCCTTGCCACGAATCGCCCGTGAACCTGGGCCAGTTCGAGGGTGCTGCGATGTCCGATACGCGTAGCGACGCGCAGGCTGAATGTCCGGAGGAAACCGTTCACGACGCCCTCCGCCGAGCGCCGACGGCATCCCCAGCCGGACCGAATGATTCGCTGTCGGAGATTGCTTCTGAAGCGAGCTCGGACAGCTGGACATCGAGTTCACGATCGACGTCAGCCAAGGTCTGTCCCCAGCGCTCACTGGCGACCATTCGAACGTGCCCTGGATCGGTCGTCCGTGGCGGTAGCGGAATTGTGGTGCCGGTGGTGGTCGCACTGACCTGACCGGAACCGATGCCGAGACGGAGCGCCACCTCGTAGCGACCAAGATGCTGGACCTGCTGCGGGGTGAGATTGCCGAACTCACGAGCGACGACCTTGGCTTCGTCGGCACCGAGCCGGAAGCTGATCAAGCTCGAGACGTTGGCCAGCAAGCTCGTCCGCAAGCCTGGCGGCAACTGCCCCAGATGCTGGGGACTCAAATGCAGTCCTACTCCAAGTGCCCTCGCTCTTTCCAAGAGCCCTTCCAGCGGGAGCGGCAAGTCGCCGAGCGCTTTGACTTCGTCGACGTAGATGCTGAACGGCGAACGTTTGGCCGGTGGCAAGGCTGCGCGTGCTTCGGTCGCACTCATGGCTGACCACAGCACCAGGGCTGAGAGCAACCGGGAGGCAGGAGCACCGAGGGTCCCTGGACTCAACTTCGCCAGGACGATTCGTCGACGGGCCAGCACCTCCCCGAAGTGGAGTCGGGGATGACGTTGCCCGAGGATCACGCGCAGCGAGCCTCGTCCCAGAAGTTCTTCCAGTCGCCTGAGCGCCGGTGCCAGCTGGGCTGCTTGCTCACCGGCCGATCGAGCATCGAACCGCTCCCATGCCTCGCGAAGACGTCGACTCTCGGTGTGCGCCAACGCCGATGCCCGGAAACGGGGATCGGTCAGGATGGCGGGGAGCAAAGCGAGGTTGCCACCCGGCAGGTGCGCCAAGGTCGACAGACCAAGCCGCATCGTCCCCGCGGTCATGATGCCCCACGGCGTATCCGCACTCAGCGCCTTCAGAACGGCAAGCACCACATCGGCACTCAGCTCCGGATCCGAGCCAGGCGGAAACAGCTTCAACCCCGGCTGCGCAAAGGTCGCGGCACTCGACGGATCGAGCACGATGACGTCGGGAAGACGGTTCTGCGGGATACGAGCCAGCAGCTCCTCCACCAAATCGCCACCAGCATCAAGCACCAGAGCACCGCGACCAGCTTGGATATCTGCCAAAGCGAGGTTCGCAACCAAAGTGCTCTTGCCGCTGCCGGTCGGTCCGACGATCGCCGTGTGCAGTGGCAATGAATCGCCCTGGGTTTTGTAGAGACTCGGGCTATTGGATTTCGACCAGGGGTT
>CAZNHL010000168.1:0-2563 GCA_964572965.1 uncultured Bifidobacteriaceae bacterium
ATACTTAAAATCATACTCGTATTCAAAGTGATAATCAACACCAACAAAAAGTGAGAGTCTAATTTTTTAAGTATTAAACTTTTAATACTCACCATACTGTATTCATATCGTTCTTCATTAGGATCTATTTTGAAATAATACACACCTGCACCGCCAAAAGCCCATCTGGTATCCGGTGTATAATACACCAAAGGCAAAATAAATATGCCCTGTTTTTCTACCGTAGCAGTGTCGTCAAGTCGTCTAAATCCTAATAGTTTTTTTTTGTTAATATGCTGCGTATCCTGGGCATGTATTTCATGGAATATAAAACTGACAGCAACTCGGATTATACGAGCCATATATAAGTTAATAGATAGGTACTAAAGATAAGGATTTATTCATCTGATGTGTATGTGGAAATTGAATGGTTTTTTATAAAATGTGTATGACATGCTACACATAAATAATATTCTCGTGCTGGCGCAAGCGTCCGCTTGTGTCAGGTTTTGTCCGGGCGTCCCCGCCCTGAATTTAGATTTATTGTTACTATTAGCCAATATATAAAATATCCAGTAAACCTTGTTTGCCTTCATAATCTCGGGTGCTGCTATATAACCAGGCTGAAGCTTAGTTATAGGGGTAACCTGTTATTATATTCCAGTTATTAATGAACAGGTATGATTCATCAAACTGTTTATGGGCTTTCTGGAAGTTTTTAGCAGATCTTATAAAATCCTTTTTTAGCGTATTCGATCAATATCATGCCCAAATTCAGATACTCGAACTGCCTTCAAGGTGAACGGTATCATAGAATACTAAGCCGGTTTTATACCCTTTGTAGCTAAAGAATTTCAGCAAGGTCGTAAGCAAGAATAGAAGCAATTAACCTTGCTGGGGTATGGCGTCTACTTGATTGTAGTATTTACCTTCCTCCGGTAATAACAGCCGTAAATTTCGGAAATATACGTTTCAGGATATAATATAAACCAAGAGCAATCAAACTTACAATAATGACATTCAGGAAATATAATGCTGTTAGGGCTAAATCTGTTTCCGGTTTGAATATGATAAAAGATATCTTTTTTATATTTCCTAACAAAAATGGCTCATGAATGGCAAAAACAAAAAATGAGGCGGCACTTAAAAATGGGATTGGTTTTATTTTCCCTTTTTCAAATAAGACTGTTACTATGTTAAAACAAAAAGCAATACCAATTACAATGCCTGCATTATGGATATAGTTGTTAAAGGTATAGTCCTTTGTTAATAAATCAGCAAGCGCAATTAAAGGGTAAAGAATAAAAGAAAGATTCCTTATTTTACTGAAGTCATTGAGTAAATCACTCTTAGCTATTCCACAATAAGCTCCTGCTGTAAAAAAGAAAATACTGGTAATACTCAAGCCAGGAATAACAAACCAGAAGTCAAAAAACCAAAGTATTCCAAGTGCAATTACCCCATAAATTTTTGCCTTATTACAGAAAAAATAAACAATTGGAGTAAGAATGACCACAACCATTAAATCACGAATAAACCAAAACTGGTATGATATAGGCATATGCCCGGAATCTCCGGCATCCCACATACATTTTAAAATGTTTGTCTCTGCCATAGGACTAGTCATTACTCCGAGGGCTTTAAAGGTATAGAGAAAAGTAAAAGTTGCGATATTCCAAATAAGATATGGTATGAGTAATGTTTTTGCTCTGCTTTGTAGTTTCGTTTTGTAAGTTGACCCGTCTAATTTTTGAATAGCTAGAAAAAAAAGAAATCCTGATATAAAAAAGAACAAAGGCACTGATATGCGCGCAAACACATGCGAAAAAAACTCACTGCAATAATAAAAAAAAGGAACGCTAGCAGAATCTGTGCCTATTTCAACTCCTTGTATTTTTAGTTTGGATGAATAATTGTGAATAAACAACACTCCAACAATAAGGGGGAAGCGAAGAAAATCTATCACTTGAGACTGTAATTGTTGAGGGGTTTTAAGTTCTGTCATGAATGCTGTTGTTTAAATTGCTCTAAATTGATAATGTTTTGTAACGTATGCATTCTCACTTTGGAGTAGCTTTAGAATGCTTATAGTGATGCCAAAATTAATGTCAAAAATAATAAAAAGTGATGGATTAATAATCCGATATCCTTTAAATACATTATAGTCTTAGTAAGGCTGTCTGTTTTCCGTTAGACACCAAGGGCTAGCGAATGACAATAGAGATTATTTCCTTTGAAAGCACTCAATTTTTAGGTGTGGCCTGTCCTCTCACCCTGTTCTGTGTGCCACCATAGCCGTCAACCTAAGCAAAAAGTCTTAGGAAAGCAAAGCAAAAGCCATTCTCAATCGTAAGATTACCAGTTTCTCGTCATACTTGTCAGGGTTTGTTTCTGAAGAGCATATCGTAGAACTAGCCAAGGAAGTAAATTTAAACAACGTAGATCGACAATCAGCCCCAAGTCTTTCCTATCGGCAGTATTCTTTGGCAACCGTAAAATAGCCCCTCCGTAAATCAGTATAAGATATCTGATGCTTTAAAATGATTCTGCAACAGAAAAATAAAAATACCCACCTTCGCGACCA